>JBCDJG010000020.1:0-82955 GCA_038748065.1 Pseudomonadota bacterium
ACGGAATCTCGCGTGGCCGACGCCCGCAATCGTGCGGCAGGCTTTCCCGCACGAATTTATCAGGACAATCCACAGTTTCAGCTAATGCGAACGCGCGTTGAATACAGCTTCTTCAAGAATCCTGATACAGCCGCGGAACATTTTCGCAAGCAGCGATCCCGCGGCGGTCGTGCTGCCGTGGCGGCTCAATACGGGCTGGTACTGGCAATGACGGACGCAGGGCAGTTCAGCGAGGCACGCGCATTGATCCAGCCCATGATCGACTTCGCCCCACAGAATATGACGTACCGGCTGGCGGAAGTGGGCATCGATATTGCTGAGAAAAGATACGGCCGCGCCATCGCTAAATTGCAGCGTGGCCTTCAATTGGTGCCGGGCAATCATCCTATGACGATGACGCTGGCTAGGGCATACTTTGAGTCTGAGCGCTATGCGGAGGCCGATCGCCTGCTCAGCGAACATGCACGTAGCAAGTCCACTAACGCTTACCTCTGGTATGTACTGGCCGAGGTTCAGGGGCTAGCCGGCAATTCGCTAGGACTACACCAGTCCCGGGCAGAGTACTTCGCCCTCAACGGCGCCCTGAAGCAGGCCCAAGAGCAGCTTGGTCTGGCCCTTGGGCTCGCGTCAGATAACGTGACCATAGAGCGCATTAACCAGCGCATCGTCTTTTTTAAGCAGGTGGAAGCGCTGCTCAGGCAACTTTCGAGTTGAGGCGCTCACCGACTAAGTCAACAGGTAGTCAACGCATAAGGAGCAGCACGATGAGTGATTCCGAAGAATATGTCCCATCGAAAGTCTGGGAATGGGATAAGGACAATGGCGGTCGCTTCGCCAACATTAATCGGCCGATCGCCGGGCCCACCCATGACAAGGAACTGCCTGTCGGCGAACATCCCCTGCAGCTCTACTCGCTGGCCACGCCGAATGGTGTAAAGGTCACCATACTGCTCGAAGAGCTGCTGGCCAAAGGCCACAGTGGTGCCGAGTATGATGCCTGGATTATCAATATCGGTGATGGCGATCAGTTTGGTAGCGGCTTTGTCGATGTTAATCCCAACTCCAAGATTCCTGGCCTACTCGATCGAAGTGGCGAACAGCCGACCCGGGTTTTCGAATCAGCCGCGATTATGCTCCACCTGGCCGAGAAGTTTGGCGAGTTCATTCCCCAAGACTACGCAGGCCGAGCCGAGTGTCTGTCGTGGGTGTTCTGGCAGATGGGCTCCGCACCCTACCTTGGCGGCGGCTTCGGGCACTTTTACGCCTATGCGCCCACTAAAATCAAATACTGCATCGATCGCTACGCCATGGAGGTAAAGCGCCAGCTCGACGTATTGGACCGGAACCTCGCGGATCGAGACTACATGTGTGGTGAGGTGTACACCATCGCGGACATGGCTATATGGCCCTGGTATGCCATGGTCGTGAAAAACCAGGCCTACGAGGCAGCAGAATTTCTACAGGCGGAAAGCTACAAAAATGTTGTTCGCTGGGTAGAAGCCGTCGGCGATAGGGAAGCCGTTAAGCGGGGTCGCATGGTGAATCGAGCCTGGGGGGATCCCGCGGGTCAGCTGCGCGAGCGACACGATGCCAGTGACTTTGATCTTCGTACCTGGGATAAAATCGCGCCGCCCGAGGAGCTGGAAAAGCCGGGCGGGCTCTAGCGCGTTTTCACTCGCTAGAACATCTCCACAATCGCTTCATTCAACACCGGGCTATCGGGCCCGGTGCTGCTGGAGAAGTGCTGCACTTTCGTCCCGTCGGCACTCACCAGGTACTTGTTAAAATTCCAGCTCGGTGATTCGCTGCGCTTGCCCAGTTCAGCGAAGACCGGGTTTGCCGCCTCACCCTTCACGGCTGTTGGCGCTATCATGGTGAACGTCACGCCGTTGTTCACGAAGCAAATCTCCGCGGCTTTAGCCTCGTCACTGGCCTCCTGCCGGAAGTCGTTGCTGGCGAAACCAACGACCGCGAGGCGCTCCCCATATTTCTGGTGGAGTGCTTCCAGCCCCTTAAACTGAGGCGTGTAGCCGCAATGGCTTGCAGTATTGATGATCAACAGCGGCCGAGAGTCAGCCACCGAACAAAGGTTTACCATTTCGCTTGAATGCAGGCGGCGCATGTCCTGATCCAGAAAATCCGGGCAGGCGGCATGTCCTGCCAAAGGCATCAGGCCGGCTACGACCAGAACTAGACTTCTCAGCATGGTTTCAACTCCTCAGGGTGCGAATGCCAGCGCGCCGTCCTCGGCCCACTCGACATCGATAGTGATCTCATTGCGCCTCAGAAATGGCAGGGTCCAGGGCGGGTTGTACTGGTTAAGAGCACTGGGCCCTATGGTTTCAATACCATTCTGCGCCAGGGCATCGAGTAATTCTGTCTTCATGCGGCTTACTTTGCCGCCGGTCGCCCAACCGCCAAAGCTGACGACAGCCGCATAACGCGCCGGCATCTCGCGCAGGGCCACGAGTTCACTGTCGGGCAGAGGCAGATCTTCCATCGCGTACGCGGCTGGCATGGTAAACGCCATTTCCGGGGTATCTGTGCCGAGGGTTTCCTGAACAGGGGCCGTCATGGCGATGGATTCTGCCGTGGCGTTACCGCCAAAAATGTAACCCGCCAGACGCTGGAACCCGGAGCTGGTCTGCCCGCTGCTCCGGAGCTGAGTCACGGCCTGAATCGATGGTTCGTATCTGCGGATTTCAACACCATCCATGCGCGCCACAACGGCGAACGCTGGCTCCTCGATACTGCCGGCCATGGCGCTTCCCCCCAGTGGCAACGAGACGATGACTGCAGCGGCCAGCGCCGCAAGACAAAGACTTGGATATCTCAGCACTTTCGCTCCTCCTTCAGTCCGATTGATACGGCCTTCGAGGAGGAAACGGATCAGGAACTAAAGTGGGCGGAACAGGACTTCAACGCGCCCCAGTTGGATTTTGTCTCCGGCTGCCAGCGTTGCACGCCGACGGCGCTGACCATTGATCTTTACCCCGTTACGAGAGCTCTGGTCTTCAATGGCCCAGCCCTCAACACCGAAAGAAATGGTGGCGTGGTGCGTCGAAACGGTCAGATCATCCACCGAAATATCGCATTCCGGTGCGCGGCCCAGTGACCAGTTGGAGCCACCGCGCGGCAGCAGGTATACGCGGCGATCATGGCCTACGCTGATCAACAGTGCCACGGCAGCGCCGGAAGTGTCCAGGTCGTCAGAAGCGAGGCGCTCACTGAGGGCGTGTTCAAGCTCTTCATCTTGGCGTCTGTCCAAGCCGCTGTTATCGGCACTGGTCCAGCCGGGCGGTGTCGGAAACCGGCGGCGAATGGCGGTCGACTCGCTGGAGTGCTGTTCAAGCACGTAGGAACTGACTTCCTCGACCCGGGCTCCGATGACAGTCCGGTTGAGCCCGCGTTCGTTCATCGTGATCAACAGCGTCTGACTGCCAATGCGCAGCGTGTCACCGGGCTCAAGGGAAACCGGCGCTTCGATGCGTTTTTCATTGTGGAAGGTGCCATTGGTTGATTGCAGATCCTCCGCGCTGACCTCCCCATGATCGTAGGTCAGCCGAACATGACTGCGCGAGAGCTGCTCATCATCGATCACAACATCGCATTCGCGGTCGCGTCCTATAAGGATTGAGGATGTCAGTACGGGCATTTCCGCACCGGTGTCTAAATTCTTCAGGCTGTAAAGCGCTTTCATCGTCGGTATCTGTTTCGCCACCTGCTTAACGCTATCACAGCTTATCTCGCCGAATCGATCTTGCAAGGCCCGGCCGTGTCAGGGTTCAGCGGCATCTGCGCACGCTCAGCAGTTTTCACTGTAGCCATCATCGCAGGAAAAATAACTCGACAGTCAGTAGAAAGCCGTTGCGGTGGTCGCGACTCCAAGCCAAATATCGACCAGATCAAGGTTTTGCCCATCTCGCCGGCCAACACGGATCCCAGGTCATCGCACAACCGGACCCTCGGTCACCTTTCCGGTATGATGAGCGCCGACTTGAGGGGTTCAATGAGCAACAAGACGCTATTTCCAGTACTTGTTCTGGCCGCATGTATCGCCATTGCGGCTTACCTCGGTAGTTCGGAGCAGGAATTGGCCAGCATTGACGTGGAGCCCTACGCTCCCAGCGTGCGAGTCCAGCGCGTGCAGTCTACCACCGAGTTCCTCTCAGTCAGTTCTCAAGGCACCGTGCAGCCCCGTACGCAAAGCGAGCTGATACCGGAGGTTTCCGGGCAGGTCACCTGGCTGTCGCCCTCGCTGATCGGGGGTGGCGCCTTCGAGGCCGGTGAAATCTTGCTGCGAATCGACGATGCGGACTATGTCAGTGCGGCATTGCGCAGCCGAGCCGTGCTGGAGCGCACGGTGGTTGAAGAAGAGTTTGCTGCGGACGAGTTGGAGCGGCTGCAGAGCCTGTTCAGCCGCAACCTGGCCAGCCAGTCACAGCTGGATAGCGCTCGCCGCAGCGCGCGCGTTGCCGCGGCCAACCTGCTTGAGGCTCGCGCCGCCGTCGAGCAGGCTGAACGCGATCTGACTCGAACGGAGATTCGTGCCCCTTTCGAGGGTCTGGTACGTGCAGAGCAGGTTGATGTCGGCCAGTTCGTGAGTCGAGGCAGCAGCATCGCTACCATCTATGCCACTGATTTCATGGAGGTTCGCCTGCCGATCGCTGCAGATCAGCTAAGCTATCTCGATATCCCGGTTAACGCCCAGGGCATGATCCCCGAAGCGCGTCGACCGGAGGTTACGCTGTCTGCGAACTTTGGCGAGGAAACCATCATCTGGGAGGGAAGACTGGTGCGTTCAGAGGCCGAAATCGACGAGCGCTCGCGCATGATTTTTGGTGTTACTCGCATTGACAACGACACCGGCGCAAATACGCCAACCTTGCCCGTGGGTCTATTCGTGCAGGCAGACATTCGCGGCCGCGAGGTTGAGGGCGTAGTGCGCCTGCCGCGCGCGGCTATGCGTGATAACCAACAGCTGCTCATCGTAGACGATGATAATCGGCTGCGCTTTCGCAACGTCCACATACTGCGACTGGAGCAAGACGACGTGTTGATCGACCGCGGTTTAACGGATGGTGAATTCGTTTGTGTTTCGCCGCTGCAGACCGTTGTCGAAGGTATGCCGGTCAAGCCGGTTGTTGAGTGAGCGCATGAACCGACTGATCGACTGGTTTCTGGACAATCGCATAGCGGCCAATCTGCTGATGGCTGTGTTGGTCGTGGCCGGCCTGCTGGCATTACCAACTATTCACCAGGAAGAATTTCCATCCATCGAGGTCGACGCCGTGAGCGTGCGCGTGCCCTACCTTGGCGCTGCGCCCGAGGAAGTCGAGAACGCGGTCTGTATCAGGATCGAAGAAGCCGTGGAGGGCACGGAGGGCATCGATAAAATTCGCTCAACTGCGGCGGAGGGCTACTGCTCAGTCATCATCGAGTTGGTCGAAGGCGTTGACCGGACCAAGGTCAGCAACGACATCAAAAGCAAAGTTGATGCTGTCGACTCTTTTCCAGTGGAAACCGAGCAGCCGGTGACGGCGGAGATATCGATCTCGCGCCGCGTGCTGCAACTGGCCATCCACGGTGACACCGATGAGCGCTCCCTGAAGATCCTCGGCCAGCAAATGCGCGATGAGATCGCCGCACTGCCCGGCGTGTCCCAGGTCGATCTGCTCTACACTCGCCCCTACGAAATTGCCATAGAGGTCGCAGAGCACACGCTGCGCCGCCACGGGCTGACGCTGGAGGAAGTCGGCCAGGCCATTCAAGGCGCCTCGCTGGACGTGCCCGGTGGTCATATCAAGACCCAGGGTGGAGAGATCCTGCTGCGCACCGTGGGTCAGTCTTACCGTGGCGACGAATTTCGAGAGATCGTCGTGCTGACGCGCACGGATGGAACGAACGTGACACTGGGCGATATTGCGACCGTGGTCGATGGGTTTGAGGACAGCGGCCTGCAGGCCAGGCTGGATGGCCAGCGTTCTGTAGGCATTGAAGTGCGCAGCGTGGGCAAAGAAGATACCCTCGACATCGCCGCAGCCGTCAAAACCTACGTCGAGGAAGCGCGCCACCGCGTTCCTGCAGGCATTGAACTGACCATCTGGGATGATGAATCCCGGGACCTGGTTGATCGACTCAATGCGCTTGGCAAAAATGCGCGCAGCGGTTTGATCCTAGTGCTGCTGGTGCTCACGCTGTTCCTTCGCTTCCGGCTCGCCATCTGGGTGGCGGCCGGCATCCCGGTTGCGATGTTAGGCACCATTGCCATGTTCCCGGCGCTCAATTTGTCGATAAGCTCGATTTCCATCATGGCCTTCATACTGGTGCTGGGCATCCTGGTCGATGATGCGATTGTCGTCGGCGAGCGGATCTACACCTACGAGCAGCAGGGCATGAGCCGGATGGAGGCGGCGTCCAGGGGCACGCGGGATGTTTCCGTGCCGGTGATTTTCGGCGTGTTGACGACGATGGCCACCTTCCTGCCACTGGTCGCAATCTCCAGCGGCATGGGCGCATTCTTTCAGCCACTGGGTGTCGTGGTTATCGTTGCGCTATTTTTCAGCATTGTGGAATCGCAGCTGGTCCTGCCCAGCCATCTGGCCCACCGTAAGGCCGAAAGGGGCCAAGCTCGGAATATCGTGCTCAAGCGTTGGCTGGCCTTCCAGGAGCGCCTGTCCGGCGGCCTGCAGCGCATCGCCGACGATGTCTACCTGCCCGCCGTCACCCGCGTCACCGAGTGGCGCTATTTGGCTGTGGCCGTGGCGCTGGGGCTGCTCCTGATTATGGGCTCACTGTTTGTCAGCGGTCGACTGGTGTTCCAGTTTTTTCCTGCGGTCGAGGGCAAGCGGATATTTGCTGTGCTGCATATGCCGGAGGGTACACCGATTGAATACACGGCCGCCGCCGCCGCGCAGATCGAAGATGGTATCGAGCGGCTGCGCCAGGAGCTCGATGCCGACCGCGACAGCCAACAGGGCAGCGTCGTCAAGCACGTGTTTACCAGCGTCGGTACGCTGCTGCCCAAGAATGGCTCGGGCATGGCAACGGAGTCGGGTAACCACCTTGCCGAGGTAGGCGTCGAGTTGGATATTCCCTCGCACTACACCGGCTTATCTACCGGACAGTGGGCGAATCGGCTGCGGGAGCTGACCGGCAGCATCCCTGACGCGGTGGAGCTCACTTTCCACGCGCAGTCGATGAGTATGGGCAAACCCGTTGATATCGAGCTGGCCGGCAGCAACTTCGATGAACTGAGCTCAGCGGCGGCAGAATTGCGCGCTGTTCTTCCTAGCTACCCAGGCATCATGGACATTACCGATACCTACCGGGCGGGCAAGCAAGAGGTGCGCCTGGAACTGCTACCCGAGGCTCGCGCACTGGGCCTGACCACGCGCGACCTGGGCCAGCAGGTGCGGCAGGCCTTCTACGGCTACGAGGCCCAGCGCGTGCAGCGAGGTCACGAGGATATTCGCGTGATGGTGCGCTACCCGGAAAACGAACGGCTGTCTCTCGGCAACCTCGAGCAGATGCGAATCCGTACCGCCGATGGCAACGAGGTGCCCTTTTCCAGCGTTGCCCGCGTTGAACTGTCCCGCGGTTTCACCTCCATTAATCGCAAGGATGGACAGCGGGTGGTATCCGTTTCCGCTGACGTCAATCGAAACGTGGTCGCGCCAGAGGTTGTGCTTGCGGACCTGGAGGAGCGCGTGCTGCCGCAGATACTCGCCAGTCACCCCGGGGTTGTCTACCAGTTGGCCGGTGAGTCCGAAGAGTCGGCGGAATCACTGGCCAGCCTTGGCAGCCTCGCACTGCTCGCCCTACTGATCATTTTTGCCCTGCTGGCTATCCCGCTGAAATCCTACTTGCAACCACTGGTTATCATGAGTGTGATTCCCTTTGGCGCCATGGGCGCCATCGTCGGTCACCTGATCATGGGTATGGACCTGGTGTTCTTCTCGATCCTTGGCATCGTCGCGCTCTCTGGGGTCGTCGTAAATTCCTCCCTGGTGCTGGTTGACTTCATTAACCGCACCCGCCTCGAGGGACAGGAACTGGCCCGGGCCGTTAGCCACGCCGGGGCGGCTCGCTTCCGGCCCATTGTTCTTACCAGCATGACAACCTTTCTCGGCCTGTCGCCCATGATGCTGGACAAGAACCTGGCGACTATCATCCTCGTCCCAATGTCGATCTCATTGGCCTTCGGCGTGGTCTTCGGCACCGTAATCACGCTGTTTCTCGTTCCCTGCCTGTACATGGTGCTCGAAGACTTCAAGAACTGGCAGGCGCGCCGCGGCGCCCCGAGCGCCATCGCGGCGCAGGAGTAGTTGTGCAAGCTATCGATCGTGACGTTCTGCAACACGCCGTCGACTGGCTGACGGAGCGGCCCTGGCTGTGCACCATCGTCGCCACGATTGGTTCGTCGCCACGCCCGGTGGGCTCCCTGGTGGTTATCGCGGATGATGGTCGCCAGGTCGGTTCAGTCTCAGGCGGTTGCGTAGAGGAGGATCTGGTCGAACGACTGCGCACCGGGCAGTACCCTGGGCTGACCCCGGAACTGATCGAGTACGGTGTCAGTGCTGAAGAGAACGAGCGCCTTGGCCTGCCCTGCGGTGGCCGCATTCAGCTTCTGCTCCAGCGCCTGACCGCACAAGACCGGCCATGGCTGGACGCCGCATTGGGTGCGCTGGAGGAGCGGCGGTGCCTGCAACGTCAGCTTGCCCTGGATTCAGGCTCGACAGCCACGCAGATCGTTGATCACTTCGCCCCACTGGCCATGGCCGACGGACAATTACGGCAGTGCTTTGGGCCACGCCAGCGTCTGCTGTTGGTAGGTGCTGGACAACTCGCCCAAAGCCTGGCGGAGCTCGGCCAGGCGCTCGACTTCGAGGTGATGGTCACCGATCCACGGGAGCAGTTCCTGTCTCAGTGGCAGGGCCCCGCCGTCCGGCTCCTGCCTGGTATGCCCGATGACGCCGTGCGCGAATATGCCAATGATCGCCACAGCGTCATCATTACCCTGACCCACGATCCCCGCATCGATGACATGGCCCTGATGGAGGCGCTGGGCAGCGAGGCCTGGTACGTCGGCGCACTGGGCTCGCAGCGCACGACATCAAAACGCCTCGAGCGGCTGCGCCAGCTCGACCTACCAGAGGAGCAGATCGCTCGGCTGCATGCGCCAGTGGGGCTCGATATCGGTAGCAAGACGCCCGTGGAAATTGCAGTATCCATCATGGCAGAGCTAACCAGCCTGCGAAGGGACCGCGGGTCCCAGTCAAAGGGCGGCTCCCCACTGACAACAGGATGACAGCTATCATGATCGGTTTGCGCTTTCTTGTACTGGCCTCAGCACTGCTGGTCACTGCCTGTAGCGGGGTGACTCGCAACGCGCTCCCCGCGGATCTGCACACAGACGCCAGGGTGCTTGGCCGCAACGACCTGCGGGCCTGGGGTGACGTGACCTCTCTGGAGGCCGACACCATGATCGTAGAGCTGGCCGATCAGGAGGCCTTTATCGCCCGGGCCTCCGGCATAAGTGACCGGCCCCATAACTATCTTGCCATCTCCGGCGGCGGCGCTAATGGCGCCTACGGCGCCGGCCTGCTGGTCGGCTGGAGTGACATGGGCACTCGCCCGAAGTTCACGGTAGTCACCGGCATCAGCACCGGCGCCCTGAGCGCGCCTTTTGCTTTTCTGGGCCCGGACTACGACGACCAACTGAGAGAGGTATACACGAGCCTCGGCACAGATTACGTTATCAAGGCTCGCAGCCCCTTCAAGATTCTAGGCGGAGACAGCGTTGCGGACAGTTCACCACTGGCCGCCACCATCGAGCGTTACATTACCGACGACATGATCGACGCCATAGCGGCGCAGTACCGCACCGGCCGCCAACTCCTGCTAGGCACCACCAATCTCGACGCGGGCCGACCCGTGATCTGGAATATTGGCCGCATCGCCGACTCAGGACTGCCGGGCGCTCCCGCATTGATTCGTTCAGTCATGCTCGCCTCCGCGTCGATTCCCGGTGCACTGCCGCCGGTCTACATTCCCGTGCAGGGCAGAGATGGCAAGATCTATGATGAGATGCACGTGGATGGTGGTGCCTCCACCCAGGTATTCCTTTACCCCTCGGGCGTTGACTGGGACGAGGCGCTGGACTTACTGAATGTGCAAGGCAAGCCCACGGCCTACGTCATCCGGAACTCGCGCCTGCGGCCCGACTACGAGCCAGTGGACCCCAAACTTATCCCGATTGCTGCCCGCAGCATTGATTCCATGATCCGCACCCAGGGCATCGGCGATGCCTTTCGCATCCTCGCCCTGGCCAAGCGTGACGGCCTGGAGCTGGAGCTAACCTGGATTCCCAAGGATGCGGTAGAAGATACCTCTGATGAACCGTTTGATATCGATTATATGCAGGATTTGTTCGACTACGGTTACCAGCGCATTCAGGCAGGCGAAGCCTGGATAGATGAAGATTACGTCCTGGAAAACCGAGGTGACTAGTCGGCGCTCTGTCGTAGCCTGGCCAGCTGCCGTTCAATCGCCGGCCCCAGCTGCATGAACTGCTCGACTAACTCGGGATCAAACTGCTCACCTGCCTGGCTCTCAACGGCGGCCATGGCGGCCCGGTGGCAGTCGTCCGCCGAGCCGCGGTTACGGGTTGCCTCAGTCAGGTAACCATCGGCAATACCGATGACCTGGTCTGACACGATGTCGCGGCCAGTGATACCGGAGCTGCGGCGCAATTCAGTGAATTGATCAGGCAGCTCGCGTCCCTCTACCAAAACCTCGACCGCCTCCGCCAGGCGTCGCGTTACGAGGTCCATCTCCTCGCGCCGCTTATCCGCTGCTGACGCACTGGCAGGGAACACCGTAGCGGCCAAGTGGCCGGCCACGTGATGGGCTGTCTCGCTCACGAGCTGTGCCTGGCGGTTGCGCTGTGTCGCCTCCCGGTCGATCTCGATAAGCGCGCTGGATACGAGGCTGGCAATGACCGCCGACAGCACGAGAAACAGTGAGCTGGCGTCAAATAACAAACCGTAATTCACAAACAGGACAAAGCCCAGGGCCACCAGAAGTGCATTCAAGGCCAGGGCAATCCAGGCCATCGCGCGGGGCATCGCCTTGAGAAACGCGGCCAGAGGCGAATCTGTGCGCGGAATAAACCAAACCAGGAACAAACCCAGTGCGACGATGCCACCAACTTCCAGCCATTTCATCCACCAGGGCCTGACCAGGAAGCGGCCATCAAACAGCGACTCGATCAGCTGCGCCTGAATTTCAATACCTGCCACCAATTCCCCCAACGCGGTGGTGCGCATATCGTTGAGCCCAAAGCCGGTGAGGCCCAGCACGACGAGCTTGCCGGCCAGCTGACTGGGATCTACCGAGCCGTCAAGCACGCTGCTGGCGGTGACATAGCGCCCCAGGTTGTCTTCCACGCGAGAAAAATGCAGCCACACATCGCCACCGGGCTGCGTCGGCACCTCGAGGTCGGCGACCGACACCGCACGGATGCCGCGCTTGTCTGCATCCACAGCCACTTCAGGCGAACCAGTCGCCACGCGCAGCATCTCCATTGCCAGGCCCGACACCGGTACACCGGCGACAGCGGCAACCAGTGGGATTCGACGCACTACGCCAAAATCAAGATCAACGCTTAGCAGTGCCTGGCCACTTGCGGCAGCCTGCAGCTCCGGCAAACTGACCAGCACCGCCTCAAATCGCCGCATGTGTGGCAGCGGATCTTCACCGCGCAAGCGCAGCGGTACTGAGCGCATGCCGGCAGAGCTGGTAAAAGTCTCAAAGTCAAAACCCGCCGCACCCAGCACCGATGGCGCGGCGGCCAGTGATTCCGCCAGGACAGTGTCATGGCTGGGCTGCTGCAACAGGCCAACCAACAAATCGGTCGAGGCATCCGGCGGCAGATTTTCCGCAACCAGCGCGGGTGAGGTCTGGTCTGCCTCGGGCATATACATATCGAGGCCAATAGCCGCCGGCCCGTAGCCATTGATCGCGTCGATTAACTGCGCCAGCCGATTGCGTGGCCAGGGCCACTGGCCCACCTGGGCAAGGCTGGTTTCATCGATGGCGACAATGGTGACCGGCTGGGATTGGGGACTGCGCGGTTCGGATTTTTGGTAGCTGTCGAAGAGGAACTGGCGTGCTGAACTGAAGGGCCGGGTAAAGTTGCTGGAATAGGTTTCCAGGGTGCCATCGAGGGTCACTTCCGACAGAACACACAGGGACGTTGTCCAGGCCAGTATGATCAGAGCCACGGGCCGGCCGCTTCCAAAAAGGAAGACCCGACGCAGCAGTCCCAGCAGGCTATTCATGGGCTGCAAGCGATCAGCGGATCGTAATCTCGACCCGTCGATTGCGCGGCTCGTCCACACGGTCGGCGGTCGGCACCAGCAACTCACGCTCGCCACGGCCGCTGGCCTGGATACTGACCGCAGAAACGCCGGCCGCCTGAACCTGCGCTGCGACGGCCCGGGCGCGCTCCAGCGACAGACGATCATTGTCTTCCAGATCGCCCACCGTATCGGTATGGCCCACAACAGCAATTTCCGGCGCCGGCCGCTCGGCGAGCAGTTCACGCAGCTCAGCGACCTTCGCCTGCGAGGCGGGCGTCAGGGTATCGCTGGAACCGGATTCGAAATAGAGCGAGAAAGTCACTTCGGGCGGCGGGGTCGCCTCGAGGACTTCCCCAAAACGCTCCGCGACCGACGCTTCTGATTCCTGCGCCGCGGCCAGCTGCCCGCTCGCAGTCACGTCAACCGCCTCATAGGCTCGGTCCAGCGTTTGCGTGCCCGCCGCACTGGTCACCGTTACCGCCCCGACGCTGCCGTCTTCTCCTGGCAGCAGGATAATCTGCTCCTGCACCGGATCCGGCTTTACGGGCTCCGGCTCTAACAGCAGCGCTGCTGCAACAATAACCACGGGTATAAGAAACAGTCCGAACATGCTGCCCCCTACTCGCCGGTATCGATGATGAACTCCGTACCCCGCACGCCCAGCGTCACCGTGGGCGTGCGGAACACAACAGCATCAGGGTTGGATGCGGCGATATCACCCGAGATCACCGCCAGTGAGCCACGATTGACCGTCGTATCCATGGAGCCTGCATGGGTCGTGGTATCAAAGCTGTACTGGTCAAGCGCCATGGTCGTGTTGGGCCCGGCAGTCAGCCGCGTGTTATCGCGCAGCGTCAGGCCGACGATGCCATTAGCACCGGTGACGATACTGTCGCTGACCTCCACCGCTGTGCCGACAGTCGCCGGTATGCTGGCCCCCTCCCGTTGGATGCTGGCTTCTCCGCGGCTGGTCTTGATCGTACCTACGGCCTCCCCCGCCATGCTTGCCACGGCCCAAAGGCTGAAGATCACGGCGCATATGCCCCGCAGCAGATTAGGTCTGGTATACACATTCTTCTCCTATTATGACCGGGCCGCAGTACTGGCACCCCCGTGATTAATTCTAGCCCAGCCTGCCCGAGCCTGCCGCATGCCAGCCGCTTTAAGACTTTGCGCATACTGTTCGAGAAAAATTTACTGAATGTGCTATCGCAGCCCGTCAGCTTCGGGTTATGCTGACGCTGCAATTAACGATAAGGCCTGTTTATTTTTTGGCCAATAATGCCTCCGACTGCCGCCAAATATGGCAGCTCAATGCCCCGCGCCAGACGAATTATTCGCATATAGCGAAGGGGCGCAAGACCCCTGTTTTTATAGCGTAAAACGTCTAAACAATCCGTCGTTTAGACTGTTTTTGCTGGACGGGTTTAATTATCCTCTGACGAGGGGAATTCCAACGACGATCTAGCTGTCCAAGGGACCAGGAGGCGTAACACGTATGACAATCTTTGATCATTTCCAATCCCGGTACGAAGCGACACAAGAAGAAGAATATAGCTTGCAGGAGTACCTTGAGCTTTGTAAGAGCAACCCCAGTACCTATGCATCAGCCGCCGAGCGAATGTTACTTGCCATTGGCGAGCCCGAGCTAGTTGATACCTCGAGAGATCCGCGGCTCAGCCGGATCTTCGCCAACAGAACGATTCAGCGCTACGCGGCCTTTGACGAGTTTTACGGGATGGAAGAATCCATCCAACAGATCGTCAGCTTCTTCCGCCACGCAGCCCAGGGCCTTGAAGAACGCAAGCAGATCCTTTATCTGCTCGGCCCGGTCGGCGGCGGCAAGTCCTCACTGGCAGAACGCCTCAAGCAGCTGATGGAGAAACTGCCGATCTACTGCATCAAGGGCTCACCGGTGTTCGAATCGCCGCTTGGCCTGTTCAACGCGGCCGAGGATGGCCACATTCTCGAAGAAGAATATGGTATTCCCCAACGTTACCTGAAAGCGGTTATGTCCCCCTGGGCGGTCAAGCGCCTGCACGAATACGGCGGCGACATCACCCAGTTCAGGGTCGTGAAACTCTTCCCCTCGATACTCGATCAGGTCGGCGTCTCCAAGACTGAGCCGGGTGATGAGAATAACCAGGATATTTCTTCGCTGGTGGGCAAGGTCGACATCCGCAAGCTGGAGCACCACTCGCAGAGCGACCCTGACGCTTACAGCTTCTCCGGGGGCATGTGCCGCGCCAACCAGGGCCTGATGGAGTTCGTCGAGATGTTCAAGGCACCCATCAAGGTGCTGCATCCACTGCTCACCGCCACTCAGGAAGGCAACTACAACGGCACCGAGAGCATCGGCGGCATTCCTTTTGAGGGCGTGGTGCTTGCCCACTCCAACGAGTCCGAGTGGCAGGCCTTCCGCACCAACAAGAACAACGAGGCCTTCATCGACCGGGTATACATCGTCAAAGTGCCCTATTGCCTGCGTGTCACCGAGGAGGTGGATATCTACGGCAAGCTGCTACAGCACTCTTCCCTACACGAGGCGCCCTGCGCCCCCGACACGCTCAAGATGCTGGCCCAGTTCAGTGTGCTGTCGCGCATCATGGAGCCCGAAAACTCCAGCATTTACTCCAAGATGCGTATTTATGACGGTGAGAGCCTGAAGGACCGCGATCCGAAGGCGAAATCAATCCAGGAGTATAGCGACAACGCGGGCGTCAACGAGGGCATGGACGGCCTGTCAACGCGATTTGCCTTTAAAGTCCTGTCCAAAGTGTTCAACTTCGATGCCGCAGAGGTCGCGGCGAACCCCGTGCATCTGCTCTACGTGCTGGAAAACTCCATCGAGCAGGAGCAGTTTCCCCAGGAAACGCATGATCGCTACCTCACATTCATCAAGGAGTTTCTGGCGCCGAACTACGTTGAGTTCATAGGCAAGGAGATTCAGACCGCCTACCTCGAGTCCTACTCGGAGTACGGTCAAAACCTGTTTGATCGCTACGTGACCTACGCTGACTTCTGGGTGCAGGATCAGGAGTACCGCGATCCCGAGACCGGCGAAATCCTGTCACGCTCTGCCCTCAACGACGAACTCGAGAAAATCGAAAAGCCGGCGGGCATCAGCAACCCCAAGGATTTCCGCAGCGAAATCGTGAACTTTGTACTGCGCGCGCGGGCCAATAACGAGGGCCGCAACCCGAAGTGGACCAGCTACGAGAAACTGCGCGGTGTGATCGAGAAAAAGATGTTCGCCAGCACCGAGGACCTGCTGCCGGTGATCTCCTTCAACGCCAAGGCGTCCGCAGAGGACCAGAAGAAGCACTCCGATTTTGTGTCCCGCATGGTCGAGCGCGGCTACACCGAAAAGCAGGTGCGCTTGCTCTCTGAATGGTACCTGCGGGTGAGGAAGTCCCAATAATCGATGAGTTTTCTGATTGATCGGCGCAGCAACCCCAAGCAAAAGAGCGCCGTTAACCGTCAGCGCTTCCTGCGTCGCTACCGCAAGCAAATTAAGGAAGCGGTAGCGGAGAATCTGCGGGGTCGCCACGTTACGGACAATGATCGTGGCGAGAAAATCTCGATACCTGCCCGCGATACCAATGAGCCGCGCCTCCATCACGGCTCAGGCGGGCGCTATACGCATGTTGTCCCGGGAAACGAGGAATACACGCGCGGCGACCGCATACCCAGGCCCAAAGGCGCTGGCGGCGGCGGGGGTGGTGCCGGCAAGGCCAGCCAGGACGGCGAGGGCATGGATGAATTCGTGTTCCAGATCAATCAGCAGGAGTTTCTTGATGTCCTGTTTGATGAGATGGAGCTGCCCAACCTCTCCAAGCGGCAGTTGTCCGGCCTTGAAGAGTTCAAGCGCGTCAAAGCAGGGTACGCCTCGGACGGTGCACCCTCCAATATCTCCGTCGTGCGTTCCATGCGGTCCGCGATGGCCAGGCGCATCGCCCTCGGTGCCAGCCGGCGCACAGAGCTTCGCGAGATGGAGGCAGAGTTAGAGGCTCTGGCTCCGGGCGAGGAGCAGTCTGAGCGTCGCAAGACGCTCGAGGAAGAGATTTATCAAATGCGGGAGCGTCTGGGTCGTATTCCATTCCTGGACGACGTTGACATTCGCTACCACAGACACGTCAAGGAACCGATTCCGCACTCCAAAGCAGTCATGTTTTGCCTGATGGACGTGTCAGGCTCGATGGATCAAGCCACCAAGGACCTGGCCAAGCGCTTCTACATTCTGCTTTACCTGTTCCTGTCGCGAAACTATGAGCGCACCGAGGTCGTATTCATCCGCCACCATACCACCGCCAAGGAAGTCGACGAGGAGGAGTTCTTTCACTCTCGCGAAACCGGCGGTACGGTGGTGTCGAGTGCACTTGAACTGATGAAGACCGTTATCGAGGCTCGCTATCCTCTCAATGAGTGGAATATCTACGGCGCCCAGGCATCGGATGGCGATAACTGGCCAGATGATGCGGGCCGCTGCACCGATCTGATTGGCCAGCTACTACCGCTGTGCCAATACTATGCCTATATAGAGATTACCGAGGCGGGCGACAAACCCCTGTGGCAAACCTATAGCCATCTACCCCAGGAATGGGATGGCACCTTCGCCATGCAACACATTACCGGTGCTGGAGATATCTACCCCGTCTTCAGGGAGTTGTTCAGGAAACAGACCGCATGAACCGCGAGCCCATTTCGACCAGTTCCGACTGGACGTTCGAACTGCTGCAGACCTATGACCACGAGATCGGACGCATCGCAGAGCAGTTTGAGCTGGATACCTATCCCAATCAGATCGAGCTGATCACGTCAGAACAGATGATGGATGCCTACGCGTCATCCGCCATGCCGATCAACTATCACCACTGGTCCTATGGCAAGCATTACCTTGGTGTAGAGAACAACTACAAACGCGGGCACATGGGCCTGGCCTACGAAATCGTGTTCAACTCCAACCCTTGCATCGCCTATCTCATGGAGGAGAACACGCTGACCATGCAGGCGCTGGTCATTGCTCACGCCTGCTACGGCCACAACTCGTTCTTCAAGAACAACTACCTCTTCCAGACGTGGACTGATGCAGAGTCGATCATCGATTACATGGTGTTCGCCCGCAACTTTATCGCCGACTGTGAACAGCGCCATGGCATCGAAGAGGTTGAGGCGGTCCTGGACGCCTGCCACGCCCTGATGAACCACGGGGTCGACCGCTACAAGCGCCCCTACCCGTTATCACTGGTCGAAGAAAAGCGTCGACAGGAAGAACGGGAAGCGCTGCTGCAGCAGCAGGTTAACGAACTCTGGCGCACCATCCCAACGGCCCCCGGCAGCGATGCGCATCAGGCGGAGGTGCGCTTTCCGGAGGAGCCACAGGAGAACATTCTGTACTTCCTGGAAAAGAATGCGCCTCTGTTAGAACCCTGGCAGCGCGAAGTCATCCGCATCGTACGCAAGGTATCGCAGTACCTCTACCCGCAGCGTCAAACCAAGGTGATGAATGAGGGCTGGGCCTGCTTTTGGCACTTCCATATCCTGCATGAGATGTATGCAGAGGGGCTGGTCAACGACGGCTTCATGCTGGAGTTCCTGCAATCCCATACCTCGGTGATCTATCAGCCGCCCTTTAACTCCCCCTACTTCAACGGGATCAACCCCTATACCCTGGGCTATTCCATGATGCAGGATATCAAGCGAATCTGTGAATCGCCCACGGACGAGGATCGCGAGTGGTTCCCCGATATTGCGGGCAGCCCCTGGCGCAAGACCATGGAATTTGCGATGCGGGACTTCAAGGATGAGAGCTTCATCCTGCAATTCCTGTCACCGGCCTTGATCCGCGAGCTACGGCTGTTCAACGTGGCCAACGATTCCGAGAAGGATCACCTCGAAGTCACCGCGATCCATGACGAATGGGGCTACCAGGCCATCCGGGAATCCCTGGCGGCAAGCTATGACATTGGCAACCTCGAGCCCTATATTCAGGTTTACAACGTCAATGTGCGCGGCGATCGAGCGCTTACGCTGCGTCACGAGATGCACCAGGGTCGTCCGCTGGAGAAGGAGTCCGCAGAGGAAGTCGTGCGGCACCTGCACCAGCTATGGGGCTTTGACGTGATTCTCGAATCCGCCGCTGACGGCGAGGTCAAATCGGCCATTCGTCACAGCGAACTCGGGGCATCTGGCGAATCCAGCTGACGCTGTTGATCTCAGCCCTGTGACATTTTTGTCACATTTTTGTTGCAAGCTGTCCCCGCCGCTCAGCAACCAGACACACAAAAAATGCTGCCCATATCCCGGCGCCGACCGGCCTACGACCCTGATCCAACGGTCGAGGTCAGACTTACCGGCACCAAGCCTGTCAGCGAGGTGGATCGCCGCTACCTCAGCTTTTCTATTGACATATCGGTCTTCGCGGGCGGCTTCTGGTGGGAGGGCAGTGACAGTGCGAAACGCGGCCTCGGAACACTGCCGGTACCACCGCTAAACCTTAGATCAAAAAAGCTGAGCCGACTGGCCGCCGCACTGGCACCGGCCTACTTGCGCATCGGCGGCTCCGAAGCCGACAAAATTCACTATTTTGAACGGCCGCGAGGGGATGCGGAGTCACTGGTGCTTGAACGCGAGCAGTGGGACGACCTCCACGCCTTCACTCGGGCAAACAGCCTCGATCTGATTTTTACCTGCAAGTACGGCTTGTTCAAACGCAGTGAACACGGCAGCTGGGAAGGCAGCGAGCTGGAACAATTGCTTCGATATAGCCGTGAGCGAGGCTATTGGATCGACGTCTTCGAGCTAGGCAACGAACTCAATGCCTACTGGGCCTTTCACGGCCTGCATGCACAGCCGGGGGCACGCAAGCTAGCGAGCGACTATGACACCTTCATCGAGCTTGTCAGGCGCTACTACCCAGCAGCCCGTATCTCGGGCCCCGGCAGCGCTTACTGGCCCCGTCTCGGCGAGACTATCCGCCCATTCACCAACCTGACGCCTCGCTTCCTCGCCAAGCTGAAAACTGATCTGGACATTGTCGACTGGCACTACTACCCCTTCCAGAGTGAGCGCAGCCCGGTGCGCACGCGCGCTGCCAAGCTCCAGCGTCTGGTTGACCCGAAGTCTTTCAACGACTTTCGCCGCTATAGCCGCCGGCTACGCCGCCTGCGGGACCGCTTCCAGCCACAGGCCGAACTGTGGACCGGCGAGACGGGCTCAGCACAGTGCGGTGGCCAGCCCTACCTGTCCGATCGCTGGGCATCGGCGTTCTGGTGGGCGGAGCAACTGGGCCAGGGTGCGCGCCAGGGACAGAGCGTCATGGTCCGCCAGGCGCTAGTCGGCGGGGACTATGGCATGGTGGACCGCCTGACCTTGCGCATCCGGCCGGACTACTGGGTCAGCTGGCTGTGGCGCCAGCTCATGGGTACCGAGGTTTACGCGGTAAACTCGGGGAGCGGCGAACTGCGCTGCTACCTGCACAGCGCCGCTCGCGGGCACGGCTACACGCTGCTCTTGATCAATCTTAGCGATGCACCTACCCCAGTGGTGTTGCACGGGCTTGGCCTCGCAACCGCCGCCTATACCGCGACCGCGAAGTCGCTGACCAGCCGACGAATACGCATTAATGGCCGGCGGCCATCCTTCAACAAAGGCCGCGTGAGTCTGGCCGACTTCCCGCACAAGGCGCCAGAGAACACCTTACCCCCCTACAGCATTTGCTTCTGGTGCCTCGCGAGCCTGACGCAGAGCGCCCCGCTAAGCCTGGGCCATCAATCAGCAGCTTGACCTCTAAGACTTGGTCGATATCCCGGACAACATAAGCTCGCAAGGCGTCTTTGCGTGGTATCGACTGGAGAATATAGGGCATTTCTGGCACTTTCTCAGTCGATCAGCACACCGGGCAAGAGCCGCATGCAATATCAAGCAATGGAGATAAGCGAACACGAAGCTGCGAAAGAGGCAGCACGCTCCGCCAAGGCACTGATGGACATGGCGAACCAGAGTCACCCCTGTCGTGAAGACATCGCGCAGTTTCGCTATTGGCAAGCTACGGCGCGCACCTTCACCTGCCACACCTGCCTGCGAGTTCGCGACCAGGCAGCCGCTCGCCTCCCAGCGCTGGCAAACGTTTTCTACGATGCCGCCAGCCCAAAAATCCAGCCCTGGTACCCTGAATTCAAAGGGGGTGAGTGTCGGCCCGGCCATGTGCCAACAGCGGAGGGAACGCTGCGGCAGCAACGCGTAGTCGCCTCTTTCGATCTGCACGTGGGGCGCCCGCGCAGCTACCGTCAGTTACTGTCGCTGCATGCGCCAGAGCCGCACTGCCGGGTACTGGTTGCCCGCTCAATCAGCGACCCACAGGAGGAACTGCCGGTGACTGGTAAGCTGGCCTACACGCCATCTCCCAATGGCGAAGTTTTTGAGTGGCAGGAAGGAGACCTCTATTGGCACCATATCTGCACCACGCCCGGGGCGCGAGTACTCCCGGGCCCCTTGGATAGATGGCTGATCAATGGCCTACGCCGCTTCGGCTTGGACAAGGCTGAGCGTACCACCTACCGCCGCGAAGCGGAGATGCTCCGCGACTGGATAGAGGCTGGCGGGCTAGAGCAGGATCAAACCTAGGGCTTAAGAAAAACGAGAGTCATGCGCTCACTCTCACCAATGGCAAGGTAGGGCGCCTTCTGAGCATCGGTTTCAAGCTCCCAGAGGCTGGGGGGCAGCTGCCAAACGCCGTTGTAGTAACGCTTGGTATCCAGGGGATTACGATTGAAGAAGCCTTCAGCGAGAAGTTCGAAACCCACGCTTCGCGCGACGGCAATGAGAGTGTCACGCCCCACGTAACCGATGTTCTCAGATAGCCAGTCCTGCCCCGGGTCGGCCATGTGCTGGACGACGCCCAGCTTACCGCCGGGTTTCAGCAGGTCGAAAAACTCAGCAAGCGCCACCTCGGCGATGTCTGCGGCGAACAAGCCGTGCATACTGCGGAAGGTCAGAACACGATCGACGCTGCCGCTGTCCGCGGGACTCTTCAGCAGTTTGGCCCCCTCTTCATCAAACCACAGGGAAGATACCTTGACGCGATCGTAGACCTTCGGATCCGCCGACATCTTCTCCTCAAAGCGCTGTCGGGAACCTGGACGGTAATCGGCTTGTGTATCCTCACTGTCAAAATGTGCTGCGATCAACTGCCCATCCTCCCGCAGGTAGGGCGCAAGAATCTCCGTATACCAACCGCCGCCAGGAAACACCTCTACCACCGTATGCCCTGGCTGCACGTCGAACAGGCTGAGGGTCTCTAGCGGGTTGCGGTACTGGTCACGCGTGATCCAGGCTGCGGTTCGATGGTCGCTATCAATGGCCGCTTGCAGTTTGGGCTGGTCGGCCGACGCAAGGGCGGCGAACGTGAACAGACAAATGCTCGACAGGGTTCTTAACATGGTAATGCACCTCCTTCAGTGCAAGTGGGCGACTGCCCGGTTTCAGCGCGCTGGTTGGCGGTGATTGCAGCGTCAAGCAGTGCAAGCGCACTATCGCTTTCCTCCTCGGTCATCTCACCCTCCTTGAAAAACAGCACCCGGCCCTCGGCGTCTACGATCATAATCGCCGCGCTCTTGGGTTGCAGGTTCCAGTCCTCGAGCATTTTGCTCTCGTTATCAACCACAATGTTCGCCTCCGGGTAGCGCCGCTTGTTCGACTTCAGGGTCTGCGCCACGATAAAGCCAGTGCCAAAGGCCGCGTCATCGCGGTTAACTACAGCCACAGCTTGATAGTCATCAGGGGTATAAGGCCGTGCCTCCAGGGCATCGGAAAAAGCCTGGTAGGTTTGATCAAGACCCACCCTCGCTGCCAGGTGTTGCAAGTACACCGGGCGGCCGCTCAAGCTCGCGGTTGACCAGGCTTGATGCGTCACCTCCTCACCGTCAAGGATGAGTATCCCGGCATTGTCAATGACGAGAGGGCGAAGCACATCGCCTACCGCCGGCGGCTGCGCCGCTGTCGCTACTGACATTGTCTGTAACAGCAGGGCCATCCAGACGGTTCTTATCATGTTCATGTGCCAACTCACATCATGGGCTCCACAGGAGCATGGACTATAAATCACTCGATCAGACCTGGCCATCGGTGATGCGAGCCCCTTGTGTCATTCGCGTGACGCTTTGATGACCGGATGGCCTCCCGATCTGTAGGGCAATCGGCATGTTGATCACTAATTAACCTGCCTGATCTACCCACGACCAGGGCCCTCCAGCGAAACAAGGGCTCGAGCGCTAAACGAGTGCTCACTCACATTCACGCGCCAGCGGCGATTGTCACATTCCGTCACAAAATCGCCTCGAAACTTTCAATAAACCGAAACCTTTGCGTCATCCCACTACCGCACTGTGATGCAGCGCAACGGCTATCCCTGTCAGCGGACACAGGCCGTTGAGTCATTCGAATCAAAATCATCAGGCTGGAGCATCTCTAGATGGAACATGACGAAGACATTAGTAATAACTCGGGCAATCGATCGTTCGGCGAGGTACTTGGCGTCTCCGCGTCGCGGCGCAAATTTATGCGTGGCAGCCTTGCGGCAGCCGCGGGCAGTTTTATAGCACCCAGTATCGCAAGCGCGCAGGCAGACTTCGATAGCGACGACCAGACATGGGACGACGACGAACTGGAGATAAGCGCCTTCGAACAGAGAAGCAGCGCGATAGAGTTCACCCCCGTACCTACCGGCGAGGCCAGCGGCCCCATCCCCAATATTTCCGAGGAATACGAATACCAGGTCATCATTCCCTGGGGCACACCGCTGGAGGAGGGCGTCATGGAATACGATGGCGACCCCAACACGCGGCCAACGTCCGAGGAGCAGGCTGCTATGGTGGGTATTGGCCACGACGGCATGCACTTCTTCCCCAAGCAGGGTAACGCGGGTAATCGCAGAGGTTTACTCGTCATCAACCATGAGTTCGGCAGGAACACCCACGTGCTCGCACCCGATCAGCTACAGGAGGTGGCAGGCGACATCCTGCCAAACAGCCTTGAAGCGGTACGCCTGTCACAACATGCGCACGGCGTTTCGGTCGTTGACATGCGCAAGAGAAGAGGCGGCGTCTGGGAAGTCATCACTCGAAGCCGACTCAATCGGCGCATACATGTGAATACACCCGTGACGTTTTCAGGGCCCGTCGCCGGCAGCGCGCTACTTGAATCCGGAGGGCCTGCCCTCGGCACCGTTAACAATTGCTCTAATGGCTATACCCCCTGGGGCACCTATCTCACCTGTGAGGAGAACTTCAACGGCTACTTCGGCGATTCAACCTATGATCGTGAAACAGAAAGCGGTAGCTGGACGCCCACGGCAGAGCAAGAGCGTTATGGTTTCTCCCCCGTAGGGTTCAGCTACGGCTGGGAACTGTTCGATCCACGCTTTGACCTCTCCATTCCAGAGACTGAGCAGGAAGCCAACCGATTTGGCTGGGTGGTAGAGATCGATCCTAACAATCCACGCTCTGCCCCTGTCAAGCGAACGGCACTCGGCCGCTTCAAACATGAAGGCGCCACCCTGACCATTGGTGCGGGCAACCGGGCCGTCGTCTACATGGGTGACGATCAGCGCTTTGACTACATTTACAAGTTTGTATCGGCAGACAACTGGCAGACCATGGTCAGCAACGGCATCAGCCCCCTGGATGAGGGCACGCTCTATGTCGCCCGCTTTGATGAGGATGGCACTGGCCAGTGGCTGGAAATGAGCATAGACGATCCAGCCATCCAGGCTGCGGGCTTGTCTTCACAGGAAGAGGTTTTGACCTATGCCCGTGTTGCCGCCGATGCGCTGGGCGCCACACCGATGGATCGCCCAGAATGGATCAGCGTGGCGCCGAACCAGGATGTGTTCTGCACGCTGACTAACAACAGTCGTCGCGGCACGGAGGACAACCTCGGCGCAGACGCGGCCAACCCACTGGCACCCAACAACGACGGCCACATCATTCGCTGGCGCGACGCCGGGAATCACGTCGGCACCACCTTCGAGTGGAGCATTTTCGTTATCGCTGAAGACACTCACGCTGAAGGCGACGAACGGACATTCAGTGATCCGGACGGGCTCTGGATTGACCCGAACGGACGCATGTTCATTCAAACGGACGGCGGTCAGCAGAAGGAAATGAACAACCAAATGCTCGTAGTCAGCGTCAACGACGACCCGGACAATCTCGATATCCGGCGCATGTTCACTGGCGTTTCCGGCGACGAGATCACGGGGCTTACGACCACGCCAAACCGTCGCTTTATGTTCATCAATACTCAGCACCCGGGTAACGGCGACCCCAGCCTCACCAATTTCCCGGCGCAACAGGACGGTGTCACCATCCCCCGTGACTGCACCATGATTATCAAACGCAAAGATAAGGGTATCGTTGGCTCTTGATCCCATTCATCACCACTTAAAGGGCGCCGCCCTGCGGCGCCCTCATTTTTTTGAAAGGAGAATTCTATGGGTATAAGCGGTATTGGAATCTGGCAACTGCTGATCATTCTGGCCATCGTCATTATGTTGTTTGGCAGCAAGCGTCTGGCCGGGCTGGGGGGAGACCTGGGTACGGCTATACGCGGTTTCAGACAGGCGACGAAAGAGGGCGCCGGGGACGAGGCTGAGCAACGCCACGACAGTGACAATGCGCTTGAGAGCGCACACCAAAACCAGACGACCACGTAGTTATCGATCGCTGGCGAAGTCGTCAGCGACAATAGGCTCGCCGGCAGCTGTCGGCGGCACATCTCGCTCTTTTTATTGCTATTCACCTCGGTCTTCTCGCCTGAAAGGCATGCAAGCCTTGCATCAAGCGCGGGCATGGTAATGCCCTGCGCGCTGGACAAGCCCCTGCTACCGGTGAAATAATAATCATTCTTATTTGCATTAAGCACAGGAGTCATCGCCATGAAAACGCTAATCCCCGGCGTCCTGTTTCTGGGATTGATCAGCCTTGCCTGGGGAGCAAAAGCTGAGGAATCGGCAGAGCCAGCCATTGTGACGGGCGATGATCTGCTGGAAGAAGTCACCGTCTATGGCACCAGCAACAGCATGCGCATCATTGACTATCCCGGACAGGTCAGCGTTCGTGGCCTGGAGGAGGTTGAGCTCTTCATGCCCACTACCATCTCAGAGCTGCTGCGCGACGTGCCGGGCCTTGAGTTTTCCGGTGGCCCAAGGCGCACGGGCGAGACACCCAGCATTCGTGGGCTGGGCCGCGAGAACGTCCTGATTCTCATTGATGGCGCCAGGCAGTCCTTTATCTCCGCCCATGATGGGCGCTTTTTTCTGGACCCCGATCTGATTAGCACGGCCGAGGTCGTACGCGGACCCTCCTCAGCGCTCTACGGTAGCGGTGCCGTTGGCGGCGTGATGGCCTTCGAGACCCTGGACGCCGCCGACCTGCTGAAAAGCAACGAGGGCATCGGGCTGCGTTTGCGCGCTGGCTATCAGGACGTCAACGAGGAAACTAATGGTTCAGCCACCGCCTATATGCGCCAGGGCAGGCTTGACCTGATCGGCAGCCTGAGTTTCCGCGACTCCGGCGATATCGAACTGGGCTCCGGAGACACCCTCCCCTCAGATGACGATCTCACCAGTGGCTTGATCAAGGCCGAGTATGCGCTATCCGACGCTTGGGGAATTGAAGCTTCCTGGCTGCAATTCAACAATGATGCCGTGGAGCCCAACAATGGTCAGGGTGTTACGTTAAGCGAAGACGATGTGCTATCGACCCTGGTGGATAAGCGTATCGAATCTGATAACTATCGGCTGACGACTAAATTCCGCCCCATCGATAGCATCTGGCTCGACGCGGCGCTCACGCTCTACCGCGCCGACACTGACGTCAAGGAGTCGGAGCTGGACTCGCCCAGAAGCACAACACGTCGCATCGAGACAACTGGGGTTTCGCTGCGCAATGTTTCTCGCCTGGGGCGCAATGAGAACCACTTGCTCACGCTTGGCGGCGACTGGTTTGAGGATGAGCAAACGGGCGAGGATTCCGCCAATGTCGATGGCACTCGCAATGGCGTGCCTGACGGCGAAGGGTCTTTTATTGGCTTCTTTGCGCAGTTCGAGTCGGTGTTCGAAAAACCCCTGGGCCTGCCGGGCGAGCTGCTGGTCATACCGGGCATACGTTACGACGAGTATGAAAATGAGTCCGATATCCTGCCCGGAGAGGAACAGGATGACGATGCGGTTTCACCTCGCCTGGGCCTCAGCTACGGTCCAGTCCCCTGGTTCCGCGCCTTTGCCAACTATGCCGAGGCCTTCCGCGCGCCGTCCATAAACGAGCTTTATCTGGACGGCACACACTTCGAGCTGCCCCACCCCATACTGGGGGGCTCGGGCGTGTTTATCAGCAACGAGTTTGTACCCAACCCGCTGTTGACAGCGGAAGAGTCGGAGACCATTGAACTTGGCATCGGCCTCGATTTTGCCAACATCCTGACCGAAGGCGACAGCCTGCTCTTGAAAACCTCTTACTACGAGAGCGAGGTTGATGATCTCATCGACCTGAACGTAGATTTCGGCTTCGACAGCACCTGCTTTATACCGCCCTTCCTGCCCTGCTCTGCGGGCACCAGCAATAGCGCCAACGTCGACGAGGCTGAATTCGATGGCTATGAGCTGGAGGCATCTTACGATGCCGATCGCTTTTTCGCGCTGCTCACATTCAGCACCATTGACGGCGAAGACAAGAGCGATGGATCAGACCTCGGCATATTGACGCCCGATCGCCTGAATCTCGACCTGCGCTGGCGCATACCCTCCGCCCGGGCAGCCCTGGGCACGCGCATGCAGTACGCGGATAATTTTAGACGCCAGGCCTTCGACGACGATGGTAACTCGATCACCGTTGACCAGCGCGACAGCTATACGGTTTTCGACATCTACGCGACCTGGCAGCCAGGTTTCCTGCCCGGTATCCGCCTCGATGTCAGCGTAGACAACGTCAGCGACGAGGACTACGAGCGAGTATTTGCGGGGGTTAGCGAACCAGGACGCAACCTTAAATTCGCGATCACCTGGCAGGGAGACTTCTAGGCGTGCCTCGACAGTCAGTAAGGACACCGATCATGGGCCTTGCCCTGGCCTGCCTGCTCGCCTTCACGCCAGCGCGCGCAGATCAAAGCTGCCAGACGGTCGCTGACGCCTCCCGAATTTCGGTGGCTGGCGGCTCTGTCACCGAAATACTCTACGCGCTGGGCGAGCAGAGCCGCATCATCGGTGTCGATACTACCTCGAACTACCCCGCCGCGGCGCTTGATCTGCCGCAGCTCGGATATGTTCGCAATCTGTCGACGGAGGGTGTGCTATCACTCAGCCCGACACTGGTGCTGGGTGAGCACGACATGGGCCCGCCCGATGTGCTGGCACAGCTGCAACGCGTGGGCATTCCTATCGTCGCCGTGCCGGAACAGTTCGATTATGAAGGTATCGTTAATAAAGTGCGCTGCGTCGGGCAGGTGATTGGAACACCAGAGGCCGCCGAAACGCTTATCCAGGAAATACCGCCGCCACCCCCGGCAAACGAACGACCTTCTGCGGAAGCGCGCGGGCTGGTGATCCTCACTTTAGTCGAGGGCGCACCCGTGGCTGCCGGGCAAGACACCTCCGGTGAGGGCTTCCTCAGATTAGCGGGCGCCAGCAACGCTTTGTCCTTCGAGGGCTGGAAACCTGTCTCCGCTGAATCCATGGCCGCCGCCGAGCCCGACTTCATTGTGATCACCGAGCGTGGGTTGAAAGCAGCGGGTAGCGTAGAGCAGCTTCTGGCGCACCCCGCTCTAATAACAACGCCCGCGGCCAGGAATCGTCGCGTCCTGAGCATGGACGGGATGGCCATGCTCGGCTTCGGGCTGCGTACGGCACGTTCTGCCGCCGAGCTGCGAGCCTATCTCGCCGATTAGTCGGGAGATGCCAGCGGTGCGCCTGCCAAGCCATGAACTCTTCGCTCGCACACGGTAAAGGCCGCTCCAGCCTGAGTGCTGCAAGCAATAGACAGCGTCCTCAGCGGATGCTGTGGATTTATTTGGGACTACTGCTCACCGCCCTGACCGTCGCAGCCGCCTCTGGTGCCTTGCCCATCCCCATAATCAGCAGTCTGCTGGGTCAAAGTAGCCTGACAGAGCTGCAGTCGACGGTTCTGCTACAGATCAGGCTGCCACGGGTGGTAATCGCCGCGGTGGTCGGCGCGGCACTGGCCGTCACCGGCGCGGCACTCCAGGGCCTCTTTCGCAACCCCCTGGCTGAGCCGCAGCTCATCGGCGTATCTGGCGGCGCAGCGCTCGGGGCGGTTGGCATGATCGTCCTCACCGATAAGTTCAACATCCCTGCAATACTTGCACCTTACAGCCTGCCACTGGCCGCCTTCGCAGGCGCGGCGGCGGTGACCAGCCTGCTCTACTGGTTTGCGTCGAGACGCGGCAATCAGGGCCCTGCAGTCCTGCTTCTGGTTGGCATTGCGATCAACGCGCTCACCGCGGTAGGCATCGGCGTTTTCACCTACCTCAGCGACGACGGGCAACTGCGCACGTTGACCTTCTGGACGTTGGGCAGCTTCGGCAGCAGCAGTTGGGAAAAAGCCTTGCCCGTGGTGATAATTATCGGCGTCTCTACAGCCCTCCTGCTGACAGCGGCGAGACGCCTTGATCTGCTGCAGCTCGGCGAATCGCAGGCGCGCTATGCGGGCGTGGACGTGTTGCGCCTCAAACGTCTGGTCGTGTTCTCCGGGGCAGCCGCTGTCGGCGCGGGTGTCGCCGTTGCGGGGATCATTGGTTTCGTTGGCCTGGTGGTTCCCCACCTGGTCAGGCTGATTGGGGGCGTGAAGCACGGCTACCTGCTCCCGGGAAGCGCGCTGTTTGGCGCCACTCTCACGGTCATCGCCGACCTCGGGGCGCGCACTCTGGTCATTCCGGCCGAGCTGCCAGTGGGTTTGATTACCAGCGCGATTGGCGCGCCGTTCTTTCTCTGGCTCATCCTGCGGGTGCGCCGCTAATGTGCGTCCTTGAGCATGTTGCGGTGCGCGCAGGCGACAAGGAACTCCTGCACGACGTATCACTCACCGTCGCCCCGGGAGAGATCGTTGTTGTTCTGGGTCCCAACGGGGCGGGCAAATCCACTTTATTGAAAACCTTCGCCGGCGACCTGATACCTACCCGGGGCCGGGCGCTGATCATGGGCGAAGACATTTCCAGGCTCAGCATCGCGGCGCAGGCCGCGCATCGTGCGGTGGTACAGCAATCGCCCCCCATGGTATTCGACTTCACCGTTGCCGAGGTTATACAGATGGGCTGGCTTGAGGACGTCGTGCCGTCTGAGTGCTTCGAGGATGCCTACCAGAGTGTGGTCGCGGAGACGGACACCGGCAGTCTCCTTGACCGCGTGTTCAACACGCTTTCTGGAGGCGAACGCCAACGCGTGCTCTATGCCTGCGCGCTGCTGCAAATCTGGCGCCCAAGAGCCCTGCGCCAGCCGCGCTGGCTGCTGCTGGACGAACCCACGGCCAACCTCGACGTGCGCTGTGCGCTGGAACTGATGGCATCCATCAGGCGGCAGGCCGCCGCAGGCATCGGTATCCTGGTGGTCTTGCACGACCTGAACCTGGCGGCACGCTTTGCAGACCGCGTCATGCTACTCAACCTGGGTCGCAGCGCGGGGCTCGGTGCCCCTCGACAGGTGATGACCGCTTCGGTACTTTCAGAGGTATACCAGACCGAAGTGCGCGTCGATCATCATCCCGAACTGGACCGACTGGTGGTACTCACCTGACCCGTACTATTACATCACGAGGATAGCAGCATGTTTTTAGCCATGAACCGATTCCGGATTACCAAGGGCTTCGAAGAAGGTTTCGAGCAGGTCTGGCGCGAGCGGGATTCGTACTTGAAGGAGGTGCCCGGTTTTCAGTCATTTGCACTGCTCAAGGGCCCAGAGCGTGGAGATCATGTTCTCTACGCCTCCCATTCAGTCTGGGCATCCAAACAGGCCTTCGACAACTGGGTCGAGTCAGACCACTTCCGCAAGGCCCACGCTCAGGCCAGCGCACCAAAGGGTACTTACATGGGCCACCCCGAGATTGAGACCTTCGAAGCGGTCCTGACCGAATAAGAACCTGCAAGGCACGAGACACTATCAAGCTGCTTCTATGGCGTGATGCCCAAGGGCAGACGTGTAATGCATGGCAGGCTCCCCTGCCGACTAGCGACGCCGCATCGGGCGCTGCATCCCACTCGGGCGACGCATTTCCCGACTCATGCCGCGCTGGCGTGCCTGGTAAGAACGGTCCAGTTCGCGACGATCAATCTGCGGCCGCTGGCTCGCGGGGCGCTGCTCGATGCGCGACGCTGCCTGCTCTCGCTGCTGCGGCGTCACACTCTGTGCTCTGTCGCGCACGTCACCGGCCCGATCGGTCTGCCACTTGCCATCGACGCGCTGCTCCCAATCAGAGCCGCTGCGCCTGGCCACCTCACCGTTGCGATCAGCAAACACATCGTTAGCGCGCTGGGTCGTCGGCCGGGCCCGCTGTAACTCCTCGCGCGCCAGCGTTTTGTCCGCGTTTCTGGCGCGGTTTTCGGTCCGGTTGTAGAGGTTGCGCTCGCCACGCCGGTCCGCGACATTGAGGTCACGCGAAATGTCTGCACGGTTACCGATGTTCACGTTGTTACCGATATTGATATCGCCGGTATTAATAATCGTCGGGCCGCGGTAACCGCCGCCGTACCAGCCGCCACAGCAGCCCCAGGGCCGATAGGCTCCGCCCCAGCCGCCGCCCCAGCTTGCGCCAAAGCTGAAGAAGCCGTTGCTCCAGCTGACACCAAAGTTCCAGCCGGTCCAGGGGTTGTAGCCGACGTGAAAGCCCCAGGTGGGGGGCCGCGGGTAGTAGTACCGACCCCAGTAGGGTGGGTAGTACCAGCCAGTGCCATAGACCGGCACGCCATAATAGGGGAAGGACCACAGGTAACCCGGCGTATAGCCGACGTAGACAATTTCAGGCGTAGACTCGTAAACCTTCACGTAGGTGGTGTTATAGACAGGGGAGCTCGGCGGGATTTTACTGATCTCCTCATCCGGTATCGTATCAGCCACCTCCCAGGGACCCTGCGCCGAGCCAGAAGTGAACCAAACTCCCTGATCTACGGCGTAGTAGCGCCCATCGATTTTCAAGACCTGGGCTCCCGTATTGACGGCGTAAGCCACTGACGTACCTTCGATCCTCTCAAACTTTGGCTCGCCGTCATATTCAACACTCAGCTTGGCCTCATCGCGCTGGATCGCCGTGGTCTGTGGTATCGCGGCATCAAGCAAGGCATCTTCGGCCTCCTCAGTACCCGCGATGGAAGAGCGCAGTCCACCGATATCGGAAGCGGGAGGAATATCCTGGAAGCTCGCGGGTAATTCATTCGCAGGCACGGATGTCCAGGGGCCGTCCTCAGACTTTGAGCGATACCAGCGCCCCGACAGCAAGACGTACATGTTGCCGGTAGCAAGCTGCCGCAGCCAGGGCGTTTCAGTATTGACGACGTAGAGCAACTCACCACCGGGCAGCGATTGCCAATCTGCTTTGCCCTCGGTGGCAATGAGCTCGGTGGGCTTGGTTGCTACCACAACCTTGTTAACAGACGGGCCCTCCTCCGCAGAAGCGGAGGCCACCATCTCCACCAGGTCACGCGGTGGACTGCTGTCTACACTCCAGGGGCCAAGCGGGTCCCGGGCTGTAAACCACTGGCTCCCGCTCCCCAACCAGTGTTTGCCACTGCGGGTATCTTTCACGACCAGAAAGGGCGTATTGAGCGCCCGCTCATAGTCGCTGCCCTCAACGGGCGAGAAGCGCGGCTTGCCGTCAAAGAGCAGCAGCACCGCCAACTCCTGTGAAAACACAATGTCGGGTGGCTCACTCTTGATCTGCTCGAGGCTGCGCTGTTCGACCTCGGCCGTATTCAGGCTGGCGGTCAGTCGCTCCAGCGACAGCGTCAGGCCCGTTTCCGGCATGGCGCTTTCGACCACCGCCGTGAAGCGTTGCTCCTGAGCGTCGGTCGAATCGGGCCAGCCAACCCGGGTTACCTTGATATCCCTGACCAGCACGGTCCCCGCATCGCGATCAGTATCCAGACGTGCCGTGAACCACATAGCGCCGAAGATGGCCTCGTCTTGTCCATCGACCTCGAGCGAGATTGCCGCACGACTGCTGAGCTGATTGCCCGATAGAGTCTCAGGCTGCGGCTGATACACCACGATAGTCGCCTCCGGCGCACTGACTTCCTGAGGCCAGTCAATAGCCGATGCGGGCAGCGAGTAAATGCAAAGGGCGAACGCGCAGACCGCGCTGCGTGCCTGGCGGAAGGTTCTCTGAAACATCTTTTCTGCCCCTTATTGGCGAGCCTTATGCTCCGCAAGTGTAGGTCAGGGGCCTGTTTTACGCGAGCACCTGCCTGGCTCAGGCGGTCTAGCGCCCAAGGGCTTTTGTGGGTGGTTAAGGGGGTTCGGCTCGTGGAACTCGCTTCACGGCCCGTGTTTCAGTTCACCATCCGCGAGGGCAATGCCTTCAATTTCAATCATCAGTTCAGGCAGGGCCAGGGCGGACACCTCAACGATCGTATCCGCAGGCCAGGGACGGCTGAAGTAGCGCTCGCGCAGCGCAACGATACGCTCGAAGTAGGACATGTCCGTCAAAAAAATAGTCACCTTGATCAACTTGTCGAGACCAGAGCCCCCCGCCAGCAGCACAGCCTCGAGGTTGGCAAATACCTGCTCGGCCTGAGCGTCAAAGTCACCTACGCCGACCAGATTGCCTTCCATATCCAGCGCAGCCTGGCCGGAAACAAACACCAGGTCCTTGGTCCGAAAACCTTGGGAGATATTGAAGGGCTTGAACGGGTCAGGGTCGGTACTTACCTGAATCGCATCGGTCGCCATGACAGGAATCAGGCGGCAGCGTCGTTCTTTACGCGCTCAATTTCCTCTCGCAGGGCCTCGGCCTCTGCGGTCAGCGTCGAGTACAGGCGAATGTCGCCATTGCGCTGGGCGTGGAAAGCCTTCGTGACCAAGGCCTCGTGATCTTTCTGCAGTTTCTTCAGCGGAGATTTATTGAACAGTCCAAACATGGTTGAGGCCTCAATCGTTAAGCTATGTTCATACTACGCAGCACGTCGATCTGAGGATTAGTAGACCCTCTAGCCTCTACCCTCTACCCTCTAGCCGACATACATCGACGCTCGACTGCGTTAGCCTCCCCAGAACCCAAGGCCCGAGCGTCAGGCGCGAGGCGCCAACGCCAGCTGGCGTGATTGCGCTACCAGCCTGCCGCTGTCATCCCAGATTTCGCCGTCCTCTTCCAGCATGCCCCCGGAAATAAACCGGGTAGAGAAACGGCAGCGCAGCCAGCCCTCCACGGGAATCCCACGCACGTGCGCCGTTAACTCAACCGTGGGCGTCCACGCGACCGGCAGATTGGCGTTAAAAACGGTTGGCGGGAATACGTCGGCGGCCATCAGCAGAGCAAAGGGATCTGCAGGTTCATCGATCATCCGAAGCCAGCCGCGAAATTCTGGCCTGCCAGAGGGCGTCCCGGCCATAAATTGGGCATCGTCCGGGTGCAACCTGAGATCGACTTTCGACATGATGGGCGGCGGGAAACCCTGCTCTCCGGCCTGTACGATAACGCAGTCCTCGGGATCAGGCAGTTCAGGCGGAGCAGCGTCTATGCGCATGGGGCCCTCAACCTCCTCCAGGTTCGCAAAAGAACCCAGTAGCTGCACAAGGGGTCGCTCATCCTTGATCAGCTGTGCACTCACCGTGCTGAACTGCCGCCCTTGCTTGACGACCGTGGGCACGATAGTGATCGGGCCGGGACGGCCGGGCGCCAGGTAGTGTGCGGTCACTGCCACGGGATGTGGCTTGCTCGCCGCTGCCATGGCGCGGGCCGCAACCGCCAGCAGATAGCCGCCATTGGTATTGCCAACGATATCCCAGCCTTCTGCAATCAGGCCGGTGTAGTGGCTTCCGGCAGCGGTAACTGCCGTGTCTTCAGCAAATGTCATAGGGCCTCCCTGACGGCGATGAAGTTGAGTATACGCCGCGCTTAGCTTACGAAGACGCGACGCGCCCAGTTCACTGGAATAGATGCAAACACCTCAATCTGGCGTCCGTGCGTGCTTCCCGGCGGCTCCTTTCATGAGCTCGCCGGCTCAAGTAAACCGAGCAGCTCGGAACAGATTCGGCACCAGTCATAGCGATCTTCATAAGCTGCCCTGTTAAATTCGGTCGTCGTTTCTCCGCCTGCCTGTCGCTGACAGGCGTGATCAAGCTGTTGCAGCCCATGCTCTATGTTCAGATCAGGATAGCTCCCGGCGTGAGGGTACAGCATTGAAGAGACTCGGCTGTTCTCGCGCACCTTGACGAGGAAGGCGTTGCCATCATCCAGGTAGTCCAACACGGCGCCAAACTCCGGGGCGACGACCTTCGTACCGTAGAGCAAGGCCTCGAGACAATTGAGTTCAAACGCACCGCCGCGATGCAGGGACAGGTAGACATCACTGGAGCAATACAGAGAGGCGAGATCTGCTGGCGGAAGCCATGCTGAGACCACCTCGACATTGGGCAAGCTGGCCAGATTTCGAAAGTAGTCCACCTGGTTGGTTTTGATGATGAAACGCTTAGCGGGCTGCCGATGCACGAAGTACTGCAACTGGTCGGCACCTTTCCGGTAAAGATCTGACATGAAGAAAGACAGCACGGTGGGTTCGGGCTGTCGCAACAGATAGGCGAATCGGTCGGATGGTGTTACCCGTCGAAAACCATGTGGGACGAGGACAAGCTCTTTGCTCACTCCGGAATCTCGAAAAGCGGCAATTGAAGCACCGGAAGGCAGGAAGATTCCAGACAGGTCTGGATGATTGGCCCATTCCACCAGTTCCGCACTGATTTGTGGCCCGTCGGCAACCTCAAAACCATAAATCGCACGATGCTTGCCAGCAAGACAGCGCATCATGTCGTTAAACGGCAGGCAATCCCAGCCTTTCGCGTAAAACAGCGGATGTACCAGAGCAACACTGTCACTGGGCACAGTCTGCCGGCCCATGTCAGCACCAAGCGGCACCGGGCAGACCTTGCATCCGAGAGCTCTGAACGCCCGGATATGCTGCTGTGCTACCAGCGAGAATGAAATGCTGTCGACGGGATGGTGATAGTAGGTGATATCCACAGGTTTTTCGGCCGCGCCGACGCTCTGGCTATGTTTAAACACTATTGGAGACTACCGCGGTTCGCAATGTTGAGAGCCGAAGCACTACCTTAAATTACTTCTATTTTAAGAAGTCATTACTGCACGCGCAGGAACTTTCGTAGACTTCAGGTCACAGGAGAGACCTTCCCTCCTCTACCGAAGCCACGCATGCGAGAAGATAAAATGCAGCAGGTCGATCTGGTGATCCGTTCAGGACGCCTCTACACGATGAACGCGGATCGAACAGTCTACGCCGACGGCGCCATCGCCATTCAGGGCGATGAAATCGTTGCCGTGGGGCCGACACACACCATTGATGACGTCTACGAGGGTAAGACAGTCCTGAACGCGCGCGATCAGGCCATTCTGCCCGGTCTGATCGATACCCACATTCACCCAGTGCTCAATCTCAGGCCCGGGCTCGGTGAGGAGCCGGCCGACGGCTTTGGTTTCCAGGCAGTAGCGGGTGCGCCGGAGCCCACCAATCCGCTGGACGAGAGCGTGCTGCCTGATGCCCTGGCCCGTGCGGCCCACCGGGAACACGGCGCGAATCTTGATGCGTTCTTTGCCGAGGCGGGAATACTCGACATTGTTCCACCCGTCGTGACCTATTCGCTGGCTCGCCACTCGCTGATGTGCGCGGTGCGCGCTGGCGCAACAACGTTTATCGAAGGCGGCGGTGGCAGCGTCGAGGGTGTAGCCGAGGCTGCGCTGTCTATCGGTATGCGCGCCGGCGTCGGCTACCCAGCCTTTGACCAGTTGGTTAATGCGTCAAGCCCCCAGGAGGGCATGCAGCGCATTCGTGATACCGAGGCGGTGCTGGTCGCCTGTGAAGAGGCCGCAAAGCGCTGGCACGGCCAGGGCGAGGGCCTGCTCAGCAGCTGGCTCGTGCCAACGGTTGATGTCGCTGCCAGCGATGAGTTGCTGGCAGGTCTCAGGCAGCTTATGGAGACTTATGACCTGCCCGTCATGGCGCACTCTGCCACCACCCTGTCCCATGACCCCTACTCCCAACACCACTACGGTAAAACCTGTATCCAGCGGATGGCCGACGCGGGTCTGATGGAGCATCACTGGCTTGGCATCCACATGGGCTTCTTTAACGACGGCGATCTCGACCTGCTGCTGAGCAAGCCTGCACACATCGCGCACTGCCCGAGCACGTCGGCCAAATGCGGTAAGGGCATCATGGCGAACGGGGTTCTGTTGGATGCCATGCGTAAAGGCGTCAACGTAGGCCTGGGAAGTGATACCCCGGGCAACGGCAACATGGTTCGCGAGATGCAAATGAGCGTTGCCTGCCACCGTGACGGGCTGGGCGACAGCCGAGCGCTGCCCCCGTACAAGGCCCTGGAAATGGCAACCCGCGATGGCGCGCGCGCCGCAGCCCTGGGCGGCAAGACAGGCGAACTGTGCCCCGGCATGAAAGCGGATGTCATTACGCTGGACACCAGTCGGCCTGAGTACGACAACCAGGAGACCGTGAATGCACTTCTGTCCCTGGGCCATGCCGGCGATGTATGCCACTCAATCATCAACGGCAGAATCGTCATGCAGGATCGACGCTTCCCGGGCCTGGATGAGGAAGAAGTGCGCCGCGACATGCGCGCGGCTAACGCCGTTATTAGCCAGATGATGGGCGGCTGACCCAGCTCATAGAAGGATGCCAATTAATGAAAGCTGAGTTTCTCGAAGAACTCGAATTCGGACCCGACGTACTTGGGCCGGACTCAACTGTAGACGCCACGCCACTGTTGGCCCTGAAGTATCCCGCGATGACGCCGCCAGATGATTTGGCACTGCATGAGAACCGCTCCTGCGACACTGTCATGCACTGGTACGCGGGGCCCATGGCGCTGGAGGGCTACCATGCCGGCTGGTTCCGCAGCGAAGAGCTCACGCTCTACTACGTTAAAGGGCCTGAGAATGGGCCACCGCTGCTATTCTATCCGGGGCAAATCGATCCCTGGCATTCCTATCAACCGACCTTTGAAGCACTGAGCGAACACTTCACACTCTACCTGATGGAGCATCGCGGCCACGGTTTTTCCGAGCGATCTGTGCCCGGTTTGTACCGCGTGGTCGACTACACGCAGGACGCGATTCAGTTCATCGAGCACGTGATTGGCGAGCCCGCCTACATTACCGGCCACTCCCTGGGCGGCATGATGTGTATGGCAACCTGGGACTTGCGTCCAGATCTGGTGCGCGGCCTGTCTATTGAAGATCCACCCATCTTCGCTATGAGCAAAAAGGCCTACGAAGAAAGTTTCCTCGATGATTTCACCTTTAAACAGGCGCGCATTCGCGGCCGTGGAGTACAAGAGGGCTCCCTGTCGCTGGTGCGAGCTCAGCGTCACGTTAGCGAAGCACCGATGCTTTTGCCCCCGGCCGATGTGCTGCCCGAAGAAAAGCAGCGGGCTCGGTTTGTTGACTGGCTTATGAATCGTATGGGGCTCGGCGCAATGCTTGGCATCCTACCCGAGCAGGACCGGAACTTTTACCTCGCGGCTTTTGATCGCTACGTGAAGGATGGCGAGCCCGGCAAACGCGGGGACTATCTCCCCTTCCCGTTTTTAGAACCGCGCGAAGAAGCCTGGATTTACACAGACTGGCGCACATCCTGCTCTCACTTCGGCGGCCGTTGGATTGAGGGGTGGGAAGAACGCCGATCGCTGGCCAGCCTGTCAGTCCCCACCATCTTCTGGCTCTCTGATCTGGATATTTCACCAATTCGAACCGCAGATGACTGCGAAGACATCAAGTCTTTGCTGGCTGAGGTGGAGAAGTCCTGGGAGTTTATTCTCGTCGACGGTGCCGGGCACTATATCCACAAGGAAGAAACGCAGCGGTTCACAGATGCCATTGTGGCGCACTTCCTGGGCTGAAACCCTACCGCGGCGCTCGCCTTATACCTTGATAATAAGATATCATTCTCCCCTCCCTGAATAGCGCTCGGTGGGCTGCCAGAATGGCAGCGCTGCCGGGCCTTGGATACGTGCAGGAGTGACAGCCCAGTGCCAAAGCGGATCGCCACCGCCGGTTTCTTGCAGGAAACCAATACCTTTGTTGCCAAGCCGACCGCCTACGTAGACTTCGCCGAGCATTCAATTTCCGGGCAAATTTACCTCGGCGAGGAGGTTGAGGAGCTCTACTCGGTCAACAGCGGCGTCGCAGGCTGCTCGCAAGTCGCAGCGGAGGCCGGCATAGAACTGGCGCCACTGCTCTGGTGCGAGGCGGAGCCGGGCGGCACAGTAAGCGATGAGGCCTTCGAGCGGATCATGGGAGAGCTGACAGGCCGCCTGAGCGCAGCTCTACCGGTGGACGGTGTCTATCTCGAGTTACACGGCGCCATGGCCGTTGAGTCTTTCGAAGATGCCGAGACCGAAATCGTCCGTCGCGTGCAAGCCGTGGTTGGGCATGACATACCGATTACGTGCTCACTGGATTTGCACGGCAATATATCGCCCGATCTCATTCACTGCTGCGCGGGCATATCGGCCTTTCGTACCTTCCCACATGTCGATATGCGCGAGTCCGGCATCCGGGCTACTCGCCAGCTGTTGGAGGTTATGACAGGCGAAGCACCGGGCCAGGGCGCTCTTATCGCCCTGCCATTTTTCATCCCTATGCACCAGCAATCCACACTCGGCGAACCGGCGGCATCAATCTACCGAGAGATGGAACGCTATGAACGGGAACTTGATACCTCGGCCCATCTCTCGTTCTTGATGGGTTTCTACCCGGCCGACACCTACTGGACCGGTCCATCTGTCATCGCTTACGCGGCTGACGAAGCCGCTGCGCAGGCCGCTGCATCGCACATGGAATCCTTTATCCAGGCACAGCGCCCGCACTTCAGTGCAACCCTGCACACGGTGAAAGAGGCGGTGCATCGCGCGCAGCTGCACCAGGGCGCTAAACCGCTGGCCATTGCCGAAGTGCAGGATAATCCAGGCGGCGGCAGTCCGGGTGATGCAATGACCCTGGTGGCCGCTCTTCACCAGGCAGGCGTACAGGGTGTCGCAGTGTCAGCGATCTGGGACCCGGTAGCCGTTGAGTTTCTGTCAGATAAGCGCATAGGCGAGTGCTACACGCTGGCGGTCGGCGGCCGCAACGGGTATGGCGAACCGCTGTATGCAGAGTTTGAACTGCTGGATTTTGGCGAACGTCGCTTCAAGGGCGAGGGCCCCATGCTCGGCGGAGCACATGTCTATCTCGGTAGGACAGCGGTTTTGAAGCTTGGCGGCATACGCCTTGTCGTCAGCGAAAATCGGGTCCAAAACCTCGACCAGGGCTGCTTCTCTGCGGTTGGCATCGCGCCCGAAAGCGAACGCGTCCTCGTCATAAAGAGCTCGGCACACTATCGGGCGCACTATGGGCCTATTATTGATACCTTCATCAATGTCGATACGCCAGGTGCTTATCCTGCTGACCCCGGCCTGCTCTCGTTTGAAAAACTACGCACGGGCGTTGCCCGCCAGGCCAGTCTGCCCTAACGCCAGGAGATACGAAGTGGACCCTGTAGACCTACTTACAACCCAACAACTCAATGCCTCGATTCCTGGCCAGCGGGCCAGCTTTGCCCAGATGAAGGACGCAACGCCCGAGGACTATCAGTACATCCAGGCGGCTGAGGATACGCTGGAGTCGCAAGTACCGGATCGTCTACTTGCCTATCTGGCTGCCATGGATGTTTCCAATGGCACGCCGATCAGCATCCTTGACCACAGTCTACTGACCGCCACGCTGGCTGCGGAGGACGGGCGCCCCAATGAGTACGTAGTCTGTGCCTTACTGCATGACATCGGTGACCTCCTGTCGCCCGCTGACCACGGTGCATTCGCAGCCGCTATTGTTCGGCCCTACGTCTCTGATGCCCACTGGTTCATGACTCGCTATCATCCGGAATTCCAAATGGCTAATCAGACGGCCAACGATCGCGCCGACCCTCACTTGCACCTGCGTCATCGTGACAGCCCATTTTTCGAGCTGACCCGCGAATTTTGCCAGCTCTACGACCAGCGCGCCTTCGACCCCGAACTGCCTCGTGCATCGCTGGCGCATTTCGCACCTCTGGTCAGACAAGTATTTGCCACATCTCCTGCCCGTCCGAGGCCTTCAAACGTATGAGCCTGATACCCGCGGGCAATAGCATCGCTGTGATGGCGGCCCTGTTTGCACTAGCGGGGATGGCGTTCTATGCAGAGCGTTTTCGATTAGGGGCTATCGTCTCTGGCAACGTCGTTGTGATTGTCAGCGGTATCGTCGCCGCAAATCTAAAGATCATCCCGCACCAGGCACCCGCCTACGACTTTGTTTTCGCCTATATCGTGCCAGCGCTGGTACCGCTGTTCCTGTTTCAGGCGGATATCAGGCGCATACTGTTGGAGACAGGCAAAACACTGATCGCTTTTCTGATCGCCGTTGTCGGCACAGTCGCAGGTGTCGTCGTTGCATTACTCGCGCTGGATTTGAAAACACTGGCACCGGAATCAGGCCTTACCGGTGCGCAACTGGAGGGCGGCATCGGGGGGCTATTCGCGGCTACCTACATCGGAGGCTCAGTCAACTACGCTGCGCTGGGCGATGTCACCGGCCTGGTACAGGATTCGTCCTTTTTCTCGGCAGCGACGGCCGCCGACAACATCTTCGGCGTCATATACCTGGTCATTCTCGCCTTGCTTCCCGGGCTTAACTGGCTGGCACGCTTTTACCCGGGCTCCGACCACGGCGATGCAGAAAACGCCAACGAAGAGCCCGCGCCGCCAGCGACGCCGATGTCACTGAGCCTCAGCATCGCCCTTGCCCTCGCCATTGTCGCCCTGGGCGACCTGCTGGCGGCGTTTTTCAGCATCCCGGACTGGCGCTACGCGATTATTACAGCATTGACTATCATCCTGGCAACGGCGATTCCGAACCTCCACCTGAGGCTCGCGGGCAGCTTTGATATCGGCATTGCACTGGCCTTTGTCTTCTTCGGCGCCATGGCTGCCGGCGCGGATGTAACCTCCATGCTCGGCGTAGCTCCGTTATTGATTTTGCTGGTAATTATCCTGCTGGTGGTTCACGCCGTGTTCGTGTTTACGGTCGGCAGTCTGTTCCGCCTATCGCTTCCCGAGTTGATCATCGCCTCCAATGCCTGCACCATGGGCCCAGCTACTGCCACCGCCATGGCGGCAGGCAGGGGCTGGGTTGCCCTGGTGACACCCGCGGTCTTGGTGGGCGTATTCGGCTACGTCATAGGCACCTTTGTTGGCACTGCCATTTTCAAGCTTTGGCCATGAAGGCGCGCAAACTATGTTTCGGCGATTTTTTCTGATCCTGATTGGCTACAGCCTGGCCTCAACCGCGGGTGCAGATGCGCCCGACATGACAGGCACCTACCAGGGCGTCGTCGCCTGTGATCGCATTATTGAGGGCAAGCCCGGCACGTTCCACAAGCAGTGGTCGCTACGGGTTTTGCACCGCGGCGATCGGCTGGATGTGGCTACCTGGACTGCAGAAGAGGAAAAGACCGGCAAACGTAAGGCCTCGCTCTACACCGGGAAGACGCGCGTGTCCGAGGGGCGGGTGTCAGGCTATTTGGCCACCTGTCGGCCCGCCATTGAGGCCTCTGAGCTGGTGAGACTGCTGCCTGCTCGGCTGGAAAATGGCGCGCTCAGTTTCAGCGCTGATACCATCTTCGTAACCGAGGATCTGCCTGGCAGCCCGGGAGACCTCATCGTAGAGAACTGTCGATGGGTCATGGACAGGGTCTCAACTGACACACCGGTCATGGAAACCTGTACTCAGAACTGACTTCCTCTTCCCTCAGGCAGATTGCGCCGCAAACTGTCCAAATACCAGGCCTGAAACTTCACCACCATCGGCTCAAAGGGCGAGTACGGTCCTGGGCGATAATGCATGGAAGAGACGCCCCTGGCATTGCTCTCGATAATGGTCTTGTCCTGCTGAATCGTGAGTTCCCACAGCCAGGTCAGCTCTGCCCTTGAGAAGTCGACGCCCTCCTCTGTATCGCCGCGCACCAGCCACCAGATATCAGCTTGACTGGTGCCGGCCGTCCTTGGCGTGAAGCGATAAAGAATGACATGATCTGCGTATAACAGGAGATAGCTGAGCGGCCCGACATGAATGTAGGCCGTACCCCCGTCGTAACCTGTCAGACTGCCCAGCACCGGAGCAAGAGGTGCCCCGGTTTCACTGCCGGTTACGGCAGGTGGGTACAGCGGATCACGGTCGTACACCAGGGATTCTTGGTTATCGAGCGCACCCAGACCGTAATGCTCAACACGCCGCTCAGTCAGTCCGCCCACCGAGGCCGCGCGCTGCAACAACTCTTCGAGACGATTAGCGGCCTCCTCACGAGGCGAGGAGTCACTGTGGAAGCGAGCATACTCGCGGTGCGCCGGCGTGCAGTGATAGCACTCAAGGTAGTTTTCAACAGACAGCTTCCAGTTGCCACTAATCGAGTAGCTGCGCTGGTCGGCGACCTGGGTGCCAGGAAGGTCGTAAGGCGCCAGGCAGCGCGTCAGCAAGGCGCGAACCGGCTCAAAGCTCACCGGATCATCGGCGAGTGCGACAAAGATCAGGCCTTCAACAAGCTCACACCGAATCGCTTGCAGGCCGTACGCCGACTTTTCGAAGTCCTCGGGCATGCGAGGCGCGGCGGCCAGACTGCCATCCAAGTGATAGGACCACGCGTGGTAGGGGCACACCAGTCGGCGTACCTGCCCGTGCTGCTCAAGGCAGATGCGTGAGCCGCGGTGGCGGCAAACGTTCGCATGAGCACGTACGCTACTCACATCCGCGCGGCAGATGATCACGGACTCGTTGCCCAGTTCAAACAGAAAATAGTCACCCACCTCAGGAATCTGGCTGATGTGCCCAGCCAGAATCCAATGGCGACTCAAGAATGCCCTGAGATCAAGATCGAGCATTGCGGGATGATCGTAAAAAGCCTGCGGCAGCGAATAGCCCGCTTGCACAGATGCCAGAAGCGCTTCGAGGTCGGGGAGCCCGGCTGCCGTCTCGCCCTGCCGCCTCAAGTCTACAGGCACTTGATGATCTCTCCGGCGGCATTGTGACCCGGCGCACCCGTCACACCGCCACCCGGATGCGTACCAGAACCGCACATAAACAGGCTCTTGATGGGTGACTTGTAGCTGCCATAACCCAGCATAGGCCGCGCACTGTAAAGCTGGTCCAGTGAAAGCGCGCCATGAAAAATATCGCCACGCGTCAGCGCCAGCTTGCGTTCGAGGTCGAGCGGCGACAGGATCATGCGGCCCAATATCGACGCTTTGAAATTGGGTGCATAGCGATTAACGGTATCGATGATCGCATCTGCCGCGGCTTCCCTATGCTCATCCCAGCTGTCGCCGTTCGGCAGTTCGGGCGCGAAATGCTGACAAAACAGGCTGGCAACATGCTGCCCTTGGGGCGCTAGACTATCGTCCAGCACCGATGGCAGGTGCATCTCAATCGCAGGTGCCCGCGACCAACCATGCATGCGCGCATCCATATACCCCTGGTCCAGGTACTGCAGCGAGGGCGCGATAACAATACTGGCCTGGTGGTGCTCAGCGAGCCCCGCGGATGGCTGACAGGTGAAGTTCGGCAGCTCGCTCAGAGCCACATTCATGCGGAAGCTGCCGGAGCCACTCTTCCAACGCTTGATTCGCCTGAGGAAATCATCGTCCAGATGCTCAGGGTCAATCAGCTTTTCATACAGTATGCTGGGCGTTACATTGGAGACAACCGCCTTGGCATCAATACTTTCGCCGCTGTCGAGCACCACACCCTTGGCGACGCCGCCGTGAATACTGATTTTTCGCACCGGCGCGCCGGTCTGTATGGTGACGCCAAGCTCCTCGCAGGCGCGTGCCATGGCCTGGGTGATCGATCCCATACCGCCAATGGCATGGCCCCAGGCGCCCTGAACGCCATTCACCTCGCCAAACACATGGTGTAACAGCACGTAAGCAGACCCGGGTGTATAGGGGCTGGCATAGTTACCAATAATTGCATCGAAGCCTAACAGGCCCTTCAGCACGTCCGTTTCAAACCAGCTGTCGAGCATGTCTCCAGCACTCTTGCCGAACATCTCGAGCATGCCGCTCTGCCCTTCCAGTTGCAGCGCTCGAGCACTTCCCAATAGACCAATCGCCTTGGGTATTTCACGCAGCCCGCCAGCAGGATTGGGGGGCGTTTTGAGCAAGGTGCCTCGCAGAAAGTCTACGAGGCGATCCAGCTCCGCGTGAAAAGCCGTCATATTCTCGGCGTCCGCAGGTGACCACTTACTGAGTTCGGCATAGGTTCGCGCCTTGTCCCGGTCGAGGATTAGGTAACGTTGATCGTCTACCGGCGAGAAATACGATAAGGGCCGAATTACCACCCGTAACCCGTGGCGCTCCAGAGCCATATCCTTGATGACCCTGGGGTTCAACAGGCTGACCGAGTAGCTCGCTACGGAGTTACGAAAGCCAGGGTGGAATTCTTCGGTAATTGCGGCTCCGCCGACAATGTCCCGGCGCTCCAAAATACGCACACTGTGGCCTGCCCTGGCGAGATACCAGGCGCAGGTGAGGCCGTTATGGCCCCCGCCAACGATGATAATTTCTTCGGCCATGTGACTGGCTCTCCTCTCTCACTCCAGGCAACTCGTGGGCGTATCGACACGCCCGGAAAGAGCCAGCATAAAATCCGGATCGCCTCCCGACTTCCCCCCAAAGTAGGATATGCTCTTTCACCCTGAGCGGATGGAGTCAGAGATGCAAAGCATGCCATTGAGCGCCCTGACGAAGGCAGGCGATATGATTGATGCGCTGGGTAGCCCTTCGTTTCATGAAGCCGTCGCGGGATTCGCGCGCCAGTTGATTGATCCGGATGTGTTCACCATCATGAGGCACGACCCGGCGCGAGAACCGGAACTCCTCTACGGTAGCGTGGCGACCCTACGCGATGCCTGCGCTCGCTATAGCAGCACAACTCACGTCAATGATCCCTTCGTCCGCGCACTGAATCGGGGGGACGTCAGTGGCGGATACCGCTTAGAGGACCTGGTCAAGCGGCATGGCTCAACGCCCGAGGCGTCCACCCGAGGAATCGAGCTAAGCGCTGATGAGGAGAGCGGCTACAGAACCATAGGCTGGCCCCGTGCGATGCAGGAGGTGGGGCTGGTCGTGCCCTTGGAAGCCGGGGGGCGTCTGCAACTGGCCTGGTATCGCTCCCGTCATCATGCCAATAAGAACTGTTTCAACTCTACTGATCTAGCCCGCCTACAGGCGGCCTACCCGCCTATCGCTGCGGCCTGCCGCCAGCACGGACCGTGTCGTAAGCAGCCACCCCAACCACGTCCGACACACCGCTTATCGCCTCGAGAACAGCAGGTCCTGGATTTCATTCTCGCGGGCTACCAGTCACCCGCTATTGCTGCGCACCTGGGCATTGGGCTGGTTACCGTGAAGACTCATCGCAAGAATCTCTACAACAAGCTCAGCGTTGCCAATCTCAGCGAGCTTTTTGCCAGATACTCTGTGGGCGACTAAGCCGACAATTGCAGTTACCAAACTCAGTGTCTGAATACTGCCGCCATAAGCAAGCGTCGACAGCGGCGCGACAAAGTGCCGCATCGAGCGATTCGAGATACGTCTGCCCCCCGAACTTTTCCCGTAGCAGGCATTGCAGAATGACCGCCAAGCCATTAATCTCAACATCAAATTAAATAAGAAAACATGCGCTTCAAAGCGCCCGCTGAATCCAGACTGCCTCTGTAACATTGCTGGCGGTCGCCTTGGCCGAGCCTTCGGCTTACAGCAACGGAGTCAGTGTGATGATGCCAGTAGCATTTGCGAGCCGCCCCCTATTGATGAGTGCCGTAGCAGCGGCGAGCCTGCAGATCGCAAGCGCTCTCGCCCAGGAGGAGCAGGGAAACCAACTGGAAGAGATCGTTGTAACCGGCTCCCGGATTCAAAGTGGCATTGATTCTGACCTGAACGCCCTGCCTGTACAGGTACTGACCCTGGAACAGTTCGAGTACACGCCCGCTGATTCCGTCGCAGACTTCCTCCATGAGCTACCTTCGATAGGCAATTCGGACTCCATATACCAGGACGAGGGCGGCGGAGGCAATTCCAGCGTCAACCTTCGCGGCGCCGGGGTTGGATACACCCTGTCGCTGGTAAATGGCCGCCGTTTCGGCGGTGAAGATGCACCCGACGTCGGCGCCCTGCCGCCCGAGGCCATCGGCGGTATCGAAATACTGAAGACCGGCTCCTCCGCTATCTACGGCTCAGACGCCGTGGCCGGCGTCGTGAATATCAAGCTGCGTGACAACTTTGAAGGCCTGCAAATCACCGGCACCTATGGCGAGGCAACGCGTGACTATGACCCTCCGTCTTCGATCGCTGATTACGAGGATGTAAACGTTGGCCGCGCCTTGAGTGGCGACGGCTCAAATTCACGGGTAGGCGCGCTTTTTGGCACAAGCGGTGAGCGTTGGCGCTTCACCGGAAGCTTGAGCTATCAGGACTTTGAGGGCTTTTCGCGGGCAGATCGCGACGTGACGGCAACGCGCGACTTCCGCCGTTTTGGCGGCGCCGACAGGCGCGGTGTACGGGGCGCACCCCATTCACTGATCAATCTGCTGAATGGTGAATTAGTCTCCATCGATATCGATCGCTTCTCACCTGGCTATGTGCCAACCAGCAGCGACGATTTTGTGACCTACAATGAGGAACTGCAGAAACTCAGCGGCGCAGAACAGGGCACCGCTCCCCCGATGGAACGCTACTCAGGTCATTGGTCGGCCTCCTTCGACATCAACGCCGCCACACGCCTCTACACCTTCGGCTATGCCGACTATCGGGAGCAGGAATTCAACTACCACGAACCGCGGGTCGAGGTGAACGTACTCAACCCGAGCAACCCCAATAACGTGCTCAATGCGCCGGTAATTGCGTTCGTGTCCCTGGACCCATCCGTACATGGATTCAACAGTCGCGATATAGATACGTCCAACTGGCAGGCAACCATAGGCGTCGAAGGCACGATTGGCGATCGCTGGAACTACGATGTGTCTTATACCGTTTACGAAAAGATCGTCGACACAGTGGGCAAGAATGGCGTCAGCACGAGCGCTGCCCAGGCGCTGGCAGATTCAGGGGAGTTCAATCCATTCTGCTATCGCTGCACCAGCGCGGACGTTTTCGCGCAGATGACGGCCAACCCGGAAATCGAAACGACCAGTGACGTGGAGACCTTTGACGTATTGTTCTCAGGCGACTTGTTCGAATACGGGCCAGGTACAGTATCAGGAGCAGTGGGATACCAGTTTCGCGGCATCAAGGGCGCGTTCAGGCCAGATCAGGTAGCACAGACCTTTGACGAGTGGTTTGTCGGAGTATCTGGCGACCCAATTTCGGACTCAAGAAACGTGAATGCGTTCTTTGCGGAGCTTTTGGTCCCCCTATACAGCGGCAGCAGCGACGACTTCGTGACAGCCGCGGAAATCTCAGGCGCGGTGCGTCGCGAAGACTACAGTGACTTTGGCGCAGAAACCGTCTCTCAGGTGCTGGGGCGCATCGCATTCATCGATGAGCAAGTCATTTTTCGAGTAGGCTATGCCGAGTCATTTCGCGCGCCACCTGTCTCTCAGCTGGTATTGCCGGTCGTGACCAACACCAATAACTCGGGTTTTTTCTTTGACCCGGTTCGTGGCGGCTTCTTTGACCTCGATATTACCTCGGGGGGCAACCCGGATCTCGACTCTGGGGATGGCCTTTCGCAGAACATAGGCCTGATCGTCCGGCCTGACGCGGTCCCGGGTTTATATCTTTCGGCGGATTTCTGGACGCTGGAGATCGACAACATCATTCGTGCACCCGGGACACAGGAAGTCCTGCTGGGACTTGACCCCGCCGGAACGGTGACCCGTGACCCCGAGACGCTATATCCCACCGTCGATGTTACATTCGTCAACTCGGGAACCCGTGAAATTGAAGGTTGGGATTTCGGCGCAAGCTACGCCATGGAAACCCGCTTCGGAAACTTTGATTTTTATGGCAACGCCACCTACTTCACCAAGTTTGAGGATAGTTTTGCAGGCGTCACCCAGGAGTACCTGGGAGAGTATATTAACGGCGAGGCCAACCCCCGCTTTCGATTTGCCGGGGGCATCAACTGGAACAGAAACGCCTGGGACGCCGGTTTCAGCTTTCACTACTACAGCAGTTATTGGGACCGCTTCGAACCGCTCGACATCAATCAGAAGACGGACGAGCAATACACGGCAGACTTACAGGTGGGTTATGACTTCGGCTATGCCACTCGGGAGGGCGCGCTCAGCGGCCTTAGAGTCTTTGCGGGTGTTGAGAATATGTTTGATCAGGATCCACCCTGGCTGGCTGAGTCCGCCAACGGCTGGGATCGCTTTTTTGGCGACTTAAGAGGGCGTTACGTGTACGGCGGCGCACGCATCACCTTCTTACAATAATAAGTCCCCGGTTACGGCCGAAAGGGCCGCAACCGAGGCAAGGTCTTCAGTGTGGCCTGGACACTGACTTCAGAAAGAGCGGCTATTTGCCGGCATTTTGCGTGCGACGGAAGGGCGGCCGGCCGGTGTAATCAGTGGTCTTGGCGTTGCGCGACGCCGTTACCGTCTCCATGCTGGCGACATCGATAACCGGAACTTCAACCAGTTGACGCTGGTAGGGCGGGCGACCGGTGGTATCGACTTCCCATACCTTCGCGGTTTCCTGCTTGCTGCTTTCGGCGACCGAAGGCAAAGAAATGAGTGATGCTGCGAGTCCAACAAGAAGTGCACTTCTCATGGTTTATTACCTCTGTAGTGAATGTTTAATGCCTTGCAGGCGCGCGCATTGTAGGCAAAACGGAGGGCTATACCCGACTAAATTACTCAGTTTTTGTGATATGAATTTCCTATCACTGATATCTAATTCTCCCTGACAAATAGTTCACCCTTACCAATACGTCACCGCCGCAATAACACGCCTAAACGCTCGAATTCGGTGCAAAACGCCTCCAAACGGTGCGCTTTCAAGCCCTGCGTTCACACAATTGGCTGTTTTTCAGTCACTTAGCCGTGGCTCACTAATTGCATGCTCTCTCGTTAAAGCGACTGAATAACGACTGACGACTCGTCCGCCAAGGAACCCCCATGAGACGCACCCTGCTCTGCTGCCTCCCGCTACTCTGGCTTTCGCTGACGACCGCTAAAGCGGACAGCGTCTACGCTCCCCTTTTCCTCCACGAAGTACCACTAGCCGCAACGCACTCGGGCGGCTACGTGGTTGAAGCTCGCCTGAGCGAGGTTTCCGGCCAGTTCCTGCTCGATACCGGGGCCAGCATGATCACGCTGAATCGCGACTTTTTCGAGCAGGTCCGCAAGGCAGGCGAGGCAAAGAAAATGAGGCAGGTTGTTGCCCGTTTTGCGAGCGGTAAAACGCAGACCATGGATGTCTATCAGGTCGAGCGCTTCACCCTGGGAGCGCACTGTGAGATCGGCCCGATTGAAGTGGCCGTTATGAAGCGTGGCGGTCGCAACCTATTGGGCATGAACGCACTCACCCAGGCAGCGCCCTTCACGGTCTCCCTGTCACCACCAGCGCTGGGCCTGTCACGCTGCGCAGGTGCCGACGCGATCGCCACGCGTTAGCGCTCATCCTCCAACACGCGCACCACGTCACCCACCTCTTCTGTGATGATGGTTCTCATATCTTTGGCAAGCTGCCGGAAAAACACGCGAGCGGGCGTTGACCTGCGCCATGCCAGGCCAATAATCCGGGCAAAAGACTCATCCTCGATACCGCGAACGGCCAAGGCAGAATCGGCGCGAATTTCAGTATCGATATAAAGCGCAGGTAGCAGGGCAAGGCCCATTTCCATCACCACCATCAGCCGCAGCGCGTCGAGGCTCGTACCCTCATAGTCGCGCAAGATCTCAGCACCATAGCGCGCGGCGACCTGCTCAGTTAGACGGGTAAAACGATGCCCTTCCTGGGTGATCAGCAGTTGTGCGCCGCGCAAATCGTCCCCCTTCAGCTTGGGCTTCGCAGCAAGTGGATGGCTAGCCGGCAGCACCAGCTTGATATCTTCACGCAGTAGCTGCACCCCATCCAACTCGCCAGAATTCAGCGGTAGCGCCGTCAGGATCAAATCCAGTTCGCCGGCCTCAAGCTTTGACTCCAGCAGCGAGGGCAGCTCTTCGCGCACGTGTAGTTTCAGGTCACGATGCAGGGCATGAACGGCGGGCAAAATACGCGGCAGCACGTAGGGACCCAGCGTCGACTTCACGCCCATGCGGTAGGTTGTTGCGCCGTCAGCGGCTTGACCCGCCGTGGCAACAAAGTCGTCGATGCCCTCGAGCACGCGCCTGGCCATCGGCAGCAACTCCCGGCCCGCCGGGCTAGGTGTGGTACCCGATCGTCCGCGCTCAAAAAGCGGTGTTCCCAGCACCTTCTCCAGCTGCGCAATCTGCGCCGTGATGGTCGGCTGACTGATGCCGAGGTTCTCGCCGGCGCGCCGAAAGCTCCCGCCTTCCGCTACGGCCAGAAAGTACTCGAGTTGTTTTATTGAGGGACGCGAGGTGCTCGGTTTCTTGCCCATGATTTTGCTGGGTCGCCAGCTGCTATCAACGCGCCTATCTTAACCGGTTTTCCGCTAGCTGATCCTGAGTTCAGCTTGAGCTGCCAGGACTGTAGCTCGAGTTCGGGAACAGCCGTAGGGCCCTGAAACGGGCGAATGCCCCCTTTAAAGACTGCGGCAGCGCGAGCATGGCCGGCGTCGCTATCAGCGTCAGCACCGTGGCAAAGGCCAGCCCAAAAACGATCGCCTGCGACAGCGGCGCCCAGAACATCGCCATCTCTCCTTCGGCAGTAACGGTGCGAGCGCTTAGGTCCACGGAATAACCCGCGGCTAGCGGCAACAGCCCGCACACAGTAGTAACGGTGGTGAGCAACACAGGTCGCAGCCGCTGCGCCGTGGCCCGGACGATCTGGTCACGCACGTCGAGCTCAGGCTGCTGGCGTCGAACATGGTTGAAGGTGTCAATCAGTATGATGTTGTTGTTCACCACAATACCCGCCAAAGCCACTACACCGACCCCGGTGAGCAAGGCGCTAAAGGGGCTGCCCAATACCAGCAGGCCCAGCAGGACCCCCGCCGTCGACATCACAACGGCCAGCAGGATCAGGGCGCTCTGATAGAAGCTGTTGAATTGCGTCACCAGCAGGATAAACATCAGCGCCAGGGCCAGGCTGAAGGCCGCTGAGACAAAGGCCATGGAGTCAGCCTGTTCCTCGTTAGCCCCGCGAAAGCGAATCGTGACGGCGGGGTCAAAGTCCTGGCCCTGCAGCCAGGCATCAATCTCGCGCACCATCCGATCGGCCATCACGCCGTCACGCACGTTTGCCCGGATTAATTCGACCGGCAGGCCATCGACGCGCTTGAGCGCATCAACGCCCTGAGCGGGTTCCAGATTCACAAAATTGCTGAGCGGCACCATGCCCTGAGCCGTGCTCAGGCGCATCTCATTCATCGCGGTGATACCGCGATCGGCCTCGGGATAGCGCACACGAATGTCCACAGAGTCCTCGGCGTCATCCGGACGATATTCCCCAACCTTGACGCCATCGGTCACCAGTTGCACAGCCAGACCGGCCGACGAAACATCAGCGCCATAGAGTGCCGCCTGCTGCTTATCCACCTCAATGCGCCATTCAATGGAAGGCAGAGCAGCAGAGTCGTCAATGTCCACCAACTCCGGGAGCGTATCGAGGTAGGCACGCACCGATGCCATGGTCGGCTCCAAGAGCTCGCGCTCCCGTGACGTAAACTCAATTTGTATGGGTTTACCGACCGGCGGCCCCTTCTCGATGGGCTGGACCTCCACTTTCAGCCCCGCCAGTTGCTCCGTTCGCTCGCGAATTTCGCGCATCACCGCGTTACCGCCGATCGCCCGCTCAGATTCGGGCACCAGTTCAATAAAGATCGAGCCGATGCGATCCGAGCTACTGCCCATGAAATCGCCGTCGCTTGCACCGGGCAGGAGGGTCTGTGTGTTAAGGAATCGAATGCCCGGAATCTGCAGAATCTCCGACTCCGCCTCCAGCACAAGACGATTAACCTCACCGGCGGCAAAATTGCCGCGGCCAAGCACCGAAACCTTAATGAACTGGGGATCAGCGTTCGAGAAGAAGATCGTACCCGCACCATAGCGGCCGTAGGCCCAGAACACGGAGAACAGCACACTGAAAATAATCGCAAGGGTCAGCGCCGGTCGCTGGCACACCCCCGCCATAAAGCGGGCAAAGCGACCGGTCAGCGTCGGAAGTTCCGTCGGATCGCCCGACTCCAGGATTCGCTGCGCTCGGGCGACCTCGGCGTTATGCATGGATGGCTTGCCGAACAACGTACCGATAACGGGGCCAAACAGCAGCGCATACAGCAAAGAGCCGATCAACACCGTAAACACGGTAACCGGCAGGTAGACCATAAACTGCCCTGAAACTCCGGGCCAAAACAGCATCGGCAGGAAGGCCGCCAGCGTTGTTGCCGTGGATGCGGTGACCGGCCAGAACATACGCTTAACGGACTGTGCATAGGCGCGTCTATGGTCCATGCCTTCTTCCATCATCCGGTTGGCGTACTCGGTAACGACGATGCCGCCGTCGATCAGCATCCCCAACCCCAGCAACATGCCGAACATGACCATGAAGTTGAAGGTATACCCCAGCAGATAAATGATGGTGACCGCAAAAAGAAGGGAGAACGGGATGCCCAAACCCACCACGAGGCCGCTGCGAAAGCCCATCGCCGCTACCACCAGCACCATCACCAGGGCCAGTGCGGTGAGGATATTCCCTTCCAGCTCGCGGACCTGTACTGACGCAAACTCGGCCTGGTTTTGCGAGACGAGGATATCGATACCACCGGGGAGACTGCTGCGCGCGGCCTCAACAATGCCAAGCACCGTATCCACGGTATCGATGACGTTAGCGTCTGAACGTTTCTTGACGCTGATGGAAATCGTCTGCTGACCGTTGTAACGAGCGAAGCTGGCTCTATCTTTAAAGGTACGGCGCACACTGGCGACATCCTGCAGTGTTACCACGCTATCCAGCGAGCTGCGCAAGGGCAGGGCCAGCACGTCCCCGGCCTGCTCCACGATCGCCGGCACCTTAACGGCAAAGCGCCCGCTCTCGAGGTTCATGGAACCGGCAGGGATCAGGCGATTGTTCCGCTGCAAGACGGACACCAGCTCTTCCGCAGAGATGCGATACGCGTTAAGAGCGTCGGGATCGATAATGACTTCCAGAACTTCATCACGGTGGCCCTGCAGCTCGGCGGTCAACACCTCGGGAACTGCCTCGATCTGCTCCTTTAAACGCAGCGCCGACTGGTAAATCTCTCGCTCGCTTGCATTTGGGCCGATGAAGTTGACCTGCAGCATGGGGAAGCTGTCGGCGGTCAGCTCGTCTACGAAAGGCTCCTCGGCGGTGTCGGGCATTTCGGCACGGGCAGCATCTACGGCTTCGCGCACGTCGGCGAGGGTCTGATCAAGGTCTTGCGATACATCGAACTCGACAAAAAAGGAAGCCATGCCCTCGGAGGCTGTGGATTTGAGCTCAACGATGCCTTCCAGCTTGCGCAGCTCAAGCTCCATCGGCTGCACCAATAAACGCTCGGCATCTTCCGGTGATATGCCCTCGTGTACGACTCCAACGTAATACAGTGGCAGATCGACGTGGGGGTCATTCGCAATGGGGAGGGCCGCACGCGCCATAAACCCCGCCAATACCATAACGACCAGCAGAGACAGGGTGGTCCGGGTGCGACCGATGGCGGTCTCGATAAGGCTCATCGCACTGCGATCTGGTCTTTTGCGGCACCGACGTACACCGGTTCAACCTGCTCACCCACGGCAACGTATTCCTGCCCCACCGTAATCAGGTTAGCGGTATCCGGCAGGCCCGTGATCCACAGCCCATCCGTGCCGTCCTCGATAATTTCCACCGGCGTGAAGACCACCCGATTTGCGTCGTTCAGGGTGCGTACGCCCATGATGCCCTCATCGCCCAGGGTCAACAGGGAGGGCGCAATACGGTGCGCCGGCACCCGGTCGAGCGCTGCTAACAGGCTGACCGTCAAGCCCGAACGCAGGCTGTAGTCGGCGTTGGCAACCGTAATCTCGACAGGGTAGGTACGGGTTACCGGATCGCTCTGCTTGCCGATAAAGGAAAGCTGTCCCTTCACTTGACGGCCTGAACGGGTGCTACCCGTCAGCGTGGCGCCCGGCTGCAGGTTTTCAACCTCAGACTCGGTGACATGAGCCACCACCAGCATCGGATCAAGATCGATCAAGGTCGCGCAGGACGCGCCGGGCATTGCATAGTCGCCCACATGCAGGTTGAGTTGCTCAACCACGCCAGCAAAGGGCGCAGTGATTCTGGTGCGTTCAAGGTTGAGCAATTGCCTGTGCAGGTGTGCATGGGCCGCCTCCTTGCGCGCCTGGGATGAGGCAATCGCAACCTCTGACAACAAACCCTCCGCGGCCAACTTCAGGCTGCCCGCGTGCTCAATCCGGGCCTGTTCGAGACTGGCGCGAGCCTCTTCTACTGCTACCTGGCGATCATCTACGGCGATTTCGCAGAGCAGTTGGCCCTGCTCGACCTGCATGCCACGCTCGACCGGCCTGGCCACGACCTGCCCCGAAAGCTCCGCGGTGACCTCGACGGTTCGTTTGCTTTCCGTACGCCCGCGCAGCACAAGTGAAGGCGAGCGCGGTTCTGCCCGGGTGACAGCTACACGCACCCTGTTCAATGTGGCAGAAGGATTGCCTTCTGGCTGCGCAGCACTACCTGCGCCGGACCCGCTAACGGATCCACCACTTGACAGAGACGTAGCGGCTGGCTTATCGCTAACGACCAAGCCTGAGCCAAGCCACGCTGCAAGACCAGCGGCCACGATAGCCGCTGAAACGAGATTTTTTGACATACCGAATGACCTGATCGCTGGCACGTAGCAAATCGTTGTGCCTGTCCGTCAGCTCAGGCTGCGGCAATGGCGAGTTACTGATGCTCTTTCTACGCTAACGGGGTGATTTTGGACGAGTTTTTGTCTTGGACAGCAGACAGGCTCTCTTCCACTGCTATGCTTAGTCACTTCGCCAAAGATCAGGAAGTAAAGATGTCAGGAGTTGGCCGTAAGAGCTCGAGGCCCGCCCCGGGGCCAAGCTATTTATCTGCCCTGCTAGCCTTAACGCTGTGCGTCTTCGCGCTGCCGGCAGGCGCAAGCGCCGTGGCGGTCTATAACGCGTCAAAAAACGGAGATATGGCTACCCTGTCGCGCTTGCTCGACCGCGGAGAACCCGTGGACTATCGCTCCAAGAGTGGCCGTACCCCGCTGCACGGTGCTGCGCTAAACGGCCACGCCGAGATCGCTAACAGGCTTCTGGCTGCAGGCGCCGATGTCGACGCAAAGGAAGAGGACCGCTGGACGGCACTGCATATGGCAGCCCAGAACGGTCACGACGCGACGATCCGCGTCTTACTCAATGGCGGCGCAGATGCTAATGCCAGAACAGACAAGGACGCCACCGCTCTCAGACTCGCGTTACGGAAGAAACATGCAGGCGCAGTGAGAATACTGGCTGGTGAAGGCGACGCTCTGGACGCCTACTACGGTGACTGGACGCTTTTGGGCACGGCAGCTTCCAAGGGCGATCTGGAGGCCATGGAGCTGCTGCTTGCCGTGGGTGCCGACCCCGACCAGACCATTCGTTCCGGACAGCCGCCCCTGTACCTGGCGGCACAGAAAGACAAGGCTGCGGCAGCGAAACTTCTGGCAGACGCAGGCGCAGACCTCAACGCAATCGCCAAGGACGGCCGCTCTGCGCTGGGCATCGCCGCCTACTATGGCTTTATTGACGTCGGCAAGGTGCTGGTCGCCGCGGGCGCTGACACCGCATTGAAAAACAGGTACGGGCAGACGCCACTCAATGTCGCCGCAAGGCAGAATCAGGCGGCATTTACGGCATGGCTTGAATCAACGGGAACGAGCGGCACCCGACATCAGGGCGGCTGGACGCCACTCCATGATGCCGCCCGTAAGGGCGAACTCGCTGCAGCGCAGCAGCTGATCGCCAGCGGCACCGAGGCGTCCGTCGCGGATGAGAACGGTATGACCCCCATGCACGTGGCAGCACGACACGATCAGTCCGTGATCATCAACCTACTCCTCGCCAATGGCGCCAGCCTTGAGTCACTTAACAAAAATGATCGTACGCCGATATTCATCGCTGCGCGTACCGGCTCCAATGAAGCCCTGGCGCTGCTGATCGCCCGCGGCGCGAACATCGACGCGACGGATGTCGCAGGCGGTACGCCGCTACATGGCGCCATTCTCGAGAAGCGCGCTGACGCAGTCCAAATTCTGCTGGACGCCGGCGCGGACGTCGGCATACGCAGCAACAACGGCTCCGACGCGCTGGCGCTAGCCGCCGTCGTCGGCGACCCAGATATCGTGGCGATGCTGACGACAAGGGAAGGCGCTGTGCAAGGCGCCCAACAGGGCGATAGCCTTGCGCTGTTTAACGCGGTTCAGCAGAATAAAGTTGCGGTGGTAAAACAGCTCATTGCAGCCGGCGCAGACCCCTCAGTTAGAAATGACTGGGGTTTCACACTGTGGCATGCCGCAACATCTCAGGAAGTAGGTGAGCTTCTTGCGCCCCTCGCCATTGACCTCAATGCTGTGGATATTGGCGGCAGCACGGCGCTGGCGCTGCAGGCCTTCAACAAGAACACCGAGGTTGCCTTGCTACTGATACAACGGGGCGCTGACGTCAATATAAGCAATCACTACGGTACTCCCCTGCATATCGCCATCAGCAACGATCTCAAGGCGCTGGCAGCCGCCCTGCTTGAAGCGGGTACCGACCTCGCCCTGGTCGATAACGAGGGGCGCACCCCCGAGGAGCTGGCCCGTGCTGAGGGCTCAGCATCCATAAAGGCCTTGTTCGAGTGACCGTCAAGGTCAGGCTGGCCCAGGAAGGCAGCTATCGCAACGCTCGAAATTGAACTGGAGCCCGACCCTGCGTTCTCGGCAGTTTGCGAGCGATAGATCACTTAACCCTACTGCGCGGAGTTCCAGGCCGGCATCTCTGCAACGGCTAAATTGATGCAAGCCGCGTTAGAGCTTTTTCAACCTCGGCGTAGCAAGCATCTGGCGCCAACTGCCGAGTGGCGAAGGCAAGAGCCGCGTCGCCCAGCGAACGGCAGGCTTCATAGTTGTTCACAAGCCGGCTCAGGTGCCCGGCGAAACTCTGCCAATCGTCAGCGATCAGTAAAGCTCTGCCATCGAGGTGTTCAAGCCCGCTAGCTCCCTCACGGCTCGTGACTACTGGCAGCCCTCGCGCGAGCGCCTCCACCGTTTTGATCTTGAGACCTGCGCCGTACTGCACTGGGTTGATCACAATATCCAGATTTTCGTAGCAAGCCTCAATATCCTCCTGGAAGCCATGGAAGGTCACAGCCGGTATCCGGGCAGAAATCGTGTCACAGACCGTGCCGTACACGTGCAAAGCCGCACCACTTTGCCTCACCGTAGGCCAAACATGGCGCACAAAGTCGCGTAAGCCGTAGGCATTGGCATGCCAGCCACTGGCGACAAAGCCAATGTTTAGCGGCGGGTTCTCGATAGGCTTGGGCGAAACTGCCACGGCATGGGATGCTAGTAGAGTCCGCTCCGCTCCGACCCAGTTCGCCACCAGCGCGGCTTCGTCCCGCTGAATGCAGATCACTTTGTCATAGCGCTTAAGTACAGCTGCCTCATCTGGCGCCGTCATCGGATCGGTTTCCACCGCTTCCCTGCCCACAAGCTTCCGCGTCCGCTCGCTCACCAGGTCGTGCGTATCCACCCATTTCTCGCCATCTTCCGGCAGGCCGTCCAAAGTGTCACTGATTTCTGTCTTATCGACCATGTATAGATCGGCGGGCGGATTGGAAGCGAAGTACTCGACCAAGGCAGCACGGCGGTTTTCAGGCAAGCTGACCTCTGGCATAGCGAGGCGCACGAGTTGCTCCGGGTATTGCGCAAGGTTCCATGCCTGCCAATAGGGCTCATCCAGTCGTGCCAAAAAGAGGACGCGAATTTGACCATGGCGCCTGAGCACTTTCATAAGCTCACGCGTTCGCGAATAACGACCCACGCCGGGCATCCAATAGGGCCCCATGGTGATAAAGCAGATATTCATCGCCGATTTTCCTGCAATACGGCCCATTTAGACCCGAGGGGCCGGTCGCTACAACCAAGATACCCTGGGATAGACGAACACCAACCAAATTCTCTCAAAAGACATCAACACCTCGAAGTGGTACAGAATCACGATCAGATCTCATTCAGTGACTTGACCGGTGAGACGGCGGCGGCCTGCAGCGCAGGGTAACTGCCGAAAACAACGCCAATCAACACTGACACCGCGAAGCCGACCAGCGCTGCAGCGTTGTGATACACGAGGTTCCATTCACTGAAACTGTCAATCAGGAAAGACAGCAGGAAGCCCAGTAGCACCCCGGCCAAGCCACCTGCCAACGCAACCACCAGTGATTCCGCCACGAACTGAGCAATGATATCCGCACGGGTAGCTCCCAGAGCGCGACGCAGGCCGATCTCTGGCCGGCGCGAAATCACATTCAACATCATGGTATTCATAATGCCGGTACCACCCACCAGCAACAGCACAAAAGCTATACCCATCAAGAGATATTGAAGCATCTGCTGCAGGCGCTGCTTCTGTCGCAGCAACTCAACGGGCACGAGCAACTCCGCGCCCTCGCCAATGCGATATTCAATAATACGCTGTAGCACGGGGAGACCTGCTCCCAGCACGGATTCGTCCTCAAAGCGCAGCGTGACTTCGTCAAGAGGATAGTCGGTCACTCGGCCTGCAAGCGTTGTTACAGGCAGATAGAGTAACCTGTCTGCGTCGGCCACGCCGTCCAGTTGCGGCAATGGCAGGCTGTTGCGAGCCAACCAGCCCACAACATGGCAGCGTCGATTGCCATAGCGCAGGTCCTTGCCAATGACCTGCCCGCGGGGAAACAGCTCGCGGCCAAGCTCCCAGCCGACCACACAGGCCGGCGTGCGTGCCTGCAGATCATGGGGCGCGATAAAACGACCGCCGTGTAAGCGCAGGCTATAGAGTTCCATGTAGCGTGCATCGGTGCCAATTAACCCGACCTGGGCGACCTCAGTATCACCCGCGGCGATCACCGGGCCACGACGTAGCGCACCGCTATAAATATCGATCACCGAACCAAGCAATTCCATGCTCACATCAACATCTCGTGGACTGAGATGAGATCCTTGTGGTGCCCGAACGATGACCGAGCCCGCACCCAGCGAGCCAAGCGCCCGCTGCAGTTCCCGCTCCGCCCCAGCCCCAACAGCTATCACGATCACCAGGCCGCAAACGCCCGCCACAACGCCCAGCATGCTCAGTAGCGCCTGGGTTCGGCGTGTATCCCAGAGCTTGAAAGCCCAGGCTAGAACCTGCGGGTCAGGCAGCTGCAAGACTTGCCTCGGTCAATCGTCCGGCGCTTAGTTGCAGCACTCGGTCAGCGTAAGCTGCTACCTCTTTGTCGTGAGTTACCAGAACGACCGTGATTCCTTCATCGCGCAAAGCCGCGATACGCGCCATGATCTGGCGGGTGTTATCTGCGTCGAGGTTGCCCGTGGGCTCATCCGCCAGCAGCAGCCCAGGACGATTGAACAGGGCTCGGGCGATGGCCGCTCGCTGGCGTTCTCCTCCAGAAAGCTCGGCCGGCCGATGCGTGCTGCGGTGCGCGAGACCTAACTGGGCAAGAAGCTCCTGCGCTCTCTCACGGCAGACCGCCGCGCCAGATGTGCGGGCGTAAATGCCGGGCAGGGCGACGTTGTCGGTGAGGTCGAGGTAGTCCACGAAGAAGCTGCTTTGAAAAACAAAGCCGATGCGCGCGTTGCGAATACCCGCCAAGGCTTCTTCATCCAGCGCGCTTACCTCGCGGCCTTCCAGCCAGTAGCGCCCGCTGGTGGGTCGGTCGAGGCAGCCGAGCAGTTGCAGCAGCGTGCTCTTGCCTTCGCCCGAGGGGCCCATCAGGGTCATGTGTTCGCCCGTAGGAACCTCCAACGACAGATCCTGCAGCACCTCTACCGGGCGCCTCGGATGCGGATAGACCTTGCAAAGAGACTCAGCGCGCAGCATGGTTTGCCACAGGGAAGCGCTCTGGGTACACCAGCATTACCTCTGCACCAACGTCCACGCCCTTGGACACCACTACATGGCGGCCGTCACCGAGGCCCAAGGTAACCGGTACCCGTTCGGGCTCTCCGTCGTGCCAGAGGAAGACGACCGGCTGTTGCTCGTGGTAAAAAATCGCTTCGACCGGTAACAGCAGGGCACTATCGAAACGCTCCACCAGTACCGATGCGCGTGCCGACATTCCTGGACGCAGGCGGGCGTCGCCGTTTTCCAGATCAATGCGAACCCGGAAGGAGCGCGTGCCCTGAGCTTCATCTCTAGCAGCGAGGGTGCCAACCACATCCACGGCGCCCATTAGTCGCAGGGCAGGGTAGGCTTCTGGGCGTATTGTTGCCCCCTGCCCCGGCGCCAGCTTGCCGACCTCGGTTTCACTTATGTTCATGTGCGCCACCAGGCTGGACAGATCCGGGATCACGGCAAAGCCCTGTCGCTGCCAGAGCGAATCACCGACCTGAACCTTGCGCTTCTCGCCCTGAATAGAGATGGTCTTGTAGATGACCAGGCCAGAGACGGGCGCTGTAAGCTCGGTCATGCCGAGGTAGTCTTTGCTGCGCTCCCGGTCTGCTTCCAGCGCTGCAATCTTGTTTTCGATCTGAGCAATCGTAGCGGCCTGCTTGCGGCTCTGGTCGGCGTAGGTCTGGCGATAGACCTCGACTTCGCGCTCGCGGTTAGCCAACTGCAGCTCCGCCTGTCTGCGCTCCGAAGGCAGGGTGACTTCGTTGAGCACGCGCAGCTGGTGCTGGGCGAGTTCGAAAGCGGCCTGGGCTTCACGCGCGGCTTCCTTGGCCTCAAACAGGCTCTTCTCCCGTGTCAGGCCCTTGTCGAAGAGCTCTGTCTCAGTGGCCAGCAGTTTGCGGGCTTTGTCCCGCTCTGCCCGCGTGCGCCGCTCTTCTTTCTCGGCCTGGGCGGTGCGCAGGGGTATACTGCCCTGATCCAGGGTTTGGAGCTTCAGGCTGGCCAGCTCTAACTGGTGTTCCAATTCGGCTACCCGGTCGGCACTGCCGGTTTCATGCAGTGCGAGATCGGCCCTGGCCTGGTCGAGCTTGATCTGCTGATCCCGAATGTCGTGGCCGATTTTTTCGATGTCCTCTTTGAATGGGGTGGCATCGAAGCGGGCCACGGTGTCGCCGGCCTGCACCAGCTCTCCTTCGGGGACCAGGAACACCGCCTTGCCACGGTTGCTCGGCAGGGCCGATGACAGCAGCACCGAGTGGCTGGCATCCAGTTCAGCCAGCGCCGTCACGCGAACTTCAAAAGGCGCTTCGGTCACGTGGGTGACCGGCGAGAACAGGCCCGCAATGGGTGCGGGCGGTGCCTCGTCTGACACCCACAGTGAGGCAAACAAGAGGCATAGCGCGATCGCGGCGGCGCCGATCAGGAGGCTACGGCGTCTATCAGCGAGCAGCATCAGTAATCCCGTGCCCGGTCGCCATGGCCAGGTCCTGCTCGGCTAGCAAGTAGTCAACCTTGGCCGACAGAGCGCGGTGACGGGCCCTATTCAACTCGTGCTGGCTTTCGAAGTATTCAAGCTCCGTCACGTCTCCGCGGCGCCACAAAATCTGCTGTTGCTCGTGCTTCTGTTCAGCCAGGGCCTGATATTCTCGAATAAAATCGAGGGCGCTGCGTGCGCGCTGGGCGGCGCTGTAGGATTTGCGCACCTGGGAGATAATAGAGCGCTGCAGGTAATCGAACTCGCGCTGTTGGGCGCGACGGTGCAGATATAACTTGCGTTGCTTGATTTTGGTCTCGGAGTTCTGCAGGTCGGTGTTCATGCGCAGGCCAACGCCGAAACGCTGGTCGTCCACATTGAAAGAATCGTCAATGCTTTCTCCTTCGCCAATCAGGGAGTATTGCAGCGAGACCTCCATAGGAGGCAGGTTGCCGATCTTGGTTGATTCGATGCGGTGGTTGGTCATCGTCAGCTCCTCGCGCTTGGCCAGGAGTTCGATGCGGTGGTTGATGGCCATATCCTCCAGATTCTGCAGGGGCCATTCCACCAGCGGTGATTCCACCTCCCGCAGTACGCGAGTATCAATCGAGAGCAGCTCTTCATAGTCCATGCCGAGCAGTAGCCGGAAGGCATCCTCCTGGCTGCCACGATCCAGTGCGGCTATGTCCTGTGACTGACGCGCGTCGATGGTGCGCAGTTTCGCCTCGGAGAGCTCGAGCGCCGAGGCCTCGCCATTGCGGTGACGAATCTCCTGAGCCTGGAAGAAGGAATCCGCAATCTGCCGCTCGTCGTCGGCCAACTGTTCCGAACGAATGGCCATGGCCAGCTTCAGGTAGGCCGAAACCACCTCATTAGCCAACTCCTCGCGACCGATCTCCACCATGCGCTGGCTGCGGGCCGAATTGATCTCCGCCTGGTATATCGCGAGCTTGCGATTATCCAGCGGGTTGTCGAAGAATGGCAGGGTATAGCTGAAGCGCCACTCCGAGAGGGTATTGCTGCCAAAGGAGGAGTGATACAGGCCCACGTTATAGCGAGAGCCGGACTCGTTGGCCTTGTCCATAAACAGGCTGTAGGTGCTGCCCACCTCGGCGCCCAAACGAGCGTCGGAGGAGAGTGACGAACCGAAGCGAGTTTTATAGACCGAGCGAGCACTCTCGTAGTCGAGTTCACTGAGAGCGGTTTTGTCGATCAGGTTGAGCATCTGGTGGTTGGCGTTCAGGGCATAGGCCACCGCCTGATCGACCGACAAAACGGTATCGGTGCCCGTATAGGCGCTGAAGCTGTGCTCCTCGCCTTGCGCCAGGCAGGCACAGAGCGCGGCCGCGGCGAGCCAGCCGCCGCGGCCTGTACGCGAGTGAGTCGTACTCAGTTCCTCACCTCCAGATCGAAGGTGATCGACAGGCTGCCCGTATCGGTGCTGCCATCCTCGGCATCGACCGAGGTTATACGCAGCTCGCCCACATTGGGGCCTAGTTGGAAGCCATCACAGGGGAAGACCACGTTAATGGTAATCACCTGACCCGGCTGGAGAACGCCACTGCTCTGGTCGGGCACCACGAAGGGCAGGGTGGAGAAGTCGAAGCGGATGGGCTTGCCGCCCGTATTGCTGATACGGATGGTGCCGTAGGGGTCAGGGCAGGGGCTTCCGCCAATCACATGCACCTTGACGAAGCTGGACTCGCCCTCGTTGGTAAGCTCGCCCGGCTCCTCGTCAGCAGCTTCGGTGGTCACAGAGACGTTGACCATCTCTCTGCCAGCAGTGCCAGCATCGATCGTCAGCATCTGGTTTACAGTGCCGGGAACATCCTCGGGCGGGTTGCATTCAAAATCGACATTCAGTCGCCTGCTGTCGTTAGCTGCCACCGTTCTTGGGCCATCGTTGTAGCTGAAATTCGCGTTGTTGCCCGAGGGCGGCGTTACGCTGTAGCTGAGTTCAGCCGTGCCGGTATTACTCACAGTGAAGGAACCCACGTCTGCTGGGCAGTCATCCCCCACCGTCCGAGTGATGCTGCGTTCTTCGGGCTCTACAGAGAGCATGCCCATGCCGGGCGTCACCGGCTCATCCGGATCGCCCCCTGGGGGCTCGTCTGGATCGCCACCCGGCGGCTCATCCGGGTCGCCACCCGGTGGTTCGTCCGGATCCATGCCTGGCGGCGCCTCGTCTGGATCGCTGCCGCCACCGTTGTTGCGATCGCTGGAGTCATCATCGTCAACAATCAGGTAGAGGCCGCCGGCTATACCCACGCCGATCAATACCTTGGCGGTGGTACTCATGCCCGATTCATCGACGGTGGTAAAACTTAAACCACCGTCGATCACGGTGCCAGGTGGAAGATCGTCGACGGGCTTACGCTCGCCGTCGATCCACCAAAACAGGATGCCATCGTCATCCGTTTCGCCTTCCTTGACCTCGCCACCCGGCAGCGTGATGCTCACGCTCTGGTTGGGCACCGGATCCCCAGCGGGATCCATAATGGTGACGATAGCCCAGGAGGATGGCGTAAACGCCAACATCAAGACCAGCAGCCAGCTGGACAGGCGTTTGGATTGCACTGCAAACATGTTTTCCCCCTCTGCGCGTTTTGCGCAATAGATTCAACCGAGATTTAACACAAAGCGACTTTCTCGTCGTTGTCCGTTTTTGTGTTCGACGATGAGACGAACCGTCCACACGGTGGCGCCGGCAAAATTACTGGCGTCGATATCAACCAGCGCGGCATTGGCCCTGGCATCCTTGAAGCCTTTCGATACGCGCTTCCACTTGTCAGGCGTTTCGCCGGCGCCAAGTTCTACCCAGGCGCGCTTCAATTCATTGGCATCGGCTGAGCCCTTAACGCGCACCAGGGTCTTGCCATTCTCCTGAACGACCTCGACGCCGTCGATGTTCCCCGTGATAAAGAAGCCCGGGGCTGACTTCAGTGCCGCTTTAGCGTCTACCAGACCATAGCCTGTGAGTTGATCCACACCACCAACGGCCACATCCTCGGCGGATTGCAGCAGAATCTGCCGCACTTCATCGGCGTTCAGCTCTGGCCACTTGGACAGAACCAGTGAGGCCACACCGGCGACGATGGGCGCCGCAAAGGAGGTACCGCTGGCGCGGTAGTAGCGTTTGTCCTCGCCCACGTAGTTGGCGCCCGCTTCGTAGTCGATGCCGGGTATATCACGCATGGTATCGGTGCGCCTTGCGCGCAGGCCGAGCACCTCGATACCGGGGGCCGCAATATCCAGATTGGCGCCCCAGTTGGAGAAGGGCTGGTGTTCGTCCTTCAGGCCGGTCGCGCCAACCGCGAGCACGCCCGCTTCGCCAGCGGGGCCGAAGTTGCTGATGTCGACGCCCTCATTGCCGGAGGCCACCACGATGAGGACATCCTTGCTGCGGGCGTAATCGATCGCGGCTTTTTCGATGCGGGTCAGGTTCTTGCCGCCCACGCTGAGGTTGATGATCCGGGCGCCGTTATCTGCGGCGTAGGTAATCGCCTCGGCCAGGTATGACGCTCGCGAGTGACCAAAGCTGTTCAGGGCCTTCAGCACCATGATCCGGGCGTGGGGGTTGATGCCCGCCATCCCGATCTTGTTATCACTGTCGGCCGCGATTACGCCTGCAACGAAGGTGCCGTGACCATCGTGATCCCAGGGGCGATTGTTGTCGCCGTAGAAATCCCAGCCGATAACGTCGTCGACGTAGCCGTTGTTGTCGTCGTCGATTCCGTTATCCGGGGTCTCCAGGGGGTTGTTCCAGAGGTTTTCCCAGCTCATGTCGAGGTGGTTCCAATCGATGCCCGTATCGATAACGGCAACCACTACCTCGCTTGGGTCCTTACCCAACAGGTTCCAGGCGGAGTCGCGGCTGTCGTCCAGCCCAACGCGCTTGATCGCCCACTGGTTGTCGTAGGGCTGCTCCCAGGCGCCTTGACCGCTGTAAAGCGGATCGTTCGGGGCGGCCTGCTTGTCACGGCAGAAGTTGATCTCGATCCACACCACACCCGGAATATGCACAATCGTGCTCTGCATGGTGGCGTCCATGGAGGCCGGGTAGGTAAAGGTGAGGAAGAGCTGGTTGCCGATTGTCTGGCTGCTGGCCAGGAAATTCATCATCGGCGTCGGGATGACGCCCAGCGCGGAGGACAGGTTGGGGCCACCTATGAGCACGTTGAGCGAGCCCTGGGTGGTGCTGTCGATATTGATGGCAAAGGCGGGGGGCTGGCCGGCCATGGCGGGTGTGCCAATGAGGCCAATCGGCAACAGTTGCGCAGGCAGGCCCAGCGCCAGGTTACCGTTCTCGTCGGTGACGCCCTGCACCGGTTCCTCGTCATGATCGATCTGCGGCTTGTCGCGGCCAGCCCCGGGCAAGGCGACCTGCGTCGACGGGGCAAAGAGTTTGATCTGCTGGCCACCCAGGCCCTGGCCTGCGGGCGCTCCACCTTCGGCAACGGCGCTCTTGGCTTTCACATAAATGGTGACCACCGGCGTACCCTCGGGTGGACCATCATCGCCCGGCGCGTCGCGCGGATCATCGCCGTTGGAGGGGCACTCTTTTTCCAGCTTCTCGATTCGCTCGACCAGGGAATCGATCTGTTGCTCGAGCTCGGCTTTACGTGCTGCGCTGGTCGAGGAATCGCGCATTTGCAGACCAAGCTCCGTCACGGCCACGCGCAGCTGGCGCAGCTCCTCGCAGGGATCGTCCAGCTCACCGATAGGCGGTACGGGCGGTACATCGCGGGGATCATCACCATCGTCGCCACCGCCGCCCTTGGGGCAGTCTTTCTCCAGTTCTTTTTTCCGCTCGAGAATCGTTTCCAGATCTTTACGTTTGGTATCCCGCAGAATGCTCGGCAGAGACGAATCGTTGATCTCGGCCCTTAGCCCTTCACCGTGTTCCTCGAGGAAGGTGTTGATGATATCCAGTTCATGCTCACAGGGCTGTTTCGGTACATCTCGCGGATCGTCGCCATCGCCGTCACCGTCGCCATCACCGCCGCCGTCTTCGGGTGGCGTGCCACCACCCGGCGGTACCGGGACATCCCGTGGATCGTCGCCGTCGTCATCCTCCTCGGGGGGAGGGGTGAGGCTGGTCGTGCCGGGGTTGCCGTTCTGGTAGGTGCACCAGGCCGGGCTGTCGAAGCCGATCAGGATGTAATCGCTGCCCGGGAACAGGTCGCCTAGGCGCAGTGCGGTGTCATCCTCGTTAGGGCATTTGTCCTCAAGGTCGGGGAAGGGCGGACCCAGGCGTGAGCGGACGTCGTCCAACTCGACCTGCAGACGGCTAAGCGCCCAGCCCCAGCTCTCGATCTGCACACCGGTGGGCCCGATCTGGATGAAGTCGGGCAGGTTGTTGCCGGGGCGGGTCTTGCTGCGCAGGGGGCACTTGGCTTTCACCATACAGGCCTGCAATGCGCTGTTCGCCGCCTGCACGTCGGCCAGGGCCTGTTCGGCCGCGTCGATGCGTTGCAGGACCTTGCGCCGGGCGTTAAAGGCGTTGGCCGCGGCCTGGTCCTCGGCGGCCAAATCCAGGCTCAGCTGCTGAGCAAAGGCCGCGCGTTCTTCCATATCCGCTTTGCCCCAGGCGCTGGCCACCGATCCCAGAGCAGACAACAGGTTGGCGCGCGCGCCACCGGGCTTGTTAAAGGCCTCGAACAGGGTCTCGCCAGCTTTCAGGCCCTTGCGGGTTTCATGGACCATGCCTAGAATCTCGCCGGTATAACCCTTCACCGTATTCCAGTCACCACCGGTGAGTCCGAGTGCGTCGGGCGTCAGTGTGGAGTAGGCGGGCGGCACATCCTGCCCGGAGAGCCCGCTGGCCACGTTCGTTGCGCCGGATTCAACTTTCTTGATCAATTTATCCAGGCGCCACGCATGGTTGACCAGTTCCTCGAAGTTTTCCGGGTTCAGCTTGCTCGGATCCTTGGCGTAGGTTTCAAAGATGTCTGTGATATCGGCGATGTCCAGCAGGCCATTGGCGATACCCATCACGTATTCCTGATAGGCCAGGATCTCCTGAATTTCTGCGATGCGCTGGGAGGTCAGGCTGCTCTGGGCGCTGACGCTCATAAAGTGGTCGAAGTGCGCCTTGTTGGCTTTCTCCAGCCAGCGCAAAAGGTGCTTTAAAAAATCCTCGGCCCGATAGAGATTTTCCTGAAAGTTAGCGGCGACATCACAGTCGATGATGGGGCATTCCATGCCCTGGCAGTTGGCGGCGAAGGCCGAGATTGCCTGGGCCTTGGCGCTGAAGTCCTCCAGATCGCTATTGTTAGCGGGGATAACATCCGTGCGCGGGTTGCCATTGGCGTCGACATTGCTGCGCTCATCTACCTGGTCGCCTAATGCTGCCGCAGACACTGCGAGCATAAGACAGCCCATCAGTATTCGCAGGCCCCGAGCTATGGGCATTGGCGCTTCCCCCTGTGCACTCCATGCATTGCTGCGCCGCTGAGTAAGACCCTGGAGAGGCTGTAGACGGCGTCTTGTGACTATAGACCGTGCATCGAGTTTTTCCAGATTGGGCTGAGCGTCTCACCCAGCCGGCTTTAGGCTTGCTGAAAAAACCCTTTGCTCTTAGGGTCCTGCGCCCATATTGGAGAATGAATCTAGGAACGCTCCTGTGACTTTTCCCCCGCGCGGGGCTTATCCTTCCCAGCAACTTTGGCAGGAGCGATTCCAATCGTTTGTGACGGACGAACGTCATCCGAAAGGTGATGCCTATGGGCAAAAAAAAGCCCGACGACTTCGCCGGGCTTTTCCTGGTAGCAGCGCTAATCAGAAGTCGTAGCCGACTTCCACACCCCAGAACGCGGGTTCGTTAACGAAGGCTGTGAGGTTAAGGAAGTCCAACGCACCATCGACAACGACTTCGTCGGTGATATTCCGGCCTACAATGGCGACGTCAAAGGCCTGCGAGGGGCTGCGGTAACCGATGCGCACACCACCCAGCCAGCGCTCCTCAGCCACGAACTCGACCGATTCGTAGAGGAAGATATTCGACTCATCACGGTAGTTCCAGTCCGTGTTGAAGTACAGCTCAGCACCGGAGCTCAGCGGGAAATCGTACTGCAGGATGAAGTTGAACAGCCACTCCGGTGCGCGAGGCAGGGGGTTGCCGTCGACAAACACGCTGGTCACAGGACCGAAGGGGCCTTCAAAGATACCAGCGATCGGATCTTTCCCGGTACAACTGGGTGTAGAACCACACTGCTCCGCGCGCAGTTCGTCATCCTTGATCTCGGTGTCATTCCAGCTGAGGTTGGAAATGATGCGCAGGTTATCCGTAACCAGAACCTCAAGATCCGTCTCGAAGCCCATGCCCACGGTTTCGTCGGCGTTCAGCAGGCGATTGAGGTTCTGGGTGCCCCCGGTCGCCGTCAACTGCTGGTCTTCGATTTCGTAGTAGTAGGCGGCACCACTCCAGCGGGCTCTGCTATCCCAGAGGTTGGCCTTGTAACCCAACTCGAAAGAGGTCAGTGTTTCCGTGTCAGCTGCGCTGGTGAAACCGAAGCGACCGATGGTGACCGGGCCACGGGAAGCGTCACCGGCCCGGGCGTAAACGCTCCAGTCATCGTTGACGTCATAGTTCAAAGCCAGATCCCAGTTAATGTAATCGTCGTCCGCCTCGATAGTGTCCAGGAACGCAGTGGAGCCCGGCCCCGGAATCGCAGTCAAGTCTTTCTCGTCATCTGTATAACGCAGGCCGCCGGTGAGAGACAGACGCTCGGTCAATGACCATTCAATGTGCCCGAAGACCGCGATTGATGTTGTCTCCTGGGAGGCGGTGTCCAGTGAGGTAGGAGCACCCGTTGCGCTATCGAAGTTGCGACTGATTGCGTCCAGATCCTCGTCAAAATAGTAAAGGCCAAGCTGATAGAAAATATCCCCGGCCTGCGCAGCCAGACGGAATTCCTGACTGAACTGGTAGTGATCGTCCAGACCATCGCCAGACTCTGCATTGAAGAAGGCCTGGCGCCCAAGCTGGCCAATGACCTCAGGGCCGCCGACTTCCCCGCCGTCCACATCGGCGCGGGAGAAGCTCTCGACCTCGTCATAACCCGTAATAGACGTGAGGGTCACGTCACCCACGTCCCATACCAGGTGCAAAGAACCCCCGATATGTTCCATTTCAAAGCCTGCCGACCCATCGTGGGATAAGGTTTCCTCATCAAAACCTGAGCGCAGGCCATCAGTGCCCTGCTGAATCGCATTGGCGTAGAACACCTGCGGCTGGTCGCCATCCTGGTCGAAACCGTGAATTTTCAGCAGGGAGCGGAAGTTGTCGGTCGGCTCCCAGGCCAACTGTACGCGGTAGGCGAACTCGTCGAAGCCACCGTAGGTGTCACTACCTGAGGGTGCAACGGTGGCACCGGGGTTCTCAAGGTCATTGTCGATCCAGGCGTCGCGCTCCAGGTATTTCATAGAGACACGGGCGGACAGCGTATCGGTGAGACCACCACCAATGGCGCCTTCGTAGGTCTGCGTGTCGCGGCTGCCGTAGCCGACATTGATGTAGCCCTCCATCTCCTGGGACGGCTTCGCGGTATCGATCTTGACGATACCGGCGTTGGTGTTGCGGCCAAACAGCGTACCCTGCGGGCCCTTCAGGACTTCTATGCGGTCGAGGTCAAACATCGGGATACTCTTGAGCACCGGGTTCTCTAGGGTGACGTCGTCCAGTAGCAGTGATACCGGCTGGTTGGCATTGACGTCGAAGTCCGTATTCCCAAGACCACGAATGTAGAAGCGCGGCGACTGGCGCCCGTTCGACGACTCGATTTGTAAGCTGGGCACACGACCCGCCAGTGCGCGGATATTCTCGCCCGCGCCGATATAGTCGCGCATGGAATCCCCGCTCACGACTGACACAGAGGCCGGTACGTCCTGCAAGGTCTGCTCCCTTTTCTGGGCGGTAACAACAACTTCTTCCAGACCCTGGGCAGAGGCCTGCTGGATCAAGGTGGTAGTGGCCATCATGACGGCGGCACTGCACAAACTCAGTTTGGCTATGGATTTCATGGTAAGTGGGTTCCCTCTAAGCGCTCTAGACAATTTCCGTAAGGTCAGCTCTGCGGCTGCTCGCCTTCCATGGTAGCGCCCCCCTTGCGACAACGCAGAGCGCGAATTTAGGAACTATTACCAAAATGTGCGGGCCGGCTATTCAGTCAACCGGCCTGACTGTCCACAAAAAACGCCACCGCGAGGGTGGCGTTTTTGTTTAAATGGTGGGTCGTACTGGATTCGAACCAGTGACCAATTGGTTAAAAGCCAACTGCTCTACCAACTGAGCTAACGACCCTGAAAACAGCGCGCGGGGGACTCAGTGCCGGACCGCGAAAGAGGTGCGTATCTTACTGACTGGCAGCCTAATTTCAAGGTCTTTTTACCCGGGGCGCGGCACGCAAATCAGCCGTACGGCGACCCCAGTTAGAGCGGCAGATCTTCAGTAGTTTTCGTCGATGAATGTCCGGGCAAGGCTCGCGGCAGTGCTGTTGCCGTGCTCACGGATGACCTGGTCAAGGAACTCTCGCCCACGGTCCGGGTTGCCCTTCATGTAGTGGACTTTGCCCAACTTGTACTGCGCATCCGGCACCTTCGCGTTGTCTGGGTACTCGCTCAATAGCAGGGTAAAGGACTGCCGGGAACCCTCCAGATCCTGGGGGTCGACCACCAGGTAGAGCTCACCCAGCCAGTAGTGCGCGTTTGCGGCGTATTTGCCACCCGGGTAGTCCTGCAGGAATCGCTGAAAGGCGCCAAGGGCGCTGTCAAACTGCTGGCCGGCAACCAGCGCGTAAGCAGCCCGGTACGCTTCTGCCTCACCGGCCTGTTCCGGGCCGGTACCGCCTCCGGAAGCCATCGCATCGGCGGCGCCACCAGTGGCAATTGCTGCACCGCCGGCTCCCATAGCGCTCACTCGCTTGTCGAGGTCGACATAACGTTCGAGGCTCTGCTCCTTGAGTCGCCGCAGCTCGTTGCCCTGTTCTTCCACCATACCGTTGAGGCGCATCACCTCCTGCTGCAGCTGCTGCACCTGGAACAAGAGGTTGCTCTGGGCGTTACCGCCAGTGGGGGCACCCAACGTGGCGGTGCTGGTGACCGGTGACGCCACAGCCGAAACTGGCGCTGGGGCCGTTTGCGCAGGCGCAGGCGCCGCCGTTGGGGCCGGCGCGGAATAGACCGGCGCCGGCGTTCCGGGTGGCGGCGTTGCAGGCTGCTGCTGGCGTTTGGAGGCCGCGCGCTCCGCTTCAACGTCGATGTAGTCCTGAGCCTGGCTCACCATACACAACGGGCCGGTCACAAGGACCAGCCCGCCAGTGAGCAGCGCGTTTTTCAACACCTGCATGGTTCACACCTTTACTTTACTTCAATTCGGCGGCTTTACTTGAGTTCGACGCGGCGATTCTGCGACCAGTTGGTCTCGCCAGAGCCGTAGGCCTGAGGCTGCTCTTCACCGTAGCTGACCGTTTCGATGCGGTAGCTCTCGATACCGTTCACCACCATATAGTCGCGAACGGCGTTGGCCCGGCGCTCACCCAGCGCCATGTTGTACTCGCGGGAGCCACGCTCATCCGTGTGGCCTTCCAGGCGCACACTGTCGCTATTACCTTGGAGCAGGTTAATGTGCGCATCAAGTGCCTGTTGCGCCTCCGGTTTCAGCGTATAGCTATCAAAATCGAAGTAAAAAATACTGCCAGCTTCTGCAACAGCTTGCTCCGCCCTGAATCTGGCTTCTTGAGCTTGCTGGGCAGCAGCCTCCCGCTCCGCTTCCATCCGGGCCTTCTCCGCCACCTGCGCTGCGGAGTCTGCCTCTTCCTGCGTATCGCTGCTGGAACAAGCCGCCAGGAACGCTGCGGTAAACAGAATAGTAAGCGCCTTGCCGGCGACAGGGAAATGCTTCATAGGTCCGATCCTTGCAAGTTTTATTCAAGCTCGTTGTGAGGCTGCAGCCCTGGCGCAACCTTGATGCTGCGCCTGTTTTAACGTCCCATATAGGGTGACCAAGCCGGCTCCCGCACATCCCCTTCGCGGGAGGGCAGCCGGAACTTGACGCCCCCGTCCACAGAGACCGCGGCGAGGATGCCGCGTTCTGCGTATTTCGTCGCGTACAATACCATAGAGCCATTAGGCGCGATACTGGGAGATTCGTCTAATTCAGTGCTTGTGAGCACATGCATGCGGTCGGTCTTCAAGTCCAGCACGGCAATGTGAAACTTCCGACTGACCTGGTGCACCATCACCACATTCCGGCCATCCTGAGCGACCCGTGCCCGGGCATTGTAGCCGCCTTCGAAGGTCACCCGCTCGGTCTTGCCGCTGCGCAGGTCGTAACGATAAATCTGTGGCCGCCCGCCCCTGTCGGAGGTGAACAACAGCGACTTACCGTCAGGCATCCAGGTAGGCTCTGTATCGATGGCATAGTGCCGGGTGACACGGGTCAACCGCTTGCTCGCCAAATTCATGATGTAGATATCGGGGCTGCCGTCCTTGGACAACACCATGGCCATACTGTTGCCATCCGGTGACCATGCCGGTGAGCCATTGAGCCCCTTGAAATTAGTCAGCTGCTCACGCGCTCCCGTTGCCAGGTTCTGGCGATAAATTGCCGGCCGCGTGGATTCAAAAGAGACGTAGGCAATCTCCTGCCCATCTGGCGACCAGCTGGGCGCCAGGATCGGTTCGCGCGACTCCAGCAGTACGATAGGCCGGGCCCCGTCCGAGTCGGCGAGGGTCAGGCGAAAGTAGTCCTTACCGCTCAAATTGCGACTCACCGAGACATAGAGCAAGCGGGTGGCAAAAGCACCCCGGATACCGGTGATCTTTTCATAGATCTGGTCCGATACACGGTGCCCGAGCATTCTCGCTTCGCTGGCAGGGCCGCTCACCGAACCCTTCAGCTCCATAGCCTGCCGCGCCACATTGTAGATTTCGTACTCGACGCGCGTCTGCTGGCCTTGAATCACGCGACCTATCACCAGGTAATCGGCTCGAACGGCGCGCCAGTCGCGGTAGAAGATGTCGCGCTGACTGGTAGGCATGCCAAGCATGTCCCGGCGCTCAATCGGCGCAAATAAGCCTGACAGCCTAAGATCATCCTGGATAACCTGGGCTACATCCTCGAAGGACGCCCCGGCACCCGACTGGTCAAAAGGGACGATAGCAATCGCTGTTGGGTTGTCCTGGCCCTGGGTGATTTCAATGACCAGCTCGGCACGCGCCAGGGCGCCAACCAGCAGCAGAACAAGCCCAAAAGCGGGTTGAAGCAATCCTTTCATCAGTAGCGTAAGTCCTCTGGTCTGAATAACAGGCGGAAGCGCCTGAAAGTGCGTTCAAATTCACGGGTCGGCAGGTTTTTAAGTTCCGGGAAACTGTCAGCGCGCTCTACCGCATTCACCGCCGAGCGATCAAAGGCGGAGTTTCCACTTCCCTTGATAATGTTCACGCTAACGACCTCCCCGGTGGGTACCAGCTGTACCTCCAGCAATGCTTCCATGCCATTACGCGCACTTGGGGGGCGGCTCCAGTATCTGACAACGGTCTGCTGAATGAGGGCGGCATAGCTCGCAGCCATCTGTTCCGCCGTGGCAGCGCTCAATATCTCATCTTCCTCTGCCATCGCCCGGGCCAGGTCCTGCTGCGCCAGCGCGCGCAGCTCCGCTTCAGTCATCCGGGGTTCGGGCTCGGGTTTGGGCTCTACTTTCGGTTCCGGTTTTGGCTCGGGCTTCGGCGCAGGTTTCGGCTTTGGCTTAGGTTTGGGCTGGGCCACTGGCTTGGGTTTAGGTTTGGGCTGGGCCACTGGCTTGGGTTTGGGCTTGGGCTGGAACTCGCTGACGTCCACCAATCGGGCGCTGATCACCTGCGGCTTCGGTTTCACGGTGATGACCTTTTCCTCAAAGCCACTCCAGTTGGAGGCCAGGAAGTAAATCAGTACGCCGTGCATAGCTACGGTCGCAAGCACCGGACGCAGGACAATGCGCGGCGCTACCGGCTTGGCATAGACAGAATCGGTCACTCGGGGTTCTCGGTCACAAGGCCAACGCTGGGCGCGCCAGCCTCCTGCAGGGCCGCCATTAAGGTAACCACCTCGCCATAAGGCACCGCGCGGTCACCCCACACCAGCACCGGCTTCTCCGGGTTGCGCCGCATAATCACCGACACACGCTGCTTGATCGTTGCCAGCGACAACACCTGCTCCTCCTGCTGGGAGCCCAGGTTTAGGAATAGCTGGCCCGTGGCATTCACAGATACAATTAAAGGCTCGCTGTCCTGATTCTCGACCGGGTCAGCATTGGCTTCCGGCAGCTCAACTTTTACACCCTGCATAAGCATGGGCGCAGTAACCATGAAGATGATCAGCAACACCAGCATCACGTCGATGTAGGGCACCACGTTGATCTCCGACATAGGCCGCCGCTTGCCGCTCTTATTGCGTGCCACTACTGGGCCCCCTGGTTCTCCCGCGCGCGCAGAGCGTAGGCCTGGCGGTACAGGATGCTGGAGAATTCATCGACGTAGGTGTCGTAACGATTGCTGAACACTTCCACCTTGGCGGCAAAGCGGTTGAAGGCCAACACCGCTGGGATGGCCGCGAACAGCCCCATCGCCGTGGCGATCAAGGCCTCGGAGATTCCCGGCGCGACCGTTGCGAGCGTGGCCTGGGTGGCATTGGCGAGGCCTCTGAATGAATGCATGATGCCCCAGACCGTGCCGAACAGGCCGATATAGGGGCTGGTCGAGCCGACCGAGGCAAGGAAGGCTAAATGCCGTTCGAGGCGTTCCTCCTCGCGCATCGTGGCCACGCGCATCGCCCGTCGCGCGCCCTCCATAACAGCCTCGGAGTCCATCTCTGATTGCTGCGCCAAGCGCGAAAACTCTTTGAAGCCGGCGCGGAAGATGCTCTCCATGCCCAGCACCGAGTGGCCGTCAGCGACGCGCTCGTTGCCCTCGCGATAGAGCTGGGCAAGATCAATGCCCGACCAGAAACGCTCCTCAAAGTTGTACATCTCCTCACGCGCGTTACGAAAGTAGATAAAACGCTGCACAATCATGTACCAGGATACCAATGAGGCCAGCAGCAGCGTCAGCATCACCAACTGCACGGTAATACCGGCCTGCAGGACCAGATCGATCAGGCTGAGTTGTTCTTCCAAGCAATTTCCCCTGTTTTTCTATCCACTGTCGAATAGGTAGTTGTCTATACCTGCGCCCACTTGTGCATAGGTTCCTATGCGCAATTTATGTCGACATCGCCTCATCGCCCTTGAGCGCAGCCAACAGTTCAGCCGGAAGTCGCCTCGGCCGCACGCCCTCTCTGTCGACACAGGCAAGGCCGACTTCACCTTCCACCAGCACTGCGTCACCCCGGCGCACGCTTTGATGCATCACCAGCGAGGCGCCGCCCAGATGCGCGATTCTTGCCGTTGCCGTCAGGTCATCGTCCAGCCTTGCGGGCCCCGCGTAGCGCAGTTTCAGGTCTCTCACCACGAACATCAGGTCCTGGTTGAAGATGTAATCCTTCCCGAAACCCAGATCGCGCATGTACTCCGTGCGCGCCCGCTCGATAAATTTCAAATAATTCACGTAGTAGACAATGCCGCCAGCATCAGTGTCTTCCATGTAGACGCGTAGATTCAGCGAAAATTCCTTCCCTGCACTCACTCACCGGACTCCGCGTCCAGGTCCAGTTGAGCCTGGCCAGGGCCCTCAGCGGTGGGCGCAGGCAAGCCAAAGTGCAGATAAGCACTGCGCGTCACCATGCGCCCGCGGGGGGTTCGCACTATATAACCCTGCTGAATCAGAAAGGGCTCCAGCACATCTTCGATGGTGCCGCGCTCCTCCGATATCGCCGCCGCCAGGCTGTCGACACCCACAGGCCCGCCTTCGAACTTCTCAATCATGGCCAGGAGCAGGCGGCGATCGAGATGATCGAAGCCGCGCTGGTCGACACTGAGCATATCCAGAGCCCGATCCGCCACCTCAGCGACGATATGCCCCTCAGCCTTCACCTCGGCGTAGTCCCTGACCCGTCGCAGCAGCCGATTGGCAATGCGCGGCGTACCCCTGGCTCGCCGCGCGATCTCCATAGCCCCGGCCTCGTCAATGCCTATCTCCAGAATGGCGGCGGAGCGCTGCACGATATGGGCAAGATCGGGCACCTCATAAAACTCAAGCCGCTGTACAATACCAAAACGATCTCGCAGGGGAGAGGTCAGCAAGCCCGCTCTGGTGGTAGCCCCCACGAGGGTGAACGGCGGCAAATCAAGCTTGATCGAACGGGCAGCCGGGCCCTCGCCAATCATGATGTCGAGCTGATAATCCTCCATCGCCGGATACAGCACCTCTTCGACGTAGGGGCTCAGGCGATGAATCTCGTCGATGAACAGCACATCCCCCGGCTCGAGATTGGTCATCAAGGCGGCGATATCACCCGCCTTCTCTAACACCGGGCCAGACGTCGTTTTCAGGGAGACGCCCATCTCGTTGGCAATAATGCTGGCCAGCGTCGTTTTACCGAGGCCAGGCGGGCCGAATATCAGTGTGTGATCCAGCGGCTCGCCGCGCTGCCGTGCCGCCTGCAGGAAGATCGACATCTGTTCGCGCACGGCGGGCTGGCCAACGTATTCCTCGAGGCTCTTCGGGCGTATCGCCCGATCCATCGCCTCTTCCGTGGACCCCTTGCCCTGCGGGGCGATCAGTCGATCCGTTTCGATCATCAGGCGCTCACCACCGATTTCAGAGCGCGGCGGATTAGCTCTTCGCTGTCATCGATCTCGTCGTCGTTCACGGCGGCCACCATGCGCGAAGCTTCCGCCGGCTTGTAGCCCAGGGCAATCAGGGCGCTCTCAGCGTCGGCGACCAGGTCCACCGGTTTCTCCACCGCCGGCAGGGGCATACCTTCCGGCGCAGCCTCCCACCAGTCCTTGAGTTTGTCTCGCATCTCCATCAGCAGGCGTTCCGCGGTTTTCTTGCCAACGCCAGGCAGCGCAGCCAGGGCGGAGGCATCATCGCGCTGGACGCAGCCGGCGAAGCTGCTGGCGTCCATGCCAGACAGGATAGTCAGGGCGAGCTTGGGGCCCACGCGGTTGATCTTGATCAACTGACGGAACAAGGCCCGGTCGGCGTTCTGATAAAAGCCGTAGAGAAGCTGTGCATCCTCGCGCACCACGAAATGGGTAACCAGGCTTACCTCGGAGCCCACAGCGGGTAGCTGGAACAGCGTTGTCATGGGTACCTGCAACTCATAGCCGACGCCACCGACATCCACCAGGATCTCGGGCGCCTGTTTATCTATGAGCGTACCGCGAATTCGTCCGATCATTATCTAATCCGTCGCCGTCTGACGGATGTTGCCCCTGCCATGCGTATCATACTTTGTTGCGTGTGCGCATGACACAGTGCCGCCGCCAGTGCATCGGCGGCGTCCTCCTGGGGTTCCGCGGGCAACTTGAGCAGTGTCTTCACCATGTGTTGCACCTGGGCCTTATCTGCCGCTCCCGTGCCGACCACACTTTGCTTAATCTGCCGGGCGGAGTACTCGGCAACCTCCATTTTTTGTGCCACACAGGCAACAATAGCCGCGCCGCGCGCCTGGCCCAGCTTGAGTGCGGAACCGGCGCTCCTGGCCATAAACACTTGCTCAATGGCCAGCTCCGTGGGGCCATGCAGCTCAACCAACTCGGTCACGCAGTCGTAGATTTCCCCGAGCCGCTCCGCCAGCTCACCCTGTTGCAGGCGAATGACGCCGCTGGTGACGTACTCCGCCCTGCCGCCATGAAAGCTGATAATGCCAAAGCCAGTTTTGCGAGAGCCGGGGTCGATCCCCAGGATTAGCGACATAGGGCTGCCTGCGTAAAACGCCTGGCGCCTATTATGTACAAATTTACAGTGCAGGCATACGTTGCCGGAGCTGTGGCAGGCAGTCGCTAGAGCTCGGCCAGCACTTCGTCCGGTATATCAACGTTGGTATAAACGTTCTGGACGTCATCGAGGTCTTCAAGGGCATCAACCAGACCCATGATCTGGTCCGCACCTTTTGCATCAACCGCCACGGTCGTTGACGCCAGCATAGTCACTTCGCCCCCCTCGGGGCCCAAACCGGCGCTTTCCAGGGCCGCTTTGACGGCAGACAGGTCCTCCCAGGGCGTGGTGACATCGATCGACCCGTCACCGTTAGTGACGATGTCTTCCGCACCCGCCTCCAGCGCGATTTCGAGCACCTCATCTTCGTCCGCACCCGGGGCAAAGTTGATCTGGCCCACGCGGCTGAACAGGTAGGCAACAGAGCCATCGGTACCCAGGTTGCCACCGCGCTTGCTGAAGGCATGGCGTACCTCTGCCACAGTGCGGTTGCGATTGTCGGTCATGACCTCAACCAGTACGGCAATCCCCCCGGGGGCGTAACCTTCGTAGGTCAGCTCCTCCATGTCATCGGCATCGTTGGTGCCGGCGCCGCGAGCAATAGCACGATCGATCGTATCGCGGGTCATGTTGGCGCCGAGCGCCTTATCGACGGCGGCCCGCAGGCGAGGATTGTCTTCAGGAACAGGGCCGCCCTGCTTGGCGGCCACTACCAGCTCACGAATCAGCTTGGTAAATAACTTACCGCGCTTGGCGTCCTGCGCCGCCTTGCGGTGCTTGATGTTTGCCCATTTACTGTGGCCAGCCATGCAGGTCTCCCTTATTTATATAGTTTAGCTGGGGTCGGGGGTCTCTTCGCGCTTCTGCCGCAGGCGGATGTTCAGTTCCCGGAGCTGCCCCGCGCTAACCTCACCAGGGGCATCGGTGAGCACGCAGTGTGCGGTCTGCGTTTTCGGGAAGGCAATGACATCGCGGATCGAGGTCGCACCGGTCATCCACATAACAATGCGATCCAGGCCAAAGGCCACGCCGCCATGCGGCGGTGCGCCGTACTGCAGTGCGTTCAGCAAAAAGCCAAATTTTTCCTCGGCCTCTTCATCCGAGATGCCCAGGATGCGAAAGACCGTCTCCTGCATGTCTCGCTCATGGATGCGGATGCTGCCACCGCCGAGTTCGGTGCCATTGAGCACCATGTCATACGCGCGGCTGAGCGCAGTTTCAGGGTTTGCCGCGAGCTCCTCAGGGCTACAGGAGGGTGCCGTAAACGGGTGGTGCAGAGGCGTTAAGCCGCCTTTACCATCATCCTCAAACATGGGGAAGTCGACCACCCATAGCGGCGCCCAACCCTCAGCAATCCGGCCAAGATCCTCGGCCACCTTGATACGCAGCGCGCCCAGGGCCTCGTTAACAACGCTAGCCTTGTCTGCGCCGAAGAAAATAATATCGCCATCGGCAGCACCGAGACGCTCCATCATCTGCGCGACGATATCGTCCGGCATGAACTTGAGAATGGGCGACTGCAAGCCATCAACGCCAGCGCCCAGCTCGTTGACCTTGATCCACGCCAGGCCCTTGGCATTAAAAATCGAGACATACTTGGTGTACTCATCGATTTCCTTGCGGCTGATGCTGGCGCCACCGGGTACGCGCAGAGCCGCCACACGGCCGCGAGGATCATCGGCGGGGCCACGAAATACCTTGAACTCGACCTTCTGCATAAGGTCATCAATGCTGACCAGTTCCATGTCGATGCGCAGGTCCGGTTTGTCCGAGCCATAGCGCTCCATGGCTTCGGCGTAGGTCATGTGCGGGAAGCTGCCCAGCTCTACATTCAGCAGGTCACGGAACAGCGTCTGCACCATGCGTTCAGTAATCGACATGATGTCCTCTTCCCCAAGGAAGGAGGTTTCGATATCGATCTGGGTGAACTCAGGCTGGCGATCCGCGCGCAAGTCTTCGTCGCGGAAGCACTTGGCAATCTGGTAGTAGCGATCAAAACCGCTGACCATGAGCAATTGCTTAAAAAGCTGCGGTGACTGCGGCAGCGCAAAGAACTCCCCCGGGTGAGTGCGGCTTGGTACCAGGTAGTCTCGCGCACCCTCAGGCGTAGCGCGCGTCAGGATCGGCGTTTCGATATCCAGGAAGCCCTCCGCGTCGAGAAAGGTGCGCACCGCAGAGGTGATCTTCGAGCGCTGCACCAGCCGCTCCTGCATTTCCTGGCGTCTGAGGTCCATATAGCGATAGCGCAGCCGTACTTCCTCCCCAACAGCCGTATGCTCATCAAGCTGGAAAGGCGGCGTCTGTGCCCGGTTGAGGATCTCGAGTTCCTTGCCCAACACCTCGATCTCGCCTGTGGGCATATTCGGGTTTACGGTGCCCTCGCCGCGTGCTCGCACGCGGCCCGTGATTTTTAGCACATACTCCGGCCGCACCCGGTCAGCGCGCTGAAAGTGCTCTTCGGTATCCGGGTCGAAGACAACCTGCACGACGCCTTGACGGTCGCGCATGTCCAGAAAGATAACTCCCCCGTGGTCGCGACGGCGATCTACCCAGCCGCAGAGAGTTACGGTTTCGCCGATATGATCGGCCCTGATGTCGCCGCAGTAATGGCTGCGCATAATGCTATTCCAATTGTGAGGTCGTCAGGCTGACGCTTTCGCGTCGGAGGCGGGCTTTTTGCCGTTGCCGCCCTTATCGCCGGATGACTTTCCTTTATCGCCGCCACCGGCGTCTTTGCTGTCTTTGCCGTCCTTGCCACTTTCGCCACCGCCGGCAAGATTCTTCTTGTCGCCCGTTTTAAAATCCGTCTCATACCAGCCGCTACCTTTCAGGCGGAATGCGGCCGCTGAGATTTTCTTCTTCAAGCTGGGCTGATGGCAGCTCGGGCACTCCACCAGGGGCTCATCACTGAGCTTTTGCAGTGCCTCCAGCTCGGCGCCGCAAGCTGTGCACTGATACTCGTAAATCGGCATGGTATGTCGTCCTGATTCCTGGGCGAGCAGGAAAATTTGAGGCGCGGATTTTACCCCATGGTGGGGCGATGGCCAAGCTCAAGAATTAGCAGGATTTGGGGGCGACGAGGCCTGGCATCTCATGATGCGGCGGGGATTTTTGCGTGTCTATCCGGCCCCCAGGGCCGGATAGACGGGAAGACGCCTCAAGACTCGGCGAATTCCTTCATTTTCTTCAGAGGACGAACTTTGACAGCCGTGCTGGCTGGCTTGGCCTTGAAGACGGTCTCTTCACCCGTGAAGGGGTTGATGCCCTTGCGCGCTTTGCGAGCAGGCTTCTTCACCGTGGTAATTTTCATCAAGCCAGGCAGCGTGAATTCACCGATAGAGCGCTTCTTAATGCTGCGCTCGATCAGGCTCTCCAGCTCTCCCATCACAGCCCCGACTTCTTTCTTCGAGAGACCGGTGGTGTCGGAGATGTTGGCGACAATTTGACTCTTGGTCATTTTGTCTCTGATCGCCGGTGCTTTCTTCACGGGAGCTGCTTTTTTGGCAGGCGCCTTTTTACGAGCGGGTGCCTTCTTTGCTGCTGCCTTCTTCTTAGCCGGAGCCTTCTTCTTCGCTGCTGCTTTTCTAGTAGCCATTATGTGTGTGACCTTCCTTCTCGATGATCGTGTTCAACATGGACTCGCTTCTCACCCGGACCGCACGCTTCCCCTGACAAACCAAACCAACACAGTAAAATCAGTGCCGCCGCAAGCTTACCGCACTTTATAAAGC
>JBCDJG010000021.1:0-81012 GCA_038748065.1 Pseudomonadota bacterium
GGCCTATGCCCACGAGCGCGTGCAGGGTGGCGTGGCGATCATTGAGCATCCCGACGTGAAACGCATGCTATTGACCATGCGCTCGCTGGAAGAAGCAATGCGGGCGATGGCCTACACCGAGGCGGTCACCATGGATCTGGCACATTACGGCCCGGAGGCGGAACGGCCTGCGCATCAGGCGCGTGTCGACCTGATGATCCCGGTGATCAAGGGTTGGCTGACGGAAATTGGCCAGGAGATGACCTCGCTGGGCGTGCAGGTTCACGGTGGCATGGGTTACGTCGAAGAAACGGGCTCTGCGCAGTTCCTGCGAGATGTGCGTATCACCTCGATCTACGAGGGCACGAACGGTATACAGGCGGCAGACCTTGTCAATCGCAAGTTGGGTAGAGATGGTGGCGCCACCATGCTGGATTTGCTGGAGCACGTCAGCGTCTGCGTGAATGAGCTCAAGAGTGCTGAGCTTCCCGCCTTGCAGCACATGGGCGCGGCTCTTGCGGACGGTTTGGCGGATCTGCAGGCGTCAACGGCAACGATTCTGGCCGCGCTCAAAGAAGATCGCGCCAGGGCCCTCGGCAGCTCCTTTGACTACATGATGCAGGCGGGCTACTTGCTTGGCGGCTGGCACCTGATGCGCAGCGCCCTCGTGGCCGCCCGGCGGCTCGCCGAGTCTCCCGACAACCGCTTTTACCAGCAGAAAATTGCTACCGCATCATTCTACGCAGAGCAGGTGCTGCCGCGAGCCGGCGGATACGCCGGCAGCGTTGCCAGTGGCGGCGGTGCGCTGGCCGAGTACCCGGTGGACTGGGTCTAGGCAGACCGGAAGCGGCGACTTAAACCAGACGCAGCGAAAGGTCGAGGGCCTTGCAATCCTTGGTGAGCGCGCCGATCGAAATGTAGTCGACACCGGTCAGGGCGATGTCGCGCAGCGTGGCTTCGGTAACGTTGCCGGACGCTTCGAGCTCGAGGCGGCCCGCCACGCACTCTACGGCAAGCTTCATATCTTCGAGGCTGAAGTTGTCGAGCATCACGCGATCGGCGTTGGCGGCGAGGGCCTGCTCCAACTCCTGAAGGTTTTCGACCTCAACCTCCACCGGTTTGCCGGGCGCGCGGTGCCTGGCGCTAGCGACTGCACTGCCAATGCCACCGCAGGCTGCGATGTGGTTTTCCTTAATGAGAAAGGCATCGAACAAGCCCATGCGGTGGTTGTGGCAGCCGCCGCAGCGCACAGCGTACTTCTGCGCTTGCCGCAGTCCAGGTACGGTCTTGCGCGTATCCAGGAGACGAACGTTCGTATCCGCAACCTGCTCTGCGTAGCTGCGGCACATCGTCGCGGTACCCGAGAGTAGCTGCAGGAAATTGAGCGCGGTTCGCTCGCCAGTAAGCAAGCTGGCCGCCGGCCCCTGTGCCGTGAAGAGCGTTTGGCCTGCGGTAATGGCAGCGCCATCGCGACATTCCCAGTCGAGGGTGACTGCGCCATCGATTGCCTCGAATACGCGAGCGACCCAGGGGCTGCCGCACAGTACCCCGTCTTCGCGTGTGATTACGCGAGCGGTGGCGCGCTCGGTAGCCGGTATCAGGCCTGCGGTGATATCGCCGGCGCCAATGTCCTCGGCGAGCGCCGCGTCAACGTTTGCGGCAACGATCTCGGGGGTGGGTGGTTCGACTGCGATCATGGTGTCAGATTCGGATTCCGTGCGGCGGGGGAGTGTAGCAGTTGGCCCGGCCATTCGTCAGTCCCTGCTGCCTTTTGCTGCAGACCTGTGGTGGCCTATTATCGGAGCTTTGGGAGGATTGCATAATGAGCGTTTTGCGAGGTGGTTGGTACAGTGGCGCGCGGCGTCATGAGTCGCCCAACCGCGGGCCGCGGCCCACGGGCGTTGTCCCGGACCTGCTGGTATTGCACTGTATCTCGCTGCCCCCTGGTGAGTTTGGTGGACCTGGGGTCGAGGACTTCTTCTGCAATGATCTGGACTGGGAAGCGCACCCCTATTTTGAGGAAATCCGAGGCCTCCAGGTCTCCACCCATTTCTTGATCCGTCGCGATGGTGAAATCGTGCAGTTTGTCAGCTGTGATGAGCGTGCCTGGCATGCAGGACAATCCTGTTTCGAGGGGCGCGACAACTGCAACGACTTCAGCGTGGGTATCGAACTGGAGGGCACCGATAACGGCCCTTTTGAAAGCGCCCAATACGCGTCGCTCGTGCTGCTGTCCCGTGCGCTGTTCGCGGCGTATCCGGAGATGGCAGAAAGTCGTATCACCGGGCACTCGGATATTGCCCCGGGACGCAAGACAGACCCGGGTCCAGGTTTCGACTGGACGCGTTTCCACGCCTTACTGGCAGCTCCGTAGGCCGCTGCTAAGCTTAGGGTTGTTCCGACTTACAAGACCCTCGGGAAGGAGCCCGTCTTGTCCACGAGCGACACCCTGGATACCCGCTCGATTCCCTCTGATCTTCGCGCTCGTCTGGTGCCCGAGACGGAGAACGATCAGCTGTTGGCAACCATTGTTTTCCATCCGGAGCTTGAACGCATCGGCGAGGTGTCCTGCCTTGGGGCGCTGTCTTCCCATCATCGCTTGAACCTGGGCCGTCTGGAGCCTCATTTTGCGCCATCGGAATGTGTCGGCACGGAATGGGCTCGCCCGCTGGCCGAGGACTACGTCAGCCGGGAGGCGGTCGACCTGGTGTTGCGAGGTGGCGATGTCTCGCTGTTACGCAAATCCGGTAGCAGTCGTGCCCAAGTCGACGGCCTCGAACTGGGTGAAGAAGCTGTGCTTATTAGCGCTGAACAGCTACGCCGTGGTATAGCCCTGAGCCTGTCCCACTCGGTTGTACTTCTGCTGCACACGGGCCGAGTGCCTTGTCAGCAGAGCGCTCCGGAGGATGGGTTGATGCTGGGGCGTGGCCAGAGCATGCAAGCACTGCGTGAGCAAATACAGCGGGTCGCGCGCGCCCAAGTTGACGTATTGATTCGCGGAGAGACGGGGACTGGCAAGGAACTGGTTGCGCGAGCGCTGCATGCTGCCAGTCAGCGTTGTGCGGGGCCGCTGATTGTGGTGAATATGGCTGCGATACCACCGGGGCTTGCAGCGGCAATGCTGTTCGGCGCGGCGCGTGGCGCTTTCACGGGCGCCGAGCGTTCGCGTGAAGGTTATTTCCAGGCAGCTCACGGAGGCACTCTGTTCCTGGACGAAGTGGGCGATACGCCTGCGGAGGTTCAGCCGCAACTCCTGCGAGCACTGCAGCAAAGAGAAGTGCAGCAGGTCGGTGGCCCTGTCAGCCGGGTAGACGTGCGCGTGGTGTCCGCCACGGATGCTGACATTGATCGCCCTGGGGGGAGCTTTCGTGCTGCGCTCTTGCATCGACTGGGTGCCGCGGAGCTGTCTCTTCCGCCGCTGCGGGAACGGCGGGAAGACCTTGCGACACTGCTATGCCACTTTCTCAAGCGCGAACTCGACAAGCTTGGGCGTGGCGGGCTTTTCCAGTCTAAAAGCACAAGTGTGGCGACGACAGCGCTTTGGGCGCAGCTTTTTCACTACTTTGTTCGCTATGACTGGCCTGGAAATGTGCGTGAATTGGAAAATGCAGCGACTGCGGTTGCCCTGGCCTCCGACGAGCAACCCACGCTTCCGCCGGGGCTGTTCCAGCGCATAAGGCAGACGCCGATGAGCGACGTGGAAGACATCGCGCCGGTGCGGCCCTTGACCGATTATTCAGATGAGGAAATCAAGTCAGCCCTGCGCCAGTGCGAGTTTGAGATTGCCGCTACTTCGAGGCAGCTTGGGGTGACGCGCAGTGCGCTGTATCGACGTCTGGAAAAGACGCCCGGCATTCGTTTGCCTGTGGAAATCCCGATTGAGGAAATACGAGAAACGCTGGCGCGCTATGACGGCGATGAGCAGGCAGCGGCGCGACAGCTGTGTATCTCATGCTCCGGCTTGCGCGGCAGAATCGGCCGCGAGGTGCCGGGAAATGGCGGGCTAAGATGATAGCGCCAGTGCGATGACCCCAAGGGTTGGCCCCTATCGAGTATCGCGTCTGCTGAATAGCGGAGGCCAGGGCAGTGTATACCTGGGCCAGGATGATCGACTGGGCCGGCCTGTGGCGATCAAGGTCTATGCGCTACCCGCTGACCGGCAACAGCAAAAGCGCCTGCTCCATCGGGCGCGCCTGGTGGCGAGTATCCAGAACCAGCGCGTGGTGCAGGTGCATGATGTGATTCTGTCCCGCGAACATCTCGCTCTGATCATGGAGTATGTTCCGGGCGTGGATCTGGAGAGCGTCCTCAAGCATCGTCGTCCTGACCTTGCCACAGTTTTGGCGATTGCTACGCAAACCGCCGGAGCTATAGCAGCTGCGCGCCAAAAGCGCATCGTTCATGGCGATATCAAGCCAGCTAACCTGTTAATCAATACCGCTGGACAGGTCAAGCTGACGGACTTTGGCATCGCCACGCCCAGCGGGGCGCAGTCACGCGGTGAGGGCAGCCCGGCCAGTCTTGCCCCTGAGCAACTGCTCGCCGATACCGTTGATGTACGCACGGATCTCTTTGCGCTTGGCTGCTTGCTCTATCGGCTCATTGCCGGCTGCCCGCCCTGGCCGGACGCCGAAGCTCTTGACCTGGAACGGCGTTTGAATCACCCGCCAGAGCCTCTCAGCCGACTGTCCGGCAGCGGAGAAGTGGTGCCCGAGGCCTTGGCGGAGCTCGTCGCAGACCTGCTGCGGCCGAACCCGGAAGACCGGCCATCAAATACGCACAGCGTCCGCCAAATACTGCGTGATATTGGCAAGCTGGCGCCCGCCAGAGCTGATAACCCTGTTGCCACCTTTGCCGGACCCTGGTTACAGACCGACAAGCTCGTTCCACAGACACCCCAGATACCCATGGGGCTGCGCCGCCAGAGGCGCTCGGCGCTGCTTCGGGGCTCCCCGTGGGAAAGTCTGCTCGGCCTGTGGCGATTTGGCACTGATTGGCAGCGCGGCGCCCTTATTGCACTGCTACCGGTGAGCCTCGCCCTCGGCATCGGCGTGGCTGCCTGGCTTTGGCCTGGCCGTGAGCCCTTGATGCTCGTGCCACCGCGGGTCGAATTGAGTGCGGACGTTGCCATCCCGGTATCCAGCGACTGGTTGATGACCGAGCTGGAATCTGCGCTGAGAGCGCGGTTCGGCGAGGCGGGTCTTGTCGTATCCGAGGCGATCAGGCCTCGGCCGGTGCTTTATCGCAGCGGCCGTGAGCCCAATGCACTGCCACCCCGGCGTACGCTGCAACTGGGTTTGGCCTGTAGTCCTAACGGCTGTTTGCTCGAGCTGCGTCACGATGACGATGGCCGTCAACGTCGCGCGCAGGCGCTGGTGCTGGCGGATGCTCCTGCGGCAGACTGGCGCAGGAGCATGGGAGAGTCTCTTGATCTGTTGCTGGACGGTGAATCGACTACGCCTGCGCTAGCTAGCTGGTCAGGCCCTGGAGTAATGCCGACAGCCGAGGCCCGCGAAGCCGACCTGCGATAGCGGCCGCACAATAACTACCGAGACTTGCGCAAGGGCCGGTCAGGCGTCAGCAATGGACTCCAGCTGCTTCACTTGTTGGAAAAGTTGCGTGTTTTGCGGCAGCGCCAAGTGATGAACCGCCGCCCGTTTTAGCAGATAGCCCGTTATAAAATCGATTTCTGTCCGCCTGTCATGGCTAAGGTCCTGGAGCATGGAGGAGCGGTTATCTGCCGTGGCACGGATCACTTCAAAAACACGAGATGCCAGCTCGCCGGCGAGGGAAGGGTGTCCTTCGGCCGTCAGGACTAAGCCAATTTCAGCGACCAGCCCGTCTACTTCTCTGATCATGTTGGCCTCTGACAGATCACCGTTGCGGCAGGCATGCACGGCAGTTAAGGGGTTGATCGCGCAGTTAATCGCCAGTTTTAGCCAGAGCTGGGCGTCTATATCGCCGACCCATTGTGCCCCGAGATTGCTGGCCTGCCAGGCAGTGAACCAGTCAGGCGCTGATGTCATGCCGGTGTGCCCGATTAGCGTCCGGCCGCGACCCGCGTGAATTGCGTCGAAAGGGCCACGCCGATGTACGCCCTCGGTGGTGGTGCCGCAGAACAGCTGGAATGTTGCGAGGTCCTCGAGGCTTTCGGCGACACCCATGCCGTTGACCATAAGCAGCACAACAGCATCGGGGGCGAGATGGTGTGCCACGGTTTCGAGTGCTTTGCGCGCGTCAAAGGCCTTGGTGCAAAGCAGCAAGTGCCGTATAGCTTGGTCTTTGTCATCGCCGCTACCAGCCACCTCGGCCTCCACCGATAGCCTGGCCTGATGACCTCCAATGTCTTCAAAGCGCAGACCGCCTGCAGTTTGGTACTGGGACAGCGCTGACGCGTTTTTTAGCAGCAAGGTCACCTTGTGCCCGGTGCGGCATAGCGCGGCGGCACACAGGCTGCCAATAGCGCCGGCGCCGAGGATGTGCCAATGGTCGGCCTTCATGCTAGTGAAGCGCCCGCGCCGGCCAGCATTGTCTAAACTGGCGTAAGGTCATTAGTATGTGTAGCCCAGCTAGAAGTTCCGGAGAGTAGCACAATGCCTTCCTTCGATGTGGTTTCAGAGGTCGACATCCACCAGCTCACCAACGCCGTCGATCAGGCAGGGCGAATTGTTGCCAATCGCTTTGATTTCAAAGGTGTCGAGGCAAGTTTTGAGCGGGATGAGCGCAGCGTAGTGATTACCGCCGAGGCCGAGTTTCAGGTCACGCAGATGGAGGATATGCTGCGCAGCGCGCTGATCAAGTGCAAGATCGATCCCGCTGCGATGGACGTAGGCGAAGCCCTGGCATCCGGTAAGCTGGTCAAACTACCGGTGACCCTGCGCCACGGCCTGGAGGGCCAGCAATGCAAGGACATTATCAAGCAAGTCAAGGCAAGCAAGCTGAAAGTGCAGGCGCAAATTCAGGGCGAGCAGGTGCGCGTGAGCGGCAAGAAACGCGATGACCTGCAGCAGGTGATGGCCCTGTTGCGCGATAAAGATTTCGGCGCGCCTTTGCAGTTCAACAACTTTCGGGACTGAGGCGACGCCCGGCGCCGGCCGCTAGACCGGCGCGCGCCGAGGGACTGGTTTCTGCAGAAATTAGCGGTAGTGCTTGATGTTCAGCTCACCCGGGAAGAACTTGACTACCAAGACCTGCTTGCCGTGTGTCTCGAAGCTCGCTTTGAGTTCCTGTCTTATGACGGCCATGACATGATCAAACTCCCCGCAGACTTGCGTGCTCATTGCGTTGGTAACAATGTCGAGGCCACCGTGATCGCGCACCGCGGCGATGAAGGATTTGATCACGGGCACGTACTCTTCCTGCAGCGGATACAGGGTCAGTTCTGCGGTGAGTTTCACGGTCATTCTCCCAGGTGATTCGGGCCCGCCGCATTTGGAGGCCCTCGTTGCATAGCTAGTATAGGCGTCTTACACTGGACCCCCAAAAACAGTGGGACGGCCCAAGAAGTCAGTTCCTATGGGGTGGAGATCAGCGCAAATGGCTGACGACATAACCACAGTAACGGAAGAGATATACGGGGCGCCACCGGCGGAGTCTCGCGCTGAGGTGCGCGAACGGCGTCTTGCTGAGACCGTCACGGTCAACCGCTATATCTACAACCAGGCCCAACAGCTCGAATCCATGCTGCTGCATGCGCCCGACATGCAGGCCTTGCTCGAGGTGCTGCTGGTCAGTATGCCGAGACACTTCGGCTTTCCGGCTGCCGAGCTGTGGCTCTACGATCCTGAGAGTGTGCTTTCTGAGCTGATCGACAGCGGTCATCGCTATGGCCGGCACCTGCAGCTTTACCAGGATGCCTTCGATATTCAGGAGCTCTATGAGCTGGAGCCGGATATTGTGCTGATCGATGCAACAGATTCGCGCATGTTCGAGGTTCTGAAGGAGGATCACGGTATCGAATACGCGCTTCTGATGCCGCTGATGGAGTCAGGTCGCCTGCTGGGCAGCCTTCACCTGGGCCTACAAGATGACACGCTGATTGCCAGCGATGCCGAGGAAGATGTGCTCGCGCACCTGGCGACTGTCATCTCGGGCTGCTTTATTAACACGGTTAAACAGGCCCAGATATCGCAGCTCACCCTGCTGGATCCGCTGACGCAAATCAGCAACCTGAGAGGCTTCCGCAAGGACATTGCTCGCGAGATAGCGCGCGCGCGGCGCGCGGATACTGCGCTATCCGTGCTCATCATGGAGATTGATGAATACGCGGACCTCGCCGCTCACTAAGGCGAGAACACCGCGCGCTTCAGCGTCAAGCGAAGCGCCCAGCGAATCGGCTCTGAGCTGCGTGCCACCGATTTGTTGGCGCGACTAGCGGGCTCTCGTATCGCTGTCCTCCTGCCCGGCTGCAGTGAGTTCATGGCGGTAGAAATAGCGGAGCGAATGCGCGCGGATATTGAACAGTTCACCATCGATGACGGCCGCGGCGCGGCCATCGAAGTCACCATCAGCACCGGTGTTGTGACATGGGAACCACAGCAGTATCCCGCCATTGACATGCCAGCGCTCGCCGAACAAATGCAGACTGTCGCCGTCAAAGGGTTGGAGACCGCCCTCGCTGCAGGTGGCAACCAGGTATCCGTCGCCCGGCTCAGCGTGCCGCTGCTCTAGGGGCGATTCACCCATTTGGGGGTATCCCTGCGCGAGCCCCGCAGCTAACTTAGCTCTTCCAAGAATAAACCGCAGGTAACGCGCTATGAGTCAGTCGCCAGTCGATATCCAGGGCAAGAAAATACTGATCACCGGGCCAACGGGCCAGGTGGCTGAGCCTGTCGTTGCGGCCTGGGCGGAGCGAGCTGATATTTATGCCCTTGCCAGATTTAGCAAGGCCGAAGATCGCCAGCGCATCGAGAACCTCGGTGCGACCTGTCTCGCGGTGGACCTTGCAGACCCTGAAGGGCTGACCGACGTGCCAACTGATTTTGATTACGTGCTCAATTTTGCCGTAGTAAAAACCGGTGACTTTGACTACGACCTAGCGGCGAACGCGGAAGGCCTCGGCCGCCTCATGTTGCACTGTCGCGACGTCCAGGCCTTTTTGCACCTGTCTTCGACAGCGGTTTACGAGTATGCGGGCCATGAGCCGAGGCGCGAGGACTCTCCGCTGGGTGATAACCACCGTATGATGTTCCCCACCTACAGCATCAGCAAAATTGCCGCGGAGACGGTCTGCCGCTTCGTGGCGCGGCAGTTTGGTGTGCCGACGACGATTGCAAGACTCAGCGTGCCCTATGGGGACAACGGGGGCTGGCCTTACTATCATCTGCTGATGATGGAGCAGGGCATCCCAATCGATCTGCACCCGGAAAAGCCCAACTATTACAACCCACTGCACGTCGACGACTATCTCGAGAAGCTGCCGCGCCTGCTCGCCGTTGCAGCGCGCGAACCGGTCACCGTGAATTTCGGCGGGTCGGAGCAGGTCAGCATTGAGGAGTGGTGTGCTTATCTCACCGAGCTGACGGGCTTTGAACCCAAGTTTCAGGACAACCCACAGGCCTTTGGCAGTTTGGCGGTGGACGCTGAGCGGATGCACGAGTTGATTGGGCCCACTCAGGTGCACTGGCGCGATGGCATTCGTAGTATGGTGAGAACCTTGGCGCCACAGATGCTCAAATCCTGAGAACTTCGCATGATCACCATCGCTTCGCTGGCCTCCTTACATAGGCCATGACCCCGGAGCGGATAGCGCGTTTGCGTGAGGTGCTGAACCAGCGCCAGCCAGACCTGACGGTCGTTACCGACTTTGTGCACAAGCAGCGAAACCTGTCAGCTATAGTGCGTAACTGTGATGCCGCCGGCATTATGGCGATGCATGCTGTTCTTGGCGATGAAGACTATCGCAGCTTTCGTGGCACGGCGATGGGATCGCAGCTCTGGGTGCGGGTGCAGCGCCATAGGTCGCTGGAAGGCGCACTTCGCCCCCTGCAGACACAGGGCTACCAGATTTTGGCGGCTCACTTGTCAGAAGGTACCGTCGATTACCGCGATGTTGATTACACACAGCCAACGGCGATTCTGCTTGGTGCTGAGCGCCGGGGCGTCAGTGAGCAGGGACTGAGCCGCGCGCAGTGCAATATCACCGTACCCATGGTCGGCATGGTTCGGTCCTACAATGTCTCTGTGGCAGCCGGTATCATTCTCTCCGAAGCGCAGCGCCAGCGCCGGGAGGCCGGCCTCTACGACAGCGTGCGCATCGATGAGGTGACCTATCAGCGCCTGTTTTTTGAATGGGGCCACCCGGTAGTGCGAGACTACTGCCGCGAACGCGGCCTGGCTTATCCGCCTCTGGACGCTGAGGGTGAAATTCACAACCCTGCCGCCTGGTACGCCAGCGTGCGCGAGGGCAGGGCGGCGAAAGTCGCCCCAGGAGCGTATGACGATGACTAATCTGTTTTTGCTGTTGTTGGCGATTTTTGGCGGTGTCGCGCTGATGGTGGTAGTTCTGGAGCGCTTCGGCAGCCCCATGTCGCCGGATAAGCAGGCGAAATTGAGCCGCTGGATTTATCCACTTGTCGGTATCTCCCTGGTCATCTCCATCATCAACTACTACTTCCTGTAGAGGGCTTCGTTTATGGTTGCAAGTGACGCTGAAGAACTGCTTTCGGGCCGTGAATGGGATTCGTTTTGCGATCAGCTCAAGGCTGCAGGCAGGCAAGTGCTGGAGACGCGAGTGCCACAGGAGGAGCTGACGCGAGTGGAGGGCTTTCGCTACCTGACCCGCCTGCTCAGGCTCAGCCTTGAGAAACATCTTGAATATGCAAACCCGGACTTCCCGCAGTTTTATTCCTTGTCACACGAAACGGCGAAAATCGGAAATGATAATCCCGACAACTACTACCTGAACTGTGAAGTACTGGGCGACCGGGACTATTTGATCAGCGGCAATGTCGGCTCGGTGGCCTATCTGAGCATAGAGAGCAAGGCGGGGTCCTTTGCCGGTGAAGGTGATATGGCGCCCACAGGTCACGTGGCGCTTGGCGATATCGAGACCGATGCCGAAGGCAACTTTGAGCTCTGGGTCAGCCAGAGCGCGCGCGATGGTAACTGGCTGCCAATGACTGCGGCGAGCGACAACCTGCTGGTGCGCCAGACTTTCAATGACCGGCGCGGCGAGCAGCGGGCGCAATTGTCCATTAAGTGTTTGAACCCCCGAGGTAGCGATCAACTCGAGGCGGCTGAATTTGCCACGCAGCTGCGCCGGGTCGCCCCCTTCGTCAGCGGGACTGCGGGCCTTTTCCAAAACTGGATGGAGCATTTCAGCGAGCATATCAATGCGCTGCCACCGAACGACCAGTCCATGTGCCTGCGTGCCGGGGGTGACCCCGCCATCTATTACCACAACAGCTTCTGGCAACTGGCAGAGCATGAGGTGCTGGTGATCGAGTTCAGGCCACCTGAGCACTGTCGTGCCTGGAACTTCCAGCTATCGAATTACTGGATGGAGTCGCTGGACTACCGTTACCACCGTATTAGCGTCAACAATCACAGTGCCGTGCCGGAGCAAGATGGCCGCATACGCATACTGGTAACGGAGCACGACCCTGGAAACGACTTTCCCAACTGGCTGACAACAACCGGCCATCGACATGGTGCGATGCTGTTGCGCTACGTGGAAGCACAAGACTTCCCAGCCGTGAGCACCCGGGTGATCAGCCGCGAAGCAATAGTCGACCTCATTGGGGAGAGCTGAATTGGCTGCATCGTCCTTTAACGCTGACAAACTAGAAGCCGCCGCTCGTGAGGTGGACGGGCTCGACGATTTCGGGCATGAGAGCTATCGCGAGGCGCTCGAGCGACTCTTGTGGTCCCTGGATAACGAGGCGCAGTTGAATGCGCTGGGTCGATCACTGCAGGAACAGCGCATGATCGATATCCTCGCCACGCGCGCGCGGGTGCAGAAATATCTGCGGCGCTATCCGGAGATTCGTGAGGAGGTAATATGTGAGCCGTTGGTGATCGTCGGCCTGCCCCGAACTGGCACGACCATGCTGCACCGGACGATTGCGGCGGATCACCGTATGCATGCGCCGATCTGGTTCGAGACTCGGTTTCCCTGTCCCGCCTTGAACTGGGACGGCACAGTAGCCGGCGATGGCCGCATACCCGCAGCCCAGGCTGAAGTGCAGGGCATGGTAGATGCGAACCCGGATCTGCTCGCCATTCACCCGATGGATGCGCTTGGCCCGGATGAGGACATCATGCTGCTGGAGCAGAGTTTTTATAGCTTCATGCCACAGTCACAGGCCAACTTGCCCAGCTTTGACAGCTGGCTGGAGGCGCAGGACCACACGCCGGGTTACGAATATCTCAAGCTGCTGCTGCAGTTTTTGCAGTGGCAGAAAAAGCGCGCAGGCCAGGTGGCAGAGCGGTGGACACTAAAAGCACCTCATCATCTGCACTACATGGACCTTGTGTTCAAGATGTTTCCCGACGCCAGAGTGGTGCAAAGCCACCGTGACCCGGTAGACACTATTCCTTCCCTTACCAGCCTCATCTATGGGGTATGGGTAATCTACTCAGATCACACAGACCCTGCCGCGGCAGGGGCGCAGTGGTCGCGCAAGTTCGCCAACGGCATGCGCAAGACTATGGCCGTTCGTGAGGCGATGGGCGACGAGCGTTTTCTGGACCTCTGGTTCAAGGATACTGTGAGCCAGCCGCTGGCGGAGATTCGTAAGGTCTACGAATTTCTCGGTATGCAGTTGACCCCGGAGGCGGAGGCGGAAATGGCTGACTGGCAGGAATTTAATCGCCGCGAGTTACGGCCGCCCCACGAGTATACGCTCGAAGAGTTTGGCTTTACGGAGGCAGGCCTGGCGCAGCAGTTCACGGACTATCGCGAAGAGTTTTTGTAGGCTAAATATCTTTAGGCCCGGTAGCCGATTGCGGCGTGGGCTCCTTCAAGCACCAATGTTCCTGCATAGGGCCATCCAGGATTCCACCGATTCTGGATGATAAGCGTTGCGCGGCAGTGCGAAGTAAAGCGAACGACGCAGGTTATAGCGTGGCATTGCAAGCGGCACCAAATCGCCGTTAGCAAAGTTACGACGCAGCACGATCTCTGACAGGCAGCCAATGCCAAGCCCTGATTCGACGGCGTTCTTTATGGCCTCGTTGTGCCGGAACTCCAGGTGAATATTCAGCGTTGCAAAGTCGGTTCCCAGGGCACGCTCAAACGTCTGGCGCGCTCCTGAGTCAGGTTCCCGCAGAATCCACGGCGCTTCTCGCAGATCCCTGGTGCTGAGCTTGCCCTTTTTGGCCAGAGGGTGGCTTGCCGCGCAGAATACAACTAACTCATCATCCAGCCAGGGTATGAATTCGAGGTCGCGATGCCTGACCTCACCCTCCACCATGCCGATATCAACCTCGTAATTGAGTACTTTTCCAATCACCTCCGGGGTGTTAGCGATATCGAGCTCTACATCTGCATCCGGATAGCGTGCTAGATAATCGGCGAGATAGCGGGTGGCGAGGTGATTGCCAATGGTGAAGCTGGCGCCGACCTTAATATGGCCAATACGGTGGTGATTCTGGAGATTGTCCTCAAAGGATTGGCAGTGGACCAGCAGACTTTCCGCTTCCTTGCGCAGCCCCTGACCCAGAGCGTTGAGTACAAGGCGATTATTAATTCGGTCGAACAGCTTGAGGTCGTAGGCCTTCTCGAGGTTGAGCAGGGCCTCACTCGCGGCAGACTGCGACATATGCAGGCTCTTCGCGGCTCTGGAGATATTCTGGTGTCGGGCGACGGCGAGAAAAATCTGTACCTGCCTGAGCGTGTAGCGCACGTGGGACCCTCCCCTATCTACCGGGAAAACCGATACTGCTGTCCATAATAACCTGATTTACTTGGTATACAAGAATGCCTAGACTAAGCCGCTTTTAATGATGAGCTAAGCGAGGCGAAAAGCATGGCAGAACAAAAGGCCACTAATGTTACCTGGCACGAGGGGGATATTACGCGCGACCACAGATCAAAGATTCTGGGCCACAAGGGCGCGACTTTGTGGTTCACCGGTCTGTCGGGCTCAGGCAAGAGCACCGTGGCCGTCGAGCTTGAAGGTGCGTTGCACGAGATGGGCGTGATTGCCTACCGGCTGGACGGCGATAACGTACGCATGGGGATCAACAAGAACCTCGGCTTTTCCGCGGAAGATCGCACCGAGAACATTCGTCGCATCGGCGAAGTCGCCAAGCTCTTCGTCGACAGCGGCGTCATCGCCTTATCCAGCTTCATCAGCCCTTACCAGGCCGATCGTGACCAGGTCCGTGCGCTGCACGAGGATGCGGGCATGGTATTTATTGAGGTCTTTGTCGACTGCTCGCTGGAGGCCGCAGAAGCGCGCGACCCGAAGGGCCTGTACAAGAAGGCCCGCGCTGGAGAGATCAAGAACTTCACCGGCATTGATGACCCCTACGAAGCACCGCCGCGGCCTGAAATCCACTTGCACTCTGATCAGCAGAGTCTCGCGGAAGAAGTAGATGCGATCCTCGCTGCGCTACGTGAGCGCGGCATTATCAGCGCCGGCAATTGAGAAGGAGAAGTACACAATGATCAAACCCCACGGTTCTGATGAGCTCAACCCGCTGTTTGTCTATGACACGGCACAGCGCCACGCACTGATCGAAGAAGCAGAAAGCCTGCCGTCGATCCTGCTCAATTCTGCAGCGGCCGCCAACGCGGTCATGTTGGGCGGCGGCTATTTCAACCCGCTGACCGGGTATATGAACCTGGCGGATGCACTCAGCGTGGCGGAATCAATGACCACGACGAGCGGCCTGTTCTTTCCCGTGCCCGTACTCAACCTCACGGATGAGAGCGTCGCCGCAGGCAGCCGTATTGCGCTGCGTGATCCGAATGTCGAGGGCAATCCGGTGTTGGCGATCATGGATGTCGAGGCGGTAGAAAGCGTCTCCGATGAGCAGATTAAAGGCATGGCCGAAAAAATCTTCCGCACCCTCGATGAGAATCACCCGGGGGTTGCGACCTTCACGGGACTCGGCCGCACGGTGGTGTCGGGCTCCATCCAGGTGCTGAATTTCTCATACTTCCAGACGGATTTCCCCGATACCTTCCGCACCGCCGTTGAGATTCGCAACGAAATTGCAGAGCACGGCTGGCAAAAGGTGGTGGCCTTCCAGACGCGCAATCCGATGCACCGGGCTCATGAAGAACTCTGCCGTATGGCCATGCAGGATCTTGGTGCGGATGGTGTGCTGATACACATGTTGCTGGGCAAGCTGAAGCCGGGCGATATCCCGGCCGACGTCCGCGACGCCTCGATCCGTAAAATGGTCGAAGTCTACTTCCCGCCGAATACCGTTATGGTGACGGGCTATGGCTTTGACATGCTCTATGCCGGGCCGAGAGAAGCCGTACTGCACGCTGTTTTCCGTCAGAACTGCGGCTGTAGCCACCTGATCGTGGGCCGCGACCACGCCGGCGTGGGTGACTACTACGGTGGCTTTGATGCCCAGACTATCTTTGACGAGGAAGTCCCGGAGGGTGCGCTCGAGCTGGACATCTACAAGGCTGACCACACCGCCTACAGCAAGAAGCTCGACAAGGTGGTCATGATGAAGGATGCGCCGGACCACAGCCCGGAAGATTTCGTCCTGCTGTCGGGCACCAAGGTCCGCGAAATGCTCGGGCAGGGCATCGCGCCTCCCCCGGAGTTTTCGCGCCCGGAGGTCGCCAAAATCCTGATGGACTACTACCAGTCCAACGGCTAGCTGGTCGACCCCCTCTCGCTCAGGCCGACAGGATCGGCCTGAGTCTCATTGCTTACTTGAGCTCGCTGACGGCCCGATAGGCCTCGTCGATGGCCGTATGGGTGTAAGCGGACGCGGCAGCGTCGGAGTTCGCGATGGCGATATTGCCAAAGGGTTTGCTGGCGATGTTGTGCGGGGCTTTGCCTTCTTCGAAGGGTTCGTCCCACAGCTCCATGTATTCGTAGGAGTAGCCGTGGGGCCAGCGATTGATGGTGATCGCGAGGATGTCTTCCTGCACATTGAATCCCGCTGGGCCGAGCATGCCATCGAGGACGGTGCGCACCTCGCGCTCGTAGTCCTCGAGTGTCATTTCCAGCATGCGCTGCCGAGAGGCACGAAACTGGTCTTTCGCGGTCACCGCATCGGCAGGCGGCGCGAGGGCGCCCCACATGATCAGCGGCACGGGCCCGGTATCCGCCATGGGGAAATCATAGCCGCCAGATTCGAAGCCCTTGTACATGAATACGCTGCGGAACAAACGGCCCGGACAGTCGACGACGTTGATGCCGAGTTTGTCGAGCGGAGCGCTGGATTTGAGCAAGACGTTGATCAGCACGAGTGGAATCTTGACCTGGTAGCTTTGGGCTTCCTTCTGCTCGTCGGGGAAGTCCGGGCAGAGGTAGGGCAGGATCGAGTGATAGCAGGCCATGACGCAGTGTTTCGCGGTGATGGTTAGCAGTTCGCCCTGGTGAGCGTAGGTCACCGCCGCGCCATCATCGGTGTTGCGCGCGTTCAGTACCGTGGACTGCAGGCGCAGTCTGACCGGCGTCTCGGGTACATCCAGCTTGTTGTAGTCAAAGTTTGCAACTGCCACGGTATCGGCATTTGTGTCAGGTGCGACGGCCGGTATCAGTTTGGCCAACAGCAGTCTCGCGACGGTGGCGTTGCCGTCGCCGAACATGGTAACCGGGTAGTCGCGATCTTCGATCTCGTTTGCCATGCCGAGGATGTGCAAGCCGGGCAGGCCGCTGTACAGGCCCTCGGCGGCTGACAGGGCACGCAGCTGTACCCCCCAGGCACCATGTTGGCTGGTATCGAAGACCTGAATGGCTTCATCGCTCAGGCCCGCGTAGCGGCGCAGAAATTCCGGATAGCTGATGGAAGACAGTAGTTCATAGAGTTCTGCTTCGGACTTGTCTGGCAGCACGTTGCCCGAGGAGCTGAAAAGCGCGTTCAGCTCCTGCCTCGCTTGCTCGCTGATTGGAAACTCGTCGATACAGTCGTAGGGCGTCCCGGGCGACCAACCCTCAAGGGTGTAGTTGGTCACCAGCTTGTTTTCGCCATAGGTTTCTTCATCGAACCACAGCGCAGGTCCGTTTTTCGCGCCGAAGCCGTAGTCAAACTCCATGTCCTGCCGCACCTGCCGGGTATCAATGCCAAGCTCACGGATCAGCTTCTTTACCCTGCGGCTGAACTGCCAGGTCTCCAGGTTATGAGTCCCGCCCATTGACAGACGCATGGCGCCGCCCTGGTGAAACTCGTTGCGGCGGGCATGTCCACCGAAGTCGTCGTGGTTCTCGAGGATGAGAATGCGCGCATCGTCGCCAAAGCGCTCGCGGTAATAGTGCGCGGCGGCGAGCCCGGAGATGCCGCCTCCGACCACGACCAGATCGTAGCGCTCATTCAGCGCTGTGCTGTCGGAAATTTTCAGGCCGTCGCGCAGAGCGTGGGCCATTTCGAAAGAGCCGGGGTGGGAACCCCGGAGGCCAGTGCGTATCGGCGCATAGCTATCTGACGCCGCGGCAGTGCCTGCCGCTATCGACAGCCCGCCCGGGAGCGCTGCCGCCACTGCGGTAACCGCGGTACCCTGGATAAAATCCCGCCGGGTAATCTGGCGATCCATGCCGATTTCTCGATCCGTCTTCTTCATCAGATCAGGCCGTGTGTCTCGCAGTCGATATCCGTATAGGCGAAGAACTGCCATTGGCCCTCCACCAGGCCAGCAAGGTACCAGCCGCAGGAGGTCTCGTCCGGCGCATCCGTGTAGGTATCCAGCCAACTGGCTTTGAATACCGCCGTGGAATCATTGAGTCGCTCAGTCTCTAGCGTTTGCAGGGTGGCGCTTAGCCAACCCTCTGCGATCCAGCCATCCAGCACCAGCCACTCAGCCTTCGGTGTGCGAGTCACAGCGCCCTCATCACCGTAGGTCGTTACAATATCGGCGTAATAGGTGAGCATTTTGTCGAGATTGTTGCTCGGCTGGTCCGCCCACAGCGGCGCGTAGCGGGTTTTGTACCAGGCTTCGGGGTCATTGGCCCCATGTCCATCGGCCCGGGCTGTTAGGCTAAAGACACAGAAAACTAACAAAAGCACTTTCACGCTAAACCTCCAGAACGTATCAGGTTCTCGAACATTAGCACGCGCGTCAGCAAGTGAAATGCCAGCGGATAGGCGCGGAAGCTCGGCGGGGACCTGCTTAGGCTGAAATTTCTGTGCGCCACGCGATAGTGCCCCGCAGTGCGGCGTCAATGGCCGCCCGGCCACGCTCCAGTACTTGTTTTTCCCATACACGGTCGCCCGTGCGATCGAAGCATCGACGCATGGCCTCGATCCACGGCCTGGATTCGGCAGCCCGATAGTCTGCGCGAAAGCGCAGATAGTGCTCGATCAACAGGCTCTCGAGAACCGTGACACGGTCTCCCACGTCAACGGTGCCGAATTCAACGACGGCACCGGCGAAATCCACTGCCTCGCCGAATGCGCGCTCCAGGCCCCAGTACATCAAGCCGTTACGCTCGGGGCGTTTACCTCCCCACTGGCGATCGACGTTGTCTGCGTCGAGCTTATCCGCTCCCCACCAGGAGGCGGCGCGTTGGAAGGCGGCTGAGCCGGGTTCGGCGAAGCACAGGAAAATCAGCTCTCCTGGCCCCGGTGTTCCTGAGTGCAGATCGACGTAGGCCACGCGTTTTGCCTCTCGCATGTGGGAATGCACCAATGCGGTCAGGGCCAGACGGGAGAACTGAGGCTCACAACCGCCAAAGCCTGGCGCGTCGGCGTAGTCGTACTGGCCGCGACTCAGGGTGCTCTCGAGCCAGGGCTCTCCACGCAACTCCACCAGGCGATAAAAATCCGCCAAGCGCTGCGCTCTCGCAGCCGGGTCCATAGTCGCTGGCGTTGCCAGCTCATAGATGTCTGCGAAGTCCCGGGCGTCAGGCAGGGCTTGCCCGAAATCGATCCAGTTGCGATTCAGGTCGACGTTGTTTTCATTGTTCCGGTACATCCAGGCGAAGCCGAAGGGGTTAACCGCATGGACAAACCAGAGGGCGACGCCCTGGGGCAGGCCGAGCGACAGAAAATCGCGATTGGCTTCCAGCCATGCGGACTGGACGGCTGAGCCCGGGAAACCCTCCGCGCCGTGCGTCCCGCTGACGCACAGCAGAATCGTATCCGCATCCTCCGGGCCAAAACGTGCGACATCAATCGCCAGTGGCTCGCCGCTGGGGCCTCGCGCATGGGGTAGGGTGAAGTCGCATTGAAATTGCGCCTGCTTGCTACAGATGCCAGTAAATTTCTGCCGGGCCTCGGTATAGGTCCTGGAAAAGTATGACGCGTTGGGCACTTTCGGCTTCTCCTTGGTACCGTGTTTATGTATATTCGTGATCGCGAATATTATTAGCTATAAAAGAAAATTACAAATGAACGAGAATATGCCTGCCTTGGTTGGCGAGCCCGTGTCCATTTTCGTGCTTCTGCTGCTACTGACCTGCGGCGCCATCTGTCTGGGCGCGGTCGCGCGTTTTCAGCCTGTGACCAAGGTCCTGCCAGCGCCGATCTGGATCTACTTCCTTGCGGTGACGCTCGCCAGTGTCGGCGTTCTGCCGGCCGAGAGCGTGACCTATGAGGCCATGGCTTTCCTGCTGGTTCCGCTCTCGCTATTTCTGCTGACCGCCTCCTCCGATTTCCGCTCCGTAAAGCAGGTTGGACCGACGGCCCTGACCATGTTGCTTGCCGGTTCCCTGGGCGTTGTATTGGGAGGGCTAGTGGCTTTTGTCAGCGTGGCGCCCTACCTCGCCGAGGGAGTATGGAAGGGCTTCGCTGTGCTGGCGGGTGCCTGGATTGGCGGCTCGGCGAATGGTATCGCCGTGCAACAGGGCCTGGACGCCGCCCCGGAGATTATTGGGCCCTTGATCATTGTCGACTCACTGATGGGCTATTTCTGGATTGTCTTCCTGCTCTTTCTGGGTACCCGGCAGGCCTGGTTATCGAGGCTATTTCGCTATGAGCCTGCCGTTGGCCGGGCAAGTCGCACGGTGACGTCCCAGGCGGTCGAGCGAAAGGCCCTGACTCTGCCTGGGCTGGCCGCGGTGGTGGGTCTGGGCGTGCTGGCAACGGCACTGACTGGTGGGGTGGGCGGCAGCCTGCCTGAACTGGGCGAGCCAACGGTTGTCTCCGGCAAGACCTGGACGATTCTGCTGGTAGTCGCGCTGGGTGTCGCCTGCTCCTTCACCCGTGCCCGCGCAATTGAGGCCCATGGGGCGTCTGACATCGGCTATTTCTGCATGCTGCTATTGCTGGCCACCCTGGGCGCCAGGGGGAATTTCAGCGCTTTTCTCCAGGCGCCGCTGTTTCTGGTGTCCGGCGCCCTCTGGCTATCGATTCACCTGCTCGTGCTGGTTGGCGTTGCTCGCTTTTTTCGAATCTCGCCGGCGCTCGTGGCCATTGGCAGTGCCGCCAACATTGGCGGTTTCGTTACAGCGCCGCTCGTGGCGCTTGCCTTCGACCGCAAACTGGTGCCGACGGCGCTGCTCATGGCAGCGGTCGCGCAGGTGCTGGGCATCTATCTGCCATTTCTGCTGGCCTCGGTGCTCGCTGACCTTTCAGGGCCATACTAAGGGATACCGCCGACCCTTGAGGTCAAACGTCCAGCCCTGATTACCAGGCTATGGGGAGACCCTGCCAGTCATAGAAGCCGCCGGTATTCTCGGCTGATAGGTCGCCGAGCACGCCCAGCAGCGCGTCTGCGCATTCCTTTCCAGAGAGCACCCGCTTGTTGTAGCGATCCGTTATGAAGGGTTCCGATAGCTGCGAGCGAACGGTGCCAGGGTGCAGGGCGACCACGCAGACGTTTTTGTGTGACACGCGCCACTCTAGCGACAGGGTTTTCAGAAACATATTGTGGGCCGCCTTGGAGGCCCGGTAGCTGTACCAGCCGCCGAGCTGATTGTCCTCAATACTGCCCACGCGTGCCGAGAGGCTGGCGATAATCGCGGGTTCTTTATGTTTTAGGGATTTGCTGAAGGCCTGGGCCAGTAGCGGCAGCAGCATGGCGTTGGTCATGAACGAGCGCTGCATTTGCTCAATGGATATCTGCTTCAAGCGCTTTTCGGGCTGTATATCGGGCCCGTGTAGCACGCCGATGGTATTGATCAGGCAGTGCAGGGGCTCGCTGTCCAGGGCCTGTGCAGCGTCAGCGAGCGTCGCGGGGTCGTCGATGGCGATCGCTATCTCTTGAACGCGCGGGTCAATGGGATCTTGCGGACTGCGGCTCAACATCAGCAAGCGTGACAGATTGGCGCGCTCGCAGAGCTTGGCGACCAGGCTGCGCGCAATGGTGCCGCCGCCGACGATAACGACGTTCAAGCCATCGACGGCCAATGCCTGACCCTGACTCACGCGGCGCTGCTAACCTTGTCGCGGGTGGGCGCCAGGCGGTCGAGTTCACGGTCCGCCCACTTCAGGATGACCTCTTGCTCTGTGCTGTCCTTGCGGCGCCAGTTGCCGAGTGCCAGGCTCATGCGGGGATTTTTCGCAAAGGCCTGCTCATGTCGGTGCAGGAAAGCCCAGTACAGGCTGTTGTATGGGCAGGCGTTTTCGCCGGTGACCTGCGCCGGTTTGTAACGGCAGTTCTTGCAATGGTCGCCCTGGCGCTGAATATATTTACCGCTTGCCGCGTAAGGCTTGCTCGCCATAATGCCGCCATCGCCATGCAGGGCCATGCCAAGGGTGTTGGGCAGCTCGACCCACTCAAAGGCATCAACGTACACCGCCAGGTACCAGTCGCAGACCTCGCTGACGTCAAGTCCCGCCAGCAGGGCGAAATTGCCGATCACCATGAGCCGCTGTATATGATGGGCATAGCCGAGATCCAACGATTGCCCCAGCGCTTTCTGCATGCAGCGCATGTCGGTGTCAGCGTTCCAGAAGAAGCCGGGCAGGGGGCGGTCGGTCGCCAGGCTGTTCATCTGGCCGTAGTCGGGCATACGAAGCCAATAAATACCGCGAACGTACTCGCGCCAGCCCAGCACCTGCCGGATGAAACCTTCAGCGGCCGACAGATCACACTGCCCACCGCGCCAGGCAAGCTCGACCTGCTGCACCACGGCCAGCGGGTCGAGCAGCCCGATGTTCAGGTACATCGACACCAGGCCATGGAAGAGCCAGGGTGATTCCTCAGCCAGTGCGTCCTGGTAGGTGCCAAAATTTGGCAGAGTGTGCTCGATGAACCACGCCAGCTGCGCGGTAGCGCCTTCGGCGGTCACCGCGAAGTTGAAGTGTGCGAGGTCGCCCGGGTTGTCCGGGAACGACGCGCAGACCAGCTCGATGACCTCTTTCGTTATGGCGTCGGGCTTGATCCGGGGCCGCTCGGGGATAGTCTCCTTGCCACGCCAGCCGCTGCGGTTATCGGCATCGTAGTTCCACTTGCCGCCCTCGGGCTTGCCAGCCTCATCGAGCAATATCTGGTAGCGTTCCCGCATGCCGCGGTAGAAGTACTCCATGCGCAACTGCTTGCGGCCCTCGGCCCAGTCTGCGAAGTCCTCGTGGTTAGCCAGAAAGCGGTCGTCATCCACCAGGGTCAGCGGAGCCGGCAGACGCAGCGTCTGCAGGTGCTCGAGTAGGCGGTACTCACCTGGCTCACAGGCGATGACTTGGGTGGCCTCGCTCTCGGCGAGGGCTTGTGAGATTGCGTCGCCAATAGACTGGACGCCCTCGTCAAAGCGGTAGTAGATAACCGTGAAACCTTGATCGCGCAGCTCGGCTGCGAAGTGTCGCATGGCGGAAAATATGAGGGCGATCTTGTGGCGGTTGTGACGAACGTAGCCCGCTTCAGCGGCAACCTCGGCCAGCAGCACGGTATCCACCCCGGGTTTTGCGAAGCGCAGAGCGCCGCGTCCCGCGGTCAGCTGGTCACCGAGAACGAGGACCAGCGCCGGGCTGTTGTCATCGCGTGTCATCGTAGAGGCTGCCGGCGCGTTCATTACAGTGTCTCAACGAAGGCGCCGATGTTGTCTATGTCATCTTCAGAGAGCATGGCGGCCTGAGCCCACATGAGGTTGCTCTGGTTGCCAATGGTCTCCCCGGCCTTGTAGGTGAGCAGCTTGCCAACAATGTCGTCTGCGCTCTGGCCTGAAAGTTGCGGGCCGACTCCGCCCTCGCCGCCGGCGCCATGGCAGGCGACACAGCCGGCATAGGCCTGCTTACCAAGCTCGGCGGGCGAGGCCTCTGCGCGCGCTGCCTGCGCTGCCGCCAGCACCTCGATAACGCCGCCGGTCTCCGTCTGCCAGTCTTCGTAGCAGTCACCGCTGCAATCGTGTACCGATGTCTTTGGATAGTCGTTGTTCTGCATGGCCCAGATCGGCAGCCCAAAGGCGAATACGGTAAATAAGGCGATGGCGATATTGGATTGGTTCATCTGGTTCCCCGGTTATTGTAGACGGGGTTATTACGGAAGGCGCCGACATTCAGTTGACCGGGCGGATTTTGGAGGGTGCACAGAAGGTGGACGAGTTGTGCAGCTGCGATGGAGACCCCGGCCGAGGCCGGGGTGCGGCGATGACTAGCTCATCCACTTCCCGATCGGGGTTTTGACCCACAGGAAGTTCATGAGCTTTTTCATGCCTTCAGCGCTGTCGGCGCTGTAGGGGTAGCCGTTCTGAAGTTTCCCGCCGAAACGATCGATGACGATCGGCATTTCATGGGTATAGCCTCGCAGGCCCTTTTTGCCATTGACCTGGCCGACGCCTGAGTTCTTCTTACCGCCGAAGGGGGCTGCCGGGATGCCATAGCTCATGGCCATATCGTTCACGCTGCAGGAACCGGTATCGATGGCTGCGGCCATTTGGTAACCCTTGTCCTTGTCCTGCGTCCATACGTTGCCGTTGAGACCGAACTCGGAATCGTTAGCCAGCGCCAGTGCCTCTGCTTCCGTATCTACTTTCTGGATGCACAGTATGGGTCCAAAGGTCTCATGTAGCATGATGTCCATAGTGTTATCGACATCAGTAATCACCGTGGGCTCATAGTAGAGGCCAGGCAGATCTGGATTGCGCTGGCCACCCACGTGAATCGTCGCACCTTTGGCCCTGGCATCTTCGACGTGGGCTTCGATTATGGTCATTTGCCGATCCCAGAAGACCGCGCCAATATCTTCATCCCAGCCATGCTGTTGGCCCTGGCGCAGCCCTTTGCCCTTCTCAAGAACAAGTTTCAGGAACTCGTCATAGACCTCTTTCACCACATAAATGCGCTCGGTGCCGCAGCAGTAGTGCCCGGTGTTCATGCAAGAGCCCACCCAGGCGCCGTCTGCGGCGCGATCGAGATCCGCATCGGCACATACAATCATGGCATCGTTGCCACCAAGTTCCAGCGTTACAGGGATAAGCTGCTCAGCGCAGGACATGGCCACCTTGCGCCCGGTAGCGACGCTTCCTGTGAAGGACACCTTGTCCACGCCGCCGGTAACAATAGCGGCGCCTGTCTCACCGTCCCCCAGCAGGACCTGCAGTACGCCGTCAGGCAGGCCCGCTTCGCGGTAGATGTCTTCGGCAAGTTTGGCGGAGAAGGGGGTTACTTCTGAGCCCTTGGCGACCACGGTGTTGCCCGCCAGTATGGCCTGGGTGGCCTGGTTCATAACAAGTACGAAGGGTCCATTCCAGGGCGTGATCAGGCCGACTACGCCGAGTGGCTTGTAGACGATACGCAACTGTTTCATCAGGCCGATGAGGCCATGTACTTTGCGCTTATGGGGTTTGAGGAATTTTTCCGCGTTTTTCGCGTAGTAGCAAAGCTGATCTGCGACCGAAAACACTTCCATGCTCATGGCATCGGTGCGCGCCTTGCCCGTCTCTTGGACGACGGTATCGATGATCTCGTCCTGACGCTCCAGCACGATGGCCAATGCGCGCTCGACGATGGCCCGACGCTCCTGCATGGAGGTTTTGGCCCAGTCGGCCTGGGCCGCTCTGGCCTTGCTAATGGCCGCCGCCACGTCCTCAGTATTGGCGCATACCAATTCGCCCGTGGTCTCCATCGTGACAGGGCTGCGCAATTGCAGGTGGCGCCTGGAATCGTTGGACTCAATAGGCTCGTAAATCGACATCGGACTGGTCTCCTGAGGGGCTGGGTCAGTCAAACTAATGGCCAGTAGTCTGTGCGTCAATGACTTTTTCGGTCGCCCCAAGTGACGTGCCAAGACAAAACGTCCTCGCCTCTGCCATCTGAATAAGGTAGGGTCCGCTCCCGAATGAGGGAGTTGGCGATGTCGCTGTTTGTGTTACTGCTCGGATCGGTGCTGGTCCTGATAGGGCTGGCCGTTGTGGCCAAGCCGCAGTTGCTGCCAGCGATGGCTGGCACCATCTTTACCGGGCGCTGGCTGTACCCAGCCGCGCTAGCCCGCCTACTGATCGGCGCGGGCTTGATTGCAGCGGCACCCCATGTCGCTTTGTCAGGGCTGGTTGCCGCACTGGGCTGGCTGGCCGCTCTTGGCGCGATGCTGCTCGTGACGCTGCCTCTACCACTTTGGAAGGGTCTTGCGCAGTGGGGTGAGGGCCTGCCCGGCTCTGTACTTAGAGTGGTCGGTCTGAGCGTGCTGGCGGTGGGCCTGCTCTTTGTTTACGCCGTTATCCTGTGAAATGATCGTCGCCTCGCCCCCGCTTGTAATCTTGCCTGCATGACCGCGTCGCCCACGACACTTTTGGCTTTCTACGCACTGGCGATAGCGATCTCTTCCATCATTGGTGGCTTGTTGCCCAACTGGCTGCGTATGACCCACACGCGCACGCAACTGGTCATGAGCTTCGTATCAGGTTTTCTGCTCGCCATCGCCGTTTATCATCTTGTGCCCCACAGCCTCATATTTGTTGGTACTCCAGACGCCGCCGACGTGGTTGCCTGGTGGTTGATGCTGGGCCTCGTGGGTATGTTTCTACTGCTGCGTCTGTTCCAGTTTCATCAGCATGACTTTTCACTGCAGGGTAGCGATGGCAGCGGCGATAAGCCGGTGCATGGCCTCAGCTGGATGGGTATTGCTTTGGGGCTGAGTCTGCATACCCTGATTGATGGCGTGGCTTTGGGCGCCGCCGTGCTCGGCGCTTCGAGCTCAGCCACCGTAGGGCTGCTCGGATTTGGCGTTTTTCTGGCCATCGTTTTGCATAAGCCCCTGGATGCAATGTCGCTGACCATGGTGATGGCAGCGGGCGGGTGGGGGCGCTCAGCCCGCTTTAGCGTCAATGTGCTTTTTGCGATGCTGTGCCCGCTGGGCGCACTGCTGTTTTTCTTCGGTGTCGGGGCTTTGGAGGTCGATAGCGAACCCATCGTGGGTAGCACTCTAGCCTTCGCGGCGGGCGCCTTTATCTGCATTGCGTTAAGTGACCTTCTGCCTGAGGTGCACTTTCACAGCCACGACCGCGGCAAATTAGTGCTGGCACTGTTTGCGGGTATGGCACTAGCCTGGTCTATTGGCGCGGTGGAACCCGAAGGCAGTCACCGCGCACCGCCGGACAGGGTCGATTATCATCAAGTCGAAGACGGACACTTCTAACATCACGAGGACGCTAGATGAGCACACCCCGGCGCGTTATTTACCCACCTATCTGGCTGGTTTTCGGCATTATCGCCATCTTTTCGCTGAATGAGTTCATGCCCGGCTCGCGCTTCACTGGCCTCGGCAGCCAGGCCATTGGAGGTGCGATCATGGTGGCGGGACTGGCGCTGCTGGTTTACGCGGGTGGCCTGTTCAAAAAAGCTGAGACAGATCTAGTGCCCTTCAAAAACGTCACCGCGCTGGTTACAACCGGAGTTTACAGCTTCAGCCGTAACCCGATGTATCTCGGTATGACACTGGTGCTATTGGGCACTGCTATCACGGTCGGGGCGACCATGGCCCTGCTGGTACCACCTGTGTTTGTGGCTATCATTGAGTGGCGCTTTATCCGGCCGGAAGAGAGGATGCTGCTTGAGCTGTTCCCGGAGGAGTTTTCTGCGTACTGCCAGAAGGTGCGCCGTTGGCTGTGATCAATTCTCGCCGGCAAGCTGGCGGGCGTCATCAAGGCCGCCTGCATTCACCGTAGCGGTATAGCCCGCGGCTTGCAGCGTTTCCTGAGCCCGCCCAGCGCGGCCACCAGCGCCGCAATACAGATAGATGGGACGGTCTTTCTCAAGGCCGAGTTCAGCCACGCCTTTCTCGATACCACCCCACGGTATGCGCACAGCGCCTGCCACGTGACCCGCGTTAAATTCCTGTGCCGTGCGCACGTCGATCCAAACGGCGTCGGCGGGTACTTCTGCGAATGCCTTAAGCGTTGATGCCAGCAGCAAGCAGGTCAGTAGTCGTTTCATGCACGTCGATCTCGGCGATGTCGGGCAGCCAGCCGGCGGCATTGTCGCGCACCAGCTCTGTCAACATTTCAATATGGGCGGCGCTGTCGTTCAGGCAGGGTATGTACTCATAGCGTTCTCCGCCGGCTTCAAGGAAGTAGTCGCGATTCTCCATGGCGATCTCTTCAATCGTCTCCAGACAGTCGGAGGAGAATCCCGGGCAGATAACCTGTACCGATTTAACCCCCTGTGCCGGTAACTCGCTCAACGTTTCGTCCGTATACGGCTTCAGCCACTCCTCGTTGCCAAAGCGAGACTGGAAGCAGACGAGATAGTCTTCCTCGCCGAGCCCTAGCATTTCCGCCAGAAGCCGCGTCGTTTTGTGGCACTCGCAGTAGTAGGGATCGCCGGCTTCCAGGTAGCGCTTCGGTGCCCCGTGATAAGACAGCAGGAGTTTGTCGGCCCTGCCGTGCGACTGCCAATGTGAGAGGATCGATGCGCCCAGTGCAGCAATGTAGGCGTGATGGTCGTGGTAGTGGCTGACAATGCGCAAATCCGGTAACCAGCGCCGCTGCTTGAAGGCTTCGCTCACGGCGTCAAAGGTGGACGCCGTCGTGGGTGCCGCATACTGCGGGAACAAAGGTATGACCAGTAATTGCCTCGCGCCGCGATCGAGCAGTCGCTGGATGCCGGCATCGATGGATGGTTCGCCGTAGCGCATGGCGAAGTCAACCAGCACACGATCACCATAAAGGGAGGACAGGCGAGCCTGCGTGGCTTCCGCCTGCAGGCGCGTGTTAATCAACAACGGTGACCCTTCTTCAGTCCATACCTCTTCATAGGCTTTCGCGGATTTTGCGGGTCGCACGTTGAGAATAATGCCGTTCAGGATCAGCCACCACAGCACGCGCGGAATTTCGACCACGCGAGGGTCGGACAGGAACTGTTTCAGGTAGGGCCTGAGCGCCGCCTTGGTGGGCGCAGCTGGGGTCCCAAGATTGGTCAGCAGCACACCGATTCTCGGGGTGAAGCCGTCGTGGTCGAAGTCTTTTGTGCCGATATATGCCATGGTCAAATACTATACGCGAGGGAGGTGTGCGCGGACTACCGCGAATCGTGTCAATCCTCGTCATGCGAAAGGACTGTTCAAACTGTCCGGTCCACGTCTGCATGGCAGACATGCTGCGCCGCACGATGCTATGGTTAAGAGCTGCAGACCCGCCGGAGAGCGCGTGCAAAAAACACGGGCTCCAGGGCGCAATAAAAGGACACAGAAAAATGGCTTTGTTGGATAAGTTCAGGATGGATGGTCAGGTCGCCCTAGTGACAGGCGCTGGCAAGGGTATCGGCGCCGGTATCGCCGAAGCCCTGGCCGAGCAGGGTGCTGCCGTGGTGCTTTCTGCACGCACGGCAGGTGATCTTGAGACCGTAGCCGGGCGCATCCGCGATGCGGGTGGCAAGGCGCTCGTGGTGCCCGCAGACGTACTTGAGCTGGACAAGCTGCCGGGCCTTGTGGATGCGGCGTTCGATGAGTATGGGCGCCTGGACATTCTGGTGAATAACGCCGGCGGATTTCCGCCCATGCCGGCAGCTGATACCCGCGTTGACCAGTTCGAATGGGCAATGCGTTTCAATGTTACGACCGCCTTTGAGCTTTCCCGGATTAGCGCACCGCGCATGGTCGAGACGTCCGGCAGCGGCTGTATTTTGAATATCTCTTCCGTGGCGGGCCAATACCCCACGCCCTGGTTTTCGGCCTATGGCACGGCCAAAGGTGCCTTGAGTATCCTCACCCGCGAGATGGCGCAGGAGTATGCGCCCAAAGTTCGCGTCAACGCGATCGGCGTTGGCTCCACGAAGACGGATGCCTTGAACACCGTGCTCAATGATGAGATTGAGCAAACCATGGTCGACCTGACGCCAATGGCCAGGCTGGGTGAGGTTGAGGACATCGCTCTGGGAGCCCTGTATCTGTGTTCGCCGGCGGCCAGCTATGTGACCGGCGAGGTTCTGGGTATCAATGGCGGCATGGTGCGCCTGAATATGGAGATGCCGCGCGCCTTTGGGGGCATGGGCTAGGTCCCGGCGAGCCGCCAAGCTCCCCTGAGTGGGTGTCACCGCATCGCAACTGGATGGCGCGGGAGCGCAAGCGGCGCAGTTCGCCCTGCTCTAACATTTTGGCTCCCTGAAGCGCTTGGAGATCAACGGTGTCCCTGGACTTTGACAGTGCTCGTCTGCCCAATCCTCACGTCACCGAGGAGCACGAAGCGTGGCGGACACAGCTACGCCGTTTTATTGATACCGAAGTTATGCCCTATGCCGATGACTGGGACGAGCAGGGAGATCTGCCGGCGGAACTTTGGCCAAAAGCGGCAGCGGTAGGATTGTTGGGCCTTGGCTATCCGGAGGTTTACGGTGGCACCCTCGACGGCATTGATTCCTGGCATGGGTGGATTACCAATGAAGAACTGGCGCGCGTTGGCGTCGGGGGCGTGTCTGCCACGCTCATGGTGCACAGCATTGGTTTGCCGCCCGTTATCAACTGGGGCTCTGATGAAATGAAACAGGAAGTGGCGCCGCCGGTTCTGGCCGGTGAGAAGAACATCTCCCTGGGCATCACCGAGCCAGGCGGTGGCTCTGATGTTGCCCATATCACCACCACGGCCGTGCGCGATGGCGACGATTTCATCGTCAATGGCTCGAAAACCTACATTACTGGCGGTATGCGTGCTGACTGGGTTTCGACGGCTGTTCGCACCGGTGGCGAAGGTGGCCGAGGCGTATCCATGCTGCTGATTCCCACAGACAGTGAGGGTTTTACGCGCACGCGCCTGGACCGCAAGCAGGGTTGGTGGTGCTCGGACACCGCTACGCTGTATTTCGACAATGTCAGAGTGCCTGCCAAGAACCTGATCGGCGAGGAAAATAAAGGCTTTCTCGTTATCATGACGAACTTTAATGGCGAGCGCATGGCGATGGCTGCGGGCATGGAAGCCAAAGCCCGAGTTTGCCTCGAGGAGGCTGTGAACTGGGCGCGCGACCGCAGCACGTTTGGCAAGCGCTTGGCCGACCACCAGGTTATCAGGCACAAGATCGCCATGATGAAACAGAAAATTAACGCGACACAGGCCTACATACGGGCCTGCTATGAAACGATAGAGGCCGGCAATCCAGACCCCGGCGATATCGCCATGTTGAAGGTACAGGCCAGTGAAACCCTGGAGTTCTGCGCGCGCGAGGCGATGCAGATACTCGGTGGCATTGGGTACATGCGAGGTAACCGTGTCGAGCGGATCTACCGCGAGGTGCGAGTCAATGCGATTGGCGGTGGCTCGGAAGAAATAATGCGTGATCTGGCATCACGGCAATACGGGCTGTAATCATGAAACTGTGGCACTGTCATAGCGCGCGTTCACTCAGGCCCCTCTGGGCGCTGGAAGAAATGGGGCTCGATTATGAGCTCGTCATTCTGCCCTTTCCGCCGCGAATATTTCAGCCCGAGTATCTTCAAGAGAACAGCCTCGGGACTATTCCCTACTTCATAGATGGCAAGACCTCTATGACCGAATCGAGTGCGATCTGTCAGTATCTCGTTGATCGCCATGAACAGTGGGACTTCGGCTTGAAGCCCGACCACTCGGAGTATGGGAACTACCTGAGCTGGCTGCATCATGCCGATGCAACACTGACTTTTCCGCAAACCATTCGCATGCGGTACTACTTCCTCGAGCCGATACCTGAAAAACAAGCGGTGGCCGACGATTACAGCAAGTGGTTTATCGCGCGGCTGCGCAGGCTGAACGCGCATCTTGAGAATCATGACTATCTTGTTGACAACCGCTTTACGGTTGCCGATATCGCTATTGGCTATGCTTTGCACCTTGGGACGCAGCTGGGCACCGGCGAGTTTTATAAGCCGCAGACCCGTGCCTACCTGGATCGGCTGCGAGAGCGCCCGGCTTTCCAGCGGGCCAATGGTCTTGGCGAGCCGATGCGGTTGCCCGAACAGGAGTAGACGATGAGCGTTGATGCGAAGGAACTGGCTGAGTTTCGCCAACAGGCATTCCATTGGATGCAGGAAAATAAGCCAGCAGACCCAGGCTTTCTGCTGCCGCAGACCTTCATGGAAGTAGGAAACGAGCAGCAGCTGGAATTTCTGCGCGAGTGGCAGCATAAGCTTTGGAGCAACGGCTACCTCGGACTAGCCTGGCCCAAGGCCTATGGTGGTGGAGGCCTTGATCCCGCATTTCAAAGCGCTGCTGATGCCGCCATGCGCGAGTGCAATGTGCCGATCTGCTTCAATATCATTGGACTGGGTTGGGCCGGTCCCCTGATCAACGACATTGGCACCGAAGAAGAAAAGGAAAAGTACCTTAAGCGCATTCTCAGCGGCGAAGACATCTGGTGCCAGGGCTTCTCTGAGCCAGACCATGGCTCGGACCTGGGTAACGCGCAGACTCGCGCCGTGCGCGACGGTGACGAGTACGTAATCAATGGCCAGAAAATCTGGACCACCATGGGCAACTTTGCTCGCTACATGATCCTGCTGGCCCGGACGAATCCCGAGGCTGAGCGCAAGTATGACGGCCTGTCTTTTTTCCTGGCACCTATGGATGTGCCCGGCATAGAGACGCGGCCAATTCGCAAGCTGACGGGCGAGTTCGGCTTTACTGAGACCTTTTTCAATGACGCACGAATCGGCGCCGAATGCCTGATGGGCGAAGAGGGGCAGGGCTGGCGTATCGCTATGCAAACGCTGCAGTACGAGCGCGGCGCAGAAGCTGGTTCTGCCGGCGGGCTAATGATGGTGCGTTTGATCATCGACGATATGCTGGCCTCCCTCGAAGGCATAAAGCGTGATGGCTCGCCGGTACTGGAGGATCCGGTTGTGCGTGACGAGCTGGTACAGCTGATTATGGAAGAGAAGGCGATCCGGCTCGGTGAGCGCCGATCCCATATTCAGGCGCTCACAACGGACTATCCGCACTCGTTGCCCTTGTCACATAAATATCGAAGCACTGAGCACACGCGTCGCATGCGTCAGTTTGGTATTGGCCTGCAGGGCCCAGCAGGCGGCCTCTACGTGGGTGATGAAGCTGCTCGACAGGGTGGTTTCTGGCAGCGCGCCTACCTTAACAGCTTCTCCGCCACGATCGGTGGAGGCACCAGCCAGGTGCAGGCCAACATTGTCGCCGAGCACATTCTCGGCTTGCCGAAGTAGGGGGCCTTATGTCTGTGAGCGGAAATGTTGAACTGCGCTTCAGTGAGGAGCAGGCCATGCTGCTGGATGTGGCGCGTGAGTTCTGTCGGGATCGCTCGCCCATGGCGGCGGTGCGCGAGCAGTTGGAAACCGAAGCGGGCTTTGATGCAGGTCTGTGGGATGAGATGGTGGGCCTCGGCTGGACCGGCATCGCGCTGCCAGAGGCCTACGGCGGTGCCGGGCTCGATGTTGGCAGCGTCGTACCCGTGTTAGAGAGTATGGGCCGAGCTATGCTCGGCACGCCGCTGCTGAGTTCAACGCTGGCGGCGCAGCTAATCCTGCGCGCGGGCACGGAAGCCCAGCGTGATGCACTGTTACCAGAGCTCGCTGCAGGCGCCCCGGCAACGGTGGCGCTGCTGGAGGGGGGCGATTGGGGAGCGGCCACGCCACAGTGCTCGCTGGATGCCGATGGCTACCTCAGCGGTGAGAAAGAGATGGTCTGTGACGCGCGAGCAGCCCGCTGGTTTGCCGTGAGCGTGAGCGCACCTGAGGGTCTCGCGATTGCGCTGGTAAATGCCGATCAACTGCGCGAAGGCACGCTGCGAGAGCACACCCTGATTGATCAGACGCGACGCGCTGCCAGCGTCGATTTCACGGGTGTGCGGGTGCCCCCTTCGCATATTCTGAGCGGCACTGCAGCCGCTGCGGCACTCAGGGACGCGCTGCTACTGGGCGCCCTGCTGACGGCGGCCGAGGCGACGGGCAGCACGGCAGCCTGTCTGGATACCACGGTGGATTACCTCAAGACCCGGAAGCAGTTTGGCAAGCTGATCGGCTCCTACCAGGCACTCAAACACCCCTGTGTCGATATTCTCTGTGATGTCGATTCCGCTCGCTCTTTTCTTTATCACGCGGCTACGCTGGTCAATGATGGGCCTCTTAGCCAAGACGCTGAAATTGCCTGCCGCATGGCCAAGGCGCATGCGACTGAGGCCCTGCTGTATGCCGGTGACCGGTCTGTGCAGTTTCATGGTGGCATGGGCTTCACCTACGAGTGCGACGCGTCTTTGTTTGTTCGTCGCGCCCAGTGGTCGCGCCAGCAGTTTGGCGACGCGCTGCATCATCGCAAGCGGCTTGCGGGCCTGCTGCTGGATGGCATCGACTGATGCAGTGATCCGAGGCGCCGCCGATAGACTATATAGTCTCTATGACCAGCCGGCAGCGTAAACTGAATCGCAACAGCCTGGGGCGCAGCCTCAGCGTATCCCTTGCGGGCATCCGCGCAGGCGGTGCCCTGGCTATCGATGGTGCTCTGCAGCGCCTGCGCGGCGCAGACGACGTCGCCAATGACAGTCCCTTTGCCAAGCGGGAAGCCAGGCGCTTCGTGGCGGAGCTGGGCCGTTTGAAGGGCACCTACGTAAAGATAGGCCAGATGTTTGCCCTGATGGGCGAGCATTTCCTGCCGCCGGTCCTGACTGAGGCCCTGCACGATCTGCATGCGAATACCGAACCCCTACCCTGGGACAGCGTGGAGCCGCTGCTCATCGAAGCGCTTGGTGGGCGTCTGAGCGAGCTCGACATCGAGCGCGAGGCCTTCGCCGCGGCCTCTCTGTCTCAAGTGCACAGGGCGACAATCCGCGCGAGCGGCGAAGAAATTTGCCTGAAAGTGCAGTACCCCGGACTGCCTGACGTTATCGACACCGATTTCGATGCGGTAGTGCGTATGCTGCTGGTCGCCCGTTGGGTGCAGGCGGGTCGCGACCTTGATGCTTGGCTAGAGGATATGCGGGAGGCCTTGCACCTCGAGATCGACTACCGTCGCGAGGCCACCATGGGTGACCAGATGTCAGAGCAGCTCGCCGCTTACAGCTCGGAGCTGGCATCGCAGGGCCTGCACTTCGCCGTGCCAAAGCGCTACCCGCGCTACTGCAGCGATACGGTACTCGCACTCGAATACATGTCGGGTCACACCGTGACTCAGGCAGAGGTTGCCAACCTGCCGCAGGAGCGCCGTGACCAGCTTGGTCGCGCCATGCTGGAGCTCTTTTTCTACGAGCTGTACCAATGGGGCCTGCTCCAGACTGACCCCAATTTTGGTAACTATCTGGTGCGTTCAAGCCAGGAGCGGGATGAGATTGTGCTGTTGGATTTCGGCTCAACACTGGCCCCGGGCCGAGATTTTCTGGGCCACCTGGGCGCCGTTATCGCAGCTGGACAGGCTCGGGATAAGGAAGCTATGGCCGACGGTTTGGTCGGACTCGGTTGCTTGCAGACGGATGCGCCGGCTGAGGCCCGTGAGCTGTTCGCCGATTTTTGCCTGCACCTTCTGGAGCCCTTGAGGATACCGCGAGATTTGCCACGCGAGTACCTGAATGGAGACGGTGAGTATCGTTGGGCGCGCTCGGCGCTGATGCGACGAGCGGGCAAGCAGGCTGCGCTATCGGCAAGCAGCCGACACTTCACCACGCCATCGCGTGAGTTCGCGATGATCGCCAGGAAACTGAGTGGCGTATTCACTTTTATTGCCGTGCTCGGCGCTGAATTTAATGCCCACGGTATTGCCAAGCGACATATCGATCGCTGGATGGAGGACTGAATGGCGAGCAAGAAACCGGAAGCAGGGTTCAGCGCCAGGTCCAGTTCGCGGCCCGGCGTTAAGTCCAATGCAGGGTCCCGGACAGAGTCCAGTGCTGAGTCCAGTGCAGTCCCCACAGGCCGAGTGGGCCGCTTCGCCCGCGTGGCAAAGATGGCGGGCGGTGTTGCGGGCGGCATGCTTGCCGAGGGCACGCGGCAGCTTCGTGCAGGTAACCGTCCGCGCGCGCGAGACCTGCTGTTAACGCCTGGTAACGCCAAACGGGTTGCAGACCAGCTGGCGGATATGCGTGGTGCGGCCATGAAAATGGGCCAGATCCTGTCGATGGATACGGGCGATTTCCTGCCGCGCGAACTGGCGGATATTCTCTCGCGCCTGCGCTCGGATGCGCGCTCCATGCCGCATAATCAGCTGGAAACAGCCATGCTGGATGCCTATGGAGACGACTGGAAATCCCTGTTTTATAACTTCGATTACAAACCCCTGGCGGCGGCCTCAATCGGACAGGTACACCGGACCATTTCCCCCGACGGCCGCGATATTGTGTTGAAGATACAGTATCCAGGCGTCGCCAATAGTATCGAACCGGACGTGGATAACATCGCAACCGTACTGAAGCTTTCGGGTTTGCTACCGCCCACGGTCGATATTCAGCCGCTGCTGAACGACGCCAAGAAACAGCTGAGAGACGAAGTCGACTACTTAAAGGAAGCGGAGTTTCTCGAGGCGTTTAATGAACTGCTGGGTGAAGATGAGCGTTTCTTGCTGCCGCAAGTATTGCCTGAGCTGACCCGCAAGAACGTGCTGGCTATGACCTATGTCGCGGGCAGGCCGATTGAAAGCCTCGCCGAAGAGTCGCAGGAAGAAATCGATCGCGTTATGACAGCGTTGATCGACCTGATGCTCTCAGAGTTGTTCGAGTTGCGCATGGTGCAGACTGATCCGAATTTTGCGAACTATCAATACCGCAACACGGACGGCAAGATCGTGCTGCTCGATTTCGGTGCTACGCGCCGCTTCAAAGCGACCTTCGTTCGCAACTATCGCAAGCTGGCGGGAGCGGCCATGGCCGGTGATGCCGAGGGCGTGGTCGCCGCTGCAGAGAAAGTGGGTTACGCCATGGGTGACGAAAACTCAGAGTATCGAGCCATCGTGCTGGAGTTGTTCCTGTTGGCCCTGGAGCCCCTGAAAGTCGACGAGGCCTATGACTTCGGTGACTCCCCGATCGCCCCTGACATGCAGGAGCTGGGTCAGCGCGTCACCGAGTTTAAAGACTTCTGGCAGGCCCCGCCGACTGATGCTGTGTACTTCCACCGCAAACTGGGCGGCATGTTTATGCTGGCCGCGCGCCTGGGCGCGCGCGTGAATGTGCACCGCCTGATCAGTCGCTGGGTTTAGCCGCTGGCTGTCCTACGCTTGCGCTTGGCCTTGGCGCGCGGTTTTTTTGCATCCAATGCGGCGGAACGAATCTCGTCGAATGATTCCTGCAGGCACTCGGCGTAGAAGGCCGGATCGGGCATCTGGTCTCGGCATGCTGTAAAGCTCAGGGTAATAGAGCCCTTTTTGTTTTGCACCGCGGAATACACCACGTGGAACAGGCCGCAGCCCGGCATCAGTGGCCCGAGGCTGAAAGAGTTGATCAACTCGGCACCGCAGAGGTAGAGCTGGAACGGCGCGCCCGGCACATTACTCACCACCGTGTTCATAGTGGGATTGGCCTCTGTGAGCCCTGTCGATGATGCTGCCCGAATGGCCAGCGAGATCACGTTGCCCGGCATGACGTCGGTCAGGTCGAGCACGATGCGTGGCCCAAGCGCCTCGGCATATGCCTTCGCCGAGACGGATTCTTCATGTATCGCCGCGAGGCGATCCAGAGGGTCCGCGATATCGGTTCGCAGGCCAACATTCATGAAGCCCACCATATTACCGCCGGCCATGCGCTCCTCCGGCGAGCGAACGTCGATGGGGCAGCCTGTCACAAGCTGCCCGTCGGGCAACTCGCCTTTGCTATCGAGGTATCTGCGCAGGCCGCCAGCAACAATGCTCAACATTGTGTCGTTGATCGTGGCGCCCGGTTGGGTGTTCTTTATCGCGCGTACCACTTCGAAATCGAAGTTTCGCCCTTCGACGACCCGGTGGCGGGATATCTTGCCCTGGAAGCGCGTTTTCTGGCGCTCTTCCAGCTCGTAGAAGTCCTGGGCCCTGCGACCTTCACGTATACGTTTGACGGCCGGTATAGCCTCCCTGAACATATCGACGACTTCGCCAGGTTTTTTCCAGGCGTCAATGTAGGCCTTGGCCAGCATGCGGGGAGTGGATACGCGCTCCACGATCCAGGGTGGTGCTTTGCCGGGGTCGCGCATTTCAGGCGTCAGGTCATGCATGATGTTCATGAACTGCGCACCCGTAGCGCCGTCCATGGCGCAGTGATGTACCTTCAAAAGCAGCGCGAAGCAGTTTGGCGGCAATCCCTCAACGTTGTTCAGTCCTTCGATAATGTACATTTCCCAGAGTGGTTTATCCCGGCGCAAGGGTTGTGAATGGAGGCGTGCGGCCAGAATGCAAAGCTGGCGCCAGTCTCCGGGCTTGGGCAGGGCGATATGCCTGACGTGGTATTCGAGGTCGAAATCAGGATCTTCCACCCAGTAGGGTCGGCCAAGGTTCATCGGCACGAACTGCAGCTTGCGGCGAAAAATAGGGGACTCGTGCAAGCGACTGTCCAGCATGGAAAGTATTTGCTTGAAACGGACCTTGCCGCTTTCGGCGCTTGACTGGTCGTAGATACTGACGCCGCCGATGTGCATCGGCATGCCATCTAACTCAGCATGCAGGAATAGTGCGTCCTGGCCAGAAAGCTGCTCCATCGCGAAACCCCCTAATGTGCTCTTATCGAGCTAAGTGTAGCCTATGACAGGCTAGCGGGAGGAAAAGCGGCAGCGCCAATCATGACGCTGCTGGGAGTAGCTGAGTTGGCAGCTATATGCTGCCAACGAGGGACTCGCCAGCTGCCCGTTCTCTGCGAATCCGTATGGTCAGCGGGATCAGTACCAGAACGATCAACGGCGCAAAGATCACCAGCAGTCCCACAAGGGTGCTGCCCATGCCATAGCGATCCAGTGCCCAGCCCAGTAGTGGCCCAGTCACAATGAAGATTCCGCGAATGGCGAGGCTGACCACGGAGTTAACTGTCGCACGAAAATCACCCGGCACCCGGCGGTTGAGCGCGTTGTAAAACACGGTCATGCTCAGACCTCGGGAAACCTGAATAAGCAGCGCAATCAGCGCGCCCATCCAGCCGCCTAGCAGGATCATGCCTGCCAGCCCAAGCATGGGCAGCACTGCGATCAACAGCAACAGTCGCTGTGCGCCTATGCGTTGCTCGAGTGCGCCGGCGTAACGCGCCGACAGGCTGACCGTTAGGGCAAACAGCGCCCAGATGTAGCCAAAGCCTTCGAGCGGAATGCCTTGAAGCTCCCAGAACTTCTGGTAACTCCAGAACACGTGCAGCGCCAACAGGCCGAAAACGATTATTGCCAGGGCCGTCCACAGCACAACGGGCTTACCAAACAGCAGCAGTTCGACGATCCGCCGTGCATTGTCGCTGTGCCCCGCGGTGCTGCGCTGGCGTGGCGGTTCAACCAGGGTTAGCCCAAGCAGCAGGGGGGCAAAGCCCGTGACCGCCTGTACCCAGATGATCCAGTCCATTGACCACAGCAGCAGCAGGCTCGCAACGACACCGGCAGCGCCCGAGGCCGCTGCCTCGATGGCGATCAGACGGCTTAGCGACTTGCTCGGTCCGGCGGTGGGTTCACCCCGATTGGCGAGGTGTAGCTCTGTGTCGTAGAGCATGGCCAGGTCGGCTCCCGATAACAGGCTGAAGCCAACGCCCAGCAGCATCTCGTAGACGATGAACTCGGCAAATGTATCCGCCCACAGCAGGGAGAAGAAGCCAACACTGTTGATGGCTGCACCCAGCAGAACACAGTTCCGCCGCCCCCAGAGATCTGCGAGATAGCCCGAGGGCACTTCGAACAGGGCAATCGTCAGCGCGAATATGGCCTGCGTCTGCAGGACCTGGCTCATGGACAGGCCATAGCCCTGCAACAGCGGCACGAAAACGGGGACCACAATGAGAAAGCTGTGGAAAAAGCCCATCACGTAGATGGTGCGAATGTTCTGCTGCAATGACCTGTTCATAACGCTCATCTCTGTCAAAGACAGCCTGTCGAGCGCCTGGCGCGGGGTCATTTTTCAGAAGGGGAACGAAAAAGGCCTCCGGAACCAGGTTCTCGGAGGCCTTTTTTCTAATCTAACAGGATCTCCTCAAACCACCTCGCCATCGATATGGCGCACCGAACACAGGCGTACCGGCGTCGCGGTCATATCGCCGCTGCGCTTATACGCTGTCCATTGTTCGGTGAATCGGCTGGTCATGGTTCTCTCCGTGTCAGAGTGCATATAGTGCCTTTCGGTGAGGCGTCTGGCAATGCGACGTGTCCGACGCTGTGAAATAATCACGGTGAAATCGGGACTGCCTTTGGCTCGAGGCCCAGGGAATGTTGCTAACCTTGTAGATCAGAGAACAACGGAGAGAGAGTGATGGTAGTAAGAATAATAGCGGGTATTGCACTGGCCTTGGGTACAGCCTACGCCGGAGCGGATAGCCTGACAGCGGCAGCCGACGATTTGTGTGAGCACGTCAAGTCCTGCGCGATGGCGCAAATGGCGGCGGAGGAGGACCTCACACCTGAGATGCGCCAGATGGTCGAGCCTGTTATTCAGAATATGTGCAGCAGCATGCGCGGCCAAATTCAGGATGTCGGGTCCGGCCATCCGCTCTATGGCCCCTCTGTTGCCTGTATGCGCAGCATGTCCAGCATCAGCTGTGACAAGATGATGGAAGGCGACGGCATGTATACCGACGAATGCAAGGAATACGAAGCGCGCGTGAAGGCGATGGCCGGCGAATAATCGTCAAAGGCCATCGCTACTATTTGTCGCTGATCACCGCTACAGGTACTGTCGAAGAACGAGGGTATCGCCGCGCTGGCTGAATTCTATGTGCTTCAAAAAACTCATACCCAGCAGGATGGCTTCCATGTTCAGTCCCGCGGCGATGCCGGCCTCAACATTGTCTAAACGAATATCGCCAATACTGACCTCGGATAACACGGTCGCATAGCTCGTAGACAGACCGTTGGCCGTTTGTGTGCGATAGGCGCGGCCGCGCTGTAGCCCGAGTTTTTGCGCGACAGGCGCCGGAATAGCGACACCGGTGGCTCCCGTATCCAGCAAAAAGGTGACTTTTTCACCGTTTATGCGCCCCGTAGTCACATAGTGCCCCTGGCGATTTCGCTGCAGGGTCACCTCCCGAACACCGTCATCTGAGCGCGTTTCCGGCGAATGGTTGGGATTAAACTGCTTCTCCAACAGGTCACCAAAAAGAAACATGCCGAGAACCAGAAACACCACCCAGGCGAGAGCCTGCATGCCGGCTCCTATGCGCTTCTGTTCCTTGATTCCCTGATGTTCGTCCATAGTGTCGTTTTAAAGTGATCCCGATCACAGTTTGACCACCAAACATGGTGTTTGCTCCCGCCTGGCTCTAGATTCAAGGGCAGGCGGACTGTTCAACATAATAACGAGAAAATGAAATCGCAACGCGTTTTGACAGCATTGGGCTTAATTGCCCTACTGTCGTCCAGCTTGCCGGCGCAGGCTCAGGACCCGATGGAGATTGCAGCCAAAGGCATGCATGACCTTTGGCTTTTCCTGCTGGGTGATGAGCGCATAAATCGGGTGGTGTTTGAATCGCTGTCGGCAGAGTATGCGGTGGCTGACGTTGAGCGCGTACAGCCTGCCGATCAGGCGCTGCGCTTCCGAGAGCTGTCGCAGCGCATCACGACTGCCCAGTTAGAGCACGCACCGCCCTGGTTCCGCGAAGGGCTCGCTGAGTACTACGCCCTGCTGGAAGTGCGTGGCCCAGTCAGCCTGGTCAAAGCGAACGGGCAGTACATGGAGGTTTTGAGCAAGGCCCGGCCACCCTCGCTGGACGACCTGTTCAGCCTCGACGACAGCGCATGGCACGAGGGTGGCGATCCGCCCTACAGCATGCAGGCCTGGTCACTGATTTACTTTCTGTTGCAGTCCCGCCATGGACGTTATGCACTGCAAGATATGGTTCGTTGGGCCGAAGACAATCCTGAGAACGGTAACGCGATGATCGTGGCTCTCGATCGCGCATACCCTGGTGGTTTGGTGAAGCTGGAGCGGGACTGGCACGAATGGATGGTCGCCGCGCCCCTGAACGTCGCTCGCCTGAGCCGCCCCTGGGCGAAACCCCTGCTCTGAGCCGATAGCACTCTCTTTGACGTTGCATGCTTTGATGACACCTGCAAAGCAGCGATAATGGGCACGCCTTAATTGGATAGCCAACGGCGGCGGCGTGCTGGAACTGGTACTTTTCGAAAATGATGCAGAGGGTGCGCGCCGCGCGATGCAGGCAGGCATCAGTGCTTTCATGGTCGATCTTGAGCTGATGGGCAAGGACCTGCGTCAGCTGGGTTTTGACACGGAAATCCGACCCGGGCAGTGGAGCGATCTTGAGGCGATAGCGGCAGAGCCGGGCGCCCGGGCCTGGTGCCGCATTAATTCCTACGGCGAGCATACGCCGGGCGAAGTAGAAAACGCTGTATCGGCAGGCGCATCGGTGGTTTTGCTGCCGATGGTACGCAGGGCCGACGAGGTTAGCGCTTTTCTGGGTCTCCTCAATAGCCGCTGTGAAGCGGCGATTATGGTAGAGACTCGGGAGTGCGCCGAAATAGCAGCGAGCCTACAGAACCTGCCGATCGATCACGTATTTTTCGGCCTGAATGATTTCGCCATCAGTCGCGGTAACAGTTTTATTTTCAGCGCGGTGGCCGACGGTGAAGTAGAGGCTGTGCGCCGTGCGATGCCTGAACGGTCCTTCGGCTTTGGCGGCCTGACAGACCTTCGACGTGGCGTGCCGATACCCTCAGCGAGACTACTCGAGGAACTGGAGCGTCTGAACTGCAGCTTCACCTTTCTCAGGCGCTCATTTCGCCGGGATGCACAGGCTATCGGCGCAGCAGAGATTGTCTCGGGTATTCAAAGATATTGGCGCGAGTGCGCGAGGCGCAGCGACGAGGAGCGACTAGCAGACCACGCGGCGCTATTGCGCGTCATCGAGGCCAACCGATGATCACTCACCGAGGGGCGATGGAGGGTAGTTACTGGCGCGGGCGTCGGGTTTTGGTCACCGGTGGCTCATCGTTCATCGCGGCTTCTCTCGTGCGCAGGCTGCTGGAATTGGGCGCAGAGGTGAACCTGCTGGTGCGACAGGGCTCGTCCCTCTGGCGCCTCGCCGAATTGCAGCAGCAATGTGCAGTGTGCAAGGGTGATATTGCTGATCGTGACGCTGTTCTCCAGGCCGTTAGTGCGGCCAGCCCTGGCGTCATCTTTCATCTGGCAACTGCCAGGGGCTCAGAGCTACCCGCCTCGCAGTACATTAGTACGTCCATTAACGCAGCGGCCTATTTACTGGAGGGTTTGAAGCTGCAGCCGAGCCCACCTCGGCTGGTCGTGGCAGGCTCCTCGATGGAGTATGCACCCGGTACAGGCGCTATGACCGAGCGGCATCCCATTGCACCGCGCACCCTGCACGGCACGGTGAAAGCGGCTGCCGGGCTGCTTTATGCCCAGGCCGCCTATGACGAGGCGCACTGGATCAAGCAACTGCGGATATTTCATGTTTACGGGCCATGGGAGTCGTCTCACCGTTTTCTTTCGACTGCCATTCGGCTCGCGCTGGCCGGCGAAGCTGTACCCTTGGTCGCTGGCGAATCCCGACGGGATTGGGTGTATGTGGACGACGTGGTAGAGGCCTTATTGCTGGCGGCGACGGTACGGTCTTCTGAGCATATATTTAATGTAGGCTCGGGGTTGGAGCACGATAATGTCGAAGTGCTCGCGGTACTGGAAGAGATTCTTGGCCGGCGCATAAGTACTTTGGCTGATGCCTTGCCTGTGCGTCCATCGGACAGCGCGCATCGATGCGCGAATATCGCGCTCGCAGCAGATACGCTGGGCTGGTCGCCGCGCTACCAACTCAAGGACGGACTGGAGGCGACACTGGCCTGGATGAGGGCGCATGCTGCTGCGAAATCAAGCGGCGATGAGAGTGCGCCAACTGTGATCTAAGTTGTACTAGACCGCGCTGCCGTTGGCTGCACTTTAGAGTTGGCTTCATTCAGGCGCACTACGTCACTACGTGCTCGAGGAAACCGGGCCACAGCGCTAGAAACCTCGCCTTGAACTCACGCACTTCGCCAGACTTTAGCAGGCGGTGCAGTGCGATAACCTCACGTGCCTTGGCATCATTCGCGAAGTGGTGATTGAGTAGCCCCAGGCTGCGCAGGCAACAGTGACGGTATTCGCTATCGTTTAGCTTGCCCTGATTGTGCGCAGCGCTACCCAGTGCCGCCCAGGCGAGAATGCTGGCGCGAAATGTGGGCGATTGGGTTTGGCTGGATACTTGGGAGCCGGAGCGCCTGAAAGCGCCGAGTTCTTCATTGATGATGAGGGCACCGGATCTGGCCGAGCCGCGCAGAAAAATACCGAGGTCAAACAGCCCGTAGTGCTCGATACCCCGCCATTCTTGGGTCAGCGAAAAAACGACTCGCTGCTGCTCTAAATACGGTATTGGAAAACTCACCCAACCAATTGTTCATGAGGGGCAGGATCGAGCGGAACAGGGTAGCGGTCCCGACATGATGCAGGTCCTGCCCTGACCTTGCGATCGCGTCTGGAAAGTGGTCCGAATCAATGGATTCACCATTCTCTGCAATCACCCTGCGCCTTGAGAAGCTACACGTGACCTCGCGACTGGCGTGGGCGGCCAAATGGCGTTCGTAGAAAGCGGGCTGAATCAGATCGTCATCGCATAGGATATGAAAAAACTCAGTGCCTTCTGGCAGTACGCTAACGAGTTGCTGGAAGTTGGCGTATTGCCCACGCCTGGGGCCGGGCAGGGTCTCTATAGTCAGGCCTTCGCTAATCTCGTCCAGGCTGCCATTCTGCAATTTATGTATAAATGTTCCGTCTGCGCTGTCGTCAGAGAGAATAATCCTTTCCGGTGGGCAAGTTTGAGCGCGTAGCGCCAGGAGCAGTTCCTCGAAAAACTGTGGCTTGAATGCGGGGATCAGGGTGACTACAGACATGGGCTCCTGCTGGATCGGCTTGGATGTGTTTGGAGCGTAGTGTAGACCAGCATGGCCTCATACAAACATTTGATACTGCTTCAGATCGCTGCACTCTCGATTACAATAGAAGGCCCCAGGAGGAGTGGACAATGACAGCACCGTGGATGGAACATCCAAAACTCGTCGCCTGGTTCGACGATCTGGAAGATGCCGTGCTTACAGCGTTTGTGCTGACTGACGAGCAGCGAGCCGAGGTCAAGGCCCTCAGAGCGCCGCGTGCCGACACCTGGGTCATGCTTGCCAAGGACACCGAAAGCCGTGACATCCTGAGGCAACGGCTCAGCGAGGCCCAGCAGCACGCCAGCGTGCCCGTGGCCAGTGACTGCCGTGTGCTGGCTGCGCAAGACGCTTTTCTTGCAGATGCCGATACCTTTGAGCAAGACAACGGGTTTGATTCGATTGAGATCGATTACATTGAGGAGGGTAGCGTTGAGGATTTGCGACGCGAGCTGTTATCCGATGCCGATGACTATGCAGCCTCTGACGAGACCGGCTGGTTCTACGCCATCCTGGATGAGGAATCAGACTCTGAGCGGGACGATCTGCACTAGCCTTGCATCAACTCCTCGGATCGTGTGGTTCTGCGCCAGAGGAAGGCAAGCCCGCATACCCACGCAAGATATAGAGCACCTGTAATCCGCTCATAAACGCCTAGCGACAAAACGTCCACCAGCAGGGTGGCCGGGATCAGTAAAATCCAGAGTGATAGGCACCAAGTGTTGAAAGCGGTCAATTCGCTGGACATTCGCTTGAAGCCAAGCTGCAGAAAACCCATCGCGAAGCCGACGAGACTGGCAGTGAGCCACAGCGGGTCGTTAGCGTTGGGGCCCCGTAAGGTATCCAACGGCGTCATGCCAAAGTAGAAGGCGACGTAGAAGTTCGAAAGACCTGCCGCAGCCAAACATACGCGCCCAAATAGCCAAAATCGACCGTGTCCGGGTTGGCTCAACGCGATGGCTACCAGTAACTGAGCCAGCCCAAAGAGTACCAGGCCTGTTGTCTGCAGAGCAGCTCCCGGCCCATGACTGAGCAAACTGATAGGGTCCTGAGCGGACAAATCCGGGCTCAGCAGGAGTGCTGTAATGTGCAGAGCGAGGGTCGCCATCGCGCAAGCTAGGGCTATGATGGTCAGCATCGGATAGTCAGGGCCGGGTTCGGTTAAGCAACTATATCAGCAAGCAGGCTGAGCTGCCTTGAGTCCACATTTTGTGGCACGCGCCAGGTTTTGGCGGATTGCGTCGAAAAGGTATCTGCTGCACGATAAACCACGGAGTGATGTGTGAGCTGTGCCGGGAGATTCATAGTGGTTAGGAAGAGTGGGCTGATAACGATGACCTGTTGCTTACTGATGGGCGTCGTCCCTCTGAGTTCGGCTCAGAGACCAGACAAAGCGGGATCGCAAGACTATCCCCTGGTGTCGAGGTTTGAGGGGTTTGCGATCGACAAATACGAGCAAACTCAATTTGATCGCTACGAGCTGCCGCTTGGTCCCGCCGTCGATCGCAAGACCTTCGGCCAGACCCTGACCCTTGAAGGGGCCATTACCAAGATCCACTATGCCTTCCCCGAGCCGCCGATTCCCTCGCTGTATCAGCTTTACAAAAGCTATGAAGGGGTATTTCAACCCAGCGAAGCTGAGCTGCTGTTTTCCTGCTTCAAGGAGGAGTGTGGTGCTCGCGATGAGGACCTTGTGCGCAGCGCGGCCGATCAGAAGCGTCTGTTGAACGGCTTCATGGCCTTTGGAGACCACGCCTACCATGCCGTCAAGATGAATGCCGCCGGCCAGGAGGTATACGTGGCGGTCTACCTCAAGCAGGAGCGCGACAACGTGGCCTATGAGCTGCACTTCATCGAAGTGGAGAGCATGGAAACCGATAACATCACGGTTTCAGATATCCAGGAGGGCATGGCTGCGAGCGGCAAGCAGGCCTTCTATGGCTTGTTTTTTGATACCGGTAAGTCCAACTTGAAAGATAGCTCGAAGGCGGAACTTGATCTGCTGGCTGAGTACCTCCGCCAGAATTCAAACGATGCCTACTTCATCGTCGGCCACACCGATAACGACGGCGCCTATCAATTCAACCTCACCCTGTCTCAGGAGCGGGCTCGTTCGGTGGTACAGGCTCTGCGCGATGACTATGGGCTCGACGTCTCGAATCTCACCGCCGTTGGTATTGGCCCTGTTTCGCCCCTTGCTGCCAACCTCACTCAGGATGGAAAGGCGCAGAACCGGCGCGTTGAGCTGGTGCTGAAATGAAGGCTGCGGGAGCAACCCTATGAAACCTCGATTGGCATTAGCTGGATTTATCGGTCTTCTGGCGCTTACCGGCTCCGTCGGCGTGCTTGCGCAGCCTGAGAAGAATCCGGAGGGCTTGGCCTACCACTACATGGCGAAAACGAACGAGCAGGGCAGCTGCCAGCCCGAACGCAGAGACCTCGCAAATGCGGAAGCGCTTGCGCTTTATGCCGTGAGAGGTGAGACCGTCTTCGCGATGCCTGACGGTGACACGGTCATCCCTTTCCAGTCGGTATTTGGCTCATTTGATGACGACGGTTACTCAAAGGACCAGTCGATCAGCATTCTTAATTTCAGTGGTCCATGCAGTGGCCTTGTGATCACGGTGACGGTGGAGTACTGCGAGTACGGTGCCCCTGATTTTGGCGATAGGGCCTGCCCCGATATTCAGGTGACCGGGGTGGAGGGCTTTGCCGGCGTCGAGTTTATTCGCGAAGATACCAAAAGCGACTGACGCGCCGTGCAAGCGAGCACCGCTATCAAACAGGCTCTCTGCATTCAGTCCCTGATCGTCAAATTACAGGTGGTGGAGCTAAAAACTGGCCAAAAGTGTAGGCCTATATCCTTATCAGTCACCGCGTTGTTATTGTTGACAGCGTAGTCCTGGACTCTGCAGCCGGTGAATGAGGCAGATGTCGAGAGATAGGCGGTCTGGTTTATGTCGCCATCGACGCCTTGACGAACGATCATACCTCCAGAACTTACGGATTGTTCAGCGAATACTGCGTTTCTTTGAAGAACTTCGGCAAAGTCACCTCTGAGTCTCTCGACGATGAGACGCCCTCTGAAGACGGAGGGCGTTCCGTCCCCCGTTCCCGATATGATCATTGAACAGCCGTCCAGGTCGCCACAGTACGTTTCTACAATGTCATTGGGAATGGGGATCGAAGTTGTACCGCTACCGCTGATGGTATAGCCCTCGAGACCGCTGTTAAGTGCGGCAAAGTTCTCGTTGACTTCATCGGCGTCCGCCACGGTGCCATCAACGAAGGTATTGGGCAGGTCGACGGCAAACACGGTGAAAAACGGTGCCAGTAGCAGGGCGCCCAGTGGGAGGAGCCTGGCGGACTTATTGCTTTTTGCGAGAACGGTTGACAGGCCCAGTATAAAGCCGATCGCTAGCAGCGCCCAGGCGCCGACAGGAAGGATGAACGAGGGTGCGTTGACCCCGGACACTTGCAGTAGATCGAACATGGTTTCTTGCTCCCGGCCCGAGCCTGCTTTTTCACTCGCTTGGACCTGATTCTGACACTCAGCAAGTGTTATAGACCAGAGGACGCAGAAGGCAAGGTTGGTTTCCTAATGCGGTTTCGGCGGCCGCCTATGACCTGATCCCCGCAGGTTGGGAATTGTAATCGCTGCCACGTTTTGCTCGACTGGAAACACGTTCTTGATGGCATTGCTGCTTGCGCGTGGCATGGCTATTCTCTGATAACTGTTTTAGGTTGGGACGTGGTTTGCGACGCGACTGCCCCGCGAGAGATTGCATTGTGGCCAACGCGGCCACGCGGTACATGAAGTGTATGTGAATTTCCAGTGGATGCAGTAGGTCTATGACGACTCATTGGGACACACAGTCAACGGCTGAGATTTGGCAGGCCGCTCTGGGGGTCGATCTTGATATCGACAGCCAGGGTGTCATACCGCCGTGGTCCACACTCGGTGCCTGCCTCGATAGCACCTTCAAGGTGCACGCCGAGCACGAGTCTGTGGTGGACGGCGAGCAACGGCTGACTTATCGCGAGTTGCACAGGGAGGTTCTATCCATCGCGGCGAGCCTGCGAGCGACCGGCCTGCAGCATGGTGACCGTGTGGTGCTGTGGTCGCCCAACTGCTGGCAGATGCAGGCGTCTATACTGGCATGCTGGTGGAGCGGAATGGTCGTCGTGCCGCTGTCTTATCACCTGAAGCCCGACGAAGCCTTGCCATTGATGCAGCGAGTGCAGCCTGGCTTGATCATCGCTGGAGCGCCTAACAGTGAAAATAGTCAATTGGGGGAACTGTTCGACGTTTTTGGTGAGCATAGGGATCAGGCTCAGAGTGTCCTACCGGGCAGTTCGCCCATTGTCGATCTCAGCCCAAAGCCAACCAATGGCGCACTTTCCTGGGCAGAGTTTCGCGTCCGTGCGGGCACCCATCGGCCTCCGCCCTGTGCCGCTGCGGGGCCCGAAGACCTGAGCTACATCGTTTTCACCTCCGGCACGACCGGCCAACCTAAGGGCGTCGCCATACGGCAAGGCCAAATACTGCGAAGCCTTTTCAACTGTGGCGTGACCCAGGCATTCAGGCCTGGCAACCGTATGCTGCTGAGCTCTCCGCTCTCACACACGTTTGGACTGTGTTCGCAGATGCTGAACCCGTTCATGCTCGGTATGTGTCTGGTCTACCCGAGGAGTACCGCGCCACAGGAGCTTGCGAGCACGATTGCTCAGCTTCGCGCAGCCATTGTCATGGGCCCGCCCTCCTTATTCGAAAGCCTGCTAAGGGCCAACTCGCCGGATATGCCGATCTTTGATCACGTGGAACACATAACCATCGGCGGCGCGTCCATACCGCGCACTCTGATTCATACATTGAGGGAGTGTGGCGTTCACTTTGTCGGCAATGGCTATGGCTTGAGTGAATTCCCGGTCGTCAGTGTCGCCAATGCACACGATAGTGCCAACGACATCGCTCATACGGTCGGGCTGCCTATACCGGGCATCGAAATTCGTATTGACTTACCTAGCAGCGAAGCCGGCAGCGAACCTGCGGTTGGCGAAATTCTGCTGCGTGGCTATCCGCTTATGGCGGGCTACTATAACGACACTGAGGCCACGCAGAGCGCGATAGATTCTGAGGGTTGGTTGTATACCGGTGATCTAGGGTATCTGCGCAATGACGGCAGACTCTGTATTGTCGGTCGCTGTAAAGACATGTTCATAAGCCATGGCATCAATATCTATCCAGCAGACGTTGAGCAGCTTTTGATGCGCAATGACCAGCTCGAACAAGTCGCTGTAGTTGGCCGAAGCAGTCGACTTGCAGGCGAAGAGGGCGTGGCCTTCTGCGTGCCGAAAAACGACGCTGAATTTGATCCGGCGGCCCTGCGTCGCTGGTGTTTTGAACACATCACGCGTTACAAAATTCCTGTCGAATTTATCGAACTCGCGTCTTTGCCGCTTAATGCCAATGGTAAAGTGGACAAAGTAAAACTCGACAAACAGCTGCGCTCGCGCGATAGGCTCTGAGCATGCCAGAACTAACTAACGTACAGAACGATGCCTCCGTTACTCGCATTGTGCCCGGGTCTGACCAGATGATATTTCTGTACCAGGGAAAGATTGGCCAACTCTTTCTCGAACCGCTTGATTTCGTCAAGCTGTCAGGCGCCCGCTCGCACAATGTCACTATGTTTCGCGATCGGCTCGCCAGCTTTTATCACGGGAGACTCAATGGCCGTTGGAAGAACATTGAGGCAACCCTTGAGGGTCAAAGGCAGCTTCTCAGCGAGCACTCCCACGTCACAGCGTTGCATTGCGCGGGCACATCGCAGGGAGGCTATGCGGCGATACTCTTCGGCCACCATCTGAAAGCGCGAACGGTGCACGCTTTCGCACCTCAAACGGAGATTATCTCGCTAGTTACGCCAGCGTCTCTCAAGTTCTTCCCGGAACCACACCAGGACCTGTCACGCCTCTTGTCAGAGCATAACGGCATCACCGAGTACCATCTGTATTACGCCGAAGGCAATGACATAGACACAGCCCACGCGAACAGGATCGCGCATTGCCCCGGGGTCTCTCTCCATCCTCTGCCGGGCTCGTCTCACAGCCCCTTCACCCATGTTGAGCCGGCCGATGTCTTGGCAGGCCTCTTCCCAGAGTCAAAGCGCGAGGATTCCAAGCCATGAAAGATCTGGTGCTCAGCCTGATTGAAGAGATCGGTCTGATTCTGGGCAGAGACGTAGCTGCAGACGAGAAACTGCTGGTAGAAGGGGGGCTCGATTCATTTGGGATCATGCAAGTTGTTGCCTTCCTGGAATCTACCCTGGGACTCGCCGTGCCGGATGAGTATCTCAGTGGTGATTCGTTTGTTGACATAAATACCATCGCATCCTGGGCCTCAAAGCTGTAGCGTTGCTTCAGGCGCCAACAACAAAAAAGGCCACCCTATGGGTGACCTTTTTTGTTGTTGGTGGAGGCGGCGGGAGTTGAACCCGCGTCCGCCGGCACTCTGCCATCGGCTCTACATGCTTAGATTCCGTCTATTGATTTAGCCGCTCACAGCCCAACGGTCAGGACGTGAACAGCGAGCCCTGTAACAATTTAACAGCGCGGGCCAGGGCATCCCTTGCTGCGATCCAGTTCTATATGACGGTCAACGGCGCGGGGCTGGCACCTTGCTGAAGACCGCTAGCGGAGTTTATGCCGCCAGAGCGTAGTTGTCGTCGTTGGCAACTATAAGTTAACAGCTTTGGATTAACGTGGTTGGCTGCCACCACGGCATGCACCTCAGGGTTTGTAACCTTCGTCGAATCCGAAACGCCCCCGTAAAGCGGCGCACAGTATACCACAGGCCAGCTGATCGCTGCCTGAGCCATGCTGAGCAGTTTGCAGATGCCGGAAATTGCTGAAATTGGCTGTCATCACCAGTAGACTCTGGCCGGGGGAATAACAAGCCGCGATCATTCGACTGAAATGGGCGAAACAAGAGACAGAGCTTTTGGGGCGCGACCCGCTGCAGTTGTATCGGGCTGTGTCGTCGTGTTTGTCCTCAGCTTCTTCCTCAGATGGCAGTATGTCGCGGGCTCCGAAGAGATGGTGCATCTCCTGCAGGATGCTGCACGTTATTTCACCAACGCCTACAACCTTTGGCATCACGACGCGCATTCACTGGATCCGCCCGCCATGCAGGAGCCCAAAACTCGGACGGACCACACCCCGGGGTTTCCGCTCTTCCTGACGCTGTTTTTTGAGGATCCCCCGGATTCGAGAACGATCAAGCCCCAGGTGCAAATGGCCCAGGCCGTCATGGGTTCGATGACGGTTGTAGCAACGCTGTTGCTGGCCGCTCTCTGCCTGCCCTTTGGCTGGGCCATGCTTGCCGCAGTACTCGTGGCTATTAACCCTCACCACATTGCCCTGGCCCAGGTCATGTTAACAGAGACACTCTACACCTTTCTGCTAATGCTGGGCCTGCTAGCCGCCATTTATGGTTGGCGCTATTCAAAGCTCCTGTTGGTGCTGGCTGGCATGGCGATGCTGGGCTTTTCGGGGCACGTTCGGATGATCGGTTTTGTCGTTCCGGCAGTACTGGCGCCCTTGTTACTGCTTGCGCCCGCGGCTGTTGCGTCGCGATCGTTGGTTGAACGCTGCAAGGTCGGTGGCGCAGGTTTGATTGGCCTGGCGCTGGTTTATTTCTGGTATCAGCAGTTCAGTGCCCAGTACATGCAGGCCCCGCCTGCAACTGAGGTCGTGATGGAAGAAGGCTGGACCAAGGTCAAACCTGCGGAGACCTATGTCACTACCAGCGCCACGCCGCCGCGCTTCTTCGTCGAAGGCGTCAGCCATGTCATACCCCAGAATGGCGATCCCAAGTTGCGTTATCGTACGCGTCAGTCCTTTAGCGAGGTTCCCGGCAGTTACCTGCTCTGGAACTGCTGCGGGCGCTGGGTTTATAGCTGGCACTTTGACAACGTCTATAACGGTGGTGCCGAAATCTATCCGATGCGAAAGTCGGCCTTTATCGATAATGGTCTACAAAGGGTTCTACACGACCTTATGCTATGGGCCCACTGGCCGTTGTATGCGCTGGCTGCGGCAGGTGGCTTCTTCGTTGTGTTTACCTCTCTCAAACAACTACTGCGTGGCCGCTGCTCGGACGCCTTTTTGGTGTCTGCGAGCTTTCTCGGGTTCGTGGTGGCCTTGAACATCATTCACTACTTGCCGCGCTACACGATTCCGATGCGCCCGCTGTCCTATGTTCTCGCCAGCCTTGCGCTTTACAGCTTCGTATCGTGGCTGTTGCAGAGACGCCAGTTCAAAATGGGAATTCAGTCCCAAAGGTAACACCCTTGAAACCAGAGCCGTTCTTATAGCCCATACGGAGCCGGTCAACGGTGATACCAAGGACCTTGCGTGGTTTGACCAGGCCAACAGACACGCCTAGCTCGCTGATCTCATGGATGTTGGAGCGATCCGTGAGTCTGCGGCCAATAGTCCACTCTGGCTGATAAGACTGCAGGATGTAATAGAGGCCCAGGTCTATACGCTGTTCGAACAGCGCCTGACCGAAGTCCTTTCTCACGTCGACGCCGGTTTCCAGCAGTCCAAAGCTTGTCTGTCGCGTCGAATCGAACTGGTATTCGCCCGCCACTTGAATCCCTGCACCCCAGCGTAACTCGAGCCCGCTCTCCCAGCGCCATAGCCCGAGTATCTTCGCTCCGAGGGTACCGAGAACAAAGGTCTCGTCGGATACGAAATCATGCCCCAGTCCGAGTTGTCCATAGGGTCGAATGGTCCAGGTCTCGTCCAGGGGGATAGAAACCTGTGCGCCGGGCATGACTGAAAGGGTTACCAATTCCTCCGTGATCAGATTGTCGAGCCAGTCAGTGTCGTCGATCTGGTCATAGCCGATTGTAACGGGGGCAAACCACTTCAGGCCCAGCTCGTGATCTGGCTCGGCGAGCCGTTGCTGCGTAAAGCTGAATGGCACAGTTAGCATGGAAAGGCGCCTGCCATCGATTTTGTAAGTCCCGGTACCCATGATGGCCGGGTAGATGTAGCTCGTATCAACGTCGTCTATATCGAGCGTCTGCAGCGGCTCCTGCTGCGCGCTGGTTGGCAGGGCAACCATTAGTAGAACAAACGCGATGGCGGTTTTCATCGCGGCATGATACCCCGAGCCCCGGCCACGAATAACCCGAGCTGGCCAGTTTTAACCCTTTTTTTCCAATGGGGCGAACCCTAGACTGCGGGCAGCAATTCAACAGGGTAGAGGCTGGACATGCAATTCGATCTCAAGATTGTTAACGGACTTGTGTTTGATGGCGACGGTAACGAGCCGGTTCACTGCAATGTTGGCGTGCGCGATGGGCTTATCGTTGAGTTGGGGGCTTGCGCGGGCGACGCAGCCCAGGTGTTGGATGCCGCTGGCCACATCGTCACCCCCGGTTTCATCGACTTGCATACGCATTACGATGGCCAGGTCAGCTGGGATGCCGATATGCAGCCGAGCGTTAACCACGGTGTCAGCACCGTAATTATGGGCAGCTGCGGCGTCGGCTTCGCTCCGGTGAGGGCGGCTGATCGCGACAAGCTGGTCCGGCTTATGGAAGGCGTCGAAGATATACCCGGCAGCGCGCTGACGGAGGGTATAAGCTGGGATTGGGAGAGCCTGCCGCAGTACATGGATGCGTTGGATGCCAAGCCCCATACCATCGATTACGCTGTTCAGGTCACGCATGATCCGCTGCGCGTCTACGTGATGGGCGATCGAGCGGTATTTAACGAAGCTGCAACTGCGCAAGATATTGAAGAGATGCGACGGCTGACCCGTGAAGCCCTCGATGCCGGGGCCATTGGCTTTTCGACAGGCCGCTCCGACGTTCACCGCAGCGCCGACGGCGACTGGACCCCGGCCTCTGAGGCCACTGGCGATGAGCTGGCGGGCATTGCGCGTGCCTTTGATGGTGCTGGGCATGGGGTGTTGCAGGCCGTCAATGACTTTAACCTGGAGCGCGAGTCCGAGGATGGCGACGTGTTCGACCGGGAGTTCGACCTCCTCGAAGCCATGGCTTCGGCGGCGGGTGACAGTCCGTTCTCCTTGTCCCTGATGCAGCGCGATTTCGCGCCCGAGCAGTGGCGTCGAATTATCGACCGTGCCGAGCAGGCCGTTGAAAAGGGCCTGAATATGAGGCTACAGACGGCGCCACGGGGTATTGGCATCATTGTTGGCTTACAGTGCACCTTCCATCCATTTATCGGCTTCCCAAGCTATAAGGCCATCGCCCACCTGCCACTGGTCGCACGTGTGGAACGCATGCGCGATCCTGATTTCAAGGCTCGTTTGCTGACGGAGGAGTCTGAGCCCCTGGCAGGCGACGGCACGCCGGTACCGCCCCTGGCCGACGCCTTGCTCGCTGCCGTAGATTTCGTGGCCAGCAAGACTTTCCGGCTTGGCGAAAACCCGCAATATGAGCAGGGCACCGAGACGTCGGTTTTACAGATGGCTAAAGATGCGGGCGTACCTACGCTGGAGATGGTGTATGACTTGATGCTGGAGAGTGAAGGGCGCGAGCTTCTGTACTTCCCAATTTACAATTACACCGATATGAACTTCGATAACGTTTACACCATGATGACGCATCCACAGGCCATCATGGGTCTCTCTGACGGCGGCGCCCATGTCGGCACAATTTGTGACTCATCTTTTCCGACTTACCTGCTGAGCTACTGGACGCGTGACAGGCAGGATGGGGATAGGCTGACGCTCACGGAGGCGGTGCGCAAGTTGACGAGCGATATCGCAGACTATGTTGGACTCCATGATCGCGGCCGCCTGCGCGTCGGGCTGAAAGCTAACATCAACGTGATTGATATGGATGGCCTGAGGCTACACGCACCGCGCATGGTGCAGGATTTGCCGGCCGGCGGGCAGCGTTTGCTTCAGGATGCTGGCGGCTACCGTGCCGTGATTGTTGCGGGTGATGTGGTGCTGGAGAACGACCGGCTGACTGGCGTCTATCCGGGACGTCTTGTGCGTTCAGGGCAGCTGCCGCAGCTGGAAGTCGCCTAGCTACTGTTTTACGTTATCGCGAATGATGCGCTGCTTCTGACGGTTCCAGTCCCGCTCTTTCTGGGTGTCGCGTTTGTCGTGGTCTTTCTTACCTGACGCCAGGGCTAATCGCGCCTTGACGAGATGGCCCTTCCAGTAAAGCTGGGTACAGACGCAAGTTTGGCCTTTGGCCTGGGTGGCAGCAAGAATTCTTGCGAGCTCTTTTTTATTCAGCAACAGTTTGCGAGTGCGACCTGGGTCAGTGACGAAGTGGGTAGAAGCGGTGTCCAGGGGAGTGATTTGCGCGCCCAATAACCAGGCTTCGCCATCCTTCATAAGAACGTAGGTGTCAGTCAACTGCACCTTGCCCTGGCGCAGGCTTTTCACCTCCCAGCCCGCTAATACGACGCCAGCTTCGAAGGTTTCCAGCAGGTGGTAGTCAAAACTGGCGCGCTTGTTCTGCGCAATGACATTGCTGGGTGTTTTGTGTTTCTTCTTTGACATGGCGCGCATTATACGCAGGCACGATCATGCGGAATACAAGCACCCGGAAAGTGTCCGAACGTGAATCTTCCCCTTTTCAGCGGGACCACCCTGGTGCACTCTGGCCAGATGCGCTTCCAGCCTGCCAGACCCTGACGCGTGTCCCGCGGTGTACTGCGTGGGTGGGATTCGCGCACGACATTTGTGCTGGCCTTGTCTGCGTCTGCGGTCGGTCTCGGCAACCTCTGGCGTTTTGCTTGGCTCGCTGGTGAGCACGGAGGCGCGCCCTTTGTCCTGGCCTATGTAGTCTGTCTATTTGTTGTGGCCTGCCCCATCCTGATTGCCGAGGTCATTATCGGAAGTCACGGTCGGGGCAGTCCAGTAGGCGCCATTCGGTGGGCCGCCGATCGATCTTTGCGGTCGCGTGGCTGGGTTGCGGTTGGGCTTTTTACCTGCCTGACCGGCTACTTGCTGCTGTCCTACCAGGCGGTTGTTGCAGGATGGTCATTGGCCTTCGCCAACGAGCTGCGTTCGGGCGCTTTTTCTGCCGCCAGTGCCCCTATGGTGGGCCAATATTTTGAGTCACTGCTGAATGCTCCCGGCGAAATGCTGCGTTGGCAGACGCTGTTTCTGCTACTCATGGCCGTGGTGCTGGCGCTGGGCGTGCGCCGTGGCGTTGGGTTAATGGTCTGGTTGTCGGTTCCCGCCTTGATCGCCATCCTGGGGGTGCTGGTTGTGTTTGCCATGGACCAGGGCGATCTTGCCGCGACACAGGACTTCCTGTTCACGGTGCGTATGATCGATTTCACCTATGAGTCTGTGCTGGCGGCCCTGGGCCATGCCTTTTTTACGCTGGGTGTTGGCGTTGGGGCGGGCATTTGCTACGGCGCCTATGCGCCTGTTCGCGTGCCGATCGGGCGTTCGGTGGTCGCTGTGGCACTGTTTGACCTGGTCGTAGCGCTCGCTATGGGCCTGGCGATATTCCCGCTTGTTTTCGCCAATAATCTTGAGCCGTCGGCAGGCCCTGCTCTGCTTTTTGTCAGCCTGCCCTACGCTTTCGGCAACATGATTCAGGGTGAGTTGTTCGGTTTTCTTTTTTTCCTGTTCGTGGTGATTGCCGCGCTCGGCAGTGCGGTTGCCATGGCTGAACCCATTGTCAGCTTGATTCGACACTGGCTGAGATGCACCCGCTTTTTTGCCGTTTTTCTGGTGATGTTGGCGGTTTGGTTTGCGAGCCTCGCAGTTGCCTTGTCATTCAACAACGGACCCGTTGTGTTCTTGGTAGCAGGCCGTAGCCTGTTCGAGTTTCTAGACTGGATCACCGTACAGTGGCTGCTTCCGCTTGCCTCCCTCGGACTGATCCTGTTTGTCGGTTGGCGGATGCGGCCGGCGATATTGCGCGAGGAACTCTGCCGCGAAACTGATCTGTTTTTCTCGCAGTGGTTGCTATGGTTGCGCTATATTGCGCCTCCCGCCACGGTGGTGGCCATGCTGAGTGTCGCGCTCCTATGACGGAGATACAGCGCAGTGCGCTGCTGCCCTTTGCCGCCGGCAGACTGTTTAAGCTGGTGAACGACATCGAAGCCTATCCACAATACATGGATGGCTGCGTCGGAGCCGAAATCCTGGCCCGTGAGGCAGATGCCGTCGAAGCGCGGCTTGATCTCGCGCGCGGTGGCATTCGGCAGAGCTTCAGTACACGCAACCGCTCTGAGGGCGAGGCGGCGATATCTCTTGAACTGATTGACGGACCCTTCGAATTTTTTGAGGGGCGCTGGGAATTTGAGGCGCTTGGCGATACCGCGTGCAAGGTCAGCCTGCAGCTGCGGTTCAAGGCTTCGAGCGTATTGCTGAGCGCGGCTGCGGGGAGCCTGTTCGAGGGCGTCAGCACAAATCTGGTGGACGCGGTATGTCAGCGAGCACAACGGCTGTATGGGTGAGCCTATGAGCGATGCAAAGATCAAGGTGGAAGTGGCCTATGCCTTGCCGGAAGAGCAGGCGATTCTCGAGATAGACGTGACACCGGGAACGACCGCATTGGAGGCAGCTCAACTATCGGGCATTGCTGCGCGTTTTGACGGGCTCGATGTCGACAACGCCAAGTTGGGTATCTTTGGCAAGGCGGTAAGCCCCGCGCAAGTGCTCAAGGCCGGTGATCGGGTCGAGATTTATAGGCCCCTGTTGGCCGACCCCAAAGAGGTGCGTAAGGCGCGTGCCGCTCGCGCCCGTGAGCAGCGCGATCAGGCAGACTCGGGCTGAGTTTCGCTGGCCACCCTTTGCCCTGGATCTGCCGGGGCAAGGTCACCCTCCACGCGAATCAGTTCGTCACCTTCGAAGTAAACGGTCAGTGTTGATTGTTCAATGACCTTGGTGCCGTTGCGCAACACATAAGCGTAATCCCAGCGATCCTGGTTGAAGGTATCGTTCACCAGTGGTGTGCCAAGGATGAAGCGCACCTGGCGACGGCTCATTCCAGGTTTCAGCTGGTCGACCATCTCTTGGGTGATAATATTGCCCTGCTCGACATTGATGCGGTAGACCCCTGGAAATCCAAAGTTCCCGCAACCTGCGAGCAGTGCGAAGGCCAGTAAAACCAGACTGGTGCGCATCAGGCGGTGCTTCCACTTCGTTTGCAGGGGTGGCATCATAGCACCCCAGATTCATGGCAGAGAACCCCCAGCACTATGGCCAATGAAAACCAGGAACTGCGACGGGTTGGCCTCAAGGTCACGTTGCCCCGCGTAAAAATAATGCAAATCCTGGAAAACGGTGAAAAAGGCCCCCAGCATATGAGCGCGGAAGACGTTTACCGCTCGCTGCTCGATGCGGGCGAAGACGTAGGCCTTGCCACGGTCTATCGGGTGCTAACCCAATTTGAGACCGCGGGCCTGGTGACGCGGCACAACTTTGAGACGGGGCACTCCGTCTTTGAATTGGCGAAGGGTGAGCATCACGACCACATGGTCTGCGTGGCGACGGGCGACGTGATCGAGTTTCATGATGAAGTGATTGAAGAGCGGCAGCGAGAAATTGCCAAGCAGCACGGCTTTGAGCTGATGGACCACTCGCTGGTGCTGTACGTCAAGAAAAAAGGCGCCTGAGGTGACTCTTCTGCCGCTTGGCTAGGCCTCGACGCTGTCCAGCATCTCCTGTGCGTGTGCCAGAGACTGGCGTGTAATCTTCACCCCCCCGAGCATACGCGCTATCTCTTTGACTTTATCGCCGTCTTCCAAGGCTGTGAGGTCCGCGCTGACACTCGAGTTACCCCCGGATTTGCTGACAAGCAGGTGCTGATGTGCCTGTGACGCGACCTGGGCCAGGTGGGTGACACAGAGGATTTGCGCGTGTGACGCCAACTGCCGCAGCAAGCGGCCGACGACTTCCGCGACCGCGCCGCCAATTCCTACATCGACTTCGTCAAAAACCATGCTCGGCGCCGTCGCCCTGCTGGCATTGACCACCTGTATGGCCAAACTGATCCGCGACAGTTCCCCACCTGAGGCGATTTTGCCAAGCGGCTGTGGTGGGCTTCCGGGATTGGTGCTGATGGTGAATTCCACGTCTTCGCGGCCCTGTGGGTGGGGATCGCTGGATTCGCGCGGCCTCAGCGCGATAGATAATTGGCACTGCGCCATCGCCAGCGTGTCCAGCAAGGCGATCACCTTCTTCTCCAGCCGGGTAGCGGCGCGCTTGCGCTTCTTCGACAGCGTACCGGCCAGTTCGCGATACTGTTCATCCAGTTCCGTCATAAGCGAGTTCAGGGCCTCGATGCGTTCACTGCCGCCTGTGAGGCTGGCAAGTTCCTGGCGCAATTCACGATGCTGGTCTGCAAGTTGCTCGGGCAGACACCGGTGCTTCCGGGCCACGGCGTAGATTGACTCCAGGCGCGTCTCCACCTGCGCCAGGCGTTCCGGGTCGACCTCAACGCCCGCCACATGTGCCTGGATCTCAAGCCGCGCTTCTGCCAGCTGAATGAGGGCCGAATCCAGCATGCTGCGTGCCTCTGCCGCGTGTTTACCCGGGTGCTGCTCGGCATCGAGCAGTGCCAAAGACCTGGCGATACCAGACTCGTGCTGTTCACTTAACGTGAGAGCCTCGTGGCCGCTGGCAAGGATATCGCCCGCGTTTGCCAGTAGCTTCTGCTCCTGCTCGAGCGCGGCGAGTTCGTCCTTGCCGAGTGCCAGCTCGTCCAGCTCCTCGACCTGGTAGGCGAGTAACTGCGAGCGAGCGTTGTGTTCTTCCAGGCTGCCGGAAAGAAGCTCCAGCTCGCGCCTGGCTCTGAGCCAGTCGCTTGCCAGCTGTTCGACAGACTGGGTGAGCTCTCCAAGCTCCGCAAAGGTATCCAGAAGCTGCCGCTGGACGCTTTTTCTTAGTAGCGACTGGTGCGCGTGTTGGCTGTGGATATCGATCAAGAGGGCGCCCAGCTCAGCGCAATCCTGAGCTGTGGAAGGACTGCCATTGATGTAGGCGCGACTGCGCCCTTCGGCGGTGACGGTGCGCCGCAAAATACAATCCTCATCGGCCAGCAGATCCCTTTCTTCCAGCCAATTGCGGGCTGCGGGCAGCAGGCTAAGATCAAAACTGGCGATAATCTCGGCCTTACCCGTGCCTGCGCGAACGCTTTTAGGATCGGCGCGGTCGCCCAGGCACAGGCCCAGTGCGTCGAGCATGATGGACTTACCCGCACCCGTTTCGCCTGTTATCGCTGTCATGCCGGACGTCAGTTCGACATCGAGGCGGTCGACAATGGCGTAATTGCTGATACTGAGTTGAGTAAGCATGCGCGGATTAAGATAGGTTTTTCCTTTTATACCCTAGTTATGATAAAAATTCAGGCATCCGATGGAGTCCAAAAAATAGATGACTGAACAGGACATAAACGATCGCAGTCGCATCCTGCTGAAGGCCCTGGTCGAGCGGCACATTCGAGATGGACAGCCGGTGGGGTCCAAGACCCTCATGGAGGAGGCCGGACTGCCTGTGAGCGCGGCCACGGTGCGTAATGTCATGTCAGACCTTGAAGAGCGCGGTTTTCTCCACTCGCCGCATACCTCGGCGGGGCGGGTCCCAACCGCTGCCGGCTACCGGCTGTTTGTTGATTCCTTGCTGCAGGTGCAGCCCCTGGGGTCGGACGCCCTAGACAGCTTGAGAATCGAGCTTTCTCCCGACAAGACCGCGGGGGAATTGGTGCAGTCCGCGTCCTCGCTGCTTGCTACAATCACCGCCCAGGCGGGGCTGGTGACCGTACCCCGCCCGGAAAGCCAGCAGCTGCGCCAGGTTGAGTTCCTGCCTTTGTCAGGTGATCGAGTGCTGGTCATCCTGGTCGTCAACGAGCGCGAGGTTCAGAACCGCATCATTCATACCCAACGCGCTTTTTCTGAGGATCAGTTGCGCGAAGCGGCTGACATGGTCAACCAGCGCTTCGCAGGCCGGCCCTTGGACCAGGTGCAGGAGCAGTTGCTGGTAGAGATGCGCGACGCCAGAGCGCAGATCGATAGCTACCTGGAAGCCTCGCTAGACCTGGCCAGCCGTGCGCTGGCCCGAGAAGATGAAGACAGCGAGTACGTGGTGACGGGGGAATCGCAATTGCTGGGCAGCGCCACCGCAGAGGAAATGCTGAAATTGCGCGAGCTTTTCGATGCATTCGAGCAGAAAAAGGACCTGCTGCACCTGCTGGAACGCTGCTCCCGGGCAGATGGCGTGCAGATCTATATCGGTGAAGAGGCCGGCTACGAGGTCTTCGGCGATTATTCAGTGGTCACGGCTCCTTATCGTGAAGGCGTACAAACCGTGGGCGTGTTGGGTGTGATCGGCCCGACACGCATGGCCTATGAGCGCGTTATACCCATCGTTGATATCACCGCCCGCATGCTGAGTTCCGCGCTCACGAACTGAAATAAATTCCGTCGACCCCTTGAAAATTGGGCCTTCGCCCCAACGTGCTCCTCTCGAGAGAAAAGCCGCAGGGAGCGTGATCTGTGTCCGATCAGGAGCAAAAAGTAGAAGAGACCTCGCCGTCCGAAACGGGTGAAGCGCAGGCATCAACAGACACGGCTGAGCTCGATACCGAGCATTCAGCGAGTGCAGACAACAGTCCCGTCGATGAGGGCGCCGACCCGCAGGAGGGTGAGCCAGCTGAGGCCGGCTCTGAGCCGTCGCTGGAGGAGACCATCTCCCGGCTGGAGGAGGATCTTGCAGCGGCCCGTGATGCTGCACTGCGAGCCCAGGCGGACGCGCAGAACGTTAAGCGCCGGGCTGAGCAGGATGCCGATAAGGCACGCAAATTCGCCCTTGAGGGCTTTAGCAAGGACCTACTGCCGGTTGTGGATAACCTCGAACGAGCACTTGAGTCGGTGGATGCTGACGACGAGGCTATGAAAGGCATTGTCGAGGGCATCCAGCTGACGCTGAAGAGCTTCCTCGATGTCATGAAAAAGTACAACATCGAGCAAATTGACCCCGTCGGCGAGCCCTTCGACCCGAACCTGCACCAGGCCATGAGCATGGTCGAGAACCCCGATTTAGAGCCCAACAGCGTAATCGCAGTGGTCCAGAAGGGTTATACCTTGAGCGGTAGGCTGGTCCGGCCGGCGATGGTCATGGTGAGCAAGGCTGCCGGGTAAGAAACAGGGTTGAATTTGGCCAATATGGGCCAATATAGATAGCAGACATTTGATTATGGCCGGCGCCGACCGGCAGGCAACTGGAGACAGACAAAATGGGTAAGATAATCGGAATCGACCTGGGCACCACCAATTCCTGCGTATCTGTGCTGGACGGCGATGCACCCCGGGTTATTGAGAACGCCGAGGGTGATCGCACCACACCATCGATTGTCGGCTACACCGACGAGGGCGAAATCCTGGTAGGCCAGGCGGCCAAGCGTCAGGCTGTTACAAACCCCACGAACACCCTGTTCGCGGTCAAGCGCCTGATCGGGCGCAAGTTCAAAGACGACGTTGTGCAGAAAGACATCAAGATGGTGCCCTATACCATCCTTGAAGCCGACAACGGCGACGCCTGGGTGCAGGCGAAGGATGAGAAAATGGCGCCGCCACAGGTGTCTGCTGAAGTCCTGCGCAAGATGAAAAAGACCGCCGAGGAGTTCCTGGGCGAGCCCGTTACCGAGGCGGTGATCACCGTTCCGGCCTATTTCAATGATTCCCAGCGCCAGGCGACCAAGGACGCGGGCAAGATCGCAGGTCTCGATGTGAAGCGCATCATCAACGAGCCCACCGCAGCGGCGCTGGCCTACGGCATGGACAAGGCCAAGGGCGACCACACCGTAGCGGTCTATGACCTCGGTGGCGGTACCTTCGATATCTCCATCATCGAGATTGCCGAGGTCGACGGTGAGCACCAGTTCGAGGTGCTGTCTACCAACGGTGACACATTCCTGGGCGGTGAAGACTTCGACCTGCGCCTGATTGAGTACCTGGCGGATGAGTTCAAGAAAGAGCAGGGCATAGACCTTCATAATGACCCGCTGGCTTTGCAGCGCCTGAAGGAAGCGGCCGAGAAAGCCAAGATTGAGCTGTCTTCCAGCCAGCAGACCGAAGTCAATCTGCCCTACATCACGGCGGACGCGACCGGACCCAAGCACCTGGTGGTGAAACTAAGCCGTGCCAAGCTTGAAAGCCTGGTAGAGGAGCTGGTCACCCGCTCTATGGAGCCGGTCAAGGTGGCCCTGCAAGATGCAGGACTGTCGCCCTCAGAGATCGACGATGTAATCCTGGTAGGCGGTCAGACCCGCATGCCGCTGGTGCAGACCCAAGTGGCTGATTACTTTGGTAAGGAGCCCCGAAAGGATGTAAATCCGGACGAGGCCGTTGCTATGGGTGCCTCCATTCAGGGCGCGGTGCTCTCAGGCGATGTCAAAGATGTACTGCTGCTGGATGTGACCCCTCTGACGCTGGGTATCGAAACCATGGGTGGCGTGGCGACACCGCTGATTGAGAAGAACACCACGATTCCAACCAAGAAATCGCAGATATTCTCTACAGCGGACGACAACCAGACCGCAGTGACGATTCACGTGGTACAGGGCGAGCGTAAGCAGGCCGGCCAGAACAAGTCTCTGGGCCGCTTTGACCTCGCGGATATCCCACCGGCACCGCGCGGTATGCCGCAGATCGAGGTGACCTTCGACCTCGACGCAAACGGCATCCTGCACGTGGGCGCGAAGGACAAGGCGACCGGTAAAGAGCAGTCGATCCGCATCACAGCCTCGGGTGGCCTGTCGGATGATGAAATCGAGCAAATGGTGCAGGACGCTGAAGCGAATGCGGAGGCAGATGCCAAGTTCGAGGAGCTGATCACCGCCCGAAACACCTGCGACGGCCTGATTCACGCCGCCCGCAAGACTATCGAGGAAGCAGGCGAGCACGCCACGGATGACGAGAAAGCGGCCATCGAGGCGGCGATCACTGAGGCTGAGGAGGCCGTCAAGGGCGACGATAAAGACGCGATTGAAGCGGCTGCCACCAAGCTGACCGAGGCCACCGGCCCGGTTGCGCAGAAGATGTACGCTGCGCAGGCCGAAGCGGCACCGGGTGCCGAGCAGGCCGGAGCTGGGGCGGGCGCCGAACAGGCTGAGCCGGCTGCGGACGATGTCGTAGACGCTGAGTTCGAGGAAGTAAAGGACGACGAGAAGAAGTGACCGACGTGGCTGAGCCACAGGGAGTATCCCCGCTGACGCGGGGACCCAGCGTCTTTCGGCGCTGAATAGAAGTCACTGCGCCTGGGTGCCGAAACACTCCGGCCACATCGAGGTGACAGTTTACTACGCGGGACATGGTTTCCCGCGTAGTCATTTAAGCAACAAGCGGAATACCTATGTCGAAACGCGATTATTACGAGGTGCTCGGGGTAGCTAACGGCGCCGACGACAAGGAGATCAAGAAGGCTTACCGCCGGGTGGCTATGAAGTACCACCCGGACCGTAACCCGGACGATCCCGAGGCGGAGGAGAAATTCAAGGAGGCGACCGAGGCCTACGATGTGCTGATGGACGGCGAAAAACGCGCCGCTTACGATCAGTTCGGCCACGCCGGCGTTGACCCCAACATGGGGGGCGGCGCAGGCGGTTTTGGTGGGGGCAGTTTCAGCGACATCTTCGGCGATGTATTCGGCGATATTTTTGGTGGCGGGGGCGGCCGTGGCAGAGGTGGACCGCAGCGGGGCGCTGACTTGCGCTACACGCTCGATATCTCGCTGGAGGATGCGGTAAAGGGCGCGACGGTGGAAATCCGCGTGCCCAGTCTGGTGACCTGCGATACCTGTAATGGCAGCGGCGCCAAGAAGGGTACCAAGCCCACAACCTGCGGCACATGCGGCGGTACCGGTCAGGTGCGCATGCAGCAGGGTTTTTTCCAGGTGCAGCAAACCTGCCCCAACTGCCGGGGTCGGGGCGTGATCATTACTGATCCCTGTGAGACGTGCCATGGCGCGGGCCGCGTTGAGAAGGTCAAGACGCTGTCGGTGAAAGTGCCGCCGGGTGTGGATACGGGTGACCGAATTCGTTTGTCAGGGGAAGGCGAAGCCGGCCCCGAAGGCGGACCGCCCGGCGATTTGTTCGTGCAGATGTCTGTGAAGCAGCACCCGATCTTTGAGCGTGACGGTAAGCACCTGTACTGTGAAGTACCCATCACCTTTGTAGACGCAGCGCTCGGCGGCGAGTTGGAGGTGCCGACGCTGGATGGGCGCGTTAAACTGAAGATTCCCGCGGAGACGCAGACCGGCAAGCTGTTTCGTCTGCGCGGTAAGGGCGTGAAACCTGTTCGTGGCGGTAGCGTGGGAGACCTGCTTTGTCGCGCGGTAGTGGAAACGCCAGTGAACCTGAGCAAGGAGCAGCGCGCCCTTCTGGAACAGTTCCAGGAGAGCCTGGGCGAGGGCGGGCATCGACAATCGCCGCGCCAGAGCAGCTGGTTTGAAGGTGTTAAGGACTTTTTTGACGACATGAAGCTATGACGATGCGAGTAGGGGTGACCGGTGCTGCCGGGCGCATGGGCCGCACGTTGGTTGAGGCCATTGCAGCCTCCGAACATGATCTGATACTGGCGGGCGCTTTAGAGCATCCAGATAGCAGCCTCGTTGGTGCCGACGCCGGGGAATTGGCGGGCCAGGGCAAAAACGGGGTTGTGGTGGTCGCCGACCTGGCCGAGGCCATTGACGACATTGATGTGCTGATTGATTTCACCGTGCCGGCCGCCACGCTAGCTAACACAGCCATGTGTGCCCAGCAGGGCGTGGCCATGGTGATCGGGACTACTGGCTTCACGCCTGAGCAGCAGGCCGAGATTGATGCTGCTGCTGGGCAGACGGCGATTTGTAAGGCGTCCAACTTCAGCACCGGCGTCAATCTTTGCTTCAAGTTGCTGGAAGAGGCGGCACGTGTACTCGGTGACGAGGTGGATATCGAAGTCTATGAAGCTCATCATCGTCACAAGGTCGATGCGCCCTCGGGTACTGCTCTGAGCATGGGTCAGGTGGTTGCGGACGTGCTTGGCCGCGATTTATCCAAGGTCGCCGTCTACGGCCGCGAAGGACAGACCGGCGCGCGCGAGCGCGAGACCATTGGCTTTGCTACCGTGCGTGCAGGCGACATTGTCGGTGATCATACGGTGACCTTCGCTGCCGAAGGCGAGCGCGTGGAGATTACCCATAAAGCCTCCAGCCGCATGTCATTTGCGCGTGGCGCCGTGCGCGCGGCAGCCTGGCTGGCTGGGCGTGAGCCTGGCTTGTATGACATGAGAGACGTCCTTGGATTTAATCAGGAGTAGGTTGTGAGCGAGTTTATTGCCAATATCGACGAGAGCAATGCGGCGCAGCTGCTGATCGAGGAGTCGCATAATCGGCCCGTTGTGGTCGATTTCTGGGCCGATTGGTGTGAGCCCTGTAAGGTGCTCATGCCGATGCTGGAGAAGATTGCGCTTGAGTACAACGGGGCTTTTCTGCTGGCGAAGGTCAACGCTGACGAACAGCAAATGATCACTCAGCAGTTTGGCGTACGCAGCCTCCCAACCGTGATGGTGATACAGGACGGCCAACCGGTAGATGGATTTGCCGGCGCGCAACCCGAGAACGCCGTTCGCGAAATGCTGGGCAAGTATCTGCCCAAGCCTTGGGACGCCCTGCTGCAACTGGCGCAGGAATCCATGGCCGCGGGCGATTTTGCCGGGGCGCTGACTCCGCTGCGGCAGGCCTGGGATGAGTCGGGGAAGCAGCTGGATATTACGCTGGCCTATGCACACTGCCTCATTGAAAGCCTGCGGCTCGACGAGGCCGAGGCCGTGCTTGGTGATATCCGCATGGCAGACCAGGACGCCGCCTACGAGCAGCTCAGGGCGCAATTGCAGCTCAAGCGGGAGGCGGCGCGGTCACCGGAGGTTGAGGCCCTGGAGCAGGCGCTGGCCGAGGCGCCGGATGATCACGATATTCGCGCACGTCTGGCGGTGCAGCTCACCGACTCCGGGCAGTTCAAGGAGGCAATGGAGCACCTACTGACGATTCTCCGCCAGGACCTCAATCACGCGGACGGGAGCACCAAAAAGACCCTCCTCGATACCATCGCCAGCCTTGGCAAGGGTGACCCGCTCGCAGCGGAATACCAGCGTAAGCTCTACAGCCTGCTTTACTAGCGAGGAAAAGGCGTGCGGCTTTCCCTCTGCATGATCGTTAAAGACGAAGAGAACATGCTTGAGGAGTGCCTGGCTCTTGCGCGGCCACACGTCGACGAAATAGTCATTGTCGACACGGGCTCCAGTGATCGCACCCCAGAGATTATCGAGCGCTATGCAGATCGCGGTGCAGAGTTCGCCTGGCGAGACGATTTTGCCGCCGCCCGCAACTACGCGATATCGCAGGCCAGCGGTGATTGGCTACTGGTGCTGGATGCCGACGAGCGCATAGAGTCGAAAGGCTTCGATGTGCTGCGTGAAGAGATCACTCAGGCACCGCTGAAAGCGCTGGCGCTGGAAGTTCGAGACTATAGCGACGACGCGCTACAGCCCGACTGGTTGCCGCTGAAGGAGCCAACGCCTTATGCACGGGCTATGCGCGGTTATGTCGCGATGCCGGTTTTGCGCCTGTTTCGCAGAGACGCCGGGCTCAGCTTTCGAGGTCGGATTCACGAGCTGGTGACGCCGCCGGACGGGCCGGGCAGCCTGGGTCATTCAGCCGCCATCATCCACCACTACCACGATGCTGATCCCAGCAAGCCACAGCATGAACGGCAGGCGCATTACCTGCGAATTCTTGAGGAAGAGCTGAAACAGCGCCCGGAAGGGCGCCTGCATGTTGCAGCCGGCATCGCTTGCATGTATCACGTGCACAACTATCCACGTGCCGTCTGGCACTATGAGCAAGCCCTGGCCCAGGGCTACCACCCCGAAAAGACACAGGAAGGGCTCGCCGAAGCGCTGTACCGGGCAGGTGAGCTTGAAGCGGCCAGAGTGCAGTACGAGGCGCTCATGGATGCGGGCTATCGCAGCCTTGCGGCGTGTTTGAACCTCGCCAATCTCAGCGTTAAATCGGGGCAATCGGCCAAAGCTCTGGAGTACCTGCAGCTGGCGCGTGAGCGATGCCCGGTGGGGACCTCTCTGCACCACACTATTGACCACAATATTCGCCATTTGAAGGCTCGCCAGGGCGCCTGAAAACCGCTACACATGCTTGTGTTGAGCGGCAATGACCGCTATCGTACATGCCGTAACGCCGAAAAACATACCCAAAGGTCAAATTTGGCCTGGATGTAGGGAGAATCAAGCTATGGACACTAATTTCACGTCGGAGCAGGAGGCCTTTCGCCAGGAAGTTCGCGAGTTTTTCGCGAGTGCCTACGACGACGAACTTAAGGCACGCCTTGGCAGCAAAGACCCAGACACCTTCAAAGCGGCGATGACTGACTGGCAGTGTCGCCTCCAGGCCAAGGGCTGGGTAGCAGCAAACTGGCCCGCGGAGTACGGCGGTACGGGCTGGGACTCCACTCGGCTGTTCATTTACGAAGATGAACGCGCCGCGGCGGGTGCGCCGGATGTGGTGCCCTTTGGGCTGAAAATGGTTGGGCCCGTTATTTATACCTTTGGCAGCGATGCCCAGAAAGAGCGTTTCTTGCCCAAGATACTGGCCAGTGAAGAGTGGTGGTGCCAGGGTTATTCTGAACCCGGCTCCGGTTCCGATCTCGCGTCCTTGAAAACCAAGGCGGAGCGTGATGGAGACGACTATATCGTCAATGGCGCCAAAATCTGGACGACGTACGCCCAGCACGCTGACTGGATATTCTGCCTTGTTCGCACGAGCAACGAGGGTAAGAAACAGCAGGGCATCAGCTTCCTGCTGATTGATATGACGACACCCGGTATCAAGGTGAACCCGATTATCTCCATCGATAATCACCACAGCCTGAATGAGGTGGAATTCAACAACGTTCGGGTCCCTATCGAAAATCGTATCGGTGAAGAAAACCAGGGATGGACCTACGCCAAAGCGCTGCTTGCGCACGAGCGCACCGGGATCGCGGAAGTCTCAAACTCGAAGCGTAATCTGCACTTGCTGAAGGAAGCAGCGGCTCGTGAAGTCAACGGCGGCAAACGGCTCATTGATGACCCCTTTTTCCAAAAGAGCTTGTCCGACGCCGAGATTGAACTGATGGCGCTGGAATACATGGAACTGCGGGTGCTGGCGACGGTGGCTAGTGGCGGCGCTCCTGGCGCCGAGTCATCGCTTCTGAAGATCAAGGGAACCGAGGTGCAGCAGCAGTTGCAAACGCTGTTCATGGAGGTTGCCGGTTATTACCAGGGCGTGCTTGCCAACGATTTGACCGCTGATGAACTCGGACACGAATTTGGCAGCAACGTGCGGCAACAGTACATGTACGGCCGAGCAGCGACCGTCTACGGCGGTTCCAACGAGGTTCAGAAGAACATTATTGCCAAGGCCGTTCTGGGCTTGTAAGCGGAGGTAAGACTGTGAATTTTGAATTTAGTGAAGAACAAAGCATGTTACGGGACAGCGTGGCCCGTTTTATCCAGGACGATTATGACTTTGACACGCGTCGCGCTATCGCTGACTCCGACGAAGGGATGAGCGGAAAGCACTGGCAGACATTTGCAGAGCTTGGCTGGTTGTCGATCCCTTTTGCAGAGGAGCATGGTGGCTATGGCGGCGATGCGGTGGACACCATGGTTGTTATGGAAGAGCTGGGCAAGGGCCTCGTGCTTGAGCCATATTTCGCCACGGTTATCCTGTTTGGTGGCCTGCTACAGAAGGCGGGAACACCGCAACAGCAAGCAGAATACCTACCTGGTGTGATCGACGGCAGCCGGCAGGGCGCATTTGCCTTTCTCGAGCGGCAGAGTCGCTTTGAACTCGCCGATGTCAAGACCGCGGCCACTGCTGAAGGCGGCGCTTACCTGATTAACGGCGAAAAAACCGTCGTTTACAACGGTGCTTCTGCTGACCAAGTCATCGTAAGCGCGCGGACATCAGGCGAGCAGTACGATCAGGCGGGAATTAGCCTGTTCATTGTGCCGGCAGATGATCCGGGGCTCAGCAGCACTAGTTATCGGCTGATGGACGGACGCCTGGTGACGAACCTGCAGCTGAGCAATGTGGCAGGAGAGCTGCTAGGAGAAGCCGGCAAGGGGTTCGATGTGATCGATGCATTGGTGCATGAGGCGAATCTCGCGCTTGCCGCCGAAGCGGTGGGCATCATGAGTCAACTCAACGCCAAGACCCTCGAATATACCAAGACGCGGGAGCAGTTTAACGTCGCCATTGGGAGCTTTCAGGCGCTCCAGCACCGCATGGTGGATACTTTCATGGCCTATGAGCAGACCCGTTCCCTGCTGTACCGCGCCGTCTGCGATTATACGGCGGGTAAAGACGATGCCCGCGCGTCGATGCATGCACTTATGACGATGATAGATCGTAACGGCAAACTGGTGTTTGGCGAGGCGATTCAGCTGCACGGTGGCATGGGCCTTACCGATGAGTTGGATATCGGTCATTACGCTAAACGACTGATGATGATTAATACCACCTTCGGTAACGGCGACTACCATCAGGCAAAATTCAGCGCCTTGCGCTACGCTTAATCGCACTCCACACGAGGATATTTACCATGAAGCTTGGCTTTCTGTTGGGTTACTCCGGCAAGCAAATTCACATCCCCATCGACCTTATCAAACAGGCAGAAGCCATGGGCTATGATTCTGTCTGGACTGCAGAAGCCTACGGCAATGATGCGGTAACCACCGCCACCTGGGTGTTGGCACAGACCGAGAAAATCCGCGTGGGCACGGCGATTATGCAGATGCCGGCCCGCTCGCCCTCAATGTGTGCGATGACCGCCATGTCGCTTGATCAGCTTTCCGGTGGACGCTTCATTGTGGGCCTGGGTGCCTCCGGGCCGCAGGTGGTGGAAGGTTGGCACGGTGTTCCCTATGGCAAACCGGTCACCAGGACGCGCGAATACATCAAGATCATGCGCAAGATCATGGCGCGCGAGGGTCCAGTGGAATTTGACGGTGATATGTACCAGCTTCCTGTAAAGGGAGAAGGTACTACGGGGCTAGGCAAGCCGCTCAAATCCATCCTTGAGGGCAACCCCGAGATTCCAATCTATACCGCGTCAATTACGCCCGCCGGCTTGCGCTGTGCAGGCGAAGTTGCGGATGGCGTTTTCCCGGTGTGGATGGATCCGAATAAGTTTGACGTGATTGGCGAGCATATTCAGGCAGGCTTCGATAAAGCAGGAAACGGCAAGAGCCTGGCGGACTTTGACATCGCGCCCTTCGTATCTGTGGCGATGATGGACGACCTACAGGCAGCCTACAACGCCGTCAAGCCGATGCTTGCACTGTACATCGGCGGCATGGGCGCCAAGGCGAAAAACTTCTATAACGACTACGCGACGCGCCTGGGTTACGGCGAAGAAGCTGAGCGCATACAAGACCTGTACCTCGGTGGAAAGAAAGCCGAGGCTGAAGCCCTGATTCCAAACGAGTTGGTTGACGAGGTCGCGCTCGTCGGCCCGGCAGATCGTATTCGGGAGCGTCTCTCCTTATGGAAGGAAGCCGGCGCCCGCGGTGAAGTCGGTAGTATGTTGGTGGGTGTGCATGACCCCCAGGTGTTGGAAGTACTGGCCAAAGAAATGCTCTGATGGAGCTTGCCGGCAAGGTCGTCGTCGTAACGGGCGGCGGCAATGGCATCGGTAAGGGCCTATGTGAGCGCTTCCACCGTGAGGGTGCTGGCACTGTCGTTGTTGTCGATCTCGAGCTTGACGCCGCTGAGGCCGTTGCAAACAGCATCGGCGGTCAGGCCTTTGGGGTCGATGTGCGCGACGAGACACAGATAGCTGACCTTGTGACAGCGATTGAGGAGCAACACGGCGGCATCGATTTATTTTGCAGTAACGCCGGCATTATTGCTCTGGACGGCGAGCAGGGCTGGGCGACGTCCGCCGATAACCAGGTCTGGTCGGCAATGTGGGAAATACATGTGATGTCGCACGTTTATGCTGCGCGCGCGTGTCTGCCGCGTATGCTGGAGCGCGGCAGCGGCTACTTTCTTAACACAGCTTCCGCTGCTGGTCTCCTGAACCAGATTGGCGACGCTGCTTATTCAACCACCAAACATGCCGCAGTGGGTTTTGCCGAGGCACTGGCGATAACCCACGGTGACCAGGGCATCGGGGTTTCCGTGCTATGTCCACAGGCGGTAGAGACTCGTATGATTGGTGCGGCCCCCGGCGGCGACGGCGGCACCGCAGGTGTCGACGGTGTCATGTCAGTTGCTCAACTCTGTGATGCGGTGGTTGCCGGTTTAGCAGATGAGACCTTTCTTATTCTTCCCCATCCGGAGGTGGAGGGATATTTCCAACGCAAGGCTAATGATTACGGCCGTTGGGTTGGCGGCATGCGCAAGCTGCGGCGCAGTTTTTTGAGTCCGGGCTGAAGCTGTTCCTGGAGGGCCGGTGGAACGACAAGAGCGCTTTGCACGCACGATTCTCAACGGTTTCGATAGCTACTTCGCTGAATTCCAGAACATCACGCTGGCAGCGCGCTCGCGCTTTGAGCAGGGCGATTGGCAGGGTATGCAGTTTGCGGCCACGCAGCGGATAGACCTCTATAAGACCAAATCTCTGCAGGTGCTGGAATACGTGGAGATGATCGCGGGGGAGCAGCTCCGTGACTACCTTTTCTGGGAGGAAGCTAAAGCCTACTACTCGAAGCTGATTCATGGGCACAATAACTTCGAGATTGCGGAGACTTTCTACAACTCAATTTTCAACGCCGTATTCAAGCACCGCAAAATACGTGATGAGCACGCTTTTGTGTTTTCGCCCCAGGGCGACATGCCACCTGCCGACTTGAGTCGGGTTTATCGTATTTATGGCGATGGGCTTTCGCTCAGGGATAGCTTTCACCAGCTTCTTGTCGATTACGCCTTTGAAATACCCTATGAAAATATGGAGCGCGATGTCGACAGCATTCTGGATGTCTGCCAGAACTACCTTGCTGAGCGCTTCGACATCGATCATCCCGAGCTCAAAATGCACGTGCTGGAACACCATTTCTTCCGCAACAAGGGCGCCTATGTTGTGGGTCGCCTGGTAAGTGGTGGTGACAGCATGCCCTTTGTGCTGCCGCTGTTACAAAGCGAGAGGGGAGAGGTGTACGTGGACACCGTGCTCTTCGGGTCGGATAAGGTCAGCGTAATCTTCAGCTTTACCCGCTCGTATTTTCAGGTGGATGCGAGCATTCCGTCGCAATACGTGCTTTTTTTGCAGCAGCTGATGCCCGCTAAACCTATCTCCGAAATCTACAGTTCGATGGGCTACAACAAGCACGGAAAAACCTACTACTACCGATGCGCCTACCGCCACATGAAGAGCACGACGGACCATTTCATCATCGCACCTGGTATCAAGGGCATGGTGATGTCGGTGTTTACTATGCCGTCTTACGACTTTGTGTTCAAAATGATCAAGGATCGCTTCACGCCGCCCAAAGAAATGACCCGTGAGCAGGTGAAAGAAAAGTATAGGCTGGTGAAGCGCTGGGATCGCGCGGGGCGCATGGCGGACACTCAGGAGTTTACCAACCTGGCCTTTGCCCGTGAGCGCTTCTCTGACGAACTCATGGAGGAGCTGAATCGAGTTGCGCCATCCTTGATTGAAGAACACGGCAAGGCCTTGGTGATCAAGCATGTTTATGTCGAGCGACGTATGACCCCCCTGAATCTGTACCTGCAGGACGCCAGCGACGAGCAGGTGCTTGCTGTTATGGATGAGTATGGCAACGCAATAAAGCAGCTGGCTGCGGCAAACATTTTTCCTGGTGATATGTTGCTAAAGAACTTTGGCGTAACTCGCCATGGGCGGGTGGTGTTTTACGACTATGACGAGATTCAACCGCTGGTTGACTGTAACTTTCGTACCATTCCCGAACCGCGGAACGAGGCCGAGGAGATGGCAAGTAAGCCATGGTACACGGTAGGTCCCAATGACATCTTCCCTGAGGAGTTTCGTCTTTTTTTCTCGGGAAACCAGCGCGCGCGATCCGCATTCGATGAAATGCACAGTGATATTTACGCGGCCGAATTCTGGCAGGACCTGCAGAGACAGATTCGTGATGGCATGGTTGCTGACTTTTATCCCTACCGCCGTAAGCTGAGTTTTAATCGCTGATGGCAACCATCTATCTGATTCGCCACGGACAAGCCTCGTTTGGCAGCGACAATTACGACAAACTGTCAGAGCTTGGATGTCGGCAGGCGCAGATTCTTGGAGAGTATCTCTCCTCCATTGGTGTGCAGCTGGACGCGGCCTACTGTGGCGAGCTGCAGAGGCAGCGTAAGACCGCCAAACTTGCCTTGGCAAGCCAGTCAAAGGCTCTCGAGCCGGGTATAGATGTACGCTTCAACGAAGTGCGAAACGATGAGCAGGTCGAAGCACTGCTGAGCCAGGCGATTGAGCGTGACCCAGCCCTTGGCGAGGTCGTTGAGTCGGGACTAAACAGTAGCAAGGCCTATCAGAAAGTGATTGAGGGCGTGTTTACGCTGTGGACGTCACCCGGCTTTGAACACCCTGGCATCCAGAGCTGGCAAGACTACTCCAGTGGCGTAATAGCTGCGCTCAGGGGTGTCATGGCAGAGCAAGGCTCAGGCAAAGTCAGCGCAATCTTCACCTCTGGGGGGACCATCGCTACTGCTGTAGCGCATGTGCTTGGTGTGGCACCAGAGTTGACTTATCGATTTTACGAACCGGTGATCAATTGCTCCATCACCGAGCTGTTTTATTCTGGGGATAAAATTTCGCTGTCGTACTTCAATGACCACAGCTATCTGCGGCTCAAGGGTCTGGATAGCGGTGAAGAGCTGGTGACCTACCGCTAGCGCGGCTGCAGGCCATTTAGAAAAACGTCAAAGTACTCAATGCCGGCCTGATCGAAATCGTCGACCTTGCGCCACAGCTTGATATCCATGGCCGCGTTGACCGCGCCGGAAATGAGCTGTTGTGCGACGAAACTGTTAATTGGCCTGATACTGCCATCCACCATACCCTGTTCGATTATTGATCGTTGTAGCGCGTTGGCCTGCTCGTTTCGTTCCAACACCCGCTTACGCCTCTCTTTTGGTAGATCCGTGATGGTGTTAAAGCGCACCAATGGACCCAGCTCAGAGGTTTGAACGTGGAAAACCTGACGACAAAACTGTTCCAGCTTTTCAAGCCCATTCATGTTGCTTGCTTCAAGCTGTTCCAGCAGGCTTTGGCCGATATCCTGTGTTCTTTCGTAGCAAGCAAATAGCAGGTCTTCCTTACTCTTGATGTGGTAGTAAAAGGCGCCTTTCGAAACCTGCAAATATTCGGCGATTTCATCAAGTGAGGTGCCGTTGAAGCCCTGTTTGTTGAAGAAGCGCGTACCCACCTTACAAAAGGCTTCTTGCTTCAGTCGGTTTTGTTCATCGCGGTCGAAACCCGACAGCACATGTTGGATTTGCGGCGCGGGCGGTGTGAGGGGGCCCGGGTTATATACCGCTGGTCCGGCGGCGATCCCGTGGGTAATAATATCAAGCGCATCGCGAGCTATTTGCGGAACCTCTTCCCTCGGAACTCGTGCCAGCCAAAAGAAGAGCCATTCTACGGAGCCCAGTACGGCTCGCGTGGCGGAAGACGTGTGACACTGACGTATTGAACCTTCCTTTATGCCCTCCCGCAGGTATTGTCGGAGCCGCTTGTATAGATCGATGTAGCGTCCTTCGACTGCGTGTCGGTGCTCGTCACCCAGCGAGGCAATTTCCAGCAGCGCAGCAATGTAGGGCCCGCGTCCTTCCTCAGCTGCCAGCCATGTATCGAAATAATTGAGCAGTGCCTTTGAGGCCCGTTCTGCTGGCCTTTGATAATGCTCTTCGACTTGATCCATTTTGGCGTGGTGATAATCAAGCGACGCCATGTAGCATTGATAAATGAGGGCCTCTTTCGTTTTGACGTAGTAATACAGGCTGGTCTTCGTTAAGCCTAGCGACTCGGCGATGTCTTTGAGCGTGGTGGCTCGAGAGCCGCGGGAATTGAAGAGCCTGGCCGCTTCGGACAGGATAGCGACTCGTTTGGCATCGTGCTGGACGGTTCTATTGAAGGGTGATTCCGTCACTTCGGGAGGAAAAAGACTCAAAGTTCTAAAATTCCAACTTTAAGTATTTTATTTGCTCGTGTCTACAGGCAGCTCCTCGGCAGGCTGGTTTGAAGCAATGACTCGAGATTCAACCCAGTGACCCTTGCGGTATCGGATCACCAGCATAATGGCCTTGATCCCATAGTCGGTAACCATGCAGGCGAACAGCCAGTAGACCGGCAGTGACAGCCACGCAATAAGCACTGCGGGCAGCAGCCGGCCAGCGACAATCCCGCAAAAAGTGACCAGCAGCGGATACCGCGTGTCACCTGCCCCCCGTAGCGCACTTGCGAGAGTAAATTCAATGGCCATCAGCGGCTGGCAGAACGCTATGATGTAGATAAACGCGACCGTGAGATCGATAACCTCCTCGGCCTCTATCATGAAGGCGGCCAGATCACGGGCGTACCACAGTAGGAAGACCGAAACGCCTGCCATGGCGGCTAAAGCCATCCGCAAAGACCGCCAGCCTGCACTTATGGCGGCCTCTGGATTTTGGGCTCCCAACTGCTGCCCAACTAGCGTCGCGGTGGCCATGCCGAAACCAAAACCGATGACGATGGGGAAGGACACCAGCGTGATTCCTATGCCATAGGCCGCGTAAGCCTCGGTACCGTAGAGCGCAACGATGGCGAAAAAGGCGAGGAAAGATAGCTGTACGACGCCTTGCTCAAGCAGGGCAGGCATGCCGATACGAATGATCTGGCGAGCGCTGCTCCGATCAATACGCCACTGCTTCAGTGCTTTGACCTGGAATTGCCCCTTCCACCAAGCCATGACGAAAGCCACGGTAACCGTCGCCGCTGCGAGGCTGCCGCCGAGACTGAGTCCCGCCACACCGAGTTTGGGAAACGGGCCTATGCCATAAGCCATCAGGTATCCAACCAGTACGTTCAACACGGAGCTGAAAAGCAGATACCACAAGGGGGTTATCACGTCGCCCGTTGCGCGTAGGGCTGTGGACAGCATCATATTGATGGCTGAAAACACGTTGAACAAGCTCATCCAGAAGATGAAACGCGCGGCATCCCTGGTGCTCTGTTCATCCAGACCGAACAAACCAGCAATTGCCATAGGTTGTAACACCACGGGGGTTGAAACCAGCGCCGCCACCAGCATCGCCAAGGCGACGGATGTCCAGGATACGAGTTCGGCCTGCTCCCTGCTCCCCGATCCCCAGTGGCGTGCGACGAGGGCAGTGGCTGCCACCGATAGCCCCATCAATATCGCCTGAATCAGAAAGAACACCCGATGGCCGGTAGAAACGGCGGCCACCGCGCTAGTGCCTAAGCCCGCGGCCAACTTGATATGCATGAAGCCGACTGTGGTAAACAGGAGATTGGAGATAATGGTGGGCCAGGCCAGTTCCCAGACGCGGCGACTGGTGGAGGTGGATTGGCTGGAGTTAGTCACGTAGACAAGGAGCGCTGTATGTTGGGCGTGTGCTAGTTTAGCAGCGATAGGGCCTAAGCGCCCTTTATGCGCCCGTTATACGCTCTTAATGCGCCAGCGCGGCGCATTCTTCATGGCGAAAACAGTCCACAGTGTGGTCATTGACCATGCCGGTAGCCTGCATGTGGGCATAGACTATGGTGGAACCTACGAAGGTAAAACCGCGCTTTTTCAGGTCTTTGCTGATCGTATCTGACAGGGGAGTGCTGGCAGGTACTTCCTCCATGGAGCGCCAGTGGTTTTGTATGGGCGACCCATCCACGAAGCGCCATATATAGTTAGCGAAGCTCCCAAACTCATCCTGCACCGCCAGGAAACATCTTGCGTTGGTGCGCGCTCCAAAGACTTTTAATCTGTTGCGAATAATCGCTGGATTGGTAAGCAGCTCTTCCAGCTTCTCATCGGTATATTCCGCAATGCGGTTAGCGTTGAAGTTATCAAACGCCCGGCGATAACCCTCCCGCTTTTTGAGGACCGTTATCCAGGACAATCCGGCCTGTGCCCCCTCAAGGATTAAAAATTCGAATAGCGTCGGGTCGTCATAAACGGGGACTCCCCACTCCGAGTCGTGGTAGTCAACATAAAGGGGGTCTTCACCACACCATGCACAGCGTTTGCTCATAACCTGCTTTCCCGGGTTTTGGCGGGGCAGTATGGCCTAGATTGCATCACTGTGCGAAACTTCGCCGCGCCGGAGGACTTGTCCATGTCAGATACCATTCTTTATTCGCAGATCGACCATGTCGCGCGCCTTACTCTGAACAACCCGTCGCGCCACAACTCGCTGGGCGGTGAGGAGCTGCGCGCTATTCAGGAGCAGCTCAGACGCCTTGCCTCAAATGACGAAGTGCGTGTGCTGGTTTTAACTGGTGCGGGCGAAAAAACCTTTTGTGCCGGAGCGGCCCTTGATCAATTGGGCAGCGGCGAGATCAGTGGTGACATGTTCCAGCAGACTACTAACCAGATTGCGGCGCTCGACATTCCAACAATCTGCGCCTTGAATGGCAACGTTTTCGGTGGTGGGGTAGAGCTCGCATTGAGCTGCGATTTTCGCCTGGGTATCGAGGGTACGCGTATGCGGGTTCCAGCAGCGGCGATCGGGCTCTGCTATCCCATCAGCGGCATTGAGCGTTTTGTAGAAAGGCTCGGATTGAACGTCGCCAAACGCCTGCTTGTTGCCGCTGAGACATTCGACTCAGAAGCGATGCTTGAGACAGGCTTTCTTGATCATCTCTTGTTGCCTTCACAGTTGATGCAAAAGACGAATGAACTGGCAGAGCAGATTGCGGCTTTGGCGCCTCTTTCGGTGGCAGCCATGAAGGGCATACTCCAGGAAGCAGCCAAAGGTGAAATAGATCGCGAAGTAGCGACAGCACTTTATGAGCGCTGCGCCAATTCTGAAGATTTAAAGGAAGGCTTCGCTGCTCAGAAGGCTAAGAGAACACCGGTGTTTACAGGTCGTTAGCCGTCCCATGTATCAGGAATAGATACACAGACCTCAGTGCCGCCCGCATCTGGACACTCCAGCTGCCATTCCATGTGCTTTGCTATTTCTACAACAAGCTGCATTTGGCCCTCGGTCGATAGCTTGGCTAGGCTATCGCGACTGTTTCCATTGTCTGAGACACAAAGCCTGTAGACTCTTTTGAGGTTTTGATCGTCCAGTGAAAGCGAAAGATCTATCTGGACGTAGTTCGCAGGCGAGTCGCTTCTGAAACGATTGCGCAGTACATCGGATAAGAGCTCGGTGAGCAAGATTGCCAATGGCGACGCAATATCCATTGGTAGGTATCTCGACTTTACGTTGTTGATTATTGTGATGGTTTCTTTGTCCACGGCCGCCTCAGGCAGTAGCAGCTGAGTAAGGTCCTCGACATAGGGGCGCATATCTGCAAGTAACGCTTCGTCCTGATATAGCAAATGTGTTTCCAAGAGTCTCAGCGCAGAAAGTTGGCGCTCTCTCGCCGTATCACTCGGCGCCGCAACGAATTCATTGATCAGGTCCAGGGTCTGTATTGAGTGCCGCTTTGCGGTGGCAACCAGGTCTCTCTGGTAATCCAGCTGCTCGTGAAGCTCATCTATCGCAGCGTCAGCAGCTTCGTGCATCTGTGAAGCCCTTGCCTCGGCTTCTCGCGCGATGATCACTTGTTCCAGGTGTTTTCGATACATCCAAGCCACAAAGAGAAAAGCGCTCAAGTAGGCCAACCATGCCCACCATCGCAGCCAAGGTGCCGCGTTTTTGGTGATCACTAATGATGCACCGTCTCGATTCCAGATGCCCGATGAGTTGGCCCCCTGTACCCGTAATTTGTACTGCCCTGCTGGAAGGTTTGTATAGGTCGTGTAGTTCCGGGTGCCAGACTCTACCCAGCTTTCGTCGAAACCTTCCAGCATGTATCGATATCGGTTCTTACTGGGAGAAAGAAAGTCTAGAACGCTGAATTCGAAAGAGATGCTGTCGTCGTTGTGGTTTAGGTGGATTTCTTCAAGCAAGTAAGAAGGGACGGGCAATTCTAACTCGTTTCCGCTCAAAGCTATATTTGTGATCCTCACTTCTGAGTTTCGTGCTGACTTTATGACCTTATCAGGGTCAAATCGGTTATAGCCGTTGCCGCCCCCGATAAGTAAATTGCCTGATTCATCAATTGCGGCCGCACCAAAATTGAAGTCGCTTCCTTGCAAGCCGTCAGATGAATCGAACCTTGTGACAGCGCCAGTAGCCATATCCAGTCTGTAGAGACCGTTCGATGATGTCAGCCAAATTACGCCAGGTCGGGCTTCTTGAATCGAGTAAACTGATAGAGACTTATAATCATCGCCAAGATCAATGCGCTCCAGTGATAGGGAGGCAGGTGATCCAACTCTTTGGCTACTGCGGAATACGCCGCTATTCTGAGTTCCGATCCAAAAATCCCCAGAATCAGTTGGCAGGA
>JBCDJG010000022.1:0-76926 GCA_038748065.1 Pseudomonadota bacterium
CCAGGTCTCAGACAGATCGTCTCGGCGCAGCTCCGCCTCCTCGTCGGCATCGTAGTCTGCAGCCAGCACCACCGCAGCGAGCTCTTCTGCGCCACGAAGGTAGGCGTGGCCCTGTTCAGCCAGAAGGCTATTGGCGCCGCGCTGGTAAATCAGCATAAAGTCTTTCTCGACCCCGACTATGAGTGCCGCGCAAAGCGCCAGGACCAGCATCGCGACCACCATAGCGACGCCTCGCTGTCGCCGCGCTTGCCGCAAGTTACAGCGGCGGCAAGACATAGAGGCGTCTGAGCTCGCCGTAGTCAGCGAGCTCCAGGGTAATTTCGATCGCCACGGGCGGCGCAATGCCAAGGCCCGGCTGGCTCGGGTCTGCGACCCAGCTTTCGGGCCAGTTGCGGGTCTCTACGCCTTCATTCCCCGGCTCAAGATCCTCCAGCGAACGCAGGAATGCGAGGCGGATATCCTCCACACCATCAAGCAGGCGAACGCGCTGGGCTTCGCTGCTGGCTGCACGATCCAGCACCGACCATGCTTCACGCCACAGGGTCTCCTCTTCTACGAGATAGTTGACCCGCTGCAGATTGCTGCGCGCCAGACGGTTGGGATTGTGCCAGCCCGTGCGGGTGAAACTCAGGGTGTAGCGCGAGGCAGGCCCTCCCAGCAACGCCGGCTCGACCTCGCCGAACTCATCCCGCACCGGCCGCGACACAAACTGCCGCAAGTCCCGCGACAGGATCGTCCACGCCCGGTTCAACTCTGCCGTACGTGTTGCCTGCTCGCGGGTACCCTCCACGCCATCAATGGCTGCAGACAAGCTGGCATAGGCCAGGGCTGAGACCAGGGCGGTAATCGCCAGGGCAATCAGAACTTCGATCAGTGTGAAGCCTCTGGCTGGATGATCAGCCATCGTCGTCTTCGGCTTCGACACTATTCTCGACCGCCTCTTCTCGAACCGACTCGTCATCGATGGCGTCCCCGCCTTCGCCCCCGGCGTCCGCTTCAGGCTGCGCGATGGGGTCCTCCTCGATATTTGTGGATAAGAAGGCAACCAACTCGTACAAAGGCTCCTCTTCATCACCCTCGTCCAGCGCAACGCTGATCTCTATCCGGTAAAAGTCCTCCACTTCGGTGACGGTGCTGCGCATCCACCAGTAGAACTCTCGTTCCGCCATAGTTGCCTCGCCACTGTCTTCACCGCGAAACAGCTGGCGCTCGCTAGCACTCACCAGGCGCATTTCGGCCAGCTGATTGGCGGCTACCATTTGAGCCAGCGATTTGTCCCGCAGGTAGGCCGTGCCGTCAATATGTTGGGAAAGGGTTATCAGGAGAGCCGGCAGCGCCAGAGCAACGACGGCCATCGCCACCAGCACTTCTACCAGTGTAAATCCCGACGGGCGTGGCTTAACCATCGTCGTCCTCGAAGTCTGGCTCACCGCGACGCAGGGCCTGAAAACGGCCAAGCAAATCCCATTCAAGGCGCCAGGCGAGATCGCCGCTCTCGACCCAGCGCACATCGAGTGCACCGCTAGTGACCTCGCCACTGGCATAGAGCATGACCTGGGGCGCTGCGTCCTCACTCTCAGCTTCGATGCTCAAGCTATCCACGGCCAGGTCGTCAAGGACCAGCTCCAGTTCCAGGCCCGGGGGCAAAACGTCGCCTGCAAACAGCTCGGCCGCCTCTTCCGGGGGGCGCCAGCCTTCAGGTCTCAGCTCGCGCCAGCTGTAGGCAAACTGCGGCTCTCCATCCACCATGCGCTGTTGCAATAGTAAGCCATAATCCACACCCCGCAACTCAGCTTCATCCAGGGCATACTGGCTAATACCCGCAATATTCCGCACCTGGTCTTCCAGCAGGCGGTCCTGCCCGCCATCGCCGATATTGATATCGGCCAGCGAAATAATGATGACAACAACAAGCAGTGCGACCAGCAGCTCCAGCAGGCTGAAACCGCGCTGCTCGCGTCGCTTCATGGCTCAGCCTTCCGTCGTCTTCCAGTTACCCACATCGGCATTCTGGCCTTCGCCCCCCGACAGACCGTCGGCGCCGAGGCTGTAGATATCAAATTCTCCGTTCTCGCCGGGAGACAGGTAGAGATAGGGGCGCCCCCAGGGATCTACCGGGACCTCAGGCAGATAGCCGCCCTGCTTGAAGTTGCGCGGTTCCGGGTCGAGGCTACTGGCCTCCACGAGGGCTTCCAGGCCCTGCTCCGTCGTGGGATAGACATAGTTGTCCAGCCGATACAGCTTCAGCGCTGTGCCAATGGCCTTAAAATCTGCCTGGGCCTTCTGCACGCGTGCCGTGTCGGCCTGGTCCAGCACATTGGGCGCTACTACGCTGATGAGCAGACCCATAATGACGAGCACCACCAGAATTTCCACCAGCGAGAAGCCTTTTTGTCGCCCTCGCTGCCAAGTCCTACCGTTCATAGATCACCTTACCATCGTGTTGAGATCAAAGATGGGCAGCAGAATGGCCAGCACGATGACCAGCACCATACCGCCCATAAACACCACCATCAGCGGCTCGAACAAGCTCATCGCCGCCCCCAGGGTCATTTCCAGCTCTCGCTCCTGATTGTCTGCCGAGCGCTGTAGCATCGTTTCCAGTTCACCGCTGGCCTCACCGCTGGCCACCATGTGCACCATCATGGGCGGAAAATGACCAGACTGCTGCAGCGCTCGATTCAAGCTGCTGCCCTCCTGAACCCGTTCGGCCACCTCCGCGCTGTCGGCCCGCAGGACGAGATTGGTCAACACCTCGCCGGCAATGCGCAGAGACTCCAACAGTGGCACCCCGCTGGCCATCAGGATGCTGAGCGTGGACGCAAAGCGCGCCGTATCCATGGCAATCAGGAGTCTCGATACGCCCGGCACGCGCAGCAGCAGCCCGTGCCAGCGCTTGCGACGCCCCGGGTTGAGCAGCAAGTAGCGGGCACCGATGATCGACGCGAGCAGTCCGATCAATAGCCAGATGCCGTTCTCCCGCAGAAAATCGCTGGTCGCTATTAGGGCAACAGTCAGGGGCGGCAGTTCCCGGCTGGTGTGAGCAAAAATCCCAACCAGCTCAGGCACCACCAGTACCATGAGTGCTACCACTACGGCAATCGCTACCACGACCAGGATCAGCGGATAAATCATGGCCATCTTCAGCTTCTGGCTGGTGTACTGTCGCTGCTCAGTGTAATCAGCCAATTGCGACAGCACCGGCCCCAGGAAGCCGGCGTGTTCGCCAGCACGCACCATGGCGCGGTACATGTCACTGAAGACCGCGGGGAACTCGCCAAGCGCATGAGCCAGGGTGTGGCCCTCCGCCACCCGCGAGCGCACCTGCAGCAGCATAGCCTTGATCCGCGGCTTGCGTGTCTGGGCCGCGGCGGCCTGCAGGCACTCATCCAGGGGCAGATTGGATTGCACGAGCGTGGCCAGCTGCCGTGTTATCAGAGCCAGCTCGCCGACAGAGACACGCGGCCCAAACAGCGCCAGGCGTGGGCTGCTGCTACTATCGTTACTGGCCCGAGTGGCCGTGGCCACCTCGACCGGGCGCAGAGCACGGCCGCGTAACTGCGCACGAATCTGGCGCTCGGAGTCGCCCTCAAGAATACCCTTGACCAGTTTGCCTTCGGTGTTGAGGGCGCGGTAGCGGTATGCGGTCATGGGTGCGCCGTAATCAGCCTACGGTGGTAACCCGCAGCACTTCCTCAATACTGGTATCGCCCGCCAGGATCCGCCGGCGGCCGTCCTCCTGAATGCCCGGGCACTGGCGCCGGGCCTGCGCGAGCATCTCCTGCTCGCTCGCACCTTCGTGAATCATCAGGCGCAACTCGTCACTGATTTCGATCAGCTCATAAATGCCGGTGCGGCCGCGATAGCCGCTGTGGTTGCACTTGGCGCAGCCCCTGGCATGGTGAATGTGCACCGACTCATCAGCTGTGAGCCCCATCAATTCAAGCTCGCTCGGTGTCGCTTCGACGGACTCCTTACAGTCGGGGCACAGCACACGTACCAGGCGCTGGGCCATGACCGCCAGCAGGCTGGAAGACAAAAGAAAGGGCTCTATGCCCATATCATGCAAGCGCGTGATGGCACCCACCGCCGTGTTCGTGTGCAGGGTCGACAGCACGAGGTGGCCCGTCAGCGACGCCTGTACGGCAATCTCGGCGGTTTCAAGATCGCGAATCTCACCGACCATAACGATGTCCGGGTCCTGCCGAAGAATCGCACGCAGGCCACGGGCAAAGGTCATGTCCACCTTGGCGTTGACCTGGGTCTGTCCAATCCCGGGCAGCATGTATTCGATCGGGTCTTCAATCGTGAGGATGTTGCGACTGGCCTCATTGATATGCGACAGGCCCGCATAGAGGGTCGTAGTTTTACCTGAACCGGTGGGGCCCGTGACAAGAATGATGCCGTGCGGGCTGGCCAGGCTGTTCTTGTAGACGTCCAGGACCTGGTCGTTCATCGCCAGCTGCGCCAGCTCCAGTTGCCCGGCCTGCTTGTCGAGCAACCGCAGCACCACGCGCTCGCCGTGGGCCGAGGGTATGGTAGACATGCGTATATCCACGGCGTGGCCGGCGATGCGCACCGAAATTCGACCGTCCTGCGGAACCCGTTTCTCTGCGATATCCAGCTTGGCCATCACCTTGAGCCGCGACACCAGCAGCGGTGCCAACATGCGTTTGGGTGACAGCACCTCAGACATTACGCCGTCTACCCGATAGCGCACAGACAACCTATCCTCAAAGGTCTCGATATGGATATCGGAAGCCTGCTCGCGAACCGCCTGCGACAGGATGGCGTTAATCAGCCGGATAATGGGCGCATCATCCTCGGTATCCATCAAGTCCGAGGCTTCAGGAATCTCGTCAGCCAGCCGGCTCAGGTCCTCGTCCGACCCCAGGTCCTCAGCCACCTGCACGGCCTCATTATTGTCTCTCTGGTAGGCCTGGGTCAGGCGCTGCTGAAATTCTTCATCGGGCAGGCGCTCAAGACCAAAGCTGCTGCCCAGCAATCGGCGCAGTTCGGTCAGGACCTGCAGCGTAGGCTGCCCCTGGTGCAAGACACGGGGCTCTGCAGCTTCGCGATCAAGCAGGACACCAAACTGCTTGGCAAAACCGAAAGGCAACTGCCCGGCAGCCGTCGGCGCAGCGACGCTTTCTTCCAGGGCTTCGTTGTCCAACGTATCCATCAGCTCTCTACCGGGGCATCCTGGCCCTGTTCGGCCCCATCCGCCTCACGCATGTCATCCAGCTGCTCAATTTGCTCCTGCCATTCGGGGACGATGGGCACCACGTCCTCGTCCAGGAACATCATGCCCCTTTCCTGCCGCAGCAGCTGTTGCCCGCGGATATAGCGGTACTTCTCTGCAGTGGCCGCATCCATACTCTCGTTATCTCGAATGATCGTGGGGCGAATAAAAATAAGCAGGTTAGTCTTGGTGATCTGCTCTCCGTCCGTGCGGAACAAGCGGCCGAGAAATGGAATATCACCCAGCACAGGCACTTTCTGCGTTCTGTCCTGCAGGTCATCTTCGATCAGGCCGCCCAGCACCACAATGCGCTGATCCTCCGCCAATACCTTGGTCTCGATTTTACGTTCGTTGGTAATGATATCCGATGCCCCCAGCTCGGACAGACCGCTCAGGCTGGAGACCTCCTGCTCGATATCCAGCACCACCGCGTCGCCTTCGTTAATGTGCGGCGTTACCCGCAAGGTCACGCCAACATTCTCCCGCTCGATGGTCTGGAAGGGATTCTGCGCGCCATCACCACCCGCACCGGTATTCGTGAAAGAACCCGTAACAAAAGGCACGTTCTGGCCAACAGTGATATAGGCCTCCTGGTTATCCAGGGTGAGCAGACTGGGGGTAGACAGGATGTTGGCGTTGGTCTGTTCATTCAGGGCGTTGACGATCACCGTCATCGTCAAATCATCGTCAACCGAACCCCACCCCAGCGTGGTTCCTGGCACACCGGCCAATGCGCCGGCTACGTCGACGATGTTCAGGTCACCATCGTTGTTATTGAGCGCACCGTCGTCGGTATCGCCACCGTCCGGGGGAAACAGGGCGTCTGCCAGTGCGCGCGTCCTCAGGTTCTGGGCATCGACGTTAGCGCCAAAGACACCACTGTCATTCGCAAACAGCCACTGCAACCCCAGATCCTGGCCATCGGTCATTTGCATCTCAACGATGATGGCCTCCACCAGGACCTGCACGCGGCGGATGTCCAGGCGCGCGATAACCCCTTCTATGGCGGCCATCTCATCGGCATTCGCCGTGATGATCAGGGAGTTAGTGCCCTCGTCTGCTTCGATGGTCGCCGGCTCACCGCCACCGCGAGCTTTCTTTGCCTCGGCACTTTCCAGCTCGCTGATGTTCTTCATCACCCGGGTGAGCACCTCGGAAATCTCGAGGGCGTCGGCGTACTCCAGATAAATAACCTTCACGTTGCCGGTCTGTTCCAGCGGCGTATCTAGATAGGCCACCAACTTGCGTACCCGGGCGCGTTCGAGCTCGTCGCCGTTGACCAGAACACTGTTGGTTCGCGTATCAGGTACCAGCAGCACTTCCGGTTCGTTGCCACCGCTTTGCTTGGCCTCGGACTGGTTGAGCTCATCAAGCATGCGTACCACGTCCTCGGCCACGGCATAGCGCAGCTTGATGACGTCGGTCTCCTGCACAGCGGACCGGTCCATGCGCTCAATGATCTCCCGAATACGCTCGATATTTGAGGAGGTGTCGGAGATGATTATCGCGTTGCTTGGCGCATAGGCCGCCATGTGCGCCTGCTGCGGCACTAACGGCCTCAGTACCGGAATGAGCTTGGCCGCGGAAATATTATCCAGCCGAATCACCTGAGTGATGTACTCATCGTTTCCCGAGATCACTTCGTCACGCACTGATACAGGCGCTGACCGGGCATCCTTGCTCTGGATTACACGCACCACGCCGCCGGAACGGATGGCTGCGTAGCCGTGCACTTCCAATATCGCCAGGAACAGATCGTAAAGCTCGTCCTGACTCACCGGCTTGCTGGACACCACCTTGACCTTACCCTTGACTGCCGGATCCACCACGATGGTCGTGCCAGTAGCATCCGCCACAAATTTGATCAGTTCCTGAATATCCGTTTCTTTCAGGTTGACCGTAAACTCCTGCGCCGGCGCTGCAACAGGCGATAGCAGACAGACTAGCAACAGAGCTGCCGGCAGAGATCGAGACAGGGGTTTTCGACGTGTCACTTGCGTCCTCACTGCCCTTGGGCAGGCTCAGCGAGATTGACCGAAACCCGGGTGGGCCGGCCGTTTCTCTTGATATCGAAGGTGGCTTCTTGCGCAGTACGCATGGCCTGATAAAGCTTGACAGTATTCGCCGGGTTATCGAGGGTGATGCCGTTCACACTAGTCACCACATCACCTTCCCGTAGACCCAGTTGCGTAAACTGCTCGGCATTTTTACCGGGTGCCACGCGGTAACCCACCAGATCTCCGCCCTCCCGAACCGCCGCTATTCGCACCACTTCAGCCAGTGACTGGGGATTACTGTACAAGCGATCGCGGTAGTCGCGGGCCAGGGCATCGGCACTGCCGCCAGCAGAAACAGGCACCGCAGCCTTCGCCTGCGTGCGCCTTACCGGCTGCCGTGGCGCCGGGTTCTGCGCCTCCAGCCCGGTGCGTTCAAATAACTTGAGTAGCTCGTAAGTGCCGCCGTTATCAAGCACCACCTGCTGTGGCATGACTTTGGCCAATATCACGCGACCGGAGACCGGCAGCTTGTCATCGATCGCGTACACCTCCTGCTTCTTACGGTGCTCAATGATGGCGTGTCCCGCACCGTCATCCGTCGACGCAACAACACCGACCAGGCGCAGGTCCAGGCGCGTCTCACGGGCACCTTTCTCGATACCCGCTCGGCGATTGGCAGCCGCCTGGGCTTCCTGCTGCTGACGACGTCGCTCCGCTGCGCCTTCGGCTTCTACCTTGCCGAAGAGGTGGCGCGAGACCAGCGCATCGATATCTACCGTCTGAATATCACCGGCGCCCTGGGCCGCGCTGGCGGGATTTATGATGGTCATGTTTTCCGGGGCTTCGTAAGGCTTGCCGGGCACCAGCGCCCAGATCAGCTGCACCGCACCAAGCACGGCCCAGATCAACAGCAGGGCGAACACGGCACGGCGCAGCCGCGCGGCTCGCTCGGGCTGGGCCAGGCTGTGCCAGCCGCCCTCGAGCATGGCCGCCAAACGGCGAGATCCATCGCTGGCTTGATTAAGCCACTGGCCTGGCAAAGCGCTCTCCCATTACGTCCCCGGCGCGGAAACATAGCCCGCGACTCGATGGCCTGATTATACGGTTGGTACCTGAAATTAAAAACCGTGAAGGTTGCATGACAGAACGCATTTACCCGGCACCCGACCGCCCGCTAAACTAGGCCTTTATGCAATGGAGACCCTTATGAGCATAGGCGCCTGGGAGCCCGATGCGGCACTACCGGCACTCGATGAGGCGCTGTTGGTGCGCCTGATCGCCTACAGCCGGACGGAACAGCTGGACCAGCTGGAGACTCTGCTTGCGCCTGGTGAGGCCGGGCTCATGAAACTCGACCATACGCAGTGGCAGGCCGCGGCGGACGGGCTTGGCGATGACGATATCGTGCATCTGATCAGAGTCCTTACCGTGGCCGAAAATCTGAGCGGCTGGGAGGCTGGCCAGGACTCGCCCGTTATCCCACTCGCCCGGAGCCTGCGCAAGCGCGGCCAGCGCCTGCAGAAAGACCTGCTCCTCTGGATCAGGGAACACAGCGAGAACCGCTACCTGCCCTACGGACCACTGCTCTAGCGTTAAACCTCGATTGTATAGGAGCCAGGCTGGGCCAGACGCTGAACTCGGGCTTATCTCAGCCCAGATCTGTCAGATCTTTTATCCGCCCTTCTATTAGTTCTTCGGGTGGCCGGCCTCAAAGGCCGCCTTTTGCTCAGCCGTGGCTTCTGTTTGATACTTGGCCTTCCACTCCGCGTAGGGCATGCCATATACCTTTTCCCGCGCCGCATCGTAGTCGATCTCTTCGCCCTGCTCCTCGGCCGCCGCGACATACCATTTTGACAGGCAATTGCGACAGAACCCAGCCAGATTCATGAGGTCGATGTTCTGGACGTCTTTTCTACTGTCGAGGTGCGCAATCAGCCGGCGCAGCACCGCCGCCTCGATCTCTGTTGTATTCGCCATCTAGTTTCCTCCTGGGCTTTGCCCGATCTATCAGACAGGCATGAATTCGCCGCCGTTCACATCAAGCCCTGCGCCCGTCACCACTGAAGAATAGTCCGAGGCAAAGAACATAGCTGCCTTCGCACACTCGCCGTCATCCGGGATAAGGCCAAGCGGGATGTTCTCGGTGACCTCCGCAATCAGCTCTTCTTGCGGTCGGCCGGAATCCTGGGCCTGCCAGGCGAAGTAGCCCTCCACCGCAGGCCCCCACATCCAGCCCATGTGTACGCTATTCACACGAATACCATATTGCCCCAGTTCCAGGGCCAGATGTTTAGTGGCACTGCGAAGAGCCGCCTTCGATGAACCGTATCCCGCCTGCGTCGCCAGGGGCTTGTGCTCAACCATGGTTGCGATCATGACGATGGCGCCGCCGCCAGCGGCCTTCATGTGCGGGATACAGGCCTGGGTGAGGTGCATGGTACCGAAGAAGTTTACGTCCATGCAGCGCTGCCAGTCACTCATTTTGGCCTGCTCGATTGGGTCGAAAACGCCGGGGTCGTAGGCGCTGTTGAAGAGCACATCTATACGGCCAAAGGCTTCGACCGTGCGCTCTGCCAGGGCCTGGCACTGCGCCGGGTCGGAGATGTCAGTAGGCACCTTAAGCACCTGGGTACCCAGCCCCAGCTCAGCGATCTCCTGCTCGGCAACATCCAGCTTGGCTTCAGTACGCGCGGCCAGTACAACCGCCGAGGCGCCTTCTCTGGCAGCAAGCGTGGATAGCTCCTGCCCCAACCCTGGACCTATACCCGAAACGATAACCACCTTGTCTTGTACCATCATGGTCTTGCGTCTCCCTTGTTCTGTCGCTGTAAGAGGTCACGCAGTATTTCACCCTGACCCGGGTAGCGCCAGCGTACACGTTCGACATCCTGAACCAGCAGCCAGTACGCCCGGCTAACCTCCATAGGGCGCTGAAGCGTAATCTCGCCAGAGTTTTCGTGTATCTCACACCGGTACAAATTAAAGCCTGTATCGAAGGTCATGAGGAGCGGGCCGACAGCCAGATCAAGGCCGGTTTCCTCGAAGGTCTCTCGGTGAGCTGCGCACTGGGCGCTCTCGCCGCTCTGCGTCTTACCCCCGGGCGGAGAGACTTTGCCAGCGCCGTTTTCCACCAGCAAAATACGTCCATCCAGTGACACGAGACAGCCGGCGCTAGGAGCGTTGGCGCCAACGCCGGTAAATGGGCAGTCGGGAGCTTCACTGCCGGCACAGGCAGCGAGCAGGAAAGACAGGCTCACGATCAGGGTGCGCAGCACCTAGCCGTACTCGAGGTTGACCCGCTCAGGGCCCACGCAGTCCCTCAGTGCCTGCAGCAGTTCATCGCTGGGCACGACCTGCCAGCGATCACCCAAGCGCACCCGCGCGCGATTATGGGGCTGGTGGTAGAGCAGCGAGACGGGGCAATTGCCCCCGCTCGCACCAGACAATACCTGCTCAAGCACCTGTGTGAAGCGTTCATCGACCATATCGCTGCTGACTTCAATGGTCAGCTCTTCCGCGTAATTCTGGCGTGCCTGCAACAGCGTGCGCACCTCGCGAGCACGCACGCTAAGGCCGCCACTGTAATCGTCGTGACTGACCCCGCCCTCGATAATAACGATCTGATCCTTGACCAGCAGATCACGATGCGCATTGTAGGTATCGGCGTACACGGTGACCTCAATGCGGGCGCTGCGATCATCCAACTGCAAGACAGCCATGGTATCGCCGCGCTTCGTCTTCATGGTGCGCACCGCAACAATCAAACCCGCCAGCAGCTGATTGCCCTGCTTGTCCGCCCTGAGATCGGCAATCCGCGTTGGCGCAAACTTGCGAACTTCACTCTCATACTCATCGATTGGATGCCCGGTGACATACAGTCCGAGCGTATCCTTCTCGCCCCCCAGCCGCTCCTTGCCACTCCAGGCTCGGGCCCCGCGAAAACCCGTGTAAACGTCACCACCGCTGGCGCTCGCCGCCGGCACTACCTCGCCGAACAGGTCGTCGATACCGCTGTCGCGGTTGCTGGCACTTTGCTCGGCCGCTTTCAGGGCATCGTCCACGGCCACCATCAAAACCCAGCGTTCTACGCCGAGGCTGTCGAAGGCGCCGGATCGGATCAGTGCTTCAATCGCGCGGCGATTAACCTTGCGTGGATCGGTGCGGGCACAAAAATCAAAGAGGTCAGTGAAGGGGCCATCCTGCTCGCGCGTCTCCAGAATATTGCCGATCGGCCCTTCGCCGAGCCCCTTGATCGCACCGAGGCCGTAGATAATGTCACCCTGGCCGTTGACGGTGAACATGTAGCGCCCTTCGTTGAGATCGGGCAGCTTCAGCGATAGCTTCATGGCGCGACACTCTTCGACAAAGATCACAATCTTGTCGGTATTCTGAAGTTCCGAGCTCATCACCGCGGCCATGAATTCGGCCGGGTAGTGCTGCTTCAGCCAGAGCGTCTGGTAGGACACCAGGGCATAGGCCGCCGAGTGCGACTTGTTGAAGCCATAGCCGGCAAACTTTTCTACCAGGTCGAAGATCTTCATGGCCAGCGTGGCGTCGACACCCTGGGCCTGCGCGCCCTCTTCAAACACCGCTCGCTGCTTGGCCATCTCCTCGGGTTTTTTCTTACCCATCGCCCGGCGCAGCATGTCGGCGCCACCGAGCGTGTAACCAGCCAAGACCTGCGCGATCTGCATCACCTGTTCCTGATAGAGGATAATGCCGTAGGTCGGCTCGAGAATGGCTTGCAGCCACTCGTGCTGATACTGGGCGTCAGGGTAAGAGATTTGTTCGCGACCGTGCTTGCGGTTGATGAAGTTGTCCACCATGCCGGACTGCAAGGGCCCAGGGCGGAACAGCGCCACGAGCGCGACGATATCCTCGAAACAGTCCGGCTGTAGCTTGGCGATAAGCTCTTTCATGCCGCGCGACTCAAGCTGGAACACCGCGGTGGTTTCCGCGGTCTGCAGCAGTGCAAAGCTGTCGGCGTCGTCCAGCGGAATCTGCATGATATCCAAGGCATCCTCGCCGCGCGCAGCCCTGGCCGGATTGATCATTTTCACAGCCCAATCAATGATGGTCAGCGTCCGCAGCCCCAGGAAGTCGAACTTCACCAGCCCCGCATCCTCAACATCATTTTTGTCGTACTGCGTGACCAGGCCACCGCCCGAGTCATCGCAATACAGCGGCGAAAAGTCAGTCAGCCTCGAGGGTGCGATCACCACGCCGCCGGCATGTTTCCCAACGTTACGCGTGATGCCCTCGAGCTGCACCGCCATATCCCAGATTTCCTGGGCCTGCCCGTCCTCCTTGAGAAAGTCACGCAGGACCTCCTCCTGGTCAAAGGCCTTATCGAGGGTCATACCCACCTCGAAGGGGATCATCTTCGAGAGCTTGTCGGCCAGGCCATAGGATTTGCCCTGCACGCGGGCAACGTCCCTGACCACCGCCTTGGCGGCCATCGTGCCGAAGGTGATAATCTGGCTGACCGCCTCACGTCCATAGGTGTCGGCGACGTATTCGATGACCTTATCGCGCTTCTCCATGCAAAAGTCGACGTCAAAGTCAGGCATGGAGACACGTTCCGGATTCAGAAAACGCTCGAACAGCAGGTCGTAGCCAATCGGGTCAAGGTCGGTAATTTCCAGGGCATAGGCCACCAGCGAACCTGCACCGGAGCCGCGACCCGGCCCCACCGGAATATCGTTCTGCTTGGCCCAGCGGATAAAGTCCATCACGATCAGGAAGTAGCCAGGGAAACCCATCTCAATGATGGTATCGAGCTCAAAATCGAGCCGCTCGCGATAAACCTGCTGATGCGTGGCGAAGTCTGCGGCGGCTGGGTCGAACAGCACCTGTAGTCGCGTATCCAGGCCCTGATGCGATAGCTGCCGGAAGAACTCGTCCATGGTCAGCCCCTTCGGCACCGGATAGTCCGGCAGATAGGGCTTACCAAGCTCCAGCACCAGGCCGCAGCGGCGGGCAATGGCAACCGAGTTCTCCAGAGCTTCAGGTATGTCAGCAAACAGCTCGGCCATCTCCTGGGGTGAGCGCAGATACTGCTGTTCGGTATAGAGCCGGGGGCGCCTCGGGTCATCCAGCGAACGGCCGTCACCGATGCAAACCCTGGCCTCGTGTGCCTCGAACTCATCGGCATCCAGGAAGCGCACATCGTTGGTTGCAACCACGGGTAGCTGTAGGCGCTCGGCCAGCGCGAGAGCACTGTGTAGATGCGCCTCATCGCCCTCGCGACCGGTACGGTGCAATTCAAGATAAAAGCGCCCCGGCAGCAGATCCGCCCAGAACCGCGCCCGGCGCTCCGCCAGTTCCGACCGCTCGCCAAGCAAGGCCTGGCCAACATCACCGGCGGCGCCCGCCGAGAGCCCAATCAGGCCATCCGCGTAGTCAGGCAGCCAGGCACGATCCACCAGCGGAACGCCCAGACGCTGGCCTTCGGTATAGGCACGGGACATAAGTTCGGTGAGGTTGCGATAGCCGGTTTCGTTCATCGCCAGCAGGCAAAACGGATAGCTGCGCTCCGCGTCATCGCTGTCAATGACCATCAGATCCGCGCCAAAGATTGGTTGAACCCCGGCCGCGGTTGCTGCCTTGTAGACCTTAACCAGGGCATAAAAGTTACTGACATCGGTGACCGCAACAGCGGGCATGGCGAGCTCCGCGACCCGCTGTATCAGCGGTTTTACGCGAACGAGTCCATCGACGAGAGAGTATTCAGTGTGCAGGCGCAGATGTACAAAAGATGCCATCGCCCGATTCTACTCCGGCGCTTCTGTCGGTAACAGGTTTTTCACCGGGGCAAAGCTGCGACGATGAACCGGCGTGACGCCAAGTCGCTGCAATGCCTCCAAGTGGGCGGCCGTTGGATAGCCCTTGTGCGCGGCAAAACCGTAGCCGGGATAGGTTTCGTCCAGCGCACAGAGCTCACTGTCACGCTGAACCTTTGCAAGGATAGACGCCGCCGCGATCGCCGGCACGCGGTCATCGCCGCGCACAACGAGCTCGGCGGCATAAGACCATCGCGGCAGTCGGTTGCCGTCCACCAGCACATAGTCGGGCTGTGGTGAGAGCGCCTCCACGGCGCGCTTCATCGCCAGCAGGCTGGCCTGCAAGATATTCAGACGGTCGATCTCACTAACGCTGGCCCGCGCCACTGTCCAGGCGAGCGCGCGCTCCCGTATCTCTTCCGCCAGCGCCTCGCGCCGCGCCTGCGTGAGTTTCTTGGAGTCCCTCAGGCCCTCGATCGGCCGAGCCGGGTCGAGGATAACAGCGGCCGCCACCACATCGCCCGCTAGAGGCCCTCGGCCCACTTCGTCGACACCGGCCAAACCCTCGCCCTCGAAGGCAGGTGTAAACAGATCATCCATCGGGCGCCACCGCTGCGCCAGGCCCACCCGTGCCTGAAGTCGCGCCTGCGATAGCCCTGGCGCAGCGCTCGGCGTAGCCCAGTGCGAGGCTCTCGTGGAGGTCATCAAAGACCGCCAATTGTGCTTCGCGTGCCCTCGGGTCCTGCAGTAGCGGATTGATTGCATCTACCAGGCCAGAGACCGTGGCATCATCCTGAATCAGTTCAGGCACCACCGCACGACCGGCCAGTATGTTGGGCAGCCCGGCAAATTCAGTCGTAACCATGCGCGAGACCAGGGCCCAGGAAAGGGAGGCCATGCGATAGGCAACCACCATCGGGCGACGCAGGAGCATGGCTTCCAGCGTGGCAGTACCCGAGGCCAGTAGTACCGCGTCGGCCGCCAACATGGCTTCCCGCGATTGCCCGTCAATCAGCGTCAGAGGCAGGCCCGGGTAGGCGGAGAGCATGCTTTGCAACTCCGCGCGCCGCTCCGCGTTGGCGGCGGGGAGCACAAAATGCAGGTTGTTATCGGCGCTGGCAAGGCGGGTAGCGGTTTCGAGAAACAGCGGCGCCAGCATCCGGACCTCGCCGCCCCTGCTCCCGGGCAGTATCGCCAGTATTCGCCGCTCGCCTGGAAGGCCAAGGCGCTCACGCACGGCCCCAGCCGCGGGTAGGTCGCGCAGTTCATCGGCCAGCGGGTGCCCGACAAATGCGGCTCTGACGCCGTGCTCTTCATAGATGGCGGTTTCAAAGGGAAAAAGGCAAAGCATCAGGTCTACGGCGCGGCTGATTTTCTTGAGCCTACCGCGGCGCCAGGCCCAGACGGAGGGACTGACCAGGTGTGCTGTGCGAATGCCCTGGGCCCGCAGCTTCAACTCGAGGCGCAAATTAAAATCAGGGGAATCAACGCCCAAGAAGAGATCAGGCGGCTGCTCACTGAAATGGCGATAAAGCTCAGCGCGCATGCTCAACAACTCGGGTAGACGCTTGACCGGTTCGACGAAGCCCATAACCGCCAGACGCTCCATGGGGAACAGGCTGTTCAGGCCCTCGGCCTCGAGCAGTGGCCCGCCCATCCCCTGCAATGTGACCTCGTCGTAGTGCTGCCGCAGCGCGCGTACGACCCGGGAAGCGAGGATGTCGCCGGACGCTTCTCCAACCACAAGCCCCAGGCGAAGTGCGCCACCCATCAGCGCAAGCCCACTATCTGACTAGCGAACAATACCGCGCTCGGAAGCCAGGATGGAGTCCACCAGCATTTGCACTTCAGGAGTCTCCTTAACCATCGGCTCCAAGCGCTGTAGGGCAAGTTCGAGGGTCAGGCCCTGACGGTAGACAATCTTGAAGGCTCGGCGCAGCTGGCGCAGGGCGTCCTTGGAGAAGCCGCGTCGCCTCAGCCCTTCGAGGTTAATTGTCTTTGCCTCGGCAGGCGAACCGCTGACAGTGACAAAAGCCGGCACATCCTTGCCGATCGCCGTGCCCATACCACTGAAGCTGTGCGCGCCGATGCGGCAGAACTGGTGCACCAGGGTATAGCCGGAAAGGATGGCCCAGTCACCCACTACCACGTGCCCTGCCAGCGCTGCGTTGTTGACCAGGATCGTATGATCACCAATCTCACTGTCGTGGCCGATGTGGACGTAGGCCATGAGCAGGTTGTGATTGCCGATAATCGTCTCACCGCGATCCTGGACCGTGCCGCGATGAATAGTGACGTTTTCACGAATCACATTGTTATCGCCAATTCGCAGCCGCGTCGGTTCTCCATGGTACTTCAGGTCAGGTGTGTCCTCGCCCACCGAGGAAAATTGAAAAATATGGTTGTTGGCGCCAATGACGGTAGGGCCCTTGATCACCACATGCGATTCCACAATCGTGCCGGGGCCGATCTCGACCTCTGGTCCGATCAGGGTCCAGGGGCCGATGACAGCATCTTCAGCCACGCGGGCCGATGGGTCTACGATGGCCTGTTCATGGATCATAGTGGCAGGTGGCGCTCAGCGGTCGGCGCACAGGATCGTGGCGGAGGCGCAGAGCTCGCCGTCAACATCGGAGCTGACCTCAAACTTCCATATGCCGCGACGGTCCCCCAGGATTTTGGCGCGTAGCATTACCCGGTCACCTGGTACGCAGGGGCGCTTGAAACGCAGGTTATCGGCACCCACAAAGTAGTAGATCGACCCATCAGCCGGAGTCTTGTCCATGGACTTAAAGCCAAGTATCCCGGCGGCCTGGGCCATGGCCTCAACCAGCAAAACGCCGGGGAAAACGGGCTTGTCGGGGAAGTGGCCATCGAAGAAGGGCTCGTTGATCGAGAGGTTCTTGTAGGCCACGATGGACTCACCCAGGTTAATCTCCACCACGCGGTCTACCAGCAGGAAGGGGTAGCGGTGTGGCAAGTAGTTCCGGATTTCATTCACATCCATCTTGGACAGGGCTCCTTGCCTCTAGGGGTGTTGCGACTGTTCCAGCGCCTTCAGGCGCCGGCGAATAGCGTCCAGTTGCGCGAACCCGACCGCGTTGCGCTTCCAGTCACGGGTCGACGTCATCGGCGTACCCGAGGAATAGGACCCTGGCTCGGTGATCGACTTGGTCACCATCGTCATGCCGGTCACGTGCACGTTGTCGCAAATCTCGACATGACCAACCACGCCCACACCGCCGGCCAGCGTGCAGTTTGCACCAATAATCGTGCTGCCTGCCAGACCGCTGCAGCCAGCGATCGCGGTATTTTTTCCGATATGGCAGTTGTGGGCTATTTGCACCAGGTTGTCGACAATGACGCCGTCCTCCAGCACCGTATCTGCCAGCGCGCCGCGGTCAATTGTCGTACAGGCCCCGACTTCGACACATTCACCCAGCAAGACACCGCCGAGTTGATGAATCTTCTCCCAGCCATCGGGCCCGGGAGCGAAGCCGAAACCGTCGCCGCCGATAACCGCCCGCGGGTGAATCACACAGTACCTGCCCATGCGCACGCTGTGCTGTACGCTGGCGCCGGCGTGAATGATGCAGCCTTTTCCAATCTCACAGTTGTGGCCGATATAGGCGAGCGCGCCGACCGTTACGTCAGGCCCAAGCACCGCGCCCTCCTCGACCACCGCCTGCGGGCCGATACTGGCACTTTCGTCAACGCTGGCACCGTCCGCTACCGTGGCGCTGGGGTGTACACCCGCGGCTTGCTTTGGACTGCGGTCGAACAGGCCGCTGAGACGGGCAAAGGCGAGATAGGGGTCCTCAGCGATCAGGCAGTCCGAGGGGCATTGGTCGACAAATTCGGCCTGCAGGATAACGGCGCCGGCCAGGGTCTCTGATAGCTGGGTGGCGTACCTACGATTTGCAAGGAAGCTGAGATCGTCAGGGCCTGCCGCCGCCAGGGTGGACAGGCCGGAAAGACTACGTTCGGCGTCGCCAGAGAAGCTCAGTCCCAGGCGCTGGGCCAGCTCGCCAAGCGTATACAAATGGAGTTTACTCCGCAGCTTGTTGATTCAGCTTGTCGGTCACCTTTGCGGTGATGCTATAGCCAGCATCCGCGTGGATAACTGAGCCGCGTTGCAACAAAAGACCGATCCCTTCTGTGGCAATGAGCTCACGCAGCACTTCCTGCACGCGAGGTGACATTTCCTGCAGCAGCGCCTGGCCAGCGGCCTGTTCCGCCTTACGCAGCTTGCCGGTCACATGCTCGAGGTCAGCCTGCTTGTTCTGCAGACGGCCACGCATGGTTTCCTGCTGCTCCTGGCTCATAACGGCGGCGTCCTTTTGGAAGTCCTTGACCAGGTCTTCGAATTCAGCCTGCAGGCGATCAAACTCGGCCTTATCGGACTTATAGTCGTCCTGGGCCCGCACATCATTAATCCTTTTTTGTGCCATGTCGGTCTGCAAAATGGCCTCCTGCAAATCAACAACGGCAATCTTACCCTGCGCCATTGCCGTCATAGGCAGCGCCAGCAGTGCGGCAGCCAGGGTTGCTTTAATCAGTTTAGACACGTGTTTCTCCCTACAAGGTAAGTATCAGAAGCCTCGGCCCAGCGTAAACTGGAACGCTTCTTCGCGATCGAAATCACCGGCATTAAGCGGTTTCGCGAGGCTGAAGGTCATCGGCCCGAAGCCGGTTATCCATGTCACCCCAACGCCGACGGAATAGCGAATCTCGCCCCAGTCGACATCGAAGCAATTGATCTGGTTGGACGTGCAGTTGGTGTTGAAGACGTTGCCCGCATCCAGAAAAAACGCCGAGCGCAATTTGCTGCGATCCTTGATAAAGGGCAAGGGGAACAGGAGCTCGGCACTGCCCTCGATCAGAACATTACCGCCGAAGGGGTCGGCGCGGCGCCGGCCCTGTACCGTATCGAATTCCAGCTTGCCGGTTTCCGGGTTGCGGATATAGCCGATGTTATTGGAAAAGTTAAGGGGATTACCGTTCTCGTCGATCTCGGTGACGGCTCGGTCCGTCAGGTAAATCTCCGCTGGCGTACTGCGCGGGCCCAGCGTATTGGCCTCGTAGCCACGCACTGAGCCAAAGCCACCGGAGAAGAAATGCTCATAGAACGGCAGTATCACGTTATCGCCATAACCATCCCCATAGCCCAGTTCGGTGCGCAGCCGCAGCGTCCAGGCGCTGGCGATTGGGAAGAAAATTTCACCGCGATAATTCGCCTTCCAGAATTCGAGATCGGAGCCCGGCATAGACACCTCCAGCGACACCGACTGCGCCGCGCCGCGTGTGGCCAAGCGGCCGCGGTTCAACGTCGACTGGTTCCAGCTGCCGGTAAGCGTCCAGTTAAGGAACTCATTGCCGTTGATGTCCAGAAAGCCTGGCTCTGGCGGTGGCGTCAGGGCAGTGGGCGGAAGCGTGCCGATGGGCTGCAGGGTTTCCGGCGCCGAATAGGTGCCGTCAGCTTGCAGGTTACTGAAGTACCAAAAATCGATGCCATCTTCCAAACGAGGGCTGGCTGCAATTTCTTGCACAGCGAAACGGCCTGCGGTGATTTCAGTATCTGAAATGCCGATGCTGAAGCCGAGTCGCTCTGTCTCCTTGATCGGATAGCCGAAATTGATCGCGCCGCCGAAGGTGTCCGTGGTATAGCTGGCAACGTTGACCTCAGAGAGGTCTGTGGAGCGGAAGAAGATATTAAAGCCGCGGCTCACACCGTCCTCGGTAAAGTAGGGGTTGGTGTAGCTGAAGTTGTAAAGATCCTGGAAGCGGGAGGAGTTCAGCGCAATGCCCACGCGCTTGCCAGTCCCGAGAAAGTTATCCTGCTGCAGGTTAATACCCAGTATCAGGCCAGCGTCCTGGGCAAAACCGAAACTCGCTCCGATACTGCCCGACGACTGTTCTTCCACGGCAAATTCGACGTCGATCAGGTCGTCGGTGCCCGGCACCTCCGTCGTTTCGACCGTGGCACGACTGAAGTAGCCCAGGCGCTCGAGGCGAATGCGCGATTGCTCGATCGCCGCGGAGGAGGCAGGAGCGCTTTCCATCTGGCGCATTTCGCGCCGCAGCACATCGTCCGCGGTCTTCAGGTTGCCCTGGAAGCTGATCCGCCTTACGTAAGTACGTTTGCCCGGGTCAACGAAGAACTTCATCGCCACCGAACTTTCGCCCTCGTCTATTTCAGGGATACCGGTGACCTTGGCAAAATTGTAGCCTTCGTTGCCGAGGCGTCGCGTCAGGTATTCCTCAGTTGACGTAACCAGCTGCTGAGAGAATGTCTGCCCTTCGGCAATCAACAGAAAGCGGCGAAGGTCAGACTCGGGCAGCACGAGGTCGCCTGACAGATCTACGGCGCTAACCGTAAATTTGTCACCCTCGGTCACGTTCGCCGTGATATAGACCTCTTCCTTGTTGGGCGACACAGATACCTGAGTTGAATCGATGCTGAATTGCAGGTAACCGCGGTCCAGGTAATAAGAGCGTAGCGCCTCAAGGTCGCCACCGAGCTTCTCGCGTGAGTACTTGTCGTCATTCGTAAAGAAGGATAACCAGCCTGTGGTTTGCAGTTCGAACAGGTCCGTGAGGTCTTCGTCGGAAAAAACCTCGTTGCCGACGACATTGATGTGTTTGATTGCAGCGACGTTGCCCTCGTCGACATCGATGTTAACGGAAACGCGATTGCGCGGCTCGGAGAGCACCTCGGTCTCGATGGCGGCATCATAGCGCCCCTGCTGGACGTACTGGCGCTGCAACTCCAGCTGCATGCCCTCAAGCGTCGAACGCTGGAAGACCTGGCCGACGGCAAGCCCTGCACCTTTCAAGCCATCAAGCAGGGCTTCCGTTTCAATGGCCTTGTTGCCATCGATATTGATCTCGCTGATGCTGGGACGCTCGGCCACAATCACAACCAGGACGTTGCCATCCCTGCCGAGGCGGATATCGTCGAAATTACCGGTGCCGAACAGGCTTCGCGCAGCCGCCTGCAGCGACTGCTCGCTCACCAGGTCGCCCACTGCCAGCGGCATGGCGGCAAAGACGCTACCCGCTGAAATGCGCTGCAGGCCCTCGACGCGGATATCCGAGATAATGAAGGACGAGTCCTGGGCCTGGGCAAAGGACAAGCCCATCAACAGGTACAGAGCGAAGTAACGTAGGCTGCGCTTCATCAAATAAAATTCAACCGGATCGCGCCGGATAGCGGCGTTTCATTATCTTTTCGGCCCGCTAAAGCCGGGCAAAATCGTTATACAGGGCAAGCATCATGATGCCCAACACCAGAACCAAGCCAACCTGGTAGCCCAAGGCCTGTATCTTCTCAGGAACAGGCCGCCCGGCCAACAGCTCCACCGTGTAGTACATCAGGTGGCCGCCATCCAGCACCGGTATGGGTAACAGATTCAATACCCCCAAACTGACACTGAGCAAGGCCAGAAAGCCCACCCAGGACTCCAGCCCTGACTTGGCTGAAGCGCTCGCCACTTTAGCAATGGTGATGGGGCCGCTCAAGTTTTTTGGCGAGATCAGCCCCTGGATCATTTTCTTGATTGAATTGAGCGTAAAGCTCACCAGCTCACCGGTTCTGACCACCGCCGCACTCATGGCTTCAACGGGGCCGCGACTGAATTCACGGATCAGCTCAGGCGGCATCTCCGGCAGGGCAACACTGACGCCGACGCGACCGATCACTTCACCGCCTGGCAGCTCCATGCGCTCTGGCACAATATCGCCGAACAAGACGCGTGCATCGCGCTCATATTCCACCGTAATGCGCTCGCCCGGGCGCGCCTTCACATAGTCTACCCAGTCTGACCACAGCGGCATCGGGGTGCCGTCGGCGCTGATCAGCCTGTCACCGGCCTGGAAGCCGGCCGCCTCGGCGGGACTATTCGCCAGCACCTCCTGAAAAACGGGCTCAACGTCGGGGGAGTACATGCGAATGCCCAGACAGCCAAACAGGTCAGGCTGCTCCTCGTCAGACAGCCAGCGCTCTATCGGGCCTTCACTTTCATAGACCACGCTGGAATCGGGGTACTTGACGGAGAAGCTGATCTCCCCGGTATCGCCGATACGGTCAAGCAGACGAAAGCTCAGGGCCTGCCAGGTCGGGGTGGCTTCGCCGTCGATGGCAACGATCTCCTGCCCTGCCTCCAGCCCGGCCATATACGCCACCGAGCCCTCCTCCACGTCGCCAATCAGCGGCGCGTAGCCACTTTCACCGTTCAGAAATAGCGCCCAGTAGGCGAGGATCGCCAGGGCAAAATTGGCCAGCGGCCCGGCCGCTACAATGGCGATACGCGATAGCACCGGCTTGCGATTGAAGGCTTGGTCCAGCTCCGCCTCGGGGACATCACCCTCACGCTCGTCCAGCATTTTCACATAGCCGCCCAGGGGGATAGCCGCCACGCTGAACTCCGTCCCCTGTCGATCGCGCCTCGTGTATAGCGGTTTACCAAAACCTATGGAGAAGCGCAGCACCTTAACCCCGCAGCGCCGCGCGACCCAAAAGTGACCCCATTCATGTACCGCCACCAGGATGGCGATAGTGATCAGGGTGACAGCTATGGTGTACATCAACTCCATCAGGTCTTTCCGTCCTTAACTCAGGCCTTGAGCCGGCTGCTGCTGCGCCCGTGCTCGGCCAGCCATTCTTCGGCCAATGTTCTTGCTTCCCTATCGGCTAGTTCGACCACAGCCAGGGACTCCGGTTCAACCACGGTTGCGGATTCCAGGGTCTGTTCAATGAGCGCAGCGATATCCGTGAAGGCGATGTCACCGCGGAGAAAGGCAGCGACGGCGACTTCATTAGCCGCATTGCAGGCAACGGTGGCCGTGCCGCCCCGCTGCATCGACTCACGCGCCAAGCGCAGGCAGGGGAAACGTGACTCGTCGGGTGCCTCAAAGTCCAGTCGCGCAGCGGCTATCAGGTCCAGTGGTGCGACACCCGCGTCCAGGCGTTCGGGCCAGCCCAGTCCATAGGCAATGGGCGTGCGCATGTCCGGGTTACCGAGCTGCGCCAATACCGAGCCATCGATGTACTGCACCATGGAATGGATAATACTCTGCGGGTGCACGACAACGTCGACCTGTGCCGGTGGCAGGTCGAACAACCAGCAGGCCTCAACAAATTCCAGGCCCTTATTCATCAGCGTAGCGGAGTCCACTGATATCTTACGTCCCATGCTCCAGTTGGGATGTGCGCAGGCCTCATCGGGTGTTGCCCGAGCAATGCGCTCAGCGCTCCAGGTTCGAAAGGGTCCCCCTGAGGCAGTTAACAGAACCTTGGCGACGCCCCGGTCGGTGGTATGACCCTCCTGATCCAGGGGCATGCACTGGAAGATCGCGTTGTGCTCACTGTCGATCGGCAACAGCCGTGCGCCGCCGTCCCGCACCGCCTGCATCAACAGGCGGCCGCCCATCACCAGTGACTCCTTGTTGGCCAGCAGCAGCGTTTTGCCGGCTCGCGCAGCGGCCAGGGCAGAGGGCAAACCCGCGGCGCCGACAATGGCCGCCATGACGGTATCGACTTCAGCGGCCTCGGCAATTTCGACGACCGCGTCCATACCCGCCAGCACTTCGGTTGCTGAGCTCGCTGGGAGCTTGCTGCGCAATTCTTCAGCTGCATCGGCATCAACCAGACAGGCGTAGCGAGGCGCGTGCACCAGGCACTGGGCGAGCATCGTATCTACCGAGGCGTGGGCCGCAAGACCGACGACGCGGTAGCGCTCGGGGTGGCGCGCAATCACGTCCAGCGTATTCACACCGATCGAGCCCGTCGAGCCGAGAACCGATACGCTGCGTGGCTCACTCATCACATCTACCATCCTGCCAGAAGGAGGCCCAGGGCAAACACCGGTGCGGCGCCGCAGAGGCTATCAAGTCGGTCCAGAAAACCGCCGTGCCCGGGCAGCAGAGAGCCGCTGTCTTTACAACCACTGGACCGCTTCACCATGCTGACGGTCAGATCACCGATCACCGACGCAAAGGCTGTCAGCACGGTCACGACCATCACGGCCATCATACTGACGTGCGCCTGCTGCATGGGCAACAGCGCATACAGCACCAGCGCTACCGCGACGGCGGCAGTCATGCCACCCCAAAACCCTTCCCAGGTTTTGGCCGGGCTGACCTCAGGCGCCAGCTTGTGTTTCCCCAGCGACTTGCCGGTGAAATAGGCCGCGATATCCGCAGACGCCACAATGATAACCATGACGACCATCAGCAGGCCGCCACGGGGGTAGCTCAGCAGGTACACCGCGGCAAACCAACCCAGGCCGAGCACCAGCAGCCCAATCAGGCTCCGCATCGCCTTGTTATTCCAAAGCAGCGCGCTGCCCGGATAACTCCGCACCCATAGCAGCGCGAAGGACCACCATAAACCCGCCAGCCCCAGAACGGGCTGCACCCGCTCTCGCTCCGGGCCGTCCCCCAGCCCAACTTGCACGTAGAGTGTTAGCAGACCGATCGCGAGAAGCGCAACAAACAGGGCGCGAGCCGCCAAAGATTCCCAGCCCGCCAGTCGAGACCATTCCCAGCCACCCAGGACCACCACCACGCCGAAGAACAGCGCCAGCGCCGGGAGCGGTAGAAATACGATGGCACCCAAAAAAGTGCCGGCCAGCAGGATTGCCGTGATAATCCGCTGCTTAAGCATTGTTGTCCATATCTGCGACGATGCCGTCGGGCTCGCGCAGCCCAAAGCGGCGTTCGCGTCGGCTATAGTCTGCCAGCGCTCGTGCGAACTCGAGCTCGCCAAAATCCGGCCATAGGGTGTTGGTGAAGTAGAGCTCGCTGTACGCGAAATGCCACAGCATGAAGTTACTGATGCGCGCATCGCCTCCCGTGCGGATACACAGGTCTGGTTTGGGCAGATCGGCAATGGCGACCTGCTCATCCAACAGCGCAGGCGTTATTTCCTCGGGCGTCAGTTGCCCTCGCTGCACTCGCTCTGCCAGCAGTCTCGCCGCATGGGCAATATCCCAGTGGCCGCCGTAATCGACAGCGATCACCATCGTCGCGGCGCGATTATCCTGCGTCAGTCGCTCGCTACGCTGCATCAAACGCTGCAATCGCTCGCTAAAGCGATCACGCCGACCGATAAAGCGCAGGCGTACGCCGTCTTTGTTCAGCTCCCGCACTTCGTTGCGCAGGTAAAGCGATAACAGAGCCAGCAAAGAGCGGACCTCGGGGACCGGCCTGCCCCAATTCTCGCTGGAAAAGGCAAACAGTGTCAGCACTTCTACGCCGTGGTCGCGGCAGGCCCTGAGCACTCCTCGCACCGCCTCCACGCCTGCTCGATGGCCCGCCGCGCCGGGCAGGCCACCGCGCCTGGCCCAGCGGTTATTGCCGTCCATGATGATAGCGACGTGCCTGGGAATAACCCGGTCCTTTTCAGGCCCCGTGCCAGGTTGGTCTTGGGAGGCGGGCATGCGTGGATCAGATCTCGAGTAGATCTGACTCTTTCTCTTCCAGCATTTTTTCGATGCGGCTGACGAAGCTATCAGTGAGCTTCTGTACCTCGTCCTGGCCGCGACGCTCGTCGTCCTCACCTATCTCTTTCTCTTTGACCAGCTCCTTCAGCATGCCCATTGCATCGCGACGCGCATTGCGCACGGAGACGCGCGCGGACTCTGCCTCCTGACGCGCCTGCCGAATGTAGCCCTTGCGTGTCTCTTCGGTCAGCATCGGCATCGGTATGCGAATGACCTCCCCGGCGGTCGCCGGGTTCAGGCCAAGGTCTGATTTCATGATGGCCTTTTCAATGTCGGGAATCATGGATTTATCCCAGGCGGTCAGACTCAGGGTACGCGCATCCTCAATGGTGACATTAGCCACCTGGTTCAGCGGCGTATCCGCGCCATAGTATTCCACCTTCAACCCGTCCAGCAGGCTGGGGTGCGCGCGACCCGTGCGAATCTTGTTGAAATTGTGGCCCAGCGCCTCGAGGCTCTTTTCCATCCGCTCTTTGGCTTCGACCTTGATATCGTCTATCACCTTATTCTCCTTCGCTGCTTGCCGGGATCATTCGATCAACGTGCCGTCGTCGCCGCCTCTGACAATGTTCAGCAGCGCCCCCTGCTTTTCCATCTCAAATACCCGGACAGGCATGTTGTGGTCGCGGCAGAGACAGATCGCTGTCAGGTCCATGACCTCCAGTTTTTTGTCCAGCACCTCGTCGTAGGTCAGGCGCTGGTATTTGACTGCGTCAGCGACCTTCATCGGATCCGCCGAATAGACCCCATCGACCTTGGTCGCCTTCAGCACGAGTTCGGCCTCAACCTCAATACCACGCAGGCAGGCCGAGGAGTCTGTGGTAAAGAAGGGGTTCCCGGTGCCCGCCGCAAAAATCACGACGTCACCGCCGTTCAACGCTCGGATCGCGTTGCGACGGTCGTAATGGTCTACCACGCCACTCATGGGGATGGAGGACATAACGCGCGTTGCGATATTCGAGCGCTCCAGGGAATCGCGCAAGGCCAAGGCATTCATGACGGTTGCCAGCATGCCCATATGATCGCCGGTGACTCGATCAAGACCAGCTGCCTGCAAGGCCGCGCCGCGAAACAGGTTGCCGCCACCGACAACGAGGCCAACCTGCACACCGATACCAACAAGCTGGCCAATTTCAAGGGCCATCAGGTCGAGGATTTTCGGATCGATGCCAAAGCTCTCAGTGCCGGTCAGCGCTTCGCCGCTAAGCTTCAGTAGAATCCGCTTGTACTTCTTTTCACCCGATACCTGGGGCATGTCTCACCTCCCAAAGCTGGGGCGTATCTTACAGGACATTGCTACAAAAAAAACGGGCCGACAGGCCCGTTTCCTGGCTTGGCGCCCGCTAGCCCTTGAGCTGCGCTGCAACCTCGTCGGCGAAGTCAACTTTCTCCACCTCGATACCCTCTCCGACTTCAAAGCGAGCGAAGGCGACGACCTCAGCGTTGGCGCCTGCCACCAGCTTGCCAACCGTCAAATCCGGGTCCTTGACGAAGGGCTGTTCGACCAGGCTGTTCTCGGACAGGAACTTCTTGATGCGCCCACCGATCATCTTCTCGATGATCTCGGGCGGCTTGCCAGACTCCTGCGCCTGGGCAGTGAAGATTTCTTTCTCCTTGGCCACCACGTCCTCGGGCATGTCCGCCGCAGAGACAACCTGCGGATTCACCGCCGCCACATGCATTGCCACGTCACGAGCGAGGTCCTGGTCTCCGCCCTGCAGCTGCACCAGCACCGCGATTCGCTTGTTACCGTGGACATAAGAGCCCACCACGCCAGCGTCGGCGGTGACCAGTTCAATGCGGCGCACGCCAATATTCTCACCGATTTTCTGAACCAGGGATTCCCTGGCCGATTCCAGGTCGCCGGCCATCAGCGCCGCGACATCATCCTGGCGGCCTTCATAGGCGGCATCCACGACAGACTGCACAAAGCCCAGAAAATTGTCGTCTCGGGCAACGAAATCGGTTTCGCTGTTGACCTCAACCAGTACGCCGAAACTGCCATCTTCGGCAACACGAGTCGCCACGACACCATCCGCTGCGGTGCGGCCCGCTTTTTTGGCCGCCTTCATACCGCTGGACTTACGCAGTTCCTCAATCGCCTTTTCGACATCGCCGTCGGCTTGCTTCAGCGCTTTTTTGCACTCCAGCATGCCAAGGCCGGTGCGATCACGCAGTTCTTTTACCAATGCTACAGACATCAGAAATCTTCCTCTCTGGGTGGCCCCAATAAGGGGCTGGCATTCGATGATGTGGCCCCGGCGGACTCAGCCGGGGCCTTTACGCCAGTGTTTACTCGGCGGCCGCCTTGGTCTCGGCAGACTCGGCTGGTGCCTCTTCCGCCTCAGCCTCAGGAGCCTCTGCCGCAGCAGCCTCTGCCGCTGGCGCTTCAGCCGCAGCAGCCTCAACAGGGGCGGCTTCAGGAGCGGCTTCTACCGCAGCAGCTTCCTGGGCCTCTGGCGCTTCTTCGACGAACTCGTCCTTGTTGGGGATCGCTTCGCCAGCCTCTGCTTTGCCCGCCAAGCAGGCATCGGCAACCGTGGCGACATACAGCTTGATAGCGCGGATCGCGTCATCATTGCCGGGGATGATGTAGTCGACACCGTCCGGGTTGGAGTTGGTATCGACGATGCCGATTACCGGTATACCGAGCTTATTCGCCTCGGTCACAGCGATGCGCTCGTGATCGACATCGACAACGAACAGTGCATCTGGCAGGCCAGCCATTTCCTTGATACCGCCGATGGAGCGTTCCAGCTTATCCATCTGGCGCGTGCGCATCAGGGCTTCCTTTTTTGTCAGCTTGTCGAAGGTGCCATCCGCCTGCTGAGCTTCCAGGTCACGAAGACGCTTGATCGATGCGCGAATGGTCTTGTAGTTGGTGAGCATGCCGCCCAGCCAGCGATGGCTGACATAGGGCTGTCCGGCGCGTTCCGCCTGCTCTTTGATGATCTTGCCGGCGGCGCGCTTGGTGCCGACGAACAGGATCTTGTTCTTGTTGGCCGCGAGCGACTTCATAAAGGTGAGGGCTTCGTTGAAGGCCGGCACCGTGTGCTCGAGGTTGATGATGTGAATCTTGTTCCGGGCCCCGAAGATGTACTCATCCATCTTGGGGTTCCAGTATCGGGTCTGGTGACCAAAGTGGGCGCCCGCCTGCAGCAGGTCGCGCATGCTTACTTGCGACATAGATAGTTACCTTGTATTTGGGTTAGTCCTCCACATATCCCATGCTTCAAACCAGCTAGCCGGCACCCTGAAGCACGTGACGATATGTGTGTGTCGTTTAATTTCTTCCGCCAGACCGCCAGACTCGTCCGGCACGCCCCGCTGGGAAGGCGCGCTTTATACCACATGCGGCAGGCTGATTAAAGCGAAAAGCGGGGCAAATCAAGGGGCTAGCCACGCCCGCAGTCCCCATTCCACTGACGATTGCGGTAGAATGTGCCTCCCGCGACGCCCCCTGCGTCGTCAAAAACACGTTTTTGCGCTAAAAATCAATAGGTTACAAATGGGTGTCTCGATAAAGACCGCCGCCGAGATCGATAAGATGCGCACCGCCGGCGCCCTCGCCGCACAGTGCCTGGAAATGATCCGGCCCCACGTTGAAGTGGGCATCACGACTGGAGAACTCGATCGAATATGTCACGAGTTCATCACCGGGACCCAGCAGGCGGTTCCGGCTCCACTCAACTATCACGGCTTTCCCAAGTCCATTTGTACCTCGGTGAACGAAGTGGTTTGCCACGGCATCCCCTCGGAGAGCAAGCGCCTGAAAAACGGTGACATCATCAACATCGACGTCACCGTGATTAAAGACGGCTTCCATGGCGATAGCAGCATCATGGTGCTGGTCGGCGATGTGCAGCCCCATGCGCGGCGTCTGGTCACCATCACCCAGGAGTGCCTCTACAAAGCCCTGGACATCGTAAGGCCGGGCACAACCCTGGGCGACATTGGCCATGTCATCCAACAGCACGCCGAAAAAAACTATTACTCAGTGGTGCGCGAGTACTGTGGCCACGGCATCGGCCAGATCTTTCATGAGGACCCCCAGGTCTTGCACTACGGACGTAGCGGTACCGGTCTCGTACTCGAGGAGGGCATGACCTTTACCATTGAGCCCATGATCAACGCCGGTCGCCGCCATACCAAACTCAATCAGAAGGACGGTTGGACCGTTACGACGCGGGATGGCCGGCTTTCTGCTCAGTGGGAACATACGCTGGGCGTGACCGCTGACGGCTGTGAGATCTTCACCCGCCGTTCAGAGGAGAGCTTTTAGGCTGGCCATGGCGGCTGCAACTGTTCCCCTGCCCGCGGCTCTGTTTAACGCTGATGCCTTTGAGGCTGAACTCCGGGCGGGCCAGGCTATCGCTGCGGGCAAAGCCGCTCTTGCCGCTATCGATGGTTATCTCGACGACCAGTTCAAGGCCGGCGTCAATACAGGCAAACTCCTCGGCCTGCGCGCTGCAGCGATGGACTCCCTGCTCGGTGCGCTGTGGGATACGGTGGACTGGGGCGATCAGGAACTGGCCCTGATCGCAGTTGGCGGCTACGGCCGCGGCGAGTTGCACCCCCGGTCCGATATCGACATTCTGGTTCTGCAAGGCGACGACTGCCGTGACTGCGATCGTTTGCTGGAGGGCTTTCTCACCCTGCTTTGGGATATAGGCCTCGCCATCGGCCACAGCGTGCGCACCGTTGCCGAGTGCGAGGAAAACGCCCGTGCTGATCTGACCATCCTGACCAACCTGATGGAAACGCGAGTGCTGCGCGGCGCCGATACTCTGCTGGCACGGGTTAAAACGGGCATTGCGCCCGCAAATATGTGGCCAAGCGTAGACTTTTTTCGCGGCAAGCTGGAAGAGCAGCGCAAGCGCCATGCCAAATATGCTGAGACGGAATACAACCTCGAGCCCAACGTCAAGAGCTCGCCGGGGGGGTTGAGAGACCTGCAGGTCATCGGCTGGATAGCAGAGCGCCACTTCATCGTTGAATCTCTCGACGAACTGCGCACCGAACAGTTTATCAGCCAGGAAGAAACCGAGATTTTCATGCGCGGGCGCGAATTCATGTGGCGAGTGCGCTACGCCCTGCACATGATTACCGGTCGCGAAGAGGATCGCCTGCTGTTCGACCATCAACGCGAGCTTGCAGCCATGTGGGGTTTCGAGGACGGTGACCGACTCGCGGTCGAACAGTTCATGCAAATCTACTACCGCTGGGCCGGCGCCCTCAGTCAGTTGAATGAGGTCCTGATACAGTACTTCGACCAGGCCATCCTGCACGCCGATGAAGCGGATGACATCGAAGAAATCAACGAGCGCTTTCTGATCCGCAATGGCTACATTGAAGCGAGGCATCCACAAGTCTTCAGCGAACACCCAGGGGCCCTGCTGGAGGTCTTCCTGCTGTCCGCCCGCCATGAGGCCGTGGTTGGGATCGGCGCACTGACCATCCGAATGATTCGCGATAATCGCGACCTTATCGATGAGTCCTTCCGCGATGACCCGGAGAATCGCGCGACATTCCTCGAGATTTTTCGTTCACCCTATGCCCTGACCCGGCAGCTCAGGCGCATGAGCCGCTACGGCGTACTGGGTAAGTATCTTCCGGCCTGGGGCCATATCGTGGGGCAGATGCAGCACGACCTATTTCACACCTATACCGTAGATGCCCATACGCTGCAGGTGATCGAAAACATGCGGCGTTTTCTCAGCGAAGAGTTCGACGAACGCTTCCCGGTGACCAGCCGGGTGGCTCGCCGCCTGCCCAAGTTTGAGCTGCTCTACCTCGCGGGACTGTTCCACGATATTGGCAAGGGCCGCGGCGGTGACCACTCGGAGCTTGGCGCTGTGGACGCCGAAGCCTTCTGCACCGATCACGGCTTGAGCAAGCGCGACACCAACCTCATCGTTTGGCTGGTGCGCAATCACCTGCTGATGTCGCAGGTAGCCCAGCGCAAGGATATTTCAGATCCGGAGGTGGTGCAGCAGTTTGCCGAGCATACCGGCGACCAGATGCGGCTGGACTACTTGTTCACGCTTACCGTGGCGGATATCAACGGCACCAACCCCACGCTGTGGAACGCCTGGCGCGGCTCACTCCTGCGCCAGCTCTACACCGAGACCAAGCGCGCCCTGCGCCGAGGGCTGGAGAACCCGGTGGACAAACAGGTTTGGATCGAAGAAACCAAGAACGCGGCGATCAATCTGCTGGAATTTCGTGGCTTCATGCCCGAGGAACTGGAAGACCTCTGGCACCAGCGAGGTGAAGACTACTTTATTCGCGAGCGCGCCGAGGACATCGCGTGGCACACGGAAGCCATCGCCGGCCACTACGATCGCGAGCGGGTACTGGTGCTGGTGCGCAATACCGTGGATTCCACGGTCGCGAATGGTACTCAGATCTTCATACATGCCAGAGCGCACAGCGCGCTGTTTTCCATCATTTGCGCGGAGCTCGAGCAGCTTAACCTGAGTGTTCACGATGCCCGCATTTACAATTCCAAAGACGGGATGAGCCTGGACACGTTCTTTGTGCTGGACTCCAACGGCGAATCCATCGCTGAAGACGGCGTTCGGCTGCGCGAAATCAAGGACCATTTGACCCAGGTACTGAGCACTGGCCCCGACCAGGCCAGCAGTGTGCACCGGCGAACCCCCAGACAGGTGAAGTCCTTCACGATACCCACCCAGACGCGCATGAGCGTCGACGAACTCAAGAACTGGTCTGTGCTGGAAGTTGCCACGCGAGACCGCCCGGGCCTGCTGGCGCGAATCGGCGGCGTCTTCGTCGACTTCGATATCGAGCTGCAGGCGGCCAAGATCCAGACTCTCGGCGAACGCGTGGAAGACGTCTTCTTCCTCACCGACCACAATCAGCAACCTCTCTCTGACCCCGCGCTGATCGATGCCATACAGCAGGCGATACGCGATGAACTCGACGAGCAGGCCGTTGCATGAATCCAGATCTCGACCTGCTGCACCCCTACCCCTTCGAAAAGCTGCGGGCGCTTTTCGGGGATGCAAAGCCCAACGCGGCGCTTGAGCCCATCGCGCTGTCGATCGGCGAACCACGGCATCGCTCGCCTGACTTCGTGCTCAAGGCCATCGGCGACAACCTCGACCGGGTAGCAAACTACCCCACGACACAGGGCTTACCTGAACTGCGCAGTGCCATCGCCGACTGGCTGAAGCAAAGGTTTTCCCTGCCCGGCATCGACAGCGCAGCACAGGTGCTGCCCGTCAACGGCACGCGGGAGGCACTGTTTGCCTTCGCCCAGGCAGTGATAGATCGGGATCGGCAAGCCCTGGTGATGAGTCCCAATCCCTTCTATCAGATCTATGAAGGTGCGGCACTGCTGGCGGGCGCGACCCCGCGCTTCATCAACTGCGAGCAGCGGGATGGCTTCCTGCCTGACTTCGGCAGCGTCACCGAGGACGCGTGGCGTGAGTGCCAGCTGCTGTATCTCTGCAACCCCGGCAATCCCGCCGGCGCCGTGATGCCGCAGGATATGCTCGAGTCGCTGATTCAAAAAGCACACGCCTATGATTTCGTCATCGCCTCTGACGAGTGCTACTCGGAAATCTATCCAGACGAGGATGCGCCACCACCGGGATTGCTGCAGGCAGCCGCCGCCTCAGGTGACTCCGACTACAAACGCTGCGTTGCGTTCCATAGCCTGTCAAAGCGCTCGAACCTACCCGGCCTGCGCTCAGGCTTTGTCGCTGGCGATGCTGACGTCCTGAAGCGCTTTCTTAGCTACCGCACCTATCACGGTTGTGCCATGCCCATACACCATCAGTTGGCCAGCATCAGCGCCTGGAGTGACGAGGCCCACGTGCGCGATAACCGCTCGCGCTATCGAGAAAAATTTGACGCCGTGCTTGCCATTCTCGATGGCAAACTGGCGGTATCGCGTCCAGATGCGGGCTTCTACCTGTGGCCAAAGACGCCGGTATCGGACGAGCAGTTCGCCCGGGATCTGTACCTGGAACAGCACGTGACCGTGCTAGCAGGACGTTACCTGGCGAGAGATACGGCCGCGGGTAACCCGGGCGTTAACCGAGTCCGTATGGCACTGGTGGCCGAGCTGGATCAGTGCGTAGAAGCCGCCGAGCGCATAGCAAACTACCTGGATGGGCTGTAGTCATCGATGTTGAAAGCTGAGCGCGCCGCCTACGTCTTGAAGCGCCTGCAGGAGCTTTACCCAGAGACGCCGGTACCGCTGGACCACAGCGATTCCTATACGCTCCTGGTCGCCGTGCTGCTCAGCGCGCAGTGCACGGATGAGCGCGTCAATCAGGTCACGCCAGCGCTATTCGCCCGGGCCGATAACCCGCAGGATATGGCAGCGCTGTCCGTCGAGGAGATCCGGGAGATCATTCGCCCCTGCGGTCTTTCACCGCAGAAATCCAAAGCGATTAAGCGGCTCAGTGAGCTACTGCTTGAAGAGCATGATGGCGAGGTGCCGGCCGACATGGATGCGCTGGAAAAGCTGCCCGGCGTCGGGCATAAGACAGCCAGTGTGGTGATGTCACAGGCCTTCGGTGTCCCCGCTTTCCCGGTCGATACCCACATTCACCGCCTGGCACAACGCTGGGGCCTGACCTCAGGCAAAAACGTGACACAAACCGAAAGGGATCTGAAACGGCTCTTCCCCAAAGATTATTGGAACAGGCTGCACCTGCAAATTATTTTCTACGGCCGCGAATTTTGCACGGCCCGAGGCTGCGATGGCCGAGACTGCGAAATCTGCCGCACCACCTACCCAAACCGCAAGCACCCCAAGAAAACCAAAAAAGCCTGAGCCGCTCTCACTTTTAAGGCGCGGCAGGCACGGGATTACCCCTCACTCCACAAAGTCTGATTGGCTGCGGGCACGTCCACCAGGACCGCTGTAGGCCATACCCAGGCCGGGCTCAAGCTCGCCGTCCCACGCCGGCATTTGCGCAACCAGGGCCTGCCAGGCATCGATCAGTCTGTCTTCCGCCGCGTAATCAAAGGGGTCTTCCAGCACCATTTCCTCGACGCTCCCCGGCCCTGGGGGGTTGGCGAGCAGCCAGTCGACAGTATTACGAACAGCCTGGCGAGGCTCTGTGGCATCGCCATAGCCCAGATCTCGGCGCAGGGCATGCACATCCTGAACGCGGTGGCTGGTTTGCGGCTGCATGATCATGGGCCTCGCAGGTACCGCCAGCTCCCAGGGCATGTTGATAATCTCCAGCGGCGCGCCCATGTGCTCAGCAATGGTCTCCGCCACTTGCCGCAGCGTCAGCACGCTGACGTCGGCCACGTTGTAGATTTTGCCCTGGCTCGCCTCAGGTTGGTCAACGGCCAGCAATACAGCGTCGGCAATGTTTCCCGCGTAGCCATAGCTCAGCAATGTCAGGCCCCCATCAGGAAGGATGATCCGGCGTCGACCGTCTCGGAAACGACGCACAAAGAGCCACTCCCGGGGCACCAGCTGATGGGCGCCATAAACGAAGGGGTAGCGGAAGTGAGTCGCCAGGGGTATCGATTCAAAAACCGCACGTTCGGTGCGCACTATGCGGTAGCCCTTGTCGTCCTCCTGTGGACTTGCCACCAGCCGCGCGTCCTCCGATATTGGTATGCGCATGCCTGACGGTCCGGCAAGATCAGGATTCATGTAGCCCCGGTAGGCCGGTGCGCCTCCCGCAGAAAGGAAGCGCTCGCAGCGCGCAGCCATAACACGCGCCACCGCGCGGAGCCGGCCATAGGTGGCAACGCAGACGTCGAAATGCCGGCTGTCCAGCGCCTCAAGCAGACAGTCTTCGTCATACGCATCCGTGTGAACGTGCTCTACCTCAGGCGGTATCTCATCGATTTCCCGCTTGCCAGAGTGCAGCATAGTTACGGTATAACCGCGTTTGAGCAGTCCATTGACGATGTAGTGACCGGTCGGACCGGTGCCACCGATAACAAGAGCTGTGCTGGTCATGGAAGGTGCCGCTTGCAGGACGAGCTTACAATACTAACGGGCCAACGCCAGCCTGCGCCACTGCGGGCTGGGAGTTGCGGTTTGGGGAGGCTGTCGAAGGCTCAAACGGAGCGCGTGGTCTACACTCTTGCCATGGGAACGTGCTGGGCGCCTGTACCAACACCAGGCAAGCGCCCAACCGCCGACAAATACTAAACTCCAGAAAAGGGAGATCAAAGCATGCCAAGCCTGCGTTTACTGGGCCTTTTCGCCTCGCTGCTACTCGCCAATGGGGCACTCGCCGCCGACAAGCCCAACATTCTCGTTATCTGGGGTGACGACATCGGCGTCCACAATATCAGTGCCTACAACAATGGGATCATGGGCTATCAAACGCCGAATATCGATAGCATCGCTGACGATGGCATTCTGTTTACGCACGCCTATGCGCAGCAGAGCTGCACAGCCGGCCGCGCCTCCTTTGTCCTTGGACAACACCCCTTTCGCACGGGTCTGCTAACCATTGGTATGCCCGGCTCCGATCATGGCATCCCCGACTGGACGCCGACCATCGCCGACCTCTTGAAGAACCACGGTTACATGACAGGCCAGTTCGGGAAAAATCATCTGGGCGACCAGGATCAGCACTTGCCGACCAACCACGGTTTCGATGAGTTCTTCGGCAATCTATACCACCTCAATGCTGAGGAGGAACCGGAAACCTACTACTACCCCAAGGATCCGGAATTTCGGCAGCGATTTGGGCCCCGCGGCGTCATCCGTTCCTATGCCGATGGCAAGATCGAAGATACCGGCCCAATGACCCGTCAGCGGATGGAAAACGCTGACGAGGAATTTCTGGGCGCAGCGCTGAAATTTATGGAGCGTTCGGTGCAGGAGGACAAACCGTTTTTCATCTGGCTAAGCGCCACACGGATGCATGTCTGGACTCGTCTGAAACCCGAGTCTGTCGGCACTACCGGGCTCGGGCTGTACCCTGACGGCATGGTGGAACATGATGGCCATGTCGGTCTGGCCCTCCAGAAACTCGAGGAGCTCGGGATTGAGGACAACACCATCGTTATCTACTCCACTGACAACGGCGCCGAGAAAGTCTCTTGGCCCGATGGCGGCGTGTCCCCCTTTCACGGGGAGAAGGGCACCACCTGGGAGGGTGGGATGCGGGTACCCATGATGGTTAAGTTCCCCGGGAAGATACGCGAGGACGTCAAATCCGATACCATCATTTCCCAGGAAGACTGGATGCCGACCCTGCTGGCGATGGCTGGCGAAAAGGACATCGCCGCCAAGTTGCGCGAGGGCCACCGTGCCAACGGCAAACAGTTTAAGGTTCACCTCGACGGCTACGATTTCAGTGACTACCTGAGCGGTGCAAGCGAAGCGGGACCGCGCGAAGAGATTTTTTACTTCGACCCGCTTGGCAACCTCAATGCCGTGCGCTGGAAGGACTGGAAGGTCAGCTTCGCGGTCATGCAGGGCAACATCACGAACTCGACTCGCACGGCGCCGGGCTGGCCCGAGATTACCCACCTGAAGGCGGACCCTTACGAGGTCGCCCGACGTGAGTCCGAAATGTATACCCGCTGGTATGCCGACAATATGTGGTTGTTTGTGCCGATCCAGGCGAAAATCCAGGAGTTTCTGGCAACCATTCCGGCCTATCCCTTCCAGTCGGGTTCATCCCTGAGCGCCGACGGCATCAACTACCGTACCCTGCAGGCTATGCAGATACTGGAGCAACTGGATAAGGGCGGCTACATCACCCGCTGAAACTTTCTTAGACCCGTGAACGGACCGGGATGAATCGAGGCTACCTGGGAGCCCCTGAAACCCTCATGGAACGCTCGCCCGCGGCACTGTCTCTGGCGCTATGGGCGAGCACAGGAGTATGGCTAGCGAGCATTCTCAGATTGCCGGCGCTCAGCACTCTTGCGAATCTCGCGCTTGACTGAAACAAGCTGCCAGATACCGAAGCCGAGTGCTGCGCCTGCAAAGAGTAGCGCCTGAAGAGCTTTAAACGCGCCGTATTCCATCAGACGAGCCCACCGTTTGTGTTGGATTGACTGTGTTCATATCCCAAAATCGTAACCAAAGGCGATGGAGGGAACAAGGCAGCATCGACCAACTCGCGCGGCCAAGCGCCGCCGGACAGTCATTAACCCTGACAGGCTCGCTTACTGCGCCGCGCGCTGATCCAGGGTCAGCCAGTGCTACCCGGGTAAACCTGCTACTGCATTGAAGCCTTAAGACAGGACTGAAGACACTATGGCCTCGGTGGTCGCAGGGTCCTGATAAGCCTCCTGCCCCAACAAAACCTCAAAACACGGCAGTGAAGCGGCAACGCGCTCGCAGCGCATCAGGAGTTCCTTAACCGACGCTGCGAACTCAGCCCCCGTACTGAGAACGACTGGATGCTTGCCAAGCGTCGATATTCCGTACAGCGCTGTTGGTATTCGCCTGCTGATCTCGGCGCTGGAGAGCGGCAGGATACGCACGCCGCGCTCGCTGGCGCTTACTCTGGGGAACAGTAAAGCCTGTGGCCGGACGCTGGGTCTGGCGTCCGCTGCGTGCAAATCAAGCATCTGTGCCGGCGACAGAGAATAGCGGATGCCTTGTTTCGACTGCGTTGCATGCGCCCGCCCACGACACTCATCGATCGTTCGATGATGGTGATAGAACGAATTGTCCAACTGTTCCTGCATACCGGGAAACAGAGCCGGCATCGCGGCCCTTATAGAAGCTATGGTCGGCATGCCACGCATAGACAATGGCACTTCCCGCGGGTTTATGTAAACACGATCATTAGCGATATAGGCAGCGCTGGTATTGCGCAGAAAATGCGTCATCAGCGATGTTTTGCCAGCGCGCTTGCTGCCCACGATCAGCAGCCCGGCATCGCCGTAGGCGACCGCCGAGGCATGCAAGAACACCCCGCCCTGCTGCATGCAGTGGTTCATCGTAAACTCTCGCAGCACGCGCATCAGGGGAATGCGGCAGCGCGGTACCGCACGTGAGATCAGGCGAACCCGGCGACGGTCCTGGCTGATCTCGAAGAAGGTGCTGGTGCTCTCCTGATAGAGCGTTAGCTGCTTATCCCGCCCGTGCCATGCGGGCAACTCGACCACTCTCGTATCGAGCACAAAAATCGGGTGCTCGTCCGCAGGCTCGCCCGGACCCTTCTCATACAGCGCATTGAAACAGGCCTCGTCGGTTTCCAGTTGAATTTCTATTTCCGGAGTTATGCCGGTTTCACGCGTCGAGTAGGCAGGACAGAGAAACTCTTCCAACCAGTCAAGATGACTCACTGCATCGGCCTGTACGCAGATTGTCAGACCTTCATAGCTAAAGTAGCGTTTTGCCTTTACCGATGACATGGGCAGGGCCTCACTTGCCGTAATGCCAGACCCGAACGGGCAAGGTAATGCACCAGCGCAACCAGTATTGCAGGGAAGATATTGGCAGCAAACGGGCATACAGCAGCCGGTTCGCAAGACTCTGGCGGGGTCGCAGAAAAATCCGTTCAGCCTCCGCCTGGCCATGTATCTTGATCACCGCAGCATACTGCGCCATAGCATCCCAAAGCCTTGGGCACTCTTTCTCCGCACCCAGCAGGTGAAGGCAGAACGCAAACACGTTAACAACCAGTCTCAGGCTTTGCTCGTTCTCTCGCTCGCGGAAGTACGCGCGCCAGTCCATCGCGCCATCCAGCGTGCGCAGTATCATATACAGGTCCCATATCTTGCGCAGACTATGGTGGCTGGTCTGCAGATCGGCGCCGAGCCCTACGGCGGCAACCAGCAGCGTGTCGCTATCGCTGAGGGTCTGCAGGGTGCAACCACCGACCTCAAATGTCTGGGCATGGCTCCACATTGACTCAATATCAAAACGCAGGCCCGGGATATTGCGAATGGTGTAGTGGATGTCCAGCTTCCCTGCCTCTCCTCTGACCTCAACGGCGTGGATGCTCCAAAACGTATTCCTTGGATCGAAGCCTGCCTGGGGCGGCAATTGCAGGCCAAGTGTGCCCACCGCATCAAGCGTTGCCTGCAGTTCTGTCGCTTGCACCAGAATATCTACGTCCCACATAAAGCGGAGCTGCACATCCCCATAGAAACGCTGGCCGAGATAAAGACCTTTGAGCGTCAGGAAACGAATGCTCGCTTCGTCCAGGCTTTTCCGCAGCGCTGAGTGCAGGGCGAGGCTCTTTTCGCAGCGCGCGACCTGGTGTGCGTAGCTATCAGCGAGGCGCTGCACCTCTCCTGCCTTAAAGTACTCAAGCAGCGGTGTATCGCGGATCAATGCATAGACATAACCTGCCAGCTTGCTCTTGGCCAGGAAGGCGCACAGCTCGGCGCTATCACATTCACCACCCTTGAGTAGCGCTGCGGTAGACTCAGTCCTGCCGGCGTGCAGCTCATGCAGAAGCCTGATGGCGAATTGGTGCGTTTCCATCGATTATTCCACCGCATGGTCTGCGCGGTAGTGCTCATGCAGCCGGTAAAGACGTGCATAATGGCCGTTATCTTGCATCAGCGATTCATGCGTCCCCTGCTCCACGATGCAGCCCCCGTCCATCACAAGTATGCGGTCGGCCATCGTGATCGTGGAAAATCGGTGCGAAATGATTATCGTCGTCGCCTCGGCTGCGTACTCCTCGATAGCAGCGTACAACGCATGCTCTGCACGCGCATCAATATTGGAAGTTGGCTCGTCGAGTATCAGGACCGAGGAGCGTCGAGCCATGGTTCTGGCCGCCGCAAGCAGCTGCCACTGACCACCAGATAGATCAACCTCGGCAAACTCGCGCCCCAGCTTGGTATCCAGGCCTTCGGGCAGCCCCGCTGCGATGTAGTCGATGCCGGTGACTCGGGCAATTTCCTCCACGGCGCCCCGATCACTGGCCAGCCGATCCCAGTCACCGTAGGCTATATTCTCAGCGACGCTGGCTTCGTAGCGTCCAAAACTCTGTGCCATCAGGGCAATTTCCTTACGCAGGCTGGTTAGCGGGTATTCGGGCAAGGCGCGACCGTCAAGTTCGATACGACCGCTGTCCACGTCGTACAGTCGTGCCAGAAGTTTCGCCAGGGTTGATTTACCACTGCCGTTCTCACCAACAATGGCGACCGTTTCACCTGCTTCAATCTCAAAGGTGAGGTCGTGCAGAATTTGCTCCCGTGTACCAGGGTAGGCGAAGCACACATGCTGAACGGAAAGTGCGCCCCGAATCGCCCGAGGCTCCCTGCCGCCTTCACTGCCCCGATCCTCAACCATGGCACGGGTCTGTAGAAAGGTATACAGGTCATTGGTATACAGGGTTTGCTCGTAAGCATTGGAAGCCGCCCGGATAGCCGTTTCCAGCGCACTGCGCATCCGCACCACCGCGCCGCCGAAAATTGCAAGGTCACCAATGCTCAGATCGCCCTCAATAGTGCGCATGATGACTCGAGCAAATAATGCATAAAACGCGATAGTCGACGCTGTGACAAACAGTGCCCCGCTCGTGAATTGGCGCTGCTGTAACACGCGATCCTGGTCTCGGAACAGCGTCATGGCCGCCACAAAACGGCGGGTTAACAGTCCACCGATGCCGAGGACCTTGATATCACCGGCGTAGGCAGGGGTAATAAGCCGAGACAAAAAGTACTCTGTCCAGCGTCGTTTGGTTGAGCGCATGTAGTTTGTCATATAGCGCTGACGGGACAGGCGCCACTGGGAGATAATAAAGGGCACCGCGACCAGCGCTGCGAACAAAATAACGGCCGGCTCCAACCAGGCCAGCACCGCAGCCAGCGATGCGACCTGAAAGACTGAAAGCGCCGCCCGCTGGCTGTGCTGAAAGAGCAGGTGCAGTTTGATCCCCGGGTCCTGCTGCACACGTTCCAGCAGTTCGCGGTTAGCGGTATTCTCGATGTAGGGGAGATCCAGCCCGGCGGCGTGCTCCATCACCTGTGCATTTACTTCGAGGGTCAAATCTGATTTCAGCCGATCTGAAAGGAGCTGCGACAGCAGGCCGGTGAGTGAATCAGCGACGGTGATGGCAAACGCCAGCGCAAGCCACCATAGGGCTACATCCATACCGGCGCCGGGATCGCCAAGACTCGCTGTCACCTCGTTGATCAAGCCTCGAATCGCGATGGCGAAACCGGCCGGCGAAGCTCCCAACAGCAAGGTGCATCCCAGGGTGCACAGCACCAATATCGGATGGGAGCGCCAAATAAGCTGGTAGCCCCAGAGCGCGGCGCCAAATCGCCCACGCTCCGGTGGCGCAAGTTCTGCAACTTCATCCATCACTTGTTATTCCGTGCGCCCCGACCTCGTGGGTGGCATCTCTTCGCGCTGCGCCGACCGCTCCTGCCGACAAGCGCTTGTAGCAGCTCGTTCATCATATTCTGGTAGGGCTGAGCCCATTTCAGCTCTGCGCTCAAATTACGCGTATACAACCAGCGATACCGATAGTAAGACAAGAGGAGTTTTTGTTTCAGGAAGGGCGCTCGCTTTTGCCGCAGCGCCGTTCTAGATCCCATCGTCCTGTTCATGATGCTGAGTCTTGCGTCTAGTCGCTCGAAGCCGGCACCCTGTTTCAATTTGAAGTAGCGATCCGCCTCGCTATGCTTCTTCAGCAGGGCATAGGTATCGGCACCCTTGGCCATTGCATAGTTATTCGTGGTCAGGACGTAGCGCTGGGGGGTTGCCGGGATCAGGCGACGCCTCGCTCGGCCTATCTGATGTCGGACGCTAATGGGTACCTCCAGGAAGCTACTGCGCCAGGTCAGCGAAGCGCTTTGCTCCTCTCTTGCGGCAAGTAGTCGTAGGCCAATGTCCGGCGAAAACCAATCATCATCATCAACAGGGAGCACCAGCTCACCGTCTGGTATCGCATCCCACTCGCAACACACAGCCCCGTGCACCTGCGCATGGTTGATGCGTGCGATATCGCACACGCGCTGTCGAAACTGGTGGAAGGGGACAGAAAAACAATCGTTCCAAACGGCAACCGGCTCTACCAGATCGCTGGGCAGCTGGGCGCTTACGGCCTCGCTGTCATTCCAGTCGACTGTTCTTCGCACCCAGATGTAGATCATCGCACTATGCAGACCACCAACTCGCGCCCGAGCACTGCCCCATTTGACGCCCCCGCGCAGTATAAGGAGCGGATTGAGCTTGTCGAGGTCATTGCACGTCTGGAAATTATGCAGGGTAATGGAGATACTGACCTCTTACGCGCACTCGATAAGCCGAATTCACTGATGTTCAGCGATCGCCTTGCAAGAAGACGGAGTCTCTGGTGGAGCAGCCCTGAACAGCGCCCGTCTGCCGTCCAGCGCGGCCAGAAAATGGCGATGATACACGGGCTCATGAGCGCGGCTGCGACCGACGCGTCATGGCGCCGCGGCAGCCACTGGCAGCGCCGCCTGCTGAACAAGCTGAACGCCAGGGAATTTGCGCGACGTCTAAACATACCCTGCCCGCAACTCTACTGGCAAAGGCGCTACGTGAGCCGGGGCGCCCTGGAAGAGTTACCCGGTGATTTCGTGCTTAAGCCCGCGCTCGGAAAACGAGGGCGGGGCGTCTATGTGATGGCGGGCGACACGGAATTGATGCAAGGAAAACCGATGACGCACGCCGCATTGTTGACAGAAATCGCTCTTTCGCGCGGCAGATTCTCTCCAACACCCCTGTTGGCGGAGGAGCGTGTACTGGACGAAACGCTACCGAACGCACTGCCCGCGGAGTATCGATTTTATATGTTCGCGGACACGGTGGGTGCCATTGAGGTGATAGAGCGAGCTGGGAGAGTCGCAGGCCCAACACGGCGACGTTTCTATCGAGATGACTGGACGCCCTGCCCCCATGACATGCATGAAAAATGCACGGCAGAAGCCTGGATGGAGCCGCCCGGTTGCCTGCAGGAAATGATCAAGTGTGCTCAACGACTGTCACTGGCCTTCGAAACATTCGTCCGTGTGGACTTATATGCCAGCGCGCGCGGCTGTCTATTCGGCGAACTATCCAGCATGCCCCACGGCGGCCGACGCTTTACCGAAGAGGCCGACGCCTTATTTGATGCGCTGTGGCAAGATCACTTTCCGGGCGCCGTATAACAGCATGCCCTACAACACATCCAAGACCAGGGCGATAACGATAACACTTGCGACGCAATGATCATGCACAAAGCACTCCAATACCTGACCACCCTGGCACTCATAGTCGGCGCCATTGCCGCCCTGGCCTGGCTGGCTCTACCGACTATCAATGAACGTAAGACCTCGGGTGAGCTTGAACTGCGCGCACTGGATAGCAGCGTACGCATTGTGCGCGATAGCTACGGTATCCCCTATATCTACGCATCCTCACTCGATGATGCGCTCCGCGCGCAGGGTTTTGTCGCTGGCCAGGATCGCCTCTTTCAGATGGAGGGCGCCAAGCGGGCAGCCACCGGCCGACTCGCCGAGATCTTTGGCGCAGGCACTGACGGGGCCGTGCTCAAGCTCGACCGCGAGGCACGTACTATCGGGTTTCACCGGCTCGCTCAGCGACAACTCGGACTGCTATTGCCGTCGGCACGGGCTCAGCTGACGGCCTATACTGAAGGGCTGAACGCCTATATTACCACGCGCGCAGAGACCCACCCTTTGGAATTCAGGCTTGCGGCTTTCGAGCCCGAGCCCTGGACCGAGGCGGACCTGTTAGCCATAGCCTTTTACCTTGGCTGGGCAAGCGCGGCCAATTTTGACGCAGAGTTAATTGCCCATCAGGTCATCGAAGCCATTGGCGAGAGCGCCTTCGAGGAGATAGCCCCGCTGACGGTTAATCCCGATGACGCTGAATCTGAGCGCTTGCGCGGCGTGCGACGCGAGATCTCCGCCCCGCAAAGCGCACGAATCGCAGCGCCTGCGGCCTGGACGAGGCAGGGCATCCGCCAGCAGGGTATCGGTGGCAGTAACAACTGGGCTGTGAGCGGCAAGAAAGCAGGCCTGCCCGCCGCCGTTGTAACAAATGACCCCCACCTGGACAGTCGCGTCTTGCCGGGGCTTTGGCACCCCGTCGGCATCATTACGCCTGACCTTCGACTGGTAGGCGTCAGCGCCGGACTTCCGGGTATAGTGATCGGCCGCAACGCAAATGTCGCCTTTGGCGTAACCAACGCCTACGCCGATGCCGTCGACCTGTATATAGAAACCCTCGACCCGGCGAATACTGAGCACTACCTTGAAGGTGATGTATCTATTCCCTTCAGGCTTATCACCGAGCGCATCCGCATCAAGGATGGAGAAGCCGATGGCGGCTTTCAGGAAGAGCTACTCGAGGTACGATTCACTCGCCGGGGCCCAGTGATCACTGACCACGCACCTAGCGGGGGCAGTGACGCCGTTATGTCGATGCGCTGGGCCTCTGCGGAGTTCATGGGAGAGACCTTCGGGCTCGACACGCTGATGTTCGCGACCACTATCGACGACGCACTCGCTGCTGTGGCGCAAACCAGCGTCATATCGCTCAACTTTGTTGTGGGAGATAGTACCGGCCGTATCGGCCGTCGCGCCAGTGGCGCTGCACCTGTGCGCCTACGCGGGGACGGCATGACACCCTTTCCAATAAACGATGCCATCGACAACTGGGGGGGACGGATTCCCGCCACCGACATGCCAGGGGAAACCGACCCCGAGCGTGGCTGGACGGGGACGGCCAACCACATGACGGCACCGGCCGATTACCCCTGGGTTTATACCACCTATGCCTCCCCCGCCTATCGCTACGAGCGCATGCAGGAGATTCTGGCAGCACCCCAGGTGTCAGCCGACGATGCCTGGAATGCACAGTACGATTCGCTGAACGTGTTTGCCCGCGATCTGGCGCCCATACTTGCCCGCGCATTACAGGCTGCTAACGCCCCGGAACTTGTGGAAATGGGCGACCAACTGGCGAGCTGGGGTTACCACGATGATGCCGCCCTGCTGGCCCCGACACTGTTTCACGCATTGATCAGAGAGCTGGCCCTGGCAACGTTTGAGGATGAGATGGGCACCGAGACCGCCGCCGCTTACCTCTCTAGCTGGTACCTGTGGCAACAGCGCTTTGATGCCATGGTCCAGGCTGGCTCATCACACTGGTTTGACGATAAGCGCACGGTGGAGGTCGAAGACCTGCCGGCGCTCATTCGCCGCGCAGCTACGCAGGCCCTGGCCAGCTTGGGCGAAACCCATGGAGACGCGCGAACCAACTGGCTTTGGGGCAAGGTTCACCAAATCGACTTCAGCGGGCCGCTGCGCCTGGATGGCTTTCTCGGCAAGCTTACCGGGAATCAAAGCGTGGCCATGTCAGGATCCGGTGAGACGCTGCTACGAGCGCTCTATCCTTTTGATCAGCCCTTTAACTCAAAGTGGTTTGCATCCCTGCGCATGACGGCTGATCTGAATGACTCGGAGAAAGTGCGCGCCGTACTGCCGGGTGGTGCCGTTGGCAGAACATTCCACCCTCAGCTTTCCGACCAGACACCACACTGGCAAAATCCTGAGACTGAGCTGTACTGGTGGTTCAGCGACGAGGCCATCGCCGCCAACGCGCAGGCAACGCTGACACTGACGCCGAAGGCAAACTAGAGCGTGGCGCGCGGCACACGATAACAACAATCAAGGAGGGTTTATGTCGGCCAAAGGACCGATCTTGATTCTGAGTATCGATGGGGGAGGCTCCCGCGGGGTGATCCCGGCGAATGTGCTTTATCACATGGAGCGAGAAGGCGGCATCCACATTCGCGACACCTTCGACTTTTTTGCCGGCGTCAGCACTGGCGCCATGATCGCTGCCTATCTCGCCAAAGACGCAGGCACGGTTGAGCAACTCGCGCTGGAGAGCTACTCATCCGAGAATCTGTCGCTAATTATGGACAAAACAATTTGGGACAAGATGCTCGGACGCATGCAGAACCAGCCCAAATACGATGGTATCAACAAACTCGAATACGTGCGAACTCTGCTGGGTGACGTCCGCATTAACGACATCGACGATAAGCATCTGCTAATCCTCGCCTACGATTTTATTAATCGTGAGCTGGTCACCTTCAAGAACGGCCGCGGCCACGATGCGGCCTACAACCCTGCGCTCACGGAAGTTTGTGATGCCGCTACCGCCGCCCCGACCATGTACCCAACGGTAGCGACCTCCTCCCTGACCCGACGCTGGCTGGTAGACGGCGCACTTACCACCAATGACCCCAGCATCTGCGCCATTACCGAGTCCTTGTCCATGGGCTTTGGGCTGGAAGACATCTGGATGCTGTCGCTTGGCACCGGCCACCCGGTGCATGATCTGAGCCAGGAAGACCGCGACGAGATCGGCCAATCATCCCGGGGTTGGGGTATTGTGGGCTGGCTCTCAAACGGACTGTTAGACCATATGATGAGCGCCAGCTCCTGCGTGTCTTCACACCAGTGCCGCCAGTTGCTCGGGGAGCGCTATCTGAGAGTGAGCGGAGCGCTACCGCGGAAACTCATGCAGCTGGACAACACCTCGCCTGCGCGCGTAATGGACCTGCGCTCTTATGCCTATAACTGGTACCAGGACATGACTGCATCGGTGCAGGACCTGTTAACGCGCTGGACAGAGGCGAAATCGCAACACTCCTCGCACTGAACCGCGTCAACTAGCCAATGAGCGAACAGTGCTTTGTTACACACCGCCCGGCGGAGGCTCGTCAATTGGTCCGTCGCAGTCGTTGTCGATGCCGTCGTTCGGTATTTCGATAGCACCGGGGTTAATGCGCGGATCGCTGTCGTTGCAATCACGGTTATTGTCCACAAGGCCAGGCACGGGCTCAATTGACCAAACGCCCCCTTCCTGTCCGCCGTAGCCGTCGCCGTCCATATCCGGGAAGTAGGTATGGCCGCCTTCATCGACCTGGCCATCGCAGTCGTTATCGATGCCGTCAGCAAGCTCATCTTGCCCTGCATTGATCAGCGGGTTTGCATCATCACAGTCGTTCGCGTTAGCTACATAGCCGTCCGGCGGGTCGATCGTCGGCAGCGGTGCGTCAGGGTCGCCGTAGCCATCACCGTCCTGGTCGAGGTAGAAATAGCTGATGGGCAAGCCTTCATCCACAAAGCCATTACAGTTGTTATCGAGGCCGTCGGCAGCCTCCTCTTCGCCCGGATTGACCGCGCCGTTGAAGTCGTCACAGTCCTTCTGGTTTACCACATAGCCCTCGGGACGTCGCTTACTGACCAGAGATTCATTCTCGTCGCCGTAGCGGTCTCCGTCCTGGTCGCGGTACCACTTGCGCAGCGTGTCTTCCGGCTCAAACTCCGCATAGAGCGGCATATCACCGCTGAAATCCTGAAACTCAAAGGGAAGTGGTCCGAATTCAACCCGGCAGACCTTGCTGGGCGCGCCACGGCACAGGCCGCGCCAGCGCACAAAGCGGTGCCCATCTGCCGCAACCGCGGTGAAATTTTCCGTGACGAGGTTGCGAACATCAAAGGCGCAGGATTCCTCGGCGCAATCAAACGCACCAGACTTGGAGGTGATCCGGCCGTTCTCATCGTTGATAACAACCACGCGACAGCCGCTCGCGAGCAGTAGCGCGGTACAGACCAGCAGCCCCTTGATAGCCGTGCCTTTACGCAGCACATTCATTATTCATTCCTTGTAGTACGCATGGGATTAGCTCCCAATCTATGTGCTGCACCTTGGGCATGCCACGAATAAGTGGAGAAAAGCGCAGTTTTTCAGTAGGGCGGGAAATTGGACAAAAGTTAAGAAAAAACTTGCGCTCTCACTTCGAGTTTGAATCTTCAGCCTCAAGCTGCCGTAGAGCAACGACTGCGAGCGCTATCATGCCAAGGTTCGTGGATACTGGATTGAATGCACCCGTGAGCATGGCGGGGGTAACCAGTACCACGAAAACAAGCAGTGCCAGCATTGCAAACACCGTAGTGTAAAGAGGCCAACGGCGCCGCCAAAACACCAACACCGATAAACCAATGAACACCTCAACCAGCCCCGCGACCTTCGCCAACACGACCGCCTGCCCTGCGGAAAGGCCGAGCGACATGTTCATTATCAACTCATCGGCGTGCGGGCCGAGCAACTTCGGCACAATACCGTGGTAACACCAGATAAACGCAATGGATAGACGACAAATAGCGTATGTGGAAACCCGGCTATGAATCGCCATCAAGGAACCGCGCTTTGTGATCCGGGCTAGGGATGACGCAGGCATCGTACTTGCCGAAGAGTGTATAGCGGTTGAGAGCGATGCGGTCGTACATCCAGTCGCGGATAAATGGCGGAATCACCCAAAACACACAGATTAAGGGCCAGGGAAAAGGCAGCCTTCCGACAACCCGGAAGAACGCGGTTGATTTCGTATAGATTTCGGGCCCTTCCACAAGCAGCATCGTTTCATATACGTCCAGCGGAAAACCATGCCAAGCCAGTATATCTTGCCCCTCTTTGGACTGAACGGTTACCAACTTGAAACAGTGCTCCCGATCATAGCGAATCAGAAACTTCGCCCACGCGGAACAAAGCTTACAAACCCCGTCGAAGAGCACGACTCGATCAGTGGGGCCTACGCGGGGGGCTGTTTCTTGATTAGTATTCATAACAGACACTACACGATTTTACCACAACGGTTCACGACATCTGATCTACCCGCTGTAGTTCGGGGCGCACTGCCTTCTCTTGTCAAGCATCACTGAACTTACGCCTCTTACCACTTCTCTTATACTTGCTCTGGTAATCGCGACGTTGCTTGGTTATTTCGTAGAGCACGATTCCGGAAGTGGTCCCAAGATTCAGACTCTCGATCATTCCAAACATAGGGATACTCACACACATTTCGCTGCTCTCTACGGCAAGGTCGCTAATTCCCCTGGACTCGTTGCCAAACCATACGGCGAGCTTTGTATATTTGGTATAGTCTGCTTCGTGAAGCACTACGTGCTTCTCGCCCTTTACATGCGGAGACGTTACGACTGACTTAAAGCGGTTCTTCTCAAGATGTGCCAGACAGTCCTCGGTGCTATCAAAGCGTTTGACAAAACTCCACTTCACGGCAGAAACGGAAGTCTTGGAGAGAGACTTCCGCTCCCTCATCTCCTGCCAGTCTTCGGGTAATGCTCTTCGGGAATCAACAATGTATGTCTTTTCTACTCCAAGAGCGCTGACGTTCCGGATCACGGTGCCAATGTTTCGGACATCGTTTGGTTCCTCGATTACCGCGATAAGGTTTTTGCACTGATAGGGCTTGATCTCGTCGGCACGCCGACGCGCATCGCTTTTAGCGCCTTTTTCAGTTACGGAACTAGTCACGAGAATCGAGCCTCTAGGCTGATACCAAACCAATTTCTTGAAACAGTAGACCAGATTCTCAAGACTTATGCTCCTGATGGCAGGACAAATTTCTCGTCTTCATCGATTATCTCGCCTGTAGCCAACCAGCCCTTGGCAACGTAAAGCCTGTATGCGCGTAAGTTAGGATCTGGCGTTGTTAATAACCATAGTTCCCGGTGGCCCCTCGAAAAAAGCCAACTCTCAACCTTGTGCAGAAGTTGAGTGCCAATACCAAGACCTTCAAATTCAGGTCGAACGGCTATCACTGTGAGCTCCCCGGTATCTCCGTCACCCATCGCAAATCCCACTGCCTTCCCTTCTACCTCTCCGATCCAACCACGAGCAGAACCATTCATCGCCTCATCCAAGGAGTCTGGTGTTAGCCCATACTCCTCCTCAAGCTCGGCTAGCGTGAGCGCGTTCTCGAGGGTGGACGTTCGGATTGAGAATGCGTCTCGAATATCGGCGGCTGTCATAGCCCTAATCCTGAACATATCCGCCAGCTATGAATAACATATGAAAGATTCACCAGGGCCGCAATTTTTGTGCGCCACTGCTCGCCTGATGGTGTGAGCGCCCAAACTGCATAGAGCTATCTATTAACCTTGTAGCAAAGGTAACCAATATGAATCGATGGCAGGATGGCTGGCGCTCCAATCGCAAAAGAAGCAGAAACTCGCCGCGCGGGCCAATATTGCACCAAAGACTGCTCCCAGACTCTTGTACCCGCATGAGAAAGTTCTCCAATGCCGAACAGAACAAATAGAGAAGCAAGGCCAACTAAACAAAGAAACCACATCAAATTTAGTCGTCTTAATGACGATTCCTAAGCTTTAAAGTAACCAAAGAAACTAGCAGTAAGCCAGCTCAGAGCGCATAAGCAGACAATGAAAAGCAGAACGTTCATGAACCATCAACGACTAGGTAAGCCACACTCAGAACGGTAACGACCAGAATAGCTGCTCGAGAAAATCCGCTATCAATTACTGGCGCGATGAACCTACCTAAGAAAACACCCAATAGTGTGCCAGGCAATAGATACGAAGACATCGCGAATGTATTGCTCGTAACAAGACCTACCCACCATAGGGCCGCAAGAGAAAGTGCGCTTCCAACAAGGAACACTGAAGACAAAACCGCACGAATTTTTGGACCCTCTTCGTGCTGATACAAGAGAGCTATTGGCGCACCGCCCATGCCGGTGGCAGTTCCTAGCACATTCGAAAGCACACCTGACAGAAACTGGCTGGTAGAGTTAAGAGGTACCGATAGTTTTGTAAGGGATACCAAGAGTCCAACGGCAACAGTAGCACCCACGAGGTAGGCAAAAAAAGCGCGGTCTATGCTTGCAACTATGTGCGCGCCCACAGGCGCACCAATCAAGAAACCCAACAGCAGAGGCCAGATTCTCTGACCAACGAGGGCAAGTCGATTTTGAACAGCGACAAGAGCCATCGCGAGGAGACTTGCGAGTATTAAAGGCGCCGGAACAAATTGGGCGTCAATGATGAGTAGCAGCGGGACAGCGAACAGACCGAATCCGTACCCGACCGACGACTGAAGGACTGAGGCCAGCACCATCACCAGAGAGGACTGAACAAATAGAGCAAGGTCAAGCATGCGAAAAAAACTCCAAGCAGAGCACCGCGCAAGGGGGTCCCAGTGCAAAAAGCCCCTCCTGACTTAGCGTGTTATGTGTCGCTATCATTGAGGTCAACCAGCTTGGTGGCGTCGCCGTTGATAACCAAGCGCTTATTGAGGTCGGGATAGTCAACCGTGTCCTTCTCAAGTCGCTGGCCAAATAGGAGATACGTGGCGTTTTCGGCGCTGATGTTTCTCATCAGATGCGGCTCACCCCCGGCGATGTGACCGACGAAGTCACCCGCGTTGAGAGTGTGCAGTTCGCTCCCCAAGCGCAGTTCTAGAGTTCCAGTGAGCATGTAGATGCACTCTTCTTCATTGTGATGAAAGTGAAACTCCGTTGAGGTTTTTCCGGGCTCAATTTCTACGTGTTGAACGCCCAATTTCTCCAGACCAACGTGTGCGCTCAGGCACTTGCAGACTCGAACGGCATTCTCATTGAGGAAATGAACACGCGTGTCTGGCGCCATGGCCTCAAGCGTTTTTTGGGTAACTACGGCTCGATTCATGATTCCTCCAGAATGCGTATCTGTAACAGCAGGGTTGCCACGCTGATGAGAACTTGCGCTCCAACTCTGCGTAAGGCACCAGTGTTCGATTCACCGGCTTTAGTACGCTTGCTGCTTTGCCGCCTCAGGTCGAAAGCCTGAATACAAGCTCACTTGATGCTCCTTCAGGGATAACGCGTAAATCTATACCGCTCAGTTCCCGCACTCTCTCGCAGAACCAGAGAACGAATGGGTCGTCCAGACTTGATAGCTTGGAAAACCCTTGGTCAAGGCTCTCGCCTTCCGCAATCGCAACAACATAGGATTTACCGTCTATTTCCTGGTAGTACCATTCTTCAACGGGATTGCCAAAGTGCGAAAGAAAACTACTTCTCTCTTCCTGTGGCCAGTTGGAAACTCCCTCAATGAGTTCGAGAAGCTTTTCTTTACTGCTAACCGGGAAAATTCGCACTGCTCGTTGCATTAATGTACTCCTGACTAAAACAAGTGTGCCGTTTAGCGCTTACTCTAACCTACCGAAAACCGCGTAGCGCTTTGTAAGTCGAGGCCACGGAGTGAGCGTCGAATGGCGGGCGTGTTACGTTTTTCACTGAACTTCCGTCTAATGTGTAAGCGTTTCGCGACGCTATCTGATGTAGGCCTCTACTATAAAGGCCTTGTTGGGTTTGCTGTTACTGTAAACCACATTTACCTTTTGGCCTGGCTGAAGATGATTTGTCAGCCATCTATTTCTTACTTCACACTCAGCCTCGATAGTTTGCTCGTTTGAGCTCGTGAACTTAAAAATGAGTTTACTGCTGGGTACCGTGACTCCGGGAGAAAACGACGCTTTTCCTTCTTTAACGAATATCAGTTCTCCCTCCGCCCATCTGCCGTTTTTGTATAGTTTTCTATGGCCCAAAGCCCGCTTGATATCTGGCACGAGTGTGGGTGCAAACATGAACAAAAAGACTAAAAAGACCAATGGGAGAGTTAAGAAGAACCCTAAAGATGGAGCGACCCCGGCCAATCTTGACTCTATGTCACTAACAGTAGGGTCTTCCGCCAAGTACGAGACAGTGACAGTATCTCCTTTCTCCAGGTCGCAAGAAGGAGAGTTTTCTTTCACAGCGCTATCTCCCGAGTAGGTGAGGCCCTCTGCGGATTTGAACTCATAATATAGTCGAGAGCACGAGGAGCCACTGGAGACTGCCTCGTTGGAGTGAACAATAGCCTGTGTATGAGTACCCTCTGCCTTTAGGCGGGCCGCGGCCGCAACGTCAATTTGGCTGGCGAAACCGATCACCAGGGGGAGGAGGAAGAAGACGCCAATAAACAAAACTAAAAACATCGGGGAAGCGCTGAGTATACTCTTTACAGCGAGGCCTTGGAGCTCGGAAGGGTTCCTTTGAGGATCCTTTCTTAGCTTTTCTATTTCCCTTTCAAACAACTTGATGTCTCTAAAATGCAAGGCCTGGGGCTGCGATGTGAACGTGCAGCGCTTTGGGCGTCCGCCGACCGAAGGGAGCGTAATGCCCGCCTTTGTCACGCGACTTGGCTTGCACTGATCTTTAACCCCAGTATACCAATGACAATTAATGCTATACACGCAATGCGCAATAAGGTGGCAGCTTCACCGAACCAAACCATACCTCCGATCGCAATACCCACAGCACCGATACCTGTCCAAACTGCATAAGCTGTTCCCATCGGAAGGTGCTTAAGTGCATAAGCTAAACAAGCAAAACTGATGCAAGCCGTAATGCCAAAGAAGACGGAGGGCCACAGTTTAGTGAAGCCGTCGGAATGCTTCAGGGCGACTGCCCAGGCGATCTCAAACAAACCGGCCACAATCAAAACCACCCAAGCCATTCCGCTACTCCTCTCCGGCCATATAACGCCGCCAGCAGCGGGCGCACAGAACGCGCCGTGGTTTGGGCGCCCGGCAACCGGATAGCGCGAAATGGCTAGCCGTCTTAAGTGTCATGCCAAGCTCTTACCGTACATGCTAAGCACTTCGGTAGCATTGCGTGCCCTACAAGTGTAGACGAGTGTATACCCTCTATCTTCTAGCCTACGCGCCCTCCACTTATTGGATTTAGCTGGGTAGATATAAACGTGAAACAAAACAGCGGAAGTGGCAGCCAGGAAGAGAGTTATGTTTGAGAGCACCCCTTCTGGGAGCTCAATACCTAGGAGAAAAGCGAAGCTTATTAGAGTCCAGACCAGAAGATAGGGGCCCAACGTTCCGGTGACGAGCGCCCAGGCAGGGCCCAAAAGAAGCGCGAGCAAAGAGTAACCAGTCGGCAGCACTTCCCACGGGCCATCTTCCATCGAGTAGAGACTATAGCTGCGAGTGAGCACGATCTGACATTCAAAAGCTTGTTACGGAGTGAGCGTGTTTTTACACATTGCAGGCACGGCTCTCCATTTGTATCCACCCTGGCAGAGGAATGTGCAAGTCTATACTCATTATCTCTCTATGAGGACGGCCTAAGTCGCAGCCCAATCCGCCGTTTCGGCTCGCGTCATAGGCGAGTGAACTACCCGCCATATCGACCTCCACGAACAGGGGCCGAACGGCCTGCGCCAGGCACTAATCCACGCTGGTGTCGGACGCGCGGTGCTGCGATCGAGTCAGCCGATCGAGCACGCCTCGCCAGGCTTCGCCGGTAGGTGGCGGCTCAACCAGAATCGCCTTCGCGGCGGATTGATCGATCCGGAAGAGCGTATTGTAGAGCGCCTGCGCGTAGTCACCTGACCGCTCCGGCATCACCCATCTAAACTCGGGGGCAACGCCCGACCGCGTGAGCTGATGCCGGGCCCCCTCCGACCAGACCATGAAAGCGGTTTCTGCAGCCGCCTGCTCAATGCTTTCGCGATTAACGGGGGTCAGCTGTAATGGAGTGCGCGGCTGGTAGTGGGCCTTAACGTTGCCCGGAACAACGGCATCGTGCGCCTCCGGGTGCGCCACGGGGCGCCCAATCCGCCGGGCTATCTCGCTCGCCGTGATAGGGCCAGCCCGCAAGACGCGCGGGGTTTCGGCAGTCAAATCCAATATTGTGGATTCAAGGCCCAGCGCACAGGGTCCTCCCTCCAGCACGGCGGGAATACGCCCCTGCAAGCCATCCAAAGCCTGCTCGGCCGTTGTGGGGCTCAAGGCTTGATAGGGGTTGGCTGAAGGCGCAGCGAGCCCGGTACCAACGGCCTCGAGCACCGCGCGAAACACAGGGTGCTCGGGAACTCGAAGCGCAATGGTCTCTAGGCCGGCAGACACCGCATCAGGTACAGCGGGCGATCGTTTCAGCACCACTGTTAGCGGGCCAGGCCAAAAAGCATCGGCCAAGGCCGCGAGGCAATCGGGTATCTCACTGGCCCAGTCGCTCACCCGCTCCGCATCGGCGACATGCACAATCAGCGGCCGGTTCGAGGGGCGCGCCTTGGCGGCGTATATACGGCCCACCGCCAGCGGGCTTCGGGCATCACCTGCCAGGCCGTAGACGGTTTCCGTCGGCAGAGCCACGACCTGCTCGTCCCGCAGCAGACGCACCGCCTCCGCAATGCCGGCCTCGCCTTTGAGGATGTCTGTCTTCATGGTGTCCATCGCCGAATGATTGTACGCGGGAGATAGGCACAAAAGGCGCCCGAAAAGCGCGATATCTCGTACTTTTTACCGATATTGACCCTGCTTGGAGCAGGGGTTAATCCGCCTGGTGACGCCCGTCGTACAATAGATCATTATTTGTACACCTACTTGATGTAAAGATGATTAAGCAGAATCTCGGGGCCGTCGAGCGCAAGTTCCGCCTCGCATTTGGAATTATCCTGGCAATATGGGCCTTCGCTCAGCCCAGCATGGGCGTCCTTGAGTGGTTGGCGCTGCTAGCGGCCGCCTGTCTGATACTCAACTTCCTGTCCGGGCGTTGTTACCTCTGGAAGGCGCTTAATATGAACAGCTGTGATCGAGAGAACCAACAAAACAGCCCCAGCACCGACAAGCAAGGGAACGTGCTGCCCGATCAGTAGGCAGGGAGGCGTGCACCCGGGCAGGCCTCAAACCATCGCATCAACGTAGTCGTACTCGTCACCGCTAAGGTCCAAAACCGCACAGGTGCGCGCCTTGGATGTGCCTCGCGAACGCAGTTCAGCAAACACGCTAACGTTCAGGTAAAGCAGGATCTCAGGGGAGATGGCCTGCGCATTTCTCACCATTCGCGGCTCGCACTGGCGGAATTGTATAGCCCGCTCTTCACCTGCCGTATGCCCTGCCATCATCGCTCTGTACCTGCTCTTCAATAATGATTGTTTGTGTTATTCAATGCGTAGGCGGCCAGGAAAAAACATCATGAGCACCAAGCGGACAAGGCGCCGCCTTTTTCAGTAAACTGGCCAGCCACCACGGAGTACCCCCATGGAAGAGCAAAGCACTCTGGGTAGAGCCCTGAGTTCAGTGATGGAGGTTGGCCGCGACCTGCTGGTCAAGCGCGGCCTTGCCTCGCCCCCGGGCACCAGCGCCGGCGATGCACTGGCGGCTATGTGTCATGATCTACTGCATCACCGCGGTGAGGCCTCAGGTCTGGCATTGGCCGGAGAGATTCTGGAAACCTATGGACAACTGGACGAGGCCGGTCGCGAAGCCTTTTTCCTCCTGCTGGCACGCGAGTTCGATGTTGACCCAACGCAAATCGGGCTGGCGGCAGATGCCTATCTCGCCAACCCAGACCAGGACAACCTCGCGGCGATGAGCAAAGCCGTGGAGGCACCCAGAGTGAAACTGTTCCGGCGCATTAACATGGCGCCCAACGGCACTCGCGTGTTAGTTGGGATGCGCGGGCATCTGCTACCCCTGGTGCGGAAGCATGCGGAACTCGCCGCAGTAGACACAGACCTTAAGCACCTCTTCATCTCCTGGTTCAACAAGGGCTTTCTTGAACTGCGTCGGGTCGATTGGTCAGCTCCGGCCTTCGAGCTTGAGAAAATTATTGACTATGAGGCCGTGCACGAAATCAACGGCTGGTCAGACCTGCGCAGCCGGCTGGGTGAAGATCGTCGCTGCTTCGCTTTCTTCCACCCGGCCCTGGCCCACGATCCGCTGGTGTTTGTAGAGGTCGCGCTCACCGATGAAATGCCCTCGGCCATTGCACCTCTGCTCAAGGAAGATCGCGACCCCATCGTCGGTCGCGAAGCCAACACCGTGGTGTTTTACTCCATCAGTAACTGTCACGCGGGCCTCGCTGGCATCTCCTTCGGCAACTTCCTGATCAAGAATGTCGTGGAGGAATTGCGCAAGGAAATGCCCTGGCTGAAGACCTTCGTCACCCTGTCACCGGTGCCCGGATTCCGACGTTGGTTGGAGCAGGCGGAGCCGACGGAGCTGGATCAGTTGATTGACCCCAACCTGGTGGACAAGGTACGCCAGCCCATCGGCCGGGTGGTAGAGGCAGACGTCGCCGAGGCGCTTCAACGCCTGTGTGCTCACTACCTGGTAAACGAGAAGTCCGGCGAGCTCCTGGCCAAGGACCCGGTGGCTCGCTTTCACCTTGGCAATGGTGCCCACCTGCACCGCCTGCACTGGGCGGCGGACCTGACCGCGAAGGGGCGCCAGCAGTCGGCCGGCATCATGGTGAATTACCTCTACGACCTAGACAAGATCGAGGTCAACCACGAGGCCTATTTCGACGAGGGCAAGATTTCTGCCTCGAAGGCGGTCACCAAACTGATCCCCTAGAGCTCCGGGATGACCTCGGCGTATTTGTCGATCATCGGCATGACCGCGTCGGGCTCATCCCAGACATCCATCGATACTCCGATGGTCGCCCGCTGCACGCCCATGTCCCGGTATTCCTTCAGCTTATCGAGGTTGTTGGTATCCATGATCTGGATGTTGATCTCAACGTCTGCGGGATCACGCCCGGCTTCCTTTACCAGCTCCCGGAACTCGGCCAGCGCCGTAGGCACATCGCCCATGGCGACATCCACCGGGTACCAGCCATCGGCCCAGGCCGCCGCATGCTTCTTGCCCAGGGGGCCCATGGCGCCGAGGAAGATCTTCGGGCCATTCTCCTGCAGGGGTTTTGGGAACTGCCACACCGGATCGAACTTGACGTAGTCACCCTGGTAGCTCGCCTCCTCATCGCGCCACAGGGCGCGAGTAGCCGCGACGGTTTCGCGCAGTACGGCGTAGCGCTTGTTAAAAGGATAGGGGCTGGCATTCTCGAACTCTTCCTGATTCCAGCCAACCCCGGTCCCGATCACAACACGGCCACCGGAAAGATGGTCCAGGGTAGCGATCGTTTTCGCCTGGGCAAAAATATCTCGTTCCATCAGCAGCGCAATGCCCGTACCGAGGCGCAGTGTGGTCGTGGCGTTGGCCGCCGTCATCAACGACAGGTAGGGGTCAAGCATGCGCTTGTATGGCGCGGGCATCTCACCACCCGCGGGATAGGGCGTCGCCTGCGAACAGGGGATGTGGCTGTGTTCGCCATACCATAAGGACTCAAACCCACGCTCCTCCAGCGCCTTCGCGAGCTCCGCGGGGTGGGGATCACTGAGGTTGTTCATGGAACTGAAGGCGAGGTGCATGCTGGTCTCCTTAACCGATACCCATGAGATCGTCGCGCTGGCCCATGTATACCTCGGCGCTGTAAGCGAAGTCCACCGGGAGGTTGTTACCGCTAACAAAACCCGCCAGTCGGCTGTTTAACAATACCAATACGTTGCCCATATCGAGGCCTGTGCCGTAGCGTCCGTTGGACGGCAGGAACAGTTCCACGGCCTCGGCGGGAATCTGGCCCTCGCCCTGCAGCTTCTCCATGAAGGCGCTGTCTGTGGGTGACGGCGCAATACTGTTGATGCGGATACCCCGCATAGCCAGCTCCTTCGCCATGCTCATGGTGTAAACGATCAGGCACTGCTTGGAAAAGCCGTAGCCATCGGGCACCGCTTCGGCATTGGCATCCAACCACTCACTCGCCGCAGCCAGGCTGTTATCCAGCACCAGGAACTCGCGCACCTGTTCCAGGTTTGGCTTCCAACCCATACCGGCGGTTGAGGCGATCGAGGCAATACCACCACCCTCCTCCAGTCGCGGCAGCAGGGCCTCGGTCAGGTAGCGCAGCCCGCTGAAATTGATCAAAACCGTGTTCTTCGCTGCGAACGGCGGCGAGGGCACACCCGCACAGTTGAACAGCGCAAAGATCGACTCAGGCATCTGCTGCACGGCTGCATCGATACTGGATTGCTCCTGCATGTCGACCTCAAAGGCCTCGGCTACCGGTACGCGTATCGGCGCAATATCCAGCGCATAGACCCTGGCACCCAGATCAACCAGCAGCTGGGCCGCGGCCTCGCCCATGCCGGAGGCGGCACCCGTGACGACTACCGCCTTGTTCTGGTACCCCAGTACATTCTCCATGATGACTTTTCTCCTTGGGTTTAATTCTTGGGCGTCGGGATATTGGGCCGGACTTCCAGCAGGTCCACCGCCACGCCCGGCGGCTGGCTCAGGGCATAGACCACCGCATCGCCCACCTGCTCGATCTCCATTCCGGTGCTCATGTACTTGCCGCGATCGGCCCAGGCCGCGAAGCCCTTCTCGATCGCCTTGGGATCCCAGCCTTCCGAGAAGGTGGTCCAGGCGCTGCCTGGCCGGAGGCAGGTGACACCGATGCCGTCGGCCTGCAACTCAAGGTAAAGATCCCGGCTGAAACGCTCCACCGCCGCCTTACTGGCGGCATAGATCGACAGGTGACTCATCTCGTCGTAATGCCAGGCAGAAGCAGACGAAACATTAATGATGCGCGGGTTATCGCCGCCGCGCAGTAGCGGAATAGCCGCCTGGCAGCAAAGCACTGTGCCCAGGAAGTTGGTGTTGATCTGGGTGACGACCTCGGCCTCCACCAGCGATTCGACCGCATTGGGGTAGGCGAGGCCCGCATTGTTAATCAGGCCATCGAGACGACCGAAGTGTGCCTTTACCTGGGCGAAGGCATCGGCAACGGCAGCGCTATCCGCCACGTCGGCTACCAGGCCGAGGCAATGCTCGCCCAGTTCCTCGGCGGCCTTTTCCAGCCGTTCGGCGTTGCGCCCGGTTATCCCGACCCTGGCCCCCGCCGCAATGAGGTGGCCGGCAATGGTCAAACCGAAACCGGCAGAGCCGCCGGTGACGATGTAGACGCGATCAGCCAGCATGCTCATGCGCCGATGGCGATGGTCTTGGTTTCGAGGTATTCCTCGAAACCTTCCCGGCCCATCTCCCGGCCGATGCCGCTCTGCTTGTAGCCGCCAAAGGGCGCATCGGCGCCGTAAAAATTGCCGCCGTTGACGTTAATGGTGCCGGTGCGAATACGCCGCGCCACCGCCAACGCCCGCTCCTCGCTGGCAGACCAGACACTGCCGGAGAGACCGTAGTCAGAGTCGTTGGCGATATGGATGGCGTCCTCGTCGCCGTCGTGGGCAATCACCGCCAGCACCGGCCCGAAGATTTCCTCCCGGGCAATCGTCATGTCGTTGGTCACATCCACAAACACGGTGGGTTCCACGTAGTAACCCTTGTCCAGGTGCTCGGGCCGGCCGCCGCCTAGCAGCACGCGCGCACCCTCTGCCTTGCCCTTTTCAATGTAGGCCAGCACCCGCTCGCGTTGGCGCGCGTTGACCTGCGGCCCCATGATGGCGCCCTCCGCCTCGGGATCGCCGTAGGCGATAAACTGGAAGTAGGTCTTGAGCAGCTCTTCCACCTCGGCCTGCAGCGCTCGCGGCACTAGCAGACGGGTATTCAGTGCACAGCCCTGACCGGCATGGAAACAGACCGCCAGGGCGCTAAGCAGGCTGCCTTCCAGGTCGGCATCATCGAGGATGATGTTGGCGGATTTGCCGCCCAGTTCCAGAAAGACCTTTTTCACCGTGGCAGAAGCACGGGCCATGATGTGCTTGCCGATAGCCGTCGAGCCGGTGAAAGACACCATGTCTACGCGCGGGTCACCGACCAGTTGGTCACCCACAGTAGCCGGATCTTCCGAGGTGATCACGTTGAATACCCCCGGCGGGATATCCGTGCGCTCCTTGACGATACGCCCCAGCGTGGTGGCCGACCAGGGTGTATCCGGCGCGGCCTTCAGCACTACCGTGCAGCCCGCGGCCAGGGCCGGTATGCACTTGGCGAGATTGATCTGCAGCGGCACATTCCAGGGCGTGACACAGGCGACCACGCCGATCGCTTCCTTTTCCACGAGGCGCCGGCTCTTGCCGCCCATCATCTCGGAGATACCGATATCCCGACTCCACTGAAACTCCGGCAAGGCGCCCAGTGTGTAATCGATGAAGCCGATCGGTATCTCGCACTGCGGACCCATATCGCCGCAGATGCCCAGCGGCGCGCCCGTCTCGGCGGCAATCTGGAGCTTGAAGTCCTCCATCTCCGCCAGCAGGCCTGCCTTCAGTTGCTCCAGGCACTTGAGCCGGAAGGCGTGGTCGGTGGACCAGTCGGTCTCGTCAAAGGCCCGGCGTGCGGCAGCGATCGCGCGCTCCATGTCCTCAGGGCCGGCATCGGCCGCTTCGCCGATCACCGCCTCGGTGGCCGGATCGATATTGGGATAGGTCTTGCCCGATGCGGCGCTGACCAGTTCGCCATCGATCAACAGTCGGGTTTCAGGGTTCATAGGGCTTACTCCGATGGGGCGACAGGACGAGATTCGTCCTTCGCCAGGAAAACATTCAGGATACGGTCACGCACGTATTTCGCGGTGGGCAGTTCAACGCCCTGCTCCTCCGCAGTGTCCAGCGCACAGTCCAGGTCCTTCTCGCCGAGCCGCCCCATAACGCCGAAGAACTGCTCCATGTCCTCCTCAGAGCAGGACAGCGCCAGACCGTTGCGACCAGCGACGAACATATGCATCTGCTCATTAACCACGCCATTGGACAGGCCGACCTCGCGCAGCACGTCCACAGACAGCCCACAGGCCTCCGCCAGCCGCGTGGCCTCAGCCATGGCGACGAACTCGGTGTACTGGATAAAGTTGTTACAGAGCTTGAGCGCAATGCCAGCCCCGATCGGGCCCGCGTGGACAACCTTCTCGCCGGAGGTTTCGAACACGGGGGTGGCGCGGGCGACGTCGGCTTCAGCGCCGCCCACCATGTAACAGAGCGTGCCATCGGCGGCCCGGTGAGCACCGCCCGTAATCGGCGCATCGAGCAGGATCAGCCCCTTCTCAGCCGCCTCCGCCGCCCAGCGCTGGGCGCTCGATTGCTTGACCGTGGAGTGCACGGCAATCAGCGTGCCGGCAGCGGCTTTGGCAAACAGGCCGTCGTCGCCATACAGCAGCTCTTCCACCTGGGCGTCGTCGCGCACGCAGATGCCGATATGCTCACAGGCCGCCGCCAGTTCCGCGACCGAGCCGCAGGCCACCGCTCCCTCCGCAGCGAGTTCATTGACCGCCGGCTGGTACACGTCATAAACGTGGGCCTCGATGCCGTCTGTGACGAGCCGCTGGGCCGAGGGCTTACCGATATTGCCAAGTCCAATGTAACCCGCCTTGATCCTTGTGCTCATTATGGTCTCCGGTCACAGCGCGATTCGGGGGCCAGTCTAGGAGCGCCCCGTTTTATTGTCAAGCCAGTTTGACCACTCGACAATTATGCTTTACATTCACCGCCATGGAAACTGTGGGCACAACTTTCGCGACCAGCGATTTTCCGCAGCAGCGCTATCGGGACAACTTCGCCCGCCACGTGCTGGGTGTAACGTTGTACATGGAATCAACCATCATGGGGCGGCTGCGGGACAACTTTGGCCACAGCGGCCTGAGGCTCAGTTTCGAACCCTATATGACCATGGCCGCGCGTGGAGACGTGCGCCTCTCTGACATGGCCGACATGCTGGCGATCTCGCGCCAGGCGGCTAACCAGACCGCGAACCAGATCGAAACTGCAGGCTACCTGCGCCGCAGCGCCGACAGCCGTGACGGCCGGGCGAAATTGCTGGTCGCCACCGATCAGGGTATGGCCCTGATCCGGGACGGCGCCATCGAGGCGGAACGCCTGGAAAATCAACTCTGCGAGCTGGCAGGCGCCGGGGCTATCGCCACCGCGCAGGCGAGCCTCCTGACGCTGTGTGAGCAGCTCGCCCTCCTGCCCCGCTACCAGCTTGAGCTGGCGTCGGAACTCAATCTGGCGGCCCTGCTGCCGCGGCTGGCCAACTGGATCAATAACGAACTGATGGATCTGGCCCGCGACAGGGGGCACCCGCACCTCAAACCCAACTTTGGCCAGGTGCTCACCGCCATCGGGCCCGACGGTGGCCGCATCCAGCAGATTGCCAGGGCCCAGAACGTAAGCAAGCAGGCCATCAGCACGATCGTCGCCCGGCTGGAAGCGCTCGGCTACCTCGAGCGTGTCAGCGATCCGCTCGATGCGCGACAGCAGGTGCTGCACTTCACGGCCTACGGCCGCCAGCTGATCCGCGACGCCGTGGCCAGTCTCGACGAGCTGCGCGCCCGGCTGGCCGGCATCATTGGCGACGACGCACTGGCGCAACTCGAAGACACCCTGGCGCAGCTTTATCGGTCGCTGAACCCCGAGGGCGAGGTATTTACTGACGCCAGCGGAGACATAGGCAACCTGGCCGATGACCTGCTGCAACAGCTCGGCGCGCAGGGTGCCGCCGCGCTGGCCGAACACTTGCTCCTGCTAACCCATGCACAGAGGACTACCGCATGAATGATCAAGAACGCCGCAAACTCGGCGAGGAAACCATCCAGCGCGTGTACGCCGGCGATGTCGTGGTCCCGCCGGAGGGCTACCTTTTTACCGACGTCATGCTCTCCCAGGTTTTTGCCGACCAGTGGAATCGCGACGCCACCAGCATGCGCGACAAGCGCATCCTGCTGCTCGGCATGATCGCGGCCCAGGGCGAAACCATGACCTTCAAGATCCAGGCCAAGGCCGGCCTAAAAAACGGCGAGTTTAGCGGCGATGAGCTGCGTGAACTGCACCTGTTTATCGCGCAGTACTGCGGCTACCCGAGGGCAGCCAGCATGCTGGGCCCGATGGAAGAAGCCATTGCCGAGGCCGAGAAGGAACTCGCTGCTAGCGCAGGGGAAGGTGCCGAAAGCGCAGGAGAAAGCGCCGAATGATGCCGCTGGACTACAACTGGCTCGCAGCCCTGGTCAGCGTCATCGGCATCATCGCCGTGGTCGCCATCGGCCAGAAGCTGGTCTTCTCGATCCCGGCGATCGCACAGACCCGCAAGCTCAATAACGCGCAGAACAAGAGCAAGTGGCGCGACAAAGCCCAGAAGTACCACCACCGCGTGAAGTACAGCCAGAAGTTCGGGCTGGGCTTCAATCTCGGCTTCTTTGCGCTGGTCCTGCCCTTCATCGTGACGCTGGAGGCACAGCCCCTGTGGCGCATCCTTCTCGACGTTTTCCTGGTCCTGATGGTGTATGACTTCTTCTACTACCTGATGCACCGCTTCCTGTTCCACGGCCAGGGCTACTTCCGCAAGGTGCACGCGGTACATCACCAGGCACGCAGCCGGGTCAGCTCCATCGACTCGCACCTGCTACACCCCTGGGAGATCTTTCTCGGCATCGCGCTTTTTTACGTCGTTACAGTGGGTATGGCCTTTATCAGCGGGCAGCCCTTCAACGCGGCAACCATCATCATCACCACCGTGGTGTACACCCAGCTCAATCAGATCAATCACTGCCGCATCGACCTGGACAGCGCCCCCTGGCGCACACTCAACTGGATTGCTCTGCGCCACGATGCTCACCACCTCGATATGCACAAAGGCAATTTCGCTACACTTACGCTGTTTTACGACTGGCTGTTCGGCACGCTGGAGGTTCACCCCCTGGAGCGGCAGCCGTCGGAAGAGGCAACACAGAGTTAACGGGGCAAACGCCAATCATGGATAGCAGTTTTATCGGCACCGCACTGGAGCACTACAACATTATCGCCGCCGCGGCTGCCCTGGCGGCGATCGCGGTCGCCACACGCATCGGCCATTGGCTCATTTTCAAAAATGCAGCCCTCGACGACATGCGCACGCTGAACCGCGAGGCAGACAAGACCAAGTGGGAGATGGACAAGTACCCGCCCGTCGTGAAGGCCAATCACAAGCTCGGCATGTGGATGAACCTGGCGTTCTTCTTCCTCGTGCTGCCCTTCATGGTCACCCTTGTTGTACCGCCAATTGGCACCCTGCTGCTACAGGTATTCGTGGTGCTGATGGTGTACGACTTTTTCTACTACCTCAGCCATCGCTTCTGGTTCCACGGTAATGGCTGGATGCGGAAAATCCACGCCGTGCATCACCAGGCGCGCAATCCCACCTACCTCGATGCACACTACGTGCATCCCTTTGAGACCTTCGTCGGCCTCGGTCTGTACATGGGCACCATCATCCTGCTGGCGCCGATCTTCCAGCCCTACAGCGTGGTGACTATCGTGGTGACTTTCCTGATCTTCACCAACATCAACATAATCAATCACACCCACGTGGAGCTGGACCGCTTTCCCTTCAAGACGCTCACCTGGATCACGAAGAAGCATCATGTGCACCACGAGAATATGCACAAGGGCAACTACGCCACCATCACCCTGCTCTACGACAGGATCTTCGGCACGCTCGACTAGCCGGGCGCGCCCTCGCCAAACACCATGGTGAGCAGGTAGTCCACAAACTCGGCCTTGCGCTGCTCGGTAAGCGGATAGACGCCTGCGCTAGCCTGCCGGTTAGCCAGGGACAGGCCCCGCTCCAGCAGGGGTCCCAGCGCAACAAAGGCGATCAGACTGCTGCCGAAGATGTCGCGTAGCACCGTGTGATGAACGCGCTCTGACAGTGCCGAATCCTCCAACTCGAGCGGAAAGGCAGTGCGCGGCAAAAAATGGCGCGCCATCCAATCCATACGCTCGCCTTCTGATACCCCCTCCCTGAGGAAGATGAGACCGTACTCCGGTACCGCCTGCAGGCTGTCGAGAAAGCAGTCCAGGGCGTGACGGATTCGCGCCCGGTCGCTGGTGAGCCCCTCGGGCTGGTGGATGCTGGCAAAGACCGCGCTGAAGCGCTCGGCTATCTCAGTCAGGGCCTCGCGCCAGAGGCTCTCCTTGCTCTCAAAGTGATAGAGAATCAATGAGCGTTTAGCCCCGCAGATCGCGGTTATCTCCCGGAAATTGGCCCCGTCAAAGCCACTTCTTGAGAAGACTTCGATCGCCGCCGCCAGGATAGCGGCGCGGGTTTCGGCCTTCTTTGCTTCCCGGCTTTGCGTCATCGCGGTGTGATCGCCCTCTTCGCTTTTTGGCCCCCACGGGACAGTTTCTTGAACTGCCTCTGGCTGGCCAGTGTTTGCGCTACCCTATGAACTCGATCATACTCACTGACATAACTGTCAGTCAAACCAGGTGAAGCTATGAACTCGGTGCAGCACATATCCGCTCCGCAGACCGCGCGTTTTCCCTTTCCCATCCCATTCGGCTGGTTTCACATCGCCATGGATGACGACATCGCCGTCGGGGAGATCAAGACCATCAAGGCCTTTGGCCGAGAGATGGTGCTGTGGCGCGCCGAGAGCGGCGAACTCACGCTGCAGCATGCCTACTGCCCCCACCTCGGCGCTCACCTCGGCGTGGGCGGCGAGGTCGCTGGCAATGCACTGCGCTGCCCCTTCCATCACTGGGAGTTCGGCGGTGATGGCAAGGTAACCGCCATTCCCTACGCGGAAAAAATTAACGACAAGGCCTGCCTCAAAACCTATCCCCTGCAGGTGAAGTACGGCGTGGTTATGGCCTGGTATCACCCCGATGACGCGCCGCCGAGCTATGAGCTCTCGGACATCCCCGAGTATGAAGATGAGAGCTACACCAAGCCGATTGTGACCCGACATGACATCCGCACGGCGCTGCAGGAGATGGGTGAAAACACGGCCGACGGCGCCCATTTTGTGACGGTGCATGGACACCCCGGCGCCGCCTCCTATGAAAACTTCGAATTCGACGGTGCTCACATCAACATGGAGAGCACGCAGGTTTTCCCAAGCTCCGGTGGCCCCGTCAACGGCACACTGAAGACGCGCAATGACGGTTTCAGCTGGGCCATCATTCGCTATCAAACGCTGATCGAGATCACCATGCTCACCACCAACGTCCCGATCGATGAGAATCACGTGACCCAGTACTTCCATGTGGCCTGGAAGAATCCGGATGGCGACCCAAAGATCGACCGTATCGGCGAAGCCTTCAATAAAGAGGTCAACCGCCAGCTGACGGACGATATTGTGATCTGGGAAAACAAAGTCTACGAGCCTTCCCCGCAGCTTTGCGACGGGGACGGCCCGATCTCACGCTACCGCCGCTGGGCGAGCCAGTTCTACGCGAGCTGAGCCCATGACAGACATAGATTTCACGCAGACCGGCAACCGAGTGCTGGGGAAGATACTGCAGTTACAGGCCGAGCAGCAGCCAGACGGCGTTTTCCTGCGCGCCGGCGAGCTCGCCTTTAGCTATGCCGAAACCCTGGCCGAAGCCGAGGCCTACGCGGCCGGCATGGCTGCCATGGGGATCACGAAGGGCGATCGGGTCTGTTTGTTCATGGCCTCCTGCCCCGAGTTTATTTTTCTCAGCCTCGCCTGCAATCTAATCGGCGCACAGTGGGTACCGGTGAACAGCGATTACCGCGGTAGCTGGCTGGCTGAAACCATAAGCGACAGCCGCGCGAAACTGCTCGTCGCCGACGCCGACCATGCTGCCTACCTGGCCGGCGTGGAAACGCCCCCGCTTTACGTCAAGGGCGAGGCGAGCCTCGAAGCACTGCACGCTGACCCGAGCGCACTCACGCTTACATTGCCCGAGCTTAACTACGGCGACACCGCTTCCATTATGTGGACCTCCGGCACCACCGGGCGCTCCAAGGGCGTGATGCAAAGTCACAATGCCTGGGTTCGCGCAGCACTCTCAAGCGCTGAGATGGGCGGTATGCACACGGGCGATGTCGTCTACTGCTGCCTGCCGCTGTACAACTCGGCAGCCTGGGTTGCCATGATCTACCCGGCACTGGTGAGCGGCAGCACCGTCGCCATGGATCCGCAATTCTCGGCGAGCGACTTCTGGGACCGGGTCCGTTACTACGGCGCCAACCACCTGTTTACCCTGGGCGCCATGCATATTTTCCTGTGGCAGGCACCGGAATCCGATGACGACCTCGACAATCCCGCCCGCAATGCCCAAATGATCCCCATGCCGGAGGCACTCTTACCCGGCTTTAAGGCACGCTTCGGTATCGACGCGATACACCAGGGCTTCGGCCAGAGTGAAATCATGCTGTTGATGCGGCGGCAGGACGACGGCACGGACTGGCCTGCAAACAGCCTGGGCACCCCGGCGGATGACGTCGAGGTGGCGCTGCTGGATGACGAGGGCCAGCCTGTGGCTGTTGGTGAGCCCGGCGAGGTCTGCGTGCGCGAAAAAGCGCCGCACGTACACTTCAATGGCTACTTTGAAAACGCCGAAGCGAATGCCGCAGCCTTCATCGACGGCTGGTACCACACCGGCGACCTCGCGAAGCAGGACGATCAAGGGCACTACTACTTCGTCGACCGCAAAAAAGATGTGATTCGCTACAAGGGTCGCAATGTATCCTCAGTGGCCGTAGAGGCCGTGGCCCGCAGCCACCCAGCCGTCAGGGACGTTGCGGTATTCGGCATCACCTCGGAAGCGCTCGCCAGCGAGCACGAGATCATGCTCGCACTGGTGCTAGCCGAGGGTGAAACAGCGAGCCCCGAGGACATCGCTCACCATATCAACCAGAACGCGCCCTACTTCTTCGTGCCCCGCTACATCGAGATCATGGACAGCCTGCCGATGACGCCGACCCAGAAGGTGCGCAAGGTGGAGCTGCGCGAGCGTGGCCTGTCGCCTCACACCTGGGACGCACAACAGGCAGGCTTCAAGGTGGAGCGCTGAGGATGGCGCAGAGTATCACCCAGCTCAGGGAACGCAGCGGCCGCTTTGACTGGGGTTCAGCGACAGAACTGCGGGATATCCGCGGTGAGGTTGCGATTGTCGGGATCGGCGAGACTGCCTACAGCGGGCCCTCGGATCGCGATGCCACGGCCATGGGCCTGGAGGCGATCGAGAAAGCCATTCATGACGCAGGGCTCGAACCCGCAGAGGTCGACGGCCTGATGATGGCCCCCTATATCGAAGGCCAGGTCACCGCCGCAGATTTCCATGCCCACTTCGGCACCGACCACGAACTGTGGGTCAGCGAACGCGGCGGTGCCATGGTCTGGGCTGCCACCTGCGCGCATGAGGCAGCCGAGGCGCTCGCCAGCGGCAAGGCCCACCACATCGTCAACGTATTTTCAGTGGATTGGGCAACGCGACGCGCCCGGGGCACCGGCTCGCCGGGGGACTACCACGCCAACGAACCCATGAAGGCCCAGCTCGAGGGACCCTTCGGCTGGTACCCGCAGCCGCTTTACTTCGCGACCTTTGCCCGGCGTCACATGCATGACTACGGCACTACCGAAGAACAGCTCGCCGCTCTGCCGCTCGCCTTCCGGCGGCACGCGAACAGCCACCCGGATGCGGTGATGCGCGAGCGTGAGTTGAGCCTGGAGCAATATCTCTCGCGCCCCTACCTTGCAGACCCTTTTCGCCTGGAGGATTGCTGCCTGGTTTCAGATGGGGCCGCAGCCTTTGTCATGACCAGCGCAGAGCGCGCAGCTGACCTGCGCCAGCCTACCGTGCTGGTTGACGGGGTCGGACACGGGCTGATCGACGGCGCCCCCTACATCAGCCAGCAGGCAGATATCACCTCGACGCCACAGGTTTTTTCTGCGCCCTGGGCCTATGCCATGGCCGACATCAGCGCCGCGGATCTCGACGTCATCGCGGTCTACGACTGTTTTTCGATGACGGCACTGATGCAGATCGAGGACATGGGTTTCTGTAAGAAAGGCGAAGGTGGCGACTTCATCCAGGATAACCGGCTGGGCTTTGATCGACCGCGCCGGCAGGGCGGCATTCCCTGCAACACCCACGGCGGCTTTCTGTCACATGCCTACGTGCTTGGCATTGCTCACGTGGTGGAACTGGTCAAGCAACTGCGGGGCACGGCTCCAAACCAGGTCGCTGACGCAGAGCTGGCCGCCTACGCGGGATTCACCGCGGAGGAGGCTTCTACCTTGATTTTGCGGAGGACCTAAAGACAATGCTGGCGCCGAATCTGGACGACCCGCTGACCGGGCCCTTCTGGCAAGCCGCTGCCGAGGGGCGGCTGGTAATGTGTTGGAGTGCGGCCTGCAACAGAGCGATCTGGTACCCACAAACTCACTGCCCGGTGTCCGGCGAGCCAACGATCTGGCGAACGCTGTCGGGTAAAGCGACGCTGCTGAGCTGGACAGTTGTTCAGGCACCCATCAACCCAAACTTTAAAACACCCTACATACCCGCTCTGGTAGTGCCCGAGGATGCGCCCGGCGTGCGCCTGGTCACACAGATTGTGGGCGCAGAGCCTGACAGCCTGCTGTGCGATATGCCTCTTGCTGTGGGGTTTACCGAGATCATTAGCGCCGATGGTGAGCGCTACCAGGCCCCGACCTTCAGTCCGGCTGAGCGACCTCAAGCGAGCCAATAAAGCGATCGATCTGTGCAAGGAACTGCTCGGGAAACAGAACGAAGGCGGCCACGTGTGTTCCCCATCGACCGCGCCAGGCGATGTCCGGATGATCCGGCGGCACTGTCGGCGCGGCCCAAAGCCTGACATTAGGATTCATCTGTGCAAGGGCATAAGCGTGCTCGGCCAGGGTCACCGGGTCGTCTGGATCCTGCATCAACAGTATCGGCATGTCCAACTGACTCGCTAGTGCCAGCGCCTGCCCCTCACCGCCGGGCAGGCCATGGAAGGCGGCAGCGGCCCAGGCAGAAGGCGCAAATACAGCCGGTGGCAGGCCGGTCTCTACCCATCCGCCATGCGTCACGACACTGTGGAAGTCGAGCAGCGGATCCAGCAGGATAGCTCCGTCGGCAACCGGGCGTTCGGCCATGGCGTTGATTACCGTCCCACCACCCATCGACTTGCCCATGACAAATAGCGGCAAGGAGTCACCTACCCTCGCCCGCACCCAGTCTATGGCTGCCAGGGCGTCGTACTTCTCATTGACTCCCCAAAGCACGCCGCGCGGGTCACGGTCAGAAGCGCCGTGGTTACGCTGGTCAATAGCGGCCACGGAAACACCGCGCTCCACCATCGCAGCATAAAACGCCAGTGACCCGAAGAACTCGCTGTCACGGTTGGAGCCGCGACCGTGAATGAATACGAGTACGGCCCGGGGCGAGTCCGCCGGTATCCACCAGCCCTGCAGCGTGAGCTCAGCGTCTTCGGGTTGCAGGCTAAAGTTTTCGAAAGCAAGGCCAAGGTCCGCTGGCGACGTAGTAATGGCTAGCTCGCCCGGCAACTTCATTTGCGCCGGGATGGACACCAGCAGCAGGTAGCCCAGCGCAAGTATCAGTGCGGCCGGCACATAACGCAGCGCCCGCCTCAAAAGCCCTCGACCTTGTGATTGACCTTCCAGATGTAACCGGGGAAGAGCCGCCGCATGATATAGCCAATACGGGTCTGCTTGCCGGGGAAGCAAAGGAAGTCGCCTTTTTCCAGGCTAGCTTCTACCGCCTCGATCACTTCTTCGGGCTGGATGATTTCACCCTCTGCGGTCAGTTTTGGTACAACGGTATCCTCAGCCTGCTTCCATAGCGGTGTCGCTACCGGCGGCGGACATACGCAGACGAAGCGAACGCCCGAATTCAGGTTTTCGTGATGCAGGATTTCGGTATAGAACTGTACAGCGCTTTTGGTTGAGCAGTACCCGCCCATAAGCAGGCCGGGAATGACACCTGACATCGATGAAAAGCTGATGAAGTCACCGCTGCCTCGCTCAATCATGCCCGGCAGGGTTGCGGTAGCAATATTCACCAGCCCACCGTAGTTTATATCCATCAGCTTGAGCTGGACCTTAGGGTCTTGTTCCAGCAACCTGCCGAAGGGCATGATCGCGGCCGCATTGGCGACGCGATCAATCGGGCCGAGGTCTTCTTCTACTTGCTTAACGACCGCGTGCACAGCGTCCGTATCGCTGATATCCACCGGATAGGCGCGAATGCCATCGACACCCTCGGCCGTTTCGGCCATGCCGGGTTCGTTAACATCTAAAATGGCGACCTGGGCGCCCTGTCCTGCCAGTGCCCGAGCGGCGGTTCGCCCCATGCCACTGCCTCCACCTGTAATCAAGGCGACCTTGCCCTTAAACGCCATGCGTTCAGCTCCTTTATCCGTGATGAAAATCAGCCCCCGTCGGGGATGTTGAATAATGGACAGCCCCGCGATATAAGACAACGACACCGGCACTATCCAGCATCTCGCTGGCATGCGGGTCAAACTATTCGAACCAGCAGGAGCCCCGCCCTTTGCCCAAACCCCTGGTCGCCGTGGAAACCATCTACGACGCTGCCCTGGACCTGCTCGATGAGCGGGGCGCCGAGGCCCTGAGTGCCCGTAATCTCGCCGCTGCATTAAAGTGCTCGACGCGCACCCTGTACCAGCAGGTAGGCAAGCGCGAGGCACTCGTTGCCCAACTTATCGCGCACTATCTTGCGGGCAGGGACCTGGTTTTTGAACGCGACGCTGACTGGCGGGTCACGGCACGCAACTGGAGCCTGGCACTACGCGGCGCCCTGCTCGCTCACTCCAACCTGGCACGCCTGATGACAACCGAGCACCGGGAGCCCATCGCTGACTATGCCACCGAGCTGCTGAAGGCACTGCTCGCCGCAGGTTTTGAACGACCGCTGGCGCTGCGCAGCGTCAGGGTGCTGGTCAATGTGGTCATCAACCTCACCATCTCCGAGATCATTACCACCGAGCATGGGAGCACGCAATCCCACGCAGCTGCACAGGGCCTGCGCGCCGATGACCTGGCTATCGCGGGCCGCGCGACCCGCGCCGGCAACCCACCTGAGACTTTTGACAACACCCTTCGCTGGCTGCTGATTGGCATCGCCGCGGAACGGGACGGTCAATGAGCAACGTAAGGCGCGGCGTCTGAAGCCATGAGCGAACAATCCACCTGGGTTTTTGGCTACGGCTCCCTGATCTACAAAGTGGACTTTCCCTTCCAGGAGAGTGCCGTCGGGCGGATTCACGGCTGGCAGCGCAGGTTCTGGCAGGGCTCACATGACCACCGGGGTACGCCGGATGCCCCGGGCCGCGTTGTGACCCTGGTCGAGGAGCCAGGCGCCAGTTGCATCGGAGTAGCCTATCGCGTCACTCACGCGGTGTTTGAACATCTAGACCACCGTGAAAAGAACGGTTACGAGCGCGTAGAGGTCGATATCCACCTGCGGGACTGCGGCAGCACCGTGGCTGGCCTGATGTACCACGCCGCCGAAGACAACCCGGCGTTTCTCGGGCCTGCGTCGCTTGAGGAGCTGGCAGCCCACATTGGCTCCAGCCACGGGCCCAGTGGATCCAACCGCGATTACCTGCTGTACCTCGCCGAGGCCCTGCGCGAACTCGGCGATCAGGACGAGCATGTCTTTGCCCTGGAGGCGCTGCTTACTACATCTCCACCTTAGGCGTCGGTCAGCGATGCCGTCACAAAGGGCGTCGCCATCATTCCCGCACAAGCGGCATTAACCCCCATACCTCTATTCGGTATGTTTATTGAGCGATGAACGCCCCGAAAGGTAAAACCCGAACAACGCCGTCCGAGAGAGATGTACCCAGATCGAGTTCCAGCAAATCACTCGAAGCTTCCAATTCATAGGCAAGAGCGCCACTGGTCAGATTGAACCCGCAGATCAATCTTTCCCCTTCATGTTCTCTCACGAAAAGTAGTAAGCCTACAGGTGCGTCAATGAACTTGAGAGAACCTGCCTTAAGTGCTGGGTGTTGTTTGCGAAGCCTTAGCAGCCGTCGAGTAAAGTTCAGTATGGATGCCGGGTCTCCATCCTGCTGATCCACCGCCGTAGCATCGTGCCGTGGATCGACAGGCAACCACGGCTTTGCCTGAGAGAAACCGGAGTTGGCAGCTCCTTTACTCCAAGGCATTGGCGTTCGACAGCCGTCACGACTAGCTCCCGGACTATCCGTATTCAGCGCAAGCGGGTCCTCAATAGACTCCATGGGCACATGAGCCTGTACAAGACCCAACTCCTCTCCTTGATACATGAACACGGTTCCTCGAAGGCAAAGGAGTAAGGCATTCAGCAGTTTGGCAAAGGTTTCGTTACCTTCCTGGGAAAATCTGGAAAGTGCGCGTGTAACATCGTGATTAGAAAACGCCCAGGACGGCCAAGCGTCCACCCCATTCCAAGGTTGCACGAATTCTCGGACAAGTTCTGCGTTGAGTTCAGAGCATACAAGCAGAGGGAAGCTATAGCAGGTGTGTAGTCGACCTTCGCCCTTCGTGTAATCCACACATGTTTCAAACGGCGCTCCAAGCTCTCCAACCATAAAACGAGCGCCATAGCTGTCAGTGACCTTCCGCAGACGCTCCAGGAAGGCAATGGTCTCTGGCTGGGTATGATCATGATCGTGGGCCTGGTAAAAGTACGGGCGTTGCGGACCTTCTGTGCCCAGAAAAGCCATGTCCCCGGGCCTGCTCGGCGGATTATCCAATAGGTCTTTGTGGTGATAGAGAAGGTTAACAGCGTCCAGTCGGAAGCCGTCCACCCCCCGTTCCAACCAGAACCTGGCAGTGTCAAGAATCTCTTCTTGCAGAGCTTCGCAATGGTAGTTCAGGTCGGGTTGTTGCTTGGCAAAATTGTGCAGGTAATACTGCCTGCGGCGAGACTCCCACTCCCAGGAGATGCCACCGAAAACAGATTGCCAGTTATTTGGGGCCGATCCATCGGGTTTAGGGTCCGCCCAGACGTACCAGTCGGATTTCGGATTGTCCCTGCTTTGACGACTTTCCTCGAACCAGGCGTGATTCTCAGAGGTATGTGAATAAACCTGGTCGATAATCACCTTGAGCCCGAGGCGATGGGCTTTGGCTACCAATACATCAAAGTCCTCGAGAGTGCCAAAGACAGGATCGACATCACGATAGTCGGCTATGTCATAGCCATGGTCGGCCATTGGAGAGGTGAAAAAGGGCGAAATCCATATGCCATCCACACCAAGGCTGGCCACATAATCAAGCTTGGCAACGATGCCTCCAAGGTCGCCGACACCATCATTATTCGAATCGAAGAAGCTACGCGGGTAAATCTGGTAGATCGCCGACCCTTTCCACCAATCATTCATCGAAACGTATCTCCCCAGGCAGGAAAGCCTTGGATAGAACTTACAACTTGCACGACTGCGCCCCGTCCACCACGATTGTCTCACCCGTGATATAGGTCGACTCGTCTGATGCCAGGAACAGTGCCACATTCGCGACATCCCAGCTCTCGCCCTGCTTACCCGTCGGACAGAGCGAATCCCGTTTTTCCATCATACTTGTTACATCACCGCCATAGGCGTCGGTTAGCGACGCGGTTACAAAGGGCGTCGCCATCATGCCTGGTGAGACGGCATTAACCCTTACGCCCCGTCCGGCGTACTCTACCGAGACGTCTCGAGTCATCGCGATAACGCCCGCTTTGGATACCGCATAGGCCAGCGAGCGTGTGGGCAAGGTGCGAATCGCGTTGATTGAAGCAGTGTTAATGATCGATCCTGCTCGCTGACTACACATAGGTTTTATCGCCGCCTGACACATCAGAAACATGCCCTTCAGATTGACATCCAAGGTCTTGTCCCACGCGGCCTCAGATGTGTCTTCTAGCCCCCCGGGAATCTCTATACCGACGTTGTTATGAAGAATATCCACTCGCCTCCATTGGGCTAAGCAATAGGCTACGGCGCTAGCGCAGTCTTCTCGAGAGCTTACGTCCGCGCTGAGAGCCAGACTCTCGCCCCCCGCCTCTTGGATTATGTCAGCTGTTTCAGTCGCAGCTGCGAGATTGATATCAAGGAGCAGCACCTTGGCCCCTTCTCGAGCAAAGGTTATGGCCGTGGCTTTTCCATTACCGATACCCTCCCCAACCGAACCTGCTCCCGTGACGATGGCGACCTTATTGTCGAGTCTTCCACCCATTTTATTTCTCCCAGTTTGAGAAGTGCATGATTAAGCAGCCGCTATCGCTTCGATCTCCACTCTCGCACCCGGTATCATCAGGTCAGATCGCACCGTGCTTCGAGCGGGAAGATGCTCCCCAAAGAAACGAACATAAGCGCCGTTGAAGCCACTGAAGTCGTCAACATGGGTTAGCCAAGCATTCACTTTCACGATGCGCTCCTTCGAGGCCCCAGCCTCAACCAAAATACGCTCTATAGCGGCAAGACAGAGTTCTGTTTGCTCTTCGATGCTCCCCGTTGAGATCGAGCCGTCGGGTTTAAACGGGAGTTGTCCGGATGTGAATATCAATTCACCCGCGCGATAAGCTTTTGATAGAGGTGCTGGACGTCCATCAGGCAAGGTAAGCTGATCGCCCATCGGAGAAATTACCATCATGTATTCCTTTGTCATGGGATGTGGGTCGAAGACGAAGCTAGCGCCCGGGTGAAAACAGATCAGCGTCTACGCCGCCAGGTTTACCCCGCAGCAGGCTTGCAAGAAGGGCCGCTGACCCCGAAGCCTGCGTCCACCCAAGCGGACCGTGGCCGGTGTTTACATAAAGCCCTGCAATCGGCGTTTCTCCAATATACGGGCAGCCGTCCGCCGACATGGGTCGAAGCCCGCACCAGGATTTGGCACTCTCGCGATCAGAGACGGCCAAAAGATCAGGACAGATTTCAGAAAGTATGTACCAGAGGTTGTCTACTCGAGCCGGATCTTCACGGCTGCTCCACCCGAAAAACCCCGCTGTGCCCGCAAATCTGACCCGGCCCCCACGGGGCACGACCGCAGCGTGAATCTCGTCGTCGAGAATTGCGG
>JBCDJG010000023.1:0-72560 GCA_038748065.1 Pseudomonadota bacterium
CCCTATTTGTTTGTCGAGCATCACGCATGTGTGAGTAAGACGATACGGCAAACAAACCAGTTTGCCTGGCGACCATAGAGTACTGGAACCACCTGACCCTATCCCGAACTCAGTAGTGAAACGGTGCATCGCCGATGGTAGTGTGGGGTTTCCCCATGTGAGAGTAGGTCATCGCCAGGCTCCTAAGTAAAACACCCTCAGCCCTCCGGGCTGGGGGTTTTTTATTTAGGATTGTGATGAATTAATGTCCCTACCGTTGGGCCCCATGTGTGCCCAAAGCATTCGCTACGCTCATGGGGCAGGCCCACCGCGCCTGTTCAGCGAAGCTGAACGGTAAGGAGGCGCCGAAGGCGTCCCGTAGGGAAAGCGAGCAGAGCTCGCTTCCTAAAGTAGGTCATGCCCGATAAAGCGGGGCAGGCCCTCGCCAGGCTCCTGGATAAATGTAAACCCGATCAGGCATCGCGTTTCCCCTCTCCTCGCTTAATGCCGTAGAACACTGGGATATCGCTTTTCTCAATGATTTCCGGTTCATGCTCTTCTCGTTTGAAGCCCTGCTGTTCGTCAATGTGCAGCAGTTGGAGAATCTCTGCGTCGCCTTCGGTCATGCACTCGAAACGATAGCGGTTTTGCTTCGGCATCAGGATGCCTTCCAAGGGGCCGAACTCACCGAAACAGTGATCATCGTCGCCGTAAAATGCGACCCTGCCGGATAACACCATCCAGAATCCATCCACAGTGGAATGGGAGTGGAGATTTTCACCACCGCCTGTGCGAATCACGTGTACGGCACCGCGAAGTCCGGGTGTCTGGCAGAGGCGCACAATCTCGCGTTTGCTGTCGTTTTCAGGCGTGGGTTTTTGATACGTGAACGCTTGCGGCCTTATGGGCCGCTTTCCATCTTGGCCATCTTTCATGTCTGTTCCTCGCTCTTCCCTGTATCCACGGGCCTGATTCTGTGCTTGAGAGAGTGAGCTTTGGCGTGATCCTCCAAGCGTCTGACGAGTGTATCAGGTAAGGGTATACCCGCCTTGAGATTTTCTTCCCGTGCACGAAATTCGATTTCGCCGGGGACAAAGATCTCGTCAACGCCATCTGCGCGTTCGCTCGAGCGAGTCTGCTGCACGATGTCCTCCAGGCTCTGAAGGAAGGCAGGCTGAGCGCCCAGGATATCTGCTTCGAAGACCATGAAGAGATGGCCTATATCGGTGCCACCATGTCGCGCCGCAGCGACAGGGCCGTGATCTGCGCAATAGCCTGCGCCCGTCAGAGCGCCTGACAGTGCCTCGATAACGAAGGCCAGACCATAGCCTTTGTGGCCGCCAATAGGTGCAGCAAGTCCCGCGGCCAGATCTTCCAGCGCAGTCGTTGGGCGCCCTGAGCGATCCAGTATCCAGCCCGGCTGTAGCGGTTGACCCTCTGCCACGGTGTGTCCGATCTTGCCGCGTGTAGCGACACTCATCGCGATATCCAGCACTATCGGGTCGTCGGAGGCTCTCGGCAGACCAATGGCCAGGGGGTTGTTGCCAAACAAGGGAGTAATGCCACCGGTCGGAGCCAGAATAGTGGGGCCGTTGGTGAAGCACAGGCCGATCATGCCCGCCTTTGTCGCTTGCCAGGCATACTGCCCGGCGGCGCCATAGTGGTTTGAGCCGTGTACGCCGACGATGCCTATGCCCTGCAAGCGCGCCAGTTCGATGGCCTTATCCATGGCGATAGTGGCTACCCACTGGCCGGGGGCGTTATCCCCGTCAACCCTGGCACTGGCAGTTGATGTATCCAACACCCTGATGGTCGGCTGCCCATTCAGTACGCCCTCCCGCAATCGACCTGCGTAGCGGGGTATGTCCCCGATATTGTGAGTGAGCTGACCGCGCAAGCTTGACTCCAATTGAACCTCGCTCACGATGCGCGCACCGTCTTCTCTAAGGCCGGCGCTGGTCAGGGCCTCAACGGCAAAGTTGCGCAGGCTGTCTATGTCGTAGCGCTGTGCTATGGAACTCTCGACCTGGGCGCTGGGTTTCGTGCGTGTCTGGGGTCTGACGGCTTGGATGAGCTGATGTATCGTCTGGTGCTGAAAGAGGTTCTCCAGAGAAATGTCGATGCCTGCTTCATTGGCCATCACAACAATTTCAATGCTTGAAAGCGAGTCGCCGCCTAAATCGAAGAAATTATCATCTGCCGCGACGTCGCTTCGCTGCAAGACCTCTTTCCAAATTGAGATCAGCCTGGCCACGTCGCGCTCGGCATCATGTTGGTGGCTTGTTGGCTCGCGGTTTTCGTCTGCCAGCACCGGCAAGGCGGAACGATCCAATTTGCCTGACAGGGTTCTAGGTAAGGCGTTCACGCGCCGGTACAGTGTAGGGATCATATAGGCGGGCAAATTTGCCTGCAGGTGCGCGCGCAGGCCATCGGCAGAGTGCTTGCTGTTGTCTGGCGACTCTTCCACTGAATAGATCATCAGCAGCCGATCAGCGAGTTCCTTACCACTGCGCACGATGCAAACGGCGGCCTCCGCAATATCTGGGAAACTGAGTGCGGCAGACTCGATGTCCCCAGGTTCGATACGAAAGCCCCTGTGCTTTATTTGGGCGTCTACTCGGCCAACGAAGCGGAAGCTGCCCTGGGCGTCAGCGATCACTAAATCGCCGGTGCGGAACCCACGTTCGCCTTGTTGTAACCAGGCTGGATGCTTTGGGTTTGATAGGTAACCCAGCCCGACAGTAGGTCCCCAGATGCAGAGTTCTCCGGCTGTGCCAGGGGCAACGGCCTTGCCATCCTGATCGCATGCCAGAGCGCGAATACCCGGGATCGGCTTACCGAGCCCTACGTAGGGTGAATCGGTGCCCCGAAGGACTTGGCGCTCAATCAAGGTGATCCCAGTGGTTTCCGTTTGCCCGTACATGTTGATGAGCTGTGCTGAGCGAAAGCGCCGCTCAAGTGCCCGCGCCAGGTCAACCGGCAGGGGCTCGCTGGCCGACAACATAAGCTTTAGTCCATCTGTGTCGGGCAGCGGTGCCTGGTGAGAGGGCAGCTCATAGAGTTTTATCAGGTTGCGCCAGTGGCTGGGTACAAGGTCCAGCACGCTGATATCGGCACTCTTCAGTAACTTCGCCAGCGCTTCAACGTTGAGTACAGCCTCTCGTTTGGCAACGTAAAGGCTTGCCCCAGTGTAGAGAGGCAATGCCAGCTGGCGAATTGAAGAAGAGAAAGACAACGACGCCGTATGCAGCCATCTCTCGTTGCCGGTCAACTCAAGTGCCTCGGACATCGAGGCCAGGTAGTGACTGAGATTATCGTAGCTGATGGCTACGCCCTTTGGGTTGCCCGTGGAGCCCGAGGTATAGATGATGTAAGCCGGTAAATGAGGGTCTGACGGTACCGGTGCCGGTGCCGTTTGGTTTGTTCGCGTGGTGCACGCCTCCAGGCTGATCTGAGTGATGTCGCCATTGTGCACGGCAGCGAGTTTGCTCACGATATTGACCGTGCGTTTGTCGCTCAGCAGCGCAGTAACCCCGGCGTCCTTAACCATGTACGCCATGCGCGAGTTCGGGTAACTGCAGTCCAGGGGTACGTAAGTTGCATTCAACGAGAACAAAGCAAGCGCGCTGATAATCGCGTGCTCATCGCGCGGTAAAATCACGCCAACACGGGTTCCAGGCTCTACGCCCTGGCTAGCTAATGCCTCGGCTGCCTGGTCGACCCTTGCGACTAGCTGGGCGTAGCTGAGCACAGTCCCTTCGGCCATTATTGCGGTTGCGCCGGGCGCCGATTGTGCGTTCCGACATATCGCCTGGTAGAGGCTTGGCGGTACGTGTTGAGGCTGCGTTGCCGGGAGTTGGCTGCGAGTCGGTAGCTGTGCAACCAGCTCATCTACGGTCTCAGGCGAATCCTGAGCAAGGGACGCCAAAGCGTGGAGAAAGATGCGGCTGAAATGCTGCATATCAGCAGCGGATAGCGCTGCATCTCGATACAGCCAGCGTCCACACAGGCCAGATTTGGACGGCTTCAGATAAAGGCTCAGGTCGAATTTGGTGTGTTCACTGTCGGCATCGAAGGCCTTCACCGCCAAGGGGCCCTTATCCTCTCCCAGAAGCGCCTCTATAGACGGATAGTTTTGATAAGCGAACATGACCTGTAGCAGAGGGTCTGCGCCTGCACGGCGGGGGAGGTCGAGCTGTCTGACAATCTGTGCGAAGTCCACGGCCCCGTGCTGTTGAGCTTCTGCGCAAATTGACGCAACGGTGTGGAGCATGGCGCTCGCACTGCTGCCAAGTTCTATTGTAGAAGGGATGGGCAGGGTACTGGTGAAAAAACCGATGCTGTTGCCGTGGTCCTTAACGCGGCGGTTGGCGCTTGCTGTGCCGAGACAAAAGTCAGTTTGTCGGCTAACTGCATAAACCGCAATCTGTAGCGCTGTCATCAGTACCGGATAGAGGCTTATCTGTCGATCGCTGGCCAATTTTTTTAGCTTTTCACAAAGCTCTGGATCGATAGTCAGGTCCATCAGCGATGCGCGATAACTTTGATCGATGGTGTAGCCTACCGTTTCGCCCAAGCCAAAGCGGTTAGTCTTACCCTGCAGCCGCTGCCGCCACCACGTAAGATGCTCCGCACCTGCGTCGCCCTGCTGCAGCGCGTACTGATGCTGGCAGAAATGCGGGAAGTCCTGCTCCAGCGAGGGAAGCGGCGTACTGCTTTGGCCTGATGCCAGGGCATACAGACGCAAAAGATCGCGGTAAAAAACGGATATCGACCAGCCATCACACAGGATATGGTGAATGGAAAATAAAAACACATGTGTGTCTGGCGCCAGCTTCAGTAGGCGGTATCTCACCGGTACTGCATCGTCCAACTCAAAGCGTTGGTTCCTTGACTGACGGGCCGCCTCATACACTGCTTGTTGTTGCTCCTTCTCTCCCATTGATGACAGGTCTGTTACCTGTAGCGATGGAGAGGCGACTGGCTCTATGTACTGGACCGGTTTGCCGTCGAGGCTACGAACGCGCGTGCGCAGGGCGGTGTGACGCAATACCAGCTGGCCTAGTGCTCCTTCCAGGAGATTTCTATTTAGATCTCCTCGCAGCCACACCGGTGCAGCCATTGTGTATTCAGATCCAGAGCCGAGCTGATCGAGCAGCCAGAGCCGCTGTTGCCCTGGGCTCAGGGGCAACACCGAGGCAAGTTGATGGGTGTTTTCCGTGACCACGGCTGTTTCAGCCAAGCACGCTGATGCCAGATGCCTGGACTGCTGTTGAATGGTAGGGAAGCTCAGAAAGAAATCGTCTGGTAGCTGAACGCCGAATTCTTCTTCGATGAGCACAATCAGCTGCGCCGCGGCGAGGGAATCACCGCCGAGCTGGAAAAAATTCTGCGCACTCTCGACCCGATCGATACGCAGTTGCTCCGCCCACAGCGACTTAAGTCGCGCGCTATGATCAGATAGATCGCTCTCTTTGTCTTCGCGTTTGTCTTCGCGTTTGTCTTCGCGTTTGTCTTCGAGTTTATCTTCGACCTTGCCTTCGGCGGCCCAGCTTGCAGCAAACTGGCTATGCAGGTGCTGCCGCTGTAGTTTTCCGGCCGCGTTTCTCGGAATGCTACCGGTGATGTAAAAACGATGCGGTACCTCATAGCCGGCGAGGCGTGTAAGGCAAAACTGTCTGATTGCTTCACACAGTTGTGGTTCGAACTGTGCTTGCTTGCCGGCATCAAATCCGTCTTGCAGGACGATGGCTGCCTGGGGGGCCTCGCCCAAGGTGGCATGCGGTGCGGGAAATACGGCGGCTTCGGCCACAGCGGGGTGCTGTAGTAGTGCGACTTCAATGTCAGAAGGCATCAGTTTCCTGCCGCCAGCATTTATCACGTCCCGCAGTCGGCCAGTTATGTACAGGAAACCGTCCTGGTCAAAGTAACCCAGGTCGCCGGTTTGTAACCAGTCGTTGTCTCCACCGTGAGCCTGCTGTTCTGATGACCAATAGCCCGTGGTGACCGTGGCACCGCGAATGACAATTTCCCCGATATGGCCCGTACTATCCTTAGCAGCGTCGGTGTCAGAAGGAGCTTGAATTCGCACGTCTACGCCAACTGGCTTGCCGACTGAGCCAAGCTTGTTCTGGCCGGGTTGAGGGCGATTCGTAGCGATCAGGGGGCCTGCCTCTGTCATGCCATAGGCTTGCACGACAGGCACCGCGAACGCCTTCGTCAGGCTAGTGCAGAGCCCGGCGGACATGGGCGCCGAGGCGCTGCGCAAGAGGCGCAAATGGTCCAACTCAAGCGCCGCGCCCTTCGCATTTTCAAGTGCGCGCAACAGTGCCGCATAGTGAGTGGGCGTAGCCGAAAGCCAGGAAATTGATTCGCCGTGCAGCCGTTTGAGTATGTCGAGTGGACTGTCGAGCTGCTCGCATAGCGCGGTGCCGCCTGCTATCAGTGTCGCCAAAACAGTACTGAAACCGTGGATATGAAAACAGGGCAGTATGCCGAGATAACGATCTTCTGGTCCAAGTATCAGTGAGTCAGCAATAGCTTCGGCTGAGATCAGCAGCTGCGCTTGGGTGAGTTCTACCCACTTGGCGTCCCCTGTTGTGCCGGAAGTCGCTAGAAGTAGCCCGCCTGAACGGCCTGAGTCAGCCCCTTGATCTACGCTCTTTACGCGCTTGGGACTGAAGACAAGTTCTAACTCTCCCCCCTTTGGACTCAGCAGTGCGATGCCGTGTTCCTTACAGATGTCATGAAATAAACGTGCCGTTCCCGGCATTGCCAGCATCGCGGCGGCCGCCACGTCTTCCAAAACGCGCCGGTGCTCTGAGTCCGGCTTGTCGGGGTCGATAGGTGTTACCAGGCAGTGTTCTGAGAGTGATAACAGGTAGAGCACCGATTCAATACTGTGTGGTAGCAAAACGACGACCCGGTCCGAACTCTGGATGCCCAGCTCCGCCAGCAGCTTCCCCGTAGCCCCTATGCAGCGTTCGATATCATCTCTGTAGTATTGATGCTCCGTCGAGCTTGATGACAGGTTGGCACTGGCTGGCAGTACTTGAATCCAGCTGGCTGATTCAGCCCTTGGGCTAGGCATGCGCTACCTCATAGTGTCGTCGCAGTGCCATCCGGTCTACTTTGCCCGCCGTGTTCAAGGGCAGTTCCTCCAGTTCGAAGATTTGCGTGGGGATTTTGTAGTCTGCCAGATTCTGCCGTGCCCAAAGCTGTAGCTCGCGCCGCCTGTAGATTTCTGGCTGCCTGGGCACAACAAATGCAATGCATTGTTGGCCGGCAATCCGCTGTGCAACACCCAACACAGCAACCGATTGCAGCAGGCCGCTGTGCAGAAGTAGCTGCTCGACCTCCGCCGGATACACTTTGTAGCCGAAGGTTGTAATGATTTCAGAACGACGCCCCCGGACTTTGAGAAAGCCCTGCTTGGTCCAATAGCCCAGATCCCCGGTTCGCATCCAGTGCCCTCGGGCGTAAAGCTCAGCACTGTCGTCCCCAGCTCGGAAGTAACCCGGCGTTGTGGCGTAGCCCCTGACCCAAATTTCACCTGTCGTCTGCGGCGCTACCTCTTGATCGTGTTCGTCGACTATCTTCACTTCGATGCCAGGGTCCGGTGTGCCGACGGTATGGGCAACGGCATCGATACCCATATCGCTTGTCGCTGAAGCAATGGTGTCGCATTCAGTCATGCCATAGCCAGAGGCGACGGATGCTACGCCTGATGCCAGCAGCGTGCTCACCAATTCGGGCGGTATGCTGGCCGAGCCAATGGACGCAAGCCGTAAACTGCTGCAGCTTTCCCTGGCCAGGTCACCTGATGCGAGCAGCGATTCATACAATGAAGGTGGGCCAGCTAGCGCGGTGATCTGATGGCGTTGTATCAGTTCGGCGATATGCCTTGGGTTGGAGTTGCGAGTAATGACCATGGTAGCGCCAAGCATGATTGTCCGCAGCAAGATACCGTTCAGACCCAGGGTATGTGAAAAAGGCGGTAAGGCGAGTAGCACATCCTCGCTGAGGAATCCGCGCCGGCGCCCATTCAAGAAGCGGTTTGTGATGACCTGCCCGTGTTGTCGCAGAACGCCCTTCGGCGTACCTGATGAGCCGGACGTGAATAGAATCTCGCATAGGTCCTCGGCTTTCACCTGGGCTGGCGATTCTGCCATCGACGCCTTGCCTGGGCTTAGCGCAGCCCAGGGTTTAAGTCCGTGCGGCAGCTCATGGGGTTTCTCTGCCAGCGCTATGGCGGGGCAGCGGTAATCCATCGATCGCGCGTCTCCGGTATCGGTGCGTGGCTGTGCGGCAAGGACAGGATCAACGAACAGCAGGTCTGGTTCTATCTGATCAAGCAGCAGTGCCGCCTCTACACCTTTTGCCCGGGCGCTGATCGGCACGATCACGGCGCCACACCACCAACTCGCCATCGCAGCGACCGCCCAATACCAGCTGTTGCCTCCCCAGATCGCCACGAAGCTGGTATTGCCAATACCCATTTGCGACAGGCTGGCAGCGGTTCTTTTCACCAAAGTGCTGAGGTCGGCGTAGCTGAGCTGAAGATCGTCGTCGACAATGGCAATGGCATTGTCGTTTGCTTTCAGGCGCTGCGCTAAAAGCTCTGGGATGGTGTTAAATGAGATGTCGAAGTCTGCAGGCTTCATCACGCTTGGCTCATTCTGTTGCCAGCTCGGCAGAGAGCGTTAGCTTGTCAACTTTACCGTTGCTGTTCAACGGCAGCTCGTCCAGTGCTATAAACTTGACCGGCACCTTGTAGCTCGCGATGTTCGCCAACGCCCAGCGGCGAAGCGCTTTGAGCTCGAAGCTGGGTGGGTCCAGCGGTACGTAAAACGCAACACCCTCTTCACCCGCGAGCGAGCTCGGTCGGCTTACGATTGCGACCTGGGCCAGTAGCTCACTCTGCAGTAACAGTCTTTCGACCTCGATTGCATAGATATTGAACCCATGGCTGATAAACATGTCTTTAGATCGGCCCATGATTTGCAGGCGTCCATCCTCGGCAATCCGCCCCAGGTCACCGGTGTATAGCCATCCATCGTCGTCCAACACGGCGCGTGTGGCATCAGAGTCCTTGAAGTAAGCCTGCATAACCGCGTAGCCTCGTACGGCGATTTCTCCAACCTCGTTCGGACCTAAGGGCTCTCTCTGTGGAGAAACTGCGTTTATTTCAAGCCCGGGCTTTGGCCGGCCAACGCAGCCGGTGATTGTCTCTATACCGTCGTTGGCGTCAGTACTGCATAAAATCGTACATTCAGTGAGTCCATATGCTGAGAGAATCGTTGCCACGCCCTGTGCGTACAGTTCTCGCAGAAGCTCTGCAGGGATATGATCCGCTCCTAGCAACGCGTGCCGCACACTGGAAAAAACCGCCAGCTCTTTCGAGCTGAATCTCAACAGCAAGCGGAACAGCGATGGCGGCCCCATGGCGATGGTAACGCGCTCTCGTACGATCAAGCGGGCCACTTCATTTGGCTGCATATTAACCGCATAGACCTGGCACATACCGAGCATCAGTGCGTATAGCGATTGCGAATACAGGCCGAATACGTGAGAGAGGGGCGATATGACCAGCAGCCGGTCATCGGCTTGGACAAGCTCAGTGAGGGACTTGTTGAGAAAATTCCGCAGCACCTGGTCGTGCTTCATTAGCACGCCCTTCGGTGTGCCCGTGGTGCCAGAGGTAAACATGATGTGACAGGGGTGCTCAGTCTCTGAGCTGGGTGTATCGGACAGGGGTCCGCCCTGTAGGGCCCACCATGAATCCGCGGGTGATGGCACCTCCTTGCGAAAATCGAACCATAGGGCCTTGGACTGCTCATCTATCGTCTGCCAAAGTCCCCGACTATTGAGGTGGGCAAAGAGTTCATCCAATAAGCCGGTATTGTCATCTCGATTCCCTGCAAAAACAGCTTTCGGTTGAACGCGCTGTAAAAGCGGTACAACTTCCAGGCACTTCAGATGCTGCGATAACGGAACAACGGTAAGACCGTTCCACCAGCATGCAAGAATTGTCGTATGCATGCGCCAGCCATTGGCCGACCAGACGGCCACGCAATCTCCCGGCACAAGGCTACGGGCTTTTAGCGCAGCCGCTAATTGTCTAACGCGCTCGCCCAACTCGGCATAACTGAGTCGGGTCTCGCTATCGATGAGCGCTTCCTTTTCGGGGTAGCGCTCGAAGACATCCTGTAACATCTCGCCAATCGTGCGCCAGGGAGGAACCCAGCCCAATTCGTCCTTGGCAAATAGCGCTTTGGCAATCTTGGCCTCGTCAGGACGCTTTGCCGTCCTCCCGGGTCTGTGCATTGATGACCGCAGTTGGCGGTCATTTTGTGCCAAGGCTCGCAGGGTCTCACGAGGGTCGATCTGCACACTGGGTGCCTCGCCCTTGGCAATGCGTTGCATTTGTAGTTCGTACCAGCCGGTTTCCAAAACGCCGCCGAGTCTGCCGCTTTGCATGGCTTTAACTTTACTTCGCTCAATTGAACCATCAAGAAGCTTCTGCGCGATATCTGGGTCCGCAGCGAATGGCCGGGCCATGCCGGCGAGATCGATATAGCCATCCTGCAAGGCTGCCAGGATGCCAGCTTTGCTGCGAAAGCCGCCGGTGAGTAATAGCGGAACCTCTGCCGCCTCTCTTAAAAGCTTTGCGAAGTCTTGGAAGTAGGCCTCGTGCTCACTAGTACTGCCCCCGCTGCTACCGAACATGGCAGTCGCCTCGTAGGTGCCGCCGGATACTTCGATAAAGTCGACGCCAAAACCTGCCAGGCACGCTGCCACCTCAGCAGAGGCCGTCTGCGTGAATCCGCCGCGCTGAAAATCGGCGGCATTGAGCTTGATACCGATGGTGAAGTCGGCTCCCACCGATTCGCGCATAGCGCCATAAACGCTTGTCAAAAACCGCAGGCGTTTCTCAAAACTCCCACCCCATTCGTCCTGGCGTTGATTGGTTCGGGGTGATAGGAACTGGCTGATGAGGTAGCCGTGTGCGGCATGAATTTGAACCCCAGAGAAACCAGCCCGCTTTGCTATCGCTGCTGTGCGGGCAAAGCGGTCGATGCAATCCTGAATCTCGCCTGGTGTCATTTCCCGGGGGGTGAGATAGGCGCGTTCGCGACCCTTAATCTGCAGCGGAATGGGTGAAGGCGCAATGGGCTGGGCGTTCAGTGCGGCGGGGCTCTGCCGGCCTGGATGATTGATTTGCATCAGCAGCTTCTGGCCATGCCGTTGTGCGCGTTTAGCGAGCGCGGCCAGACCCTGTAAGTCGCGCTCATCTTCTACTACGAGTTGCCCGGGTGCGCCCAGATGGCGGTAGTCGACCATGACATTGCCGGTAATTGCCATCCCAGCCCCGCCTTGACCCCAACGCTCGTAAAGTGCGCTGAGAAATTCGCCCGGCTTGTTGCCTGAGGAAAGGTTCTCGTTCATGGCGGCCTTAACCAGGCGGTTGGCCAGGATAAGCCCGGAGGGCAGGGTGAGGGGCGTATCTAGGCCTGTTTTGGGCTTTTTTTGCAAAGTAGCGACAGTATAAGTCAACTGCTGCCGCTACTTTGACGCATGTTTTGACGATATGGTTATCACAGTGGATGCCAGCGGCGAGGGCGCGATCGGCGTGGCAGGGCGCCGCTGACCTCGCGTGTTCAGAGCCCTATTTGTTCTTGACGGACGTAACCGTACAGTTGATGACGTACCCGTGTTGATAGCTGAGAATACCGGAAAGGCTCGCCATGATCGGGGCCATCCAGTCGCTGTCGATCTGGTCGAGGAACTCTCCCAGCCGAGTGGTCGTCGGCGCCGACATTTGCACCAGCATATCGCCCACGTTTGCCCCGGTTAAGTACCTTTGAGCTGAGATTGTGATATCGCCAAAGCCGTTTTCGCTCGCCGCATCGTTTAGCCGAAACAACTGTTGCTCGTACAGCGCAACATCCTCGGTAGAGATAATGAGATCCCAGTTTGAGAAAGTATCCCCAACTTCCCAGCCCAGTGGTTCTTCGCCGACGACCATGGTCAGCATCTCGGATGCCGATACCGTTCGCTTGCTTTTTAGCTTGCTGGCCTCATTGCGTACCGTTTCGTTGTAAACCGAGGCCCCCAGGGCGGAGGCATGATCTCGAAAGATATGCCAGTAGTAGAGTTCTCCGGGGGCGGAGAACCCTGCATCCGATATACATATTCCGCCGAGACTGGCGTTGATCGCCCGGCCTATCGCAGGCCCGCTTTCTTCGGCCCATTGCTTGTAGGCAACGGGATCCTGGGTGTTTACAGTGACCACGGTCATCGCGGGCGTCGCAAATGCCTGACTTGCCATGCACAGTGCCGCCCCGGCCAGTAATGTTCTGTATTTCATCGCTGCTCTCCAATCTCTCTCGCTGTTGCTGCTTAATGACCACTAGCAGATGAACACTCGTCTCAGGGGAAGTGTAGATCACAGGCTGGCTTTCGCGAGACTGGAGGACTGTAATCGTATATATATAGCCTGCCGCGGGTTTGTACGTCGCGATGCTTGCTGGCAGATAACGGCAGCGACTCAGCGCTAGCCGAAAGCCTTTATCTATCTGTTATTTAAAGCATTTTTATCCTCATCAAGTGATTGAGCGTTGGGTTGTAGCGCGTCTTCTTGCTTAAGCCAGTAGACGAGCGCGTAGACGACCGGCGTATCGCAGATGGCGATACCTACCTTGAACAGCCAGTAACCGAGGGTCATACCGACAAACTCGCCCAGTGGCATACGTTCTGCGGCAAAGAGCCAGAAAGCTATCCCGTTAAATACCAGGGAGTCCAACAGTTGCGAACTCATGGTGCTCACGTTATTGCGGAGCCATAGATGACGCCCCCCGGTCACCCTGCGCCAGAATTCAAAGGCCCATACATCATGGCTTTGTGCAATCAAGTAGGCAGCCAGCGACGCGACAACGATTAAGGGAACTGCGCCCAGCACAGTGGCGAATGCCGTTTGGTTCTCGTACAGGGGTGATGGTGGCAGTGCGATGGCGATTTGCGACATCAGCAGTACCAGGATGTTGGCACCGAAGCCCAGCCAAACTACCAGTTGCGCGCGCTTGCGGCCGAAGACTTCGCCGACAACGTCTGTAATAGGGAAAGTGAGCCAGTAAGCCATGATGCCGCCGGATATGGTTAAGCCTGCAACTGTCCACAGTTTGGCGCTGACGACGTTGATGAAACCCATGCAGGCGATAAACACCGTCAGCAGGATGATGAATTTGAGTTCTCGCCCGGCGAGCGGCTGCGACTGAGGCTGGTCGGTATTGATCAGGACCGCAGCCTCTCACGCAATGAATATAAGAAGGGAATCGCCTCGAACTGATCGTCTTGCACGGCGTCCCAGTCGAGAGGGCCGGGCCTCGATAGATCGGTTTGTGTTGCGATACACCGTTCCGGTGTAGCGATCCAATCCAGCGGCGTGTCGTGCCCCTGCATCACAATCTCGTTTGCCTCGACAACTTGCGCTTCGTGCACAGTTGTCACAACCGGGGTGCCCTCTGGCAATATCCCCAGCTCTCTGAAGATGCCCAATTCAAGATCCGCAAAGCCCGCGCCTTTGCCGGTTCGACCGCCGGCCTCGCTGACGGCTACACAGCCCACCACGCAGACGTCTATGGGCGCCATCTCTTCAAACTCGACCCGTTGGCCATGTTCCAAGGCACCCTCTGCGTACATCACATCCTCAAAGGCAATGCCCTTGTTCCCCAGCGTTGCTGGGTCAAGATGGATGAATGGGTAGTCAGCGCTGAGCTCCGGCACCGGTGTGTAAACGCGCTTACCCTGTTGGAGAGCTAGTAGCCTGACCCATGCCTGGCCTCGATCCGGGTTGCACTTGATGATGTCTGCGCCTTGCCAGAAGAGGCTCTCCGCCAAATTCAGGGCGGCCGACTGTGCGCCGATGAAATCGGGAATGGCACTAAAAGGATTGCCGACAGCGTGACCCTCTTCCAGCAGGGTTTGCCAGATGCGCTGTCGCAGCGCGTCCTTGGTGACATGCCGACCACGCCAGCGCCCTGCACGATGTTGTTCTGGATCAGCCATCTTCTACTACTGTTCTTTTGAGCAATAGTAAAGCAGCAAGATTTGTACCACACGCGGTGGGTCGGTTGACGCTAGCAAGGGTGTTTGGCGCTGACAAGCCATTGCAGAAGGGCCATGGAATAGTAGGGCAGTTTCTGGACGCCTGTGGGCTGTGGGAAGGACCCTGTCGTAACACAAGAACGGTTAAATACGCCGCCGTACGTGCTGGTTCAAGGACCGGCGTCGCTCATACATTTATCCAGGAACTCTGTTATGACACTATTCAAGAAACTAGCCGCGCTTGGTGTGGCTCTGAGTATCAGCATATTCAGCCTTAATGCTGCCGCGGACGGCCATGGCCACAAGGCGATGGAAAAAGACATCGTTGCCGTTGCGGTAAGCAACGGTTCCTTCACCACGCTGGTCGCTGCGGTACAGGCAGCAGGTCTGGTGGAGACGCTGCAAGGTGAGGGTCCGTTCACAGTTTTCGCGCCAACCGATGAAGCATTCGCGAAGCTACCCGAGGGCACTGTGGAAACTCTCCTCAAGCCTGAGAACAAAGACCAGCTTATCGCGGTGCTTACCTACCATGTGGTGCCGGGCAAGGTTATGGCGGCCGATGTCGTCACCATCGATTCCGCTACAACGGTTCAGGGCCAGGACATCACGGTCACTACCAAAGACGGTGCGGTGATGGTTGATAACGCCACCGTGGTCGCAACCGATGTCGCTGCATCCAACGGTGTGATCCATGTCATCGACGCAGTTATCCTGCCAGCGAGCTAAGCGTGTATCGTAATGTGGCGCGCAACGCGCGCCACATTACGAACAGCCAATTCCCTAGAAATACATGTTCAGGGCCGCGTACCAGGTACGTTGCCGAATATCATTGAAACTGAAGTCAAAGAAGCTGATGCCTGGAATAAACTGTGGTTCCTCATCGGTGAAGTTTTCTATGCCCGCTGTGATCTCTACACGCGACATTGGGCCGAGGCCCTCTTCGAACACGTAACCCGCCTGCACGTCAAAGTATCCCTGGGAGTCGATGGTGACGTCGGGGTTACCGAAAACCCGTTCGGAAATGAAGTCGTCGTATTCATCGATATAGTTCTATTGCAGTGTTCCCGTCCAGTTGCCATAGCCCATGGACAGGGTCGCCAGCAGGCGCAATTCGGGTGTCAGTAAGAAAACCTCGTTGGCCGTGCCTTCAAGGTTCCTGAGCACTGATCCATCGGCTAGCGATGCGTCCACGCCCAGCGTGTAAGTGCCTGCGAGACTGGCGCTAAAGTCGTACTTGTCCGCGAGCAAGGTGTTGTAGTTGATAGCGAAGTCAACGCCCTCGGTGTTGCGCTCGCCGATGTTCTGCAGAAAGGCTTCAACAATGATGTTTTCACCGCCTGAACCAATACCCGGCCCGCGAATGACGTTGCCTGGCAATGTGCCGCTCAATATCGACTGAGGATTGGGTGCAAGAATGAGGTTTTCCTGCTCGAGTTCCCACCAGTCTAGTGACATCCGCAGCCCGGGAACGGCTTCCGGCGTGTAAACCAGGCCGATGCTCAGGGTTTCAGCTTCCTCGGGTTCGAGGTCGGGATTGCCGCCGACAATGCCCTGGACATCTACGGTCGGCATGCCCGGCTGTGTCGTATCCACAAGCCTCAGTTCCTGGAATTCCTGGCGGCCTGCCAGGTCTCTCAGGTCCGGTGCCCGGAATGAGGTGTTCCAGGAAGCGCGGACAAATAACTCGTCCGGGAGAATCTGGTACTTTGCTGAAACCAGTGGGTCAGTCGTGCTGCCCACATCGTCGAAGTCCTCGTGACGCACTGCAAGCCCCAGCTCCATACGCGGATCGCCGGAGGCACCTACCGCACCCAGCAGCGGTACCTTTGCCTCGAGGAAACCGGCCCAGACTTGCCGGTCGACTTGTTCAGAGGGTGCTGGCGAGGTATCCAGGAACGCCCCCGCTGATATGAGCGGGTCGGGATTCCGTTCGAAATCCTCGCTGCGCCAGTTCAGGCCGGCGACCACTTGAATGTCACCTGATGCTGTGGTGTAGGCGTTACCTGAAATCCGTGCATCCAGGGTTAACAGCTCAGACTCCTCTTCGAATACCCGGGTTTTGATGATGCCTTCGTATTGCTCGTTAGTATTACAGAAGTTGCAGAATACGTTGATCGACTCTGGCCCTGTGAGTGCCAAAGAGGCCTCCAGCGGCTCTATCAGGTAGGCCGTGGGGCGGCGCTGTTCAAGCTCTTCCTTGAAGGCGTTCGCCGACACGGTCAGCGTGTAGTTCTCGTTGATATCGCGATCCAGTGTCAGGGCGCCGCGCATGGCCTCCCGAGTTTCTTCATTGATGGCGCCAGTATCGTTGTAGCGTTCCCCGCCGAAGGGTCGCCACGAGACGAAGGCCGTTTGGCCGAAGGGGTTCCAGTAGTTATCCGCCGGCACCTGGAGGAAAGCTGTGGACACGCCGCCAATGAACACTGTCTCGATTTCGTGATACATCACGTTGCCCCGCAAGCGCGTGGCGTCATTGATATTCCATTTGCCGCTGAGCAGCAGGTTAATTTGGTCCGTCTCCGCAAAGGCCGTCTGGCCGCGGCACTGTGCGCCGCCATCACGGCAGGGGTCTGCGCGGTCGTGTGCGTCACGCTCAAAGTCAAAGGGGCGGTAGTCGTTGGGGTCTCTTGAAAACTCACCGCGACCGACCGTATCGTAATCCAGGATTAAGGATCCGCGCCCCGGTACGAAGGCGTTACCCGGGTTCTGGTTAGGACTGCGCTGATCGAGGCCGCCCAGATCGCGACGATCGTTACTGATAAATTTGAATCGATCAACGCCCTCTAGTTCCGGGTTGCTGTACCAATCCGCAAGGAAGTAAAAACTGGCTTCGTCGTTGCCCGCGCCATAGCTGAAGGTGAAGTTCTCGAAGTTCCAGCTATCCGCTTCACCATAGCGAACGCCGAAGTAGGCGCCGTCCTGGTCATCTTTCAGTGCAAAATTCACAACCCCGGCGACAGCATCCGACCCATAGATAGAGCTGGCGCCCGCCTTGAGTATTTCAACGCGCTTCAGTGCAGCCGCGGGAATCATGTTGACGTTGGCAGGCCCGTTCACTGAGAAGCGCTGCCCGTCGACGAGGCTCAGCGTGTACTGCGGACCGATGCCGCGCAGATTAATGTTTTGCTCTGTGCCGCCATCGCCGATGTTATTGTCGTTTGCGCCGCCGAATGCCGGCTGGCTTTTCATGATGTCGCCTACGGTGAAGGCGCCGGATTGAGCAATATCCTGCGCGCCCAGCACTTCAATCGGCAGGGCCTGGCTCTCGATGGATGCCTCCGTGACGGCAATCGACGAACCCACTACCACGATCTCTTCGAGTTCGCCGGCTTCCTGCCCGATGACGTGGCCGCTATGGGACAGGAGGGCGACGATTGCGGCCGTTAATGGCTTGGCAGAGTAAGCCCGTGCGCGAGCGTCTGTTGAGTCAAGCGCTTCCCTATCGGTATCTACTTTTTTCATGTCTATCTCTTTATCGCTCCAGTCTGTTTTAGATGATCGCGGGCGCTGGATACGAGCTTTGTTATTCGATTTTTTATCAATATATCTTCACATAAAGAAAAATGCCAGCGCTTATTTCGTGTGCTCGAACAATTGATGCATACCGCAGTTCGCCGGTTGTTTTGGTCCTCGGCTGGCGAGACACGGGGATGAGGCTGGCGAAAGGGGCTGGCCTCGCTTTTGTTGCGAAAAGGATGCGGTAGAGACTGAGTCGCTAGAGCAGCGATAGCTCCAGATGTGCTGAACGCGCCGAAAAAGCGCTTACTGAGCTCTGTCGGTGGCCGCTGCGCCGGTCTCGAGGTCGCCCTGCGACGACCAGCTACCGGTAATCCATCGAACCAGTAGATAGACCACGGGCGTATCCACGGCGGTGATCACCAGCTTGACCAGATAGGTGCCAAGTATGAGCTTTGGCAGGATTTCGTTGGATATGACGCCATAGAATGCAATAGAGTAGAAGATAGCGGTGTCGGCGAACTGCGACAGGGCCGTAGAGAGGTTATTGCGCAGCCACAGGCTGCGCTCCCCGGTGATTTCCTTGATCTTCTCGAAGACCAGTATGTCCAGTAGCTGGGCGATGATCGTTGCCGCCAGCGATGCCACGATCATGCGCTGCGCCTGCGAAAATATGGTGACGTAGGCCTCGTTCAGCTCCCAGCCCGGCGCCGCAGGTAGCTTTGTACCCAGAACATAGAAGGCGATGGCCATGGCGTACATGGCGGTCCCCACATACACCATCAGGCGAGCTCGCTTGGCGCCCCAAACCTCAGCGACGGCATCGGTACAAGGAAAGGTGACGGCATGCATAAATGCCCCAAAACTGAAAGCCAGTAGCCCGAGTCCGGTCCAGCTCAGGTCTAGCGGTATGAGTTTGGGGGTGAGGCCGGGAACGATCCCCCACGCTCCCACGTAGACGCCCATGAGAATGTGGTATTTCGTTTCGGAGTACTCACGAGTGCTAGCTGCGTTCTTCATTGACGCGTCCTGCTAGTGTTGTGCCTGATAGTCATTCACCTGTTGGTCGAAGTCCTGCAGCAGGCGCAGCTTATCGTCCGCAGATTGAAACGAGTGCTCGATTGCGTCTCGCAGTAGCTTGAGCATGGTGCTGTCCTCGAATGCAAAGGTGCGGTGCACTGTCTCGATTTCTGAGTTCAGGTTACAGTCGAACATGGGCGGGTCATCAGAGTTCAGGCAGGCGGGAATATTGGCTTCGATAAGTGCGGGCAGCGTGTGCGCTGACATAGTGGGAAAGACGTCCAGTGCCACGTTGCTGGTTGGGCAGACCGTCAGCAGGATTTCTCTCTCGGCGAGTACCTTCATCAGCGCGGGATCTTCCACGCACTGTACGCCGTGATCGATACGTTCAACGCCACAATCGAGCGCATCCCAAACGCTTGCTGCGCCGCCGTCCTCGCCGGCGTGTGCGGTTAAGTGGAAGTCGGCTTCTCTGGCGGCCGCGAGGCAGTGCTTCAGCCTACCGGCTGGATAGCCCCTTTCCTGGCAATCGAGTCCGAGACCGACGGCGCCCAGCCGGTCCTTGTCCTGCGCGGCCAGTTCAACATGCTGCAAGGCGATCTCGGCTGGTAGCGTTCTATCCAGGTCGACGATGATAGCGCTGTTCACACCGTGTTTTTCCCGGTTGCGTTTGCGACCCTCCTCGATGCCCTCCACCAGTGCCTCCCAGGCGACGCCCCGACTCGAAACCAGCCCGTATGTGCAAAAAATCTCGTGGTAGACAATATTCTGCCTGGCCGCCTCCATGCCATGCCGCTCCAGTGCGTCGGCGTAATCCTCCGCAGTATTCAAAGTTGCGACGGTCGTTCGGAGAATATCGATGAACTGGTTCAGGCTGGTGAAACTATAGAACGAGCGCGCGGAATCGATGTCAGTGAACGGCAGTTCCAGGCCGTTCCTGCCCGCCAGCTGTAGCGCGAGGTCGGGATACATCGCACCGCCCTCAAGATGGTTGTGGAGCTCAACCTTGGGCAGTGCATGCAATAAGCCAATAAATGTGTCGTCCGAAGAATGCATGTCCCTATCCTCGCGGCGAGCAGTACGCGTAATCAACGCCCGCTGCACCTGATGGAGGCTGATGCAATATGCATGCCCGTGGTCCTTTCCAGGCCTGGCGAATTTGAGGCCATCTGGCCCAGTGTTTGCAGGGTATTGAGCGAAATTCGTCATTGATGATGCGCTAATGCCGCAGCAGGAGAACACCATGATCAGCAATCCTTGCCGAGGGCTCGCTCTGCGATGGGGACAAGATGTCATATCGACGTGGATGTGCTCTATTGCACTGGCCCTAAGCGGCCTGCTGTTCGTCGAAGGGGCATTGGCAAACAGGCTCCTGGTAAAGGATGGACTCTTCATCACCATGGCGCCGGGCCAGGAAGCCGTGTTTCGCGGTTACATGCTGGTAGGCGCCGATGGGCGTATCACAGCCTTGCACCAGGGTGAGGCACCGGCCGCCCTGAAAGCGGACACTGTTTTGGATGCGGCGGGCAGTATCATTGCACCGGGGTTTATCTCTGCGCATAGCCACATTTACATGAGCCCGCTGCGTGGCCTGGGCCACGACCAGAATCTGTACGGCTGGTTCAAAGCCTGGGACTACTACCTGCGTCATACTACCGCGGAGGATATTTACTGGTTCACGCTGCATGGGTCAGTAGACTTTTTGCGCAACGGTATTACCACCGCCTACGACTTCACCTACTCAGGGCTGAATGAAGATCTAACCGATGACCCAAGCGAGGCACAGGGCCCGGGCGTATTGAAGCCGGGGCCTTTTGAGGAAAACCAGATTCAGGCCAAACTGGATTCTGGTATGCGCTTTATCAACAGCGTGTGGCTGCCTGAGGTGGGGAGCGATGCGGATATCCGGGCTCGCTTTGAAAAGCTGCTGGCCTGGGCAAAGCCGCGGCAGGAGGACCCTCAGTTTTTCAAGATGGCGATTTCAGGTCAGCAGCAGTTCGCGCCTACGCGTCGCACTGCCAGAATCGAGGCCGCGTTTATGAAGGACTACGGTCTGATGAACCAAAGCCACTTTCTTGAAAGTCCCAACGCTGTCGAAGAACAGCAGGAGAAGTTTTACTGGTATTTGGAGGCGGGTGCACTGACCCCGGACTTTATTTTCGGTCACTTTATCCACGTAAACGACGACATCCTGGATAAGGTTATCGACGCCGGGGCGCGCATGAGCTGGCAGCCCACAAGTAACGGCCGTCTGGCTGACGGTATTGCCGACGTTGTGCGCTACCGGAACCTCGGCATTCCCGTGGCGGTTGGCCTGGACGATCAATCCTGCACTGATGTTTCCGACCCATTCCAGAATGCCAGGATCGGTTTGTACACCATGCGCGCGCTGCACGAGCGCGCTGATGCGCTTTCCGTGTATGACATGTTGTATCTGCACACGCTTGGCAGTGCCGAAGTACTCAATATCGAGGATGACGTGGGCAGCCTTGAGCCTGGGAAGTTTGCAGATTTCCTCGTTGTTGATATGCGCTCCCCCGATACGGGGCCCCTGTATGATCCGCTTGCGTCCTATGTGCTGGCTGCCAGTTTGCGCAATCTTAAACAGGTCTATGTGGGAGGTGTGCAAATGACCGAAGGCATTGAGCTTTTGCGAACAGACGAAGCGGAGTTGCGTCAGGAAATTGATAGTCGTACCGATCGTATTCGCCGCGTGGCGGCGGGTGACGGCGCAATCAGAGGCTTCTAGGCGCTGGCCCGATCGAGCAGGGCGACCAGACCTGCCTTGCGTTCGTCATCGCAAAAGGCTGCCTGAATCGCCGTGCGTTGCAGGTCAACCAGCTGCGGCGCTGTCAGAGCGTAGTGCTCCACCAGCCACGCTAATTCATCGCAAAGCGTAGTATTGAGGACCACCGGATCATCGGTGTTCACTGTTACCGGCACACCCGACTGCATCAAGGCAGGGAAGGGATGTGCCGCCGGCCCCTCATACAGCCGCACGCAATTACTGGAGACACATACGTTAAGGGTTGTGCCTGCCTCGGCCAGACGTTGTACCAATGCGCTGTCTTCGATAGCGCGCACCCCGTGATCAATGCGATCAACCTGTAACCATTCCAGGGCGTCTTTGACGCCTTCTGCGCCGGATGACTCACCCGCGTGCGACGTTAATCCCAGGCCAAGCTCGCCGGCGCGGCGATAGGCCGGTGCGAAACGCTCACCGGTCGGCCCGGAACGCTGTTCATTACCGTCCACCGACAGGCCGACGATCCGCAGCGCCTGGCCGCGGGCCTGCGCTGCGGCGATCCACTCGACGAGCGCCAGCGCCTCGTCACTGGACTGGCTGCGCAGTATGGACGGCAGCAGTCGCACGTCGCAGAGGTGGTCGACCTCATCGAAGGCATCACTGAGTGCCGGGAACAATTGATCAAGGCTGAAGTTGCCCCAGTGTGTCGGATTGACGATGACTTCGCAGTAAGGCATGCCTTGATCATGGCAGTATTGTGCAAAGTCTTTGGCGAGTCGCTCGAGCTGTTCCGGCTCGCGGAACAGGCCGCAGACCCAGTCGAGGGTTTCGAGAAAGGCGCTCAGATCCTCAGTGACGAAAAGGCTGTCCATGGGGCGCGGCGGGGTGATATTGAGCGCTTCTGCTTCTGCGGCGATACGCGCCAGGGGGATGCTGCCCTCCAGATGTATATGCAGTTCTACCTTTGGCAGGCCATGGATGAAATCGCGATCCGGTAAGCTGCTCACTGGTAAATGCCGGGTTCGGGTGTCCAGCCGGTCACGAGATGTCGTCCAATCTCGTGGTTCTTCCACTCCAGTGGATCGTGCAGCGACAGCGTACGCGCATTGCGCCACCAGAGATCGTAGCGCGAGCCCTTGGATAGGGAACCGGTCCCCATGAGCTCATGAATGGTGCCCGTGGCCGCCATTACCGCGCGCGACGACGTCGACTTGGCGACCGATACCGGCAGTGCCAACTGCCCACGCTCCAATTCACCGCGCTCGAAGGCATCCAGTAAATCACCGCAGCGCAGTGTGGCCTGCCAGGCAGCTGCCAGGTCTGCACCAAGTTCACCCGCGCTTCTCAGAATCATCGGGTCCTCGCTCGCAGCGCTGACGCCGCTCTGCGCCCAGGGCCGCGCGCGGTCACGTATGTAGGGCATTGCGTCATTCAAGGCACCGAAGCCAATACCGCAGAACACGGCGCTAAAGCCGGCCTGATAGCGCAGGCTGGCGTGCGGAAGCGGTGCCTTGCCCGGCACTGACGCCACCCATTCCGGTGGGCATTTGACCTCAGTAAACACAATGGTGCCTGAGTCCGTGGCGCGCTGGCCTAGCGCGTTCCAGTCACGTTTAATGTCAACGCCAGCTGTGCCCGCAGGCACCAGCAGCAGCTGCATGCCTGCGGCCGGGTTGTCCGCGGTAGCGGCCGCCACGTTGTAGCCCCAGGTGGCAATGAGGTCGGCCTCGGCAGCTGCGGTGGTGTAAATCTTGGTGCCGTCAACAATATAGCCGCCGCTCTCCTGCGGCTGGGCTTTCGTTTTCAGCGGGTCGACCGCGGTGCGGCCGGCCTCAGCCACAGCAAGCCCCAGAATGGACCGGCCTTCGATAATCTGCGTTGCGAGGCGTTCGCGCTGAAAATCTGGGCAATAGGCGAGAATTTCGCGTGCTAGTTCATCGTGTACTTTCCAGATCTGTGCAACGGACGCATCCACACGGGCCAGTCGCATCTGCATCTCCAGACTACAGCGGTGACTGACGCCGCCACCGCCCAGCTCGGTTGGGATCATAGCTCCGAGCAATTCAGGCTGTTTCAAGGCACTGATCGATGCCGTAGGATAGCGCCCGGCGCGGTCGTTCTCCTCGACGAGAGGGCTGAGCGATTCTTCGGCTATGGCATCGAGGAGGGTGAGAATGGCTTGCTCTGCGGGGTTGTATTCATCTACGGGTACCAGGTCGCCGAGCACGGGATTCAGAGTGGTCACGGATGGGGTCCTCCTATCACCGATCAAATCCGCCTGTTAGAGGCCGGCACCTTCTAATGGGTGGGCTTCTTCTGGGCCGCGGCATTCGAGTACGACAGGGATAAAGGTTTGAGTGGGTGCGTCGATCAGTCCCTTTTCGGTGAGACCGTAATCAGGCACGCCGGCCAGGCCGACAAAGGCCAAAATCATAAATGGCGCTTCCATGCCGCAGCCCAGGCTGTGGGCAGCTGCATTTACGGTTTTGGACGCCGCCATGACCTCTTCCCAGGGCCGATCAGACATTATGCCGGCGACCGGCAGAGCCAGCTGGGCGAGCACCTGGCCGTCCTTGACCGCTACATAGCCGCCACCGCTGTCGCACAAGGCGGCGGCCGCTGCTGCCATATCTTCGGTACTGGTTCCAACGACGACCAGATTCTGATTTTCACAGTTTGTTGTCGCTGCCAGCGCTCCATGCTGCAAACCAAATCCCCGCACAAAACCTGAGGCCGCCGCCTCGCTTGCGTGATGTCGATCTATCACCGTGATCTTTGCCACATCCTTGCTCGGGTCCGGCTGCACGTCACCATCGACAACCGCCAGCTCTGCCTCAAAGGCGCGCTTGAAGTAGCCGTCGTACATTTCCATAGCACGCACTACCGCGACTTCTCCGGATGAGGCCTCGACCGGGACGCAAAATGTCGCCGGGCCCGTGGCCGGATGCACGTTCATCGTGGCGCGGAGCTCTTCTGGAATGGGGTCGGGATTAGTGAAATGTGCCTCGCCATTTTCAGCAGCGAGCTCGCCGTTGATGAAGACACGTTGAACGTTACAATCTTCCAGGGAGTCGATAAGCACCAGATCGGCTAGCCGGTTGGGCGTTACTGAGCCCAACAGATGATCCAGCCTAAAGTACATGGCAGCGTTAAGCGAGGCCATGCGATAGGCGTCGAGCGGAGGTACTCCGCGGGCGATGGCTTCGCGAATATGATGATCTATGTGGCCGCTATCATGCAGGTCGTCGACATGGCGATCGTCGGCGCAGAATGTAAAGTGGTGGAAGGTGCCCTGCAGTTCGCTCGGATTTGCAAACACCAGCGGCACATTGTCGTTCATGCTGCCCGACATAATGTTAACCGTCATGCCCAGGCGCACTCTCTCCAGTACTTCCTCTGGCGTGAACCCGTTATGATCGTCGGATATGCCTGTGGCAGCGTAGCCCCAGAGCAACTCATCGCCAACTCTGGCCGTGTGGCCAGTGTTGCGTCGCCCATCGCTTGTGGCCTGTGACTGGAATCGCGCGGCGCGCTCATCGAAGTCAAAGGGCGTCGACTCGCCGGCGGCCACCGCGTTCGGCCTCGCCAGGCGTTCAAGCTGCTCCTGTTCCGTGACGGTGGCGCCGCCCAGCTCAACTTCCGGGTTGCGAGGGATGCGGCTGGAAATCTGTTGCAGTATGCGCAGCGGTGTATCGGTCCTGCCAACCCAGTCCATGGCGTCGGCGCCAAGAATGTTGCCGATGCAGTTGGGGTCTGCGAGTACGCAGCCGGTCCCCTTTGGAATCACACAGCGCGCAAACTCTCCTGGCGTCAGGAGGCTGTACTCGATATGGATGTGGGTATCTATAAACGTGGGTGCGACGAACTGTGCATTCAGAGCGTGCTCAGATGCTGCTTCGCGAAAGTGCCCGACCGGCGTGATGGCCGCAATGTGCCGACCGGCGATAACAATATCCCGCGCCAGAATTTCACCGCTGTGCAGGCTCAGGACCCGGCCGTCGCGCAAAATACAGTCCGCCGGCTCTGCACCCGTTGCCACTTTCCGCAGGTGCAGTAGCTCCGAAGGGGTGGGCGCAAGATGCGCGCCCAGAACCGCGTGTGTTTGAGATGGCACGGGAAAGATACTCATAACAGGAAAAACCTATGCAATTCGTGGGCCACGGCTGCGAGTCGAGAGTTGGGATGACCGCCCCCAAGCGGCCCCTGCCTCATGCCGCGATATTACTGTGCTGGTACGGAATTTGCTGCATGTACTGCAGATAAAGCGCCAGGGAAGGCGCGTCCCTCAAGGGTCAGGAGTGCGCTATTTTGGGTCGAGCTACCCCCGTCACGCCAGCTGGCGCACCAAGCTGGGTCACTCAAAAACTGGATCGTTGGTTTCACCTGACCGAGCGGGGCAGTTCTGTTCGTACCGAACTGCTGGCGGCACTGACCACCTTCGCCACCATGTCCTACGTACTGGCGGTGCATCCGCTGATCATGTCGGATGCCGGCATGGACCGGGCCCAGGTACTTACGGTGACCGCCCTGGTCGCTGCCACATTCTCTATCCTGATGGGCCTGATGGCCAACCTGCCTATCGCCCAGGCTCCCGGCATGGGTGCCAATGCCCTGGTTGCCTACACGATTGTGCTGGCCATGGGCGTACCCTGGGAGGCGGCGCTGGGCCTTGTGTTTTGGAGCGGTGTGCTGTTCCTGCTGCTCACCATAACCGGCATTCGACGGCTCATGCTGGTGGCCTACCCCATCCCGCTGCGTCAGGCGATGACGGTGGGCATCGGGCTGTTCATTATGTTCATCGGTCTGAAGACCTCGGGCATATTGGTGGCGGCTCCCGCGCCTGCCTTTATTCGCATTGGTGAACTGACGCATGCGCCTGTGTTGCTGTCACTGCTGGGCATTCCACTCCTACTGACGCTGGTCAGCAAGAAGGTGCCGGGCGCCATTATCGTCTGCATTGCTATCCTGACGGCTGGCGGCCTGTTTATCGCAACGCCAGATGGCTCACTAACGCCGTTGCCCTCAGCGCTTGTCAGCATGCCTTCGGGCTTTGGTTCACTATGGATGGCGCTGGATATCGGCTACCTATGGAGCCACTTTGGGGCCGCCTTCCCGGTTCTGCTATCCCTGGTATTTATGGATCTGTTCAGCTCCCTGGCGGCGATGAATGCAATGTGTAAACGAGCAGGCCTTGTGAACGAGCAGGGAGATATGCAAAAGCCCACGGAAGCGCTGTCTGCGGATGCCCTGGCGACTATCGGCGCATCATTGGCAGGCACTTCAACCACGAATTGCTATGCCGAGTCCGCTGCGGGCATAGAAAGCGGTGGCCGCAGTGGCCTTGTTGCGATTCTGGTCGGTCTGCTGTTCCTGGCCTCCCTAGTGATCAGCCCCCTGGTGTTGATCATTCCAGCGGAGGCGACCGCCCCCGCGCTGGTGTTTATTGGGCTGCTAATGTTTGCCGAAGTCCGTGAAATCGATTTTGACGATATGGTCGGTGGCGCGGCCGCTATCCTCACTTTTTTGCTGATGGCGGTGACCACCATCAGTGATGGCATGGCCATGGGCCTGCTCATTTACGTAGCCGGCATGCTGCTGACGGGACGCGCTCGCGAAGTCCACGTCTTCGCTTATTTGCTGGCGCTTACATTTGTCGGGTACTACGCCGTCGCCCCGGTCTAGGGTGCAGCTGCGGACGCCAGGCTTCAGGAAGAAGTTGCTATGAACAGAATCGCACACCTTATGCTGCTTGCCGCGCTGGCCGTTGTTAACCCGGCGGCGGGTCAGGCGGTAAGCGAGCGCGTCACCTTGCCCTTGAACGAAGAAGTAATGACGCGACAGCACTTGATACAGGTGGCCCTGGCGAGGGAACCTGCTGATCTGATACTGCGTGGCGCCACGGTGTTGAATGTGTTTACCGGCCAGTGGGATGCTGACCAGGACATTGTGATCAGCGGCAAGCGCATCGCCTGGGTTGGCGACCGCGAGACCTGGCCGGGCCGGACAAAACAAGTCGTTGATGCCGGCAAGGAGTGGGCGGTGCCCGGGTTTGGCGAGTCCCACAAGCACATCGAGAGCAGTTACCTAACGCCCGAATATGAAGCCGCCCTGGTCATACCGCGAGGCAATACCTTCACCATCGAAGGCTCACATGAACTGTCCAACGTGGTCGGCATGGATAACGCGAGTTTCTGGCTGCAGGCAGAAAAGGCTGGCAGCCCGCTAAAGATTTTTCCGGCTATCGGTTCGGCTACGCCTCCCACCGTCTACGAGCGCGCAGGTGGCTACTACGGCTATACGGAAATGGCGGAGTTCCTGACCTCCGACCTGCGGGTCGTCGCGCTGGGCGAGGTGATGGACTGGCCCGCGATATCCAATCCCGGCGCACCCGGTAATCAACGTATCTGGGAAATGATACAGGCCACCTGGGATCACCGTGGTGTGATTGAGGGGCACGGCAGTGGCCTGCGCAGTGTCGATGAAATCAACGCCTTTGCCGCCTCTGGCCTGTCGTCAGATCACGAGGTTCGTCTGGCGGAAGAGGGCCTGGAAAAACTTAAGCGCGGCGTGTTCCTGGAGGTGCGCACCAGTGCTACACCGGTGCTGTTTCCATACCTCATTGAATCCGGCGTGGCGGACTGGAGCAACGTTTCTGTCACGACGGATGATCGCGATGTTGCCGCCACCGTTGAACTCGGAGCCATGGAATACAACATCCGCCTGGCAATCGAGTACGGCGTCAAGCCTATTGATGCCTACATGATGGGCTCCTATAACACAGCAAGGCACTTCAACATTGATCACCTCGTGGGCGCCATCGCGCCTGGTCGCTATGCTGACGTTGTGCTGCTCAGCGACGCCGAAAAGGTCAGCATCACGCGAGTATTTGCCAACGGTGTGCTGGCAGGTGAGGGCACCGAGTACAAGCTGCCCATCGCCAAGGTCGAATACCCTGACAGCATTCGCAAAACGATGAACGTTGGCAGGGAGCTGACCGCAGCAGACTTCATGATCGAAGCCCCACCGGGCCGCGACGAAGTCACTGTGGCGCTGATGGAGCCCTTCTACTTTGAGGAGCGCTTTATGGAAGATGTGCTGCCGGTAACTGAAGGTGTTGTGCTTCCTGATATAGACCGTGGCATCAGCAAGGTGGCGGTGGCGGATCGCTACCACGGTACAGCCGCCGTCTCGAAGATGTTCTGGCGCGGCGTGGGGCCGGCAACGCCAGACTCGGCGCTGGCGAGTTCGCAGATGCATGACATCCACAATATCTGGTCCGTGGGTAACAGTGATACCGCCATGGCCATGGCCTCCAATGCCGTTGCCGATATGGGGGGCGGCTGGGCCTTGGTCAGCGGGGGCGAAATCGTCGCCACGGTGAGTCTCGACATTGCCGGGCTGATGACCGCGCGGCCCGTAGCCGAAGTCGCGGCGGAGGTAGAGCATATGATGAATGCTGCAGACGAGATGCAGTGGATCGGCGCGCCAGGTTTGCCCGATCGTATGCGCTTCGCATTCCTCACGGCGTCACCCTGGCGATGGCAGTTGGTCGCGCCTTACGATGGTAATCCTGGCGGTTTTGTCGATGTGACTAGCGGCGAGACGCATCCGGTTATCTGGTAGATGCGTCGCTTCGCGCTGCTGGCGCTCTGGCTGATACTGGCGTTGGACGCCAGAGCGCACCTGCTCAATATGAGCCAGGTGCAAGCCGAATTGGGCCGCGATGGTGTCCTCGCCCTTACCATGACGCTCGATCTTCTGCGCGCCAACGGTTCGCCCGAGGCCTATTACGCGATGTCGCAGTCAGGTCCGGATGCGCTGACGGCACCGGAATATCGGGCGCTGTGGTCGAGGCTGCTTGAATCGATTGAACTGGAGCAAAGCGGAGCCCGTCTTGAAATCGCTCTACAGCGCGTCGAGCCACCGCAGGCGGAGCTTGCGACGTTTACCAGCAACGCCGCCTGGCCGATGACCCGGCTTGTGCTCAATGCACAAACCACCTCTGGTGCGCCGATCACGCTCAGGTTTCGCTCAAGCTTCCCTTTCGAAGAGCCGATCGCCTTGAGTTTTACCACCAGCTTCAGCGAGCAGAGCAAGAGCCGCTGGCTCATCGCCAACCAGACCAGCCCGGCCTTTGCTGCTGAAGGCGTTGTAGCGGCATCGCAGCGCGGCATCGATTGGCGCGGCTTGTCGACAGCGCTATGGCAGGGGGTACTGCACGTGCTGCCGGGCGGAATAGATCACCTGTTGTTTCTGCTTTGCCTGTTTCTCGCCATTGATGGCTGGCGCGATCGAATCCTGACTATCACCCTCTTTACGCTGGCCCATAGTATTACACTCGGTTTGGCCGCCTACCGGATAGTCGAGTTACCCAGCCACTGGGTTGAAGCTGCCATCGCGGCGTCGATTCTGCTTGTCGCGCTGAGCAATCTAGCACCCGGTCGAGTGCATACTGTGCGCTGGCCGTTGATCGTGTGCTTCGGCTTGCTGCACGGCTTTGGTTTCGCCAGTGCACTGCGGGATTTGGACCTGGCGACGGATACTTTTCTGCCGGCCCTTCTGTCGTTCAATCTGGGTGTAGAGATCGGGCAGCTGATTTTCCTGGCAGTGCTGTCGGCCGGCCTCTGGTCTTTTACCCATCGCGCCTGGTACCGGCAGAGGGTGACGCTACCGCTGTCGGCGCTGTCGGCACTCGTATCTGGGGTGTGGCTGGTGCAGAGGTTGGCGCAGGCATGAGTAGAGTACGTTACACCGGCTTTGCGGCCATCGTCAGCGGTGATCCCGAATGCACTCGGTACACGGACGCCGACATACTCACAGAGGACGGCTTTATCCTCGGCTTTTCAAAGAGGGGTAGCGAGGCTGACCAGCACGAAGAAACCGTCGACTGCCAAGGGCTGATTGCCTACCCCGGGCTGATCAATACTCATCATCACTTTTTCCAGGCCTGCGTCCGCAACCTCGCCGGTTTGGATTGGACGACGCTGTCGGTGATGGAATGGCTTGACCGTATTTACCCGATATTCGCGCGTTTGAACGAAGATTGCTTCTACCACGGTAGTCTGGTGAGCCTGGCGGACCTGGTTAAAAACGGCTGCACGACGGCATTTGACCACCAGTACTGCTTTCCCGAGCACGCGGGCAAACGATTGATAGATCGCCAGTTCGAGGCCGCCGAGCTCTTGGGGATGCGTTTTCACGCCGGCCGCGGCTGCAATACCCTGGCGCGCGAGGACGGCAGCACAATTCCCGAAGCCATGCGGGAGACCACAGAGGCGTTCCTGGACGATTGCGTTCGATTGATAGAGACCTACCATGACGGGTCGCCCGGCAGTATGCGGCAAGTGGTGGTCGCGCCTTGCCAGCCCATCAACAGTCTGCCGGATACCTTCGCGGAGGCCGCTCGGCTGGCCAGGCATTACGGCGTCTCCCTGCATACACACCTGGGTGAGGGCGAGACCGCTGGCATGCGAGCACGCTATGGCATGGATAGCCTGGACTGGTGTGCCCAGCACGCGTTTTTAGGCGAGGATGTCTGGCTTGCGCACGGATGGGAATTCGGCACAGCAGAAATTGCTACGCTTGCCGCAACCGGTACGGGCATTTCGCACTGCCCAGCGCCGGTCTATCTCGTCGGTGAGGCGGTAACGGCAGTGCCTGCGATGATCGCGGCCGGCGTGCGCGTAAGCCTCGGCGTGGATGGGCAGGCGTCAAATGACGGCAGCAACCTGGCAGAGTGCATTCGCCTGGCCTACCTGCTTCAATGCCTCAACGCCGGGCAACACGCACATACGGTGCCCACGCCCTATGATTTTTTGCGCATGGGCGCTAGCGGCGGCGCCGACTGCCTGAACCGGAGCGACCTGGGTGAACTGGCGGTGGGGAAGGCGGCTGATTTTTTTGCCATTGATAGTCAACGCCTGGATCGCGCGGGCGCCATTCACTCGCCCGGGAGTCTACCGGCGAAGGTCGGCCTCGGCGGCCCCGTTGATTTGACCGTCGTCGCCGGGCAGATCGTGTGGCGCAACGGCGAGTTCCCTGGTCTGGATGAAGCGCAGCTGGCGGCAGAGGCGAATCAGGTGTTCAGCCGAACGCTGGGCGATGTCGCTCACAGCTATGGTGAGGCGAGTAGCGATGGACTTTGAGCTCGATCAGCTGCCACTCACGCTCGATGCATTGGCAGCAGCCTACAAGCGTGGGTTGAATCCTCAAGTGCTACTGCAGTGGCTGGATGCGCGTGAAGCAGATTGGGCATCGCGCAATATCTGGATACATCGCCTGAGCCCGGCAGAACGTGAGCCCTACCTCGAGCGCCTGGCAGGTCGCTCGCCGGATGAATTGCCGCTTTACGGCGTGCCCTTCGCCATCAAGGATAATATAGATCTGGCCGGTATTCCCACGACAGCCGCCTGTCCGGCCTATGCCTATACCCCACAGCGAAGCGCGTCGATAGTCTCCAGCCTGGTAGAGGCCGGGGCAATACCGCTGGGCAAGACAAATCTTGACCAGTTCGCTACCGGTCTGGTCGGCGCTCGCTCACCAGAACCCTGGGGGCCCTGCCGGAATGCGTTTGATGCGTCGATGATCTCGGGGGGGTCTAGTGCGGGTTCCGCGGTGGCCGTCGCTGCGGGCCTGGCCAGTTTTTCACTGGGTACAGATACGGCGGGCTCCGGGCGCGTACCGGCAGCATTCAATAACCTGGTGGGTCTGAAACCGAGCTGTGGGACCTTGAGCACAGAGGGTGTCGTGCCGGCCTGTCAAAGTCTTGATAGCGTCAGCCTGTTTACGCTGACGGCGTCCGATGCGTCGACCCTCTACAGCCTCTGTGCCATGGCCGGCCGCAATGCGCCCTTTGCCCGGCAGACGGCCGCGCCGGCCTGGGGGCATGTGTCACAGCGTATAGCTGTGCCATTGGCCGACCAGTTGGTGTTTGATTCAGAGGCCGACCGAGAGCGCTTCAGTGCGTCCTGCGCCTGGCTGGAGTCACTCGACTATGAGCTCCTCGAGCGGGATTTCAGCCTGTTCTTCGACACCGCCAGAATGCTTTACGAAGGCCCCTGGGTGGCCGAGCGCTATAGCGTGGTGCGCGAATTGCTCGACGGCGATGCGGACTGCGTTCATAAAGCGGTGCGCGAGGTGCTCGGAGCGGCGCCTGGCATGAGTGCAACCGACGCCTTTGAGGCGCTGTACCTGCTGGAGGACGCACGAGTGGCCTGCCGCGACTTCTTCGCAGAGGGCTGTCTGGCATTGACGCCAACTGCCCCCGGTCTGCCCAGACTGGCGGCCGTGCTTGCGGACCCGCTTGGCCTCAACAGCCGTTTGGGAACCTACACTAACTTTATGAACCTGTTGGACCTGGCGGGCATCGCGCTACCCGCCGGATTTACCGATGATGGCACACCGAGGGGCATAACCTTGTTCGGTCCTGCGGGCAGCGATGCCTTGCTGCTGCACTGCGCTGGCCGATATCTGGATACCTGCAGCCTGCCCTTGGGCGCGACGGGTCTGCCACGTCCCGCAGAGGGCCCGCTGGTGCTGCCTGAGAGCCACATTCCGCTGGTCGTCTGCGGCGCACACATGTCGGGTCTGCCCTTGAATGAACAACTGGTCGCTTTGGGAGGCTTTTGGCTGGAGTCGGTACCCACCGCCCGCGCCTATCGCCTGTTCGCATTGCCTGGCGGTCCGCCGGAGCGACCTGGCCTGGTGCGTACCAACGATGGCGGTGTGTCTGTTGAGACAGAAACCTGGGCGCTGCCGCGTGCTGAGCTCGGGCGCTTTATGGCGTCAATCCCGGCACCCCTGGGGCTGGGCCAGGTTGAACTCGTTGATGGTCGTCAGGCACTGGGCTTCCTGTGCGAAGCCAGTGCTACTGAAGCCGCGCTGGATGTATCCAACTACGGAGGCTGGAGAGCGTATCTGGCAAGCCGCGCCTGAGCCTGAAAGGGCAGTGCTCAGTTCGGGAGGTGCGTCGCTTCGATCTTTGCGAGTATGTGCTCGCCTGCCGTGATCGGCGCGAAGCGTGGCGGGTTATCGGCATCGGTGCAACTGGGCAGGCACTCAACCAGGGTATCGGAGTCCGGGTCCACGAAGAAGGCGATGGAGTAGCGGTCCCCGACACCGCCACGCGGCTGTACGCGGTGTAAGGACGAACGATAGTGCTCATTCGTCCAGCACTGCAGCAGATCGCCGGCATTGATTACAACGGCGTCGGGCATGGGATCGACTGCTTGCCAGTTGCCGTTGGCGTCACGCACCTCGAGGCCACCAACGGCGTCCTGGAATAGCAGGGTGACCATGCCATAGTCGGTGTGCGCGCCGGCGCCGAGTTGGCCGGGGGACGCTGCATCCAAGGGAGGGTAGTGCAATACGCGCAGGGTAACGTTTTCGCCTTTATGGCGATCGACGAAAAACTCAATAGGCAGGTCCAGAGAAACAGCAAAGACGCGCAGCACGCGGTAGGCGGCTGCCATGCATTCTTCGTAAAACTGCAGCAACAGATCGCGAAGGGTCAGGTCTGGCCAGGCGAAATCTCGGTGTTTCTCCAAATCCCGAAGCGTTAGGGCCTCCTTGAGATCCGGCGGCATGCCGGGATTCAGGCTCTCCTCACAGACGCCCTGGTAGCCGAAGTTCTCTTTGGCATCGGAGTAACCTAGCTTGCGTTTCTCTGCGTCCTCCTGGGCAAAGAAGGAAGCTGCTGTGGCGAACATGCGCTGCCTGAGATCCTCGGGTATACCAACGTTCTTCAGCGACAGGAAGCCGATTCCCGTGAGCGCCTGGCGTACCTGCTCGGCCAGAGCGTTTAGCGCCTCGGGGTCGTTGGGATCGTAGCTGGCGAAGTCGACAACCGGGATTTTCATAGGGGCTTCCCTCCCTTTGATGGCTTAAGTGTAGCAAGCGGACGACCGCGCGCAGGTGCCGTGCTAAGCTCGCAGCGCTGCCTCCTAACGAGCAAGCAAGGAATAGGCCAATAGAAGATAAACGGGAGAGCGCTGAGCAACTGACAGCTTGCCGACGGCCGCGTGTCATGATGCCTCTGGCACATAACTTGCTCGATCAAGCACTACCTATGAGCAACAACAAAGACGATCGGCGCCGGCGTACAAAGCTATCTGCTACAGGAACGGCTGAGACAGTGCCCGAGTGGTCGGCAGGTAGGTCGGCGGGTGGGTCGGCGGGTGGGTCGGCGGGTGGGTCGATAGATGAATAAAAACGCGAGCGGCCCGCCGCGGCTGGAACTGATTGGGCTAAGCCGTAGTTTCGGCGCTATGCGAGCTGTCGACGCGGTGTCCTTGGCTGTCTGGCCAGGCGAGATTTGCGCCGTGCTTGGTGAAAATGGGGCCGGCAAGAGCACCTTGATGAACCTCTTGTACGGGGTCCTTACCGCCGACGACGGCGCCATGGTCTGGAATGGCCGCGAGGTCATGGTCTCTGACCCGCGAGCTGCGCAGGCTTTGGGTATTGGCATGGTGTTTCAGCACTTCAGCGTGCTGGAAACCATGACAGTCGAAGACAATATTGCGCTGGCCTTGCCTGGACTTGATCCCAAGGCCTTGCAGCAGCGCTTCTCTACCATCTGCGATCGATACCGCTTGGCGCTCGATCTGGATGCGCCCGTGCGCGATCTGTCTGTTGGAGAACGGCAGCGGCTGGAAATCGTTCGCTGCCTTATGCAGCCAAAGATCGAGCTGCTCATACTCGACGAGCCCACCTCTGTTTTGACGCCCACGGAAGTAGAACAGCTTTTCGGGCTGCTGCGTGAGGTCGCGGCTGATGGTTGCAGCGTACTTTTTATCTCGCACAAGTTGCCCGAAGTGTTTGCGCTGTGTTCGCGTGCCCTGGTGTTGCGGCGGGGAGCAGTGAGTGGCGATGTTCCGCTGGAGGGTGCCGACCAGGACCTGCTGCTGAGCCTGATGATGGATCGCGGCGCAACGGCGCCTGCAATGTCAGTAACAGACTCGCCTAAGAAGCGCCAGCATCGAAGCCGGCAGCGGCTCCGGGTGCAAAATCTGAGTGCAGACTGCGCTCTGGCGCCCGGGCTTGATGCCGTCAGCTTCGATGCGTGCGAGGGCGACATCATTGGCATTGCTGGCGTTGCTGGCAGTGGCCAGGACGGGCTGATGGCGGCCTTGAGCGGCGAGCAGCTATCGGCGCCGGAAAGTATCCAATGGGATGGTTCGAACCTGGGAAGCCAGGGCATTCGAGAGCGTCGCACTATGGGATGGCGCAGTCTCCCGATCAATCGTCTGGGCCACGCTGCGTGCCCGGCACTTAACATGCCGTCGAATTTTCTGCTGACTCATATGCAGAATGAGCGATTTGTGCGCCGGGGATGGATTCACTGGCGTAGCATTTGGGAGGCTACCGCAATGCTGGTCAAGGCGGCCGACGTCCGCATGACGAGCCCGGTCGCTTCAGCTAATCAGCTGTCCGGCGGCACACTGCAGAAGTTCATCGTAGCCCGCGAGCTAATGGACCGACCCGAATTGCTATGCTGCTATAACCCGAGCTGGGGGGTCGACCCGGGCGCAAGGACGGCGATCCACGACGCTCTGAGGAGTGCGGCAGCGGCCGGCTCCATCGTGATAGTAATCTCTGAAGATCTGGACGAACTGATCGAACTGTGTACGCGCGTCGGTGCGCTCTATCAGGGTCGACTGTCCCGGCTGCAGCCTCTGGGACCAGCCAGCGTGGAAACGCTGGGCCGGTGGATGACGGGCCAGGAGACCGAGTCCGCGGCATGAGGCTCGAACGTCGCAGCGCCAGCTCCTTAGGGTGGCAACTGCTGTCACCGCTTATCGCAGTCACCCTGGCTATGCTGACGGCATCAGCGTTGTTTGCCGCGCTGGGGCATGCGCCGCTGCAGGTCCTGGAACTCCTGTTTATTGCGCCTGTCAGTGATGCCTACGGCCTCAGCGAATTGGCCTTGAAGATGACCCCGCTGCTGCTGTGCGCAACTGGGCTGGCTCTGTGTTTTCGTGCCGGCGTCTGGAACATTGGTGCCGAAGGCCAATACCTGGCGGGTTGTCTCGTCGGCGGAAGCGTCGCGCTAGCCCTAAACAGTCCGGATGGACCCACCGTGTGGTACCTGTGCAGCGCCGTTGTGGCAGGCGCCGCCGGTGGTGCAGTGTGGGCCGCCGCTGTCGCGCTGTTGAGAACTCGATTTCACTGCAGTGAGGTGCTGACCAGCATCATGCTTAACTACGTCGCCCTCTACCTGCTGCTGTGGGCGGTGGGGGGGCCGCTGAAAGATCCTGCGGGCTATAGTTTTCCAGAGTCTGCTTTACTCGAAGAAGCTATGCTGCTGCCGCCGCTGGTGCAGGGTTACCGCGCTCATGTTGGTTTTGCTGCCAGCTTGCTTGCACTTGCGGTGCTTTGGACCGTCGTCTCGCGAACGCTGCTGGGCTTCAAAATCAGCGTCGTTGGCGACAGCCAAGCTGCGGCCCGGCACGCTGGTTTCAGTGAGCACCGTGTTGTGTGGACAGTCCTGCTGAGCTGTGGCGCCCTGGCGGGGCTGGCTGGAGTTATGACCGTCACCGGCCCGGTGGGCCAGCTGACGCCACACCTCTCCAGCGGCTATGGCTTTACCGCGATCATAGTCGTATTCCTCGGCCGCTTTCATCCGCTCGGATTACTGCTCGCCGCTGCGCTGCTGGCACTGAGCTTCATCGGCGGCGAGAACCTGCAGATCGAACTGGGCCTGCCCAAATCTATCGCCTTAATGTTCCAGGGCCTGCTGCTTTTCTTCCTGCTTGCGACAGAACTGCTCACCCACTATCGTCTGGTTCCCAGGGAGTGATGATATGGATCTGATTTTTATTGCCGATCTATTGGCCGCCACCCTGGCGGCTACCGTGCCCTTGGCATTGTGTGTTACCGGTGTCGTCATTGGCGAGCGGAGCGGCGTGCTGAACCTGGGCCAGGAGGGCATCATGCTGATGGGCGCCGTCTGTGCGTTTATGGTGGCGCTAAACAGCGGCAGTTACCTTCTTGCCAGTTTGGCGGGTGCCGCAGTCGGCGCCGCCATGGGTGCCGCCTTTGCATTATTGACGCTGGTATTTCAAAGCAACGCGGTGGCCACAGGGCTTGCTCTGACGATTTTTGGCACGGGGCTGAGTGCCTTTCTCGGTGAAGCCTATGTTGGTGAATCAATTAGCGGACTCGGACCACTCTTGCCGGAAGCCCTGCGCACCGTGCCACTGCTTGGCCCTGTGTTTTTCGGTCATGACGCGCTGTTCTACGCCGCGCTGGTGCTGTGCCTGCTGGTTCACCGAGTCCTGCACACGCAGCGTGTCGGTCTTATGGTCAGCGCTGTCGGAGAAAACCCGGAGACAGCGCATCGACTTGGACTCCCGGTACTGCGCACGCGATGGCTGACAGCGATCATCGGCTGTGCATTCACTGGCCTAGGGGGCGCCTACCTGGCTATCGTCTACACTCCGCTTTGGACGGAGGGCATGACAGCCGGTCGTGGTTGGATTGCGCTGGCGCTGGTGGTACTCGCCGGGTGGCGGGTAAGCTGGGGGCTGCTTGCGGCTTTCGGCTTCGGTTTTATCAGCATCAGCAATCTCGTTTTGCAGGGGCTGGGCGTCACCATTCCTGTTAACTTGTTGGCGACCTTGCCCTTCGTGATGTGCCTGCTGGCTCTGGTGATTGTGTCGAGCGGTAGGCGTAGCGAGCGTGAGCCCCCGCGTAGTCTTGGCCAAACGTATATTAAGGAGAATTGATGTGAGATCGCTCATTTTGCCGGGACTGTTGTGTAGCCTGTTTGCCGCGCCCCTTGCCTTTGCCGAGCCCTTGAGGGTGGCCTTCATGCATGAAAACCCTGTAGGGCAGGGAGGGTGGACCCTGTCTCATGAGCTGGCCCGGGAGCGATTGCAGACCCACTTCGGGGATCAGATCAGCACGCGCATGCTGGATGGTATTGCACCCGGGGGTGACGCAGAGCGAGTCTTGACCAAACTGGCTCGTGACGGCAATGCCATGATTTTTGCGACTTCTTACGGATTCATGAATAGCGCCCTGCGTGTGGCTCGACGCTTTCCGCGCACAACCTTCGAACATGCAGCGGGCTACAACACCGCTCGCAATCTGGGTACTTACCAGATTCGTGCTTTTCAGGGCCGGTTCCTCGCCGGCTACGCTGCGGGGAAGCTGTCCAGGAGCGGGCGCATCGGCTACGTCGGCTCGTTTCCTATTCCAGAGGTGGTGCGTGGCATCAACGGCTTCACCCTGGGCGTTCGCGCTGCCAACCCGGAAGCTATAGTCGATGTTATCTGGATTACGACCTGGAGTGACGCCGGTCGTTCGCGAGAAGCGACCCAGCTCCTGGTCAGTCAGGGCGCTGATGTGATCACCCACCACACAGAAACCGCAGCGGCGATTCAAACTGCCGACCAGCTTGGTGTTTGGTCGGTGGGCTACCAGACGGATCGCAGCGCGTTTGCGCCGGAGCACCACCTCGTTAGCGTGGCACACAACTGGTTTCCTATCTATCGTTACAAAGTCCAGGCCGTGCTGGATGAGAACTGGCAGCCGACCCAGGAATGGGCCGGTGTAGAAGCGGATGCTACGCAGCTGGTTTCCTGGGGCAAGCGTGTCCCCGAGGAGTTGATCAATGAGGTTGCCGCCCTGCGGGAAGAACTTCTGGGAGGCCGGGCTGTGTTCGCAGGCCCCATTGCCGATAATGAGGGGGCCGAGCGCATTGCGCAGGGCTCAGTTGCCTCCGACGAGGAATTGCTCGCTATGGAATGGTTAGTGGAGGGCGTCAATGGCAGTAGGCCCGACTAGAGCTCGTCGGGCAGACTGGCCTCGAGCTGTGTCAGCCAATGCTGCTTCGCCTCCTCGTCGAGGAAGCTGGCGCGAAAGCCATTCTCCAGGATTTGGCGCCCCTGCTTGAGACTCATGTCCTGTGCATCAACCAGCCCCTGCAGGTTGGCGGTAAGGTAGCCTCCGAAATATGCCGGGTCATCCGAATTGACGGTGACGTTCAAGCCAGCGTCGAGCAGTTCCAGCACATTGTGGTCCGCCAGCGTCGCGAAGGTCTTCAGACGCACATTGGAGAACGGGCATACCGTCAGTGGTATCTGTGTCTCTCGCAGGCGAGCGACAAGTGCTTCTGATTCTGTCGCTCGTATGCCGTGATCGATGCGTTCAACCTGTAGCAAGTCAATGGAAGCGCCGATATTTTCTGCAGGCCCTTCTTCCCCGGCATGAGCTGTGGCGCGATAGCCGCTCTGGCGAGCTTCCTGATAAAGATTGATAAAGTTCTCTGGCGGAAAACCCAGCTCTGAGCTGGCAAGGCCAATGGCGCTGAAATGATCTCGGTAGGGTTCTGCCAGGGCCAGCGTGCGCAGCGCATCCTGCTCCGGTAGGTGGCGCAAAAAACTCAGAATCAACGCGACAGACTGATCCCAGCCTTTGCGTGCCTCGTCAATGGCAGCGAGAAAGCCCTCCATCATGACCTCGATCGGGACCTGGTTAGCAGCGTAAGTCTGGGGTTCTACCATGATCTCTGCGTGGACGATGTTCTCTGCGCGACAGTGCTGCAAATAGTCCATCATCAACGCGTAGAAGTCGTCGGCATCTCGCAGCACGGAGGCGCCAAGGTAGTAGAGGTCGAGAAAGCTCTGCAGGTCGGCAAAGTCGTAGGCGGCGAGAACCTCGGCTTCGTCTTTGTAAGGAAGCGCCACCGAGTGCTTGGCCGCGAGTTCCAGCATGCGGCGGGGCTCCAGACTGCCATCAATGTGCATGTGTAGCTCCGCCTTCGGAGCATGGGCCAGCCACTGTTTGAATGAATCGGCGTTCAAGGTTCTGTCTCCTGTGTTAGCTAACAACCAGCTCAGCGCCGCCGCTGCGATCCACGCCGTCAACGATGATCAGCCTTGAATCGGCGTGTTCACGTCGCTGGGCGTGTATGTGCGCCATCTCCGGATCGTTTACCCAGGCGCTGGCCAGCTCAAGTGAGGGAAACGCTACGATAACCAGTCGTTCCGGCGCCCACTCGCTATCCGCCTGATGAATGGTGCCGGCGCGGACAAGGTAAACGCCCCCATAGGCTGCCAGTGTTGGCGTAACCTGTGAGAGATACTCGCGATATGGCTCCGGGTTTTTTACGTCGTTATCCACGACTACATAAACCGTCATTGTCGATCATCTCCTGAATACTTTTGTCTCGCAGGCGCAATGCGACTGGCAAGATAATACTGCAAATAGTGCGCCATCCTCGCAATCGGTGCTCTGATACATAGACCATAAAGCTGGCCCGGTGTTATGCTCTAAATGTCAATGCGCACCGCAGTGGTAGCTAGGGGGGTCGCAGCATGACTTCGTCCGCTTCATCACGCCGCAACGGCGCCAGGCGAGGCCCTTACAAGCCGGGGCAAATCCGGGACCGTAATTTCCAATTGATCATTGATGCCGCCGAGTACGAGTTTGCCCGCCATGGATATCATGGCACCAGCACGCAAAAAATAGCGGACCGCGCGGGCATCGCCAAGGCCAACATACACTACTATTTCAACAGCAAGAGCAACCTCTATCTGGAGGTGCTGGATAACATCATCTCGCTGTGGAACGACTTCCTTGACGATGTCAGTGTCGAGGATGATCCAGCCGAAGTGCTCGACAAGTTCGTGCGGCGAAAAGTTGCGCTGTCTTTTTCGCATCCCCAGGCCTCAAGGGTCTTCGCAGTAGAGATCATCCAGGGCGCACCGCACATCAAGGAATACATCCGTACGCGGATGCGTAAATGGGTAACTGAAAAGGCCGGCGTGCTTCGTCAGTGGAGTGCCGAGGGTCGTATGGCAGACATAGACCCGGTACACCTGATTTTTTTGATCTGGTCTTCAACCCAGCACTATGCAGACTTTGAAACGCAGGTGCTGACGATACTTAACCGGAAAGACTTTGACGCAAATACTCAGCGTCAGGTCGCCGACTTCCTCAGCGCCACCATCTTGCGGGCCTGCGGTTTGTCGACCCCTGCGCCCTTATCTCCACGGACCTCGTGAATCGCGCTCTCAGGGCTCGCCCGTCATTACCTCGGTAAAAAGTTTGAAGGCGCCAGGCCCGTCCGTTTGCAGGCATACCTGCGTGTTGGCAGCTCCGGTGCCGGCGATCACCGCGCCTGCCGTTGCCGACGCAAGGTGCTGGCGATCTGCGCCATCCCAGCGTGTCGGAGGGATGCTCAGATCGCTGGTTTGCAACCAGGGTTTGTCGCCTGCTGGCTGCACGTCCACGGCCAGCGCGCGCTGCTCGCCGCTGCAGAAGCGTTCGGCGTCAATGACCACCAGCGCGGCTAGAACGTCCCAGAAGTAATACTCGTCGGATGCGATGAACCAATCGTTTTTATCCAGAATCTCGTCCCAGAATCGTGCCGCCGGATTATCTGCCTGCTGCTTGAACGTCGCGGCGAATTCCGCGGTCACACGCACTGTATTGGTGACGTCCAGCCCGACCATCTCGATAGCTACACCGGAACGAAGAAGCTCGTCCGCTGCCATAGGGTCTACGAAAAAGTTCCACTCAGCCAGCGTATTCGGATGACCGTCGGTAAACTCCGGCACGATGATGTTGCCTGGTGCATCCAGGCTGCCGCCCATAATAACGATACGTTCGACCCGTTCTCTATCGCTGGGATAGCGTCGTAGCCACTGTGCGATATTCGTCATGGGCCCGGTGGCCAGAATGGTTACGGGTTCGTCGCTTTCCTCGATCGCCGCATGCATCAGGTCGACCGCGTGGCGCGTATCAGCCGACCGCGGACTGCGTGGCACGTCCACCCCGGATAGAATGTCCATGTCGTCCTGCCACGCCTGTGGGAAGACAAAATAGCCGTCCAGGGGAACCTCATCGCCGCAGCTGACAGGAACATCCATGGCCGGGTCGGCCAGGTGCAGCAACGCCAGGGCGTTACTTACGCCGGGCGCGCAGTGAGCTTCGCCGCTCCCCGCCACGGTTACAGCGATTAATTCAATCGAAGGTTCCCGGGCGAGGAAGAGCAATGTTGCCCAGTCATCTATCGCCATATCGTTATCGAAGATGACTGGCGTCTTCGCTTGGGCGCCAGCGGCGAAAAGCGTTAACAGCAGAGACAGGGGCAGGGAACGTTTCATGGCAACGGCACTCGGCTACTCGACTATTTGTTGGCCGCTAGCCAGTCCGCCTGGCGTTTCATGTCGTCGGCGTAGCGCATCCAGCTCGCCGCAGAGCGCTCGGTGCCCTTGGAAGCAGCCGCCTTGCGCAGCGCTTTGCGCCCGGTTTCAAACTTGCCCTGTTCCACCCGGGCGATGCCCAGGATCAACCACGCTTTGCCGGGTTCTTTCAGCTCGCTTTCGAGCGCTCTGACAGCGGCGATTTCGGCGCGTTGCCAACGCGCCCGGTCAACATGAAGATTGGCGATCTTCATCCAGGGCTCGGCGGAGCCAAACAGTTCGGCTTTACGTTGGTAAGCTTCAATGCCCAGGTCGTACTCTCGGGCGGTCACCCAGGCCTGTGCCTGCATCTCGAGGATATCTTCTTCTTCAGGCACCAGGCCCTCTTCGACAGCACGGCTGAGCAGGCGCGCGCCATGCTCTGGTATGCCTTGTAGAACGGCCAATTGAATCATAGATTTTACGGTTGACGCTTTGTCTAGCAGGGATTGATCGAACGCGATCTTGAGAGAGGCGAGCGCACGCTCCGGCTGGTCCATCACCATGTAGACGCTGGCCAGCTGCTCCCAGTAACCGCCCTTTTCCGGCCATAGTGCGATCATGCGAAGCAGCGCATCCGCAGCCTCAGGATATCGCTTGAGCTCGAAGTAGTTTGCCGTCAGTAGCTGATACCAGCTCTCACGCGGTTTTTCCGCGATAGATACGGCTTGCTCGGCATAGGGTACAGACTCAGCGTAACGCTTAACCTGCGCATAGATATTGGCCATGAACATGTACTGCGAGGCCGTTGGCGTTTCCAGCTGTGTGAACCAGTCCTCCGCGAAAACGAGCGCTTCGTCAAATTGCCCCAGTGCAGCATGCAGCTGCGCCACCATGTAACCCACGTTGTAGACGACGTTTTGTGGCAGCCGCTCAGTGGCCAGGCTGCGCTTCAGGTAATCGATAGCTTTCGGGAAGTCCTCACGGGACATCTCGACGTAGCCAATAGTCTGCAGGGTCAGGGCTTGGTCGAGACTGTCGTCTTCGACCTCTCCGAGCAGGGTAATGAGCCGGGTGGCGGACTCATCCATGGCTCCGGTGGCCATCAGTTCCTGAATTTCAGTGAGCTCCTTATAGGTCGAGGTGCTGACTGAATCCTTGGCCGCATGCGCTGTGATCGATAGCGTGGCGCACAGCGTGATGGAGATCAGGTAACGCAGCATCATGAGCGGCCTCCGAGGCGGAACTCTATGGTCTGTCTTGCTCGCTGTGACTGAGGTGTTCCGTCAACAATCTTGGGTCTGAACTTCCAGCGTTTCATCGCGTCCATCGCGGCCTTGTCAAAAATACGCGGTGGATCTGATTCAATCACGGACGCCCCCGATACGGTCCCGTCCGGTCGAATAGTGACTGCCATGGTGACATAGCCTTCTAGTTTGGCCTGCTTGGCAGCGCGCGGATAGGTCGGTGCCGTCCTTACAACGGGTATGACGTCGGTGTCGAAGCCCGCCAGCCCCTGACCTTGTTGCATAGCTCCCAGGAACGGGCCATCGCCGGAGTTTATGGGTATGCCAATGGAAGGCATATTCATATCCAGATTGGGGTTCAGGTTTGCCAGCTGATTGCTGAGGTCGGGTGTCTCCGGCGGTGCTTCGGGAGGCGGCGGCTCCCGCAGCTTGCGTTCCTTGGTTCTGGTTTCTTCGTTTTGTTCCACGCGCACGAAGTTGAGATAAGTTCGCGACTTGTCGGGCTTTTCGAAGATGGCATCCGCGGCAATCATGAACTGCATGAGGGCAAACAGCGCGAAGCCTATACCGCAGGCCAGCACGAAGGTGGCCGCTTGTTTGGCAGCGCCTGTCACCACTCAGAAGCCCTCATCAGCTGCAACGGATACGCTTTCTGCGCCCGCCAGGCGCGATTGATCCATCACTTCAATCAACGTCTCTGTTTTGGAGTCAGCATCGGCGACGATGATGACCGCGGCACCGGGATTTTCGGCAAGGCCTCGCTCAACATTGGCGCGTACTGCACGCTTGTCTACCAGCCGCTTGTCCATAAATATCTGGTTGCTTGCCGTGATGCCAATCTGAATGCTGTTCGAGTCGGTAACCACCGCGGTGTCGGCATTGGGGCGACTGACATCGACGCCGGACTCCTTGACGAAGGTCGACGTTACGATAAAGAAGATCAGCATGATGAAGACCACGTCCAGCATCGGTGTCAGATCGATCTGGCTTTCTTCATCTTCACTCAGAAGGGTATCGATTTCGCTACTCATGCTTCGTGTCCATCATCAATTGTCAGTGCTTCGTTGAGGCGTTGGCGCTCTTTTCGAAAACGCCGCTCGAGGGCTGAGGCAAAGGGAATCGCGACCAGGGCGACCATCATGCCGGCCATGGTGGGTATCGTCGCGGCGCTCACGCCGTCAGCCATGGCGCGGGGGTTGCCCGAACCCATAAAGGCCATCACGTCGAAGACCTGGATCATGCCGGTCACCGTGCCCAGCAGTCCGAACATGGGTAACAAAGCGATCAGCGTAGGAATCAGTTTCAGGTTGCGCTGCATGTCGATCTCGACCTCCGAGATCAGGCCTCGACGACACAATAGCGCAAGCCAGGAACTCCGATCATCGCGCCCGGCCCACTGCTGGCTGGCGCTGGAAAGGCCTGCAGCATGTTCGCGATAGAAATACCAAAAGCGCTCGAGAATTAGCCACCACAGCCAGATAGCGAGGAACAGGATGGCGTATAAAACGTCGCCACCCTTGTCCAGAAAGTCACGCAATGCGCTGATCGGTTCCATGGGATCAGGCGGCCTTGGCGTCCATTTCTGCTTTGTCAGCCATCAGCGCAGCGGACTGTTCACCGATGACCTTGCCCATAGCGGTCACTCGCGCGGCGAGCACGCTGTGAGACAGCAGAAGGGGGATTGCCGCGCACAGGCCCAGCACTGTTGTGATCAATGCTTGGGAGATGCCGCCTGCCATCAGTTTGGGGTCGCCGGTGCCAAACAGCGTGATCGCCTGGAAGGTGCCTATCATACCCGTGACTGTTCCGAGCAGGCCCATAAGCGGTGCAACCGCCGCGAGGACTTTGATAATGGGTAGCCCGCGTTTGATGTCGGACACGTCCCGAAAGATCGTCTCATCCAGCTTGCGCTTGATGGTCTCAAGATCAAAATGCTTGTTTTCGTAATACATGTTGAGAATGCGCCCGAGTGGGTTGTTGACGTCCGGGTGCTCCAGGTCCTTCATCTGCAGCTTCATGCGGCGTTGAACGCGCGCCAGATACAGGAAGCGCTCCAGCACGATGATCAGGCCAATGATGCCGACGGCAATGATGGCGTAGCCAACGCTCCGGCCCTGCTCGATGCGCTCTGTCAGGCTCGGCGACTGCACTAACAGCCCCAGTAGCGCGCCGCGGGACGGGTCTATGTAAAACCCAACCGGGGCGCCCGGGGCGGCACCGTACAGGTCGCCTGCCGTGCCTCGGATATAGCCCTGTGGCTGTCTAGGCAGCTCGACCACCTGCTCAGAATCAGAGAGATAGTTGAGGTATTTGTCGCCCGATACCATGTTGAAAGTACCGACGCGGACGATCTCACCGTTGGAAACATCGCCGTTGGGCTGAATGATATCGGTTGCGAAGCGGCTGACCTCGCCCGAATGCGCGATCTCCTGTACGAGCAGTTGCCACAGCGCCCGCATCTGCGGGATTGTAGGCACCTCGGTGCTGGCGGCCAGATCAACGGCGACCTGCTTGCGTTCCGGATATTCCACCGTCACCAGGGAGCTATAGACAGAGGTTTCAGCATCGTCAGCCATCTGCCGGAAGACTCCAAACAGTTCGCCCAGATCACCGACGCGGCGATCCAGCGTCTCCTGCAGCTCAGCTAACAGTGTTTCATTCTCGTCAAAGCGCGTCTTGAGTTCTTCTCGCAGTGCCTCCTGGGCAGCGACTTCAGCCTGCGCCTCACGCTTCAGGCGTTGCTGCTGATCGGCCTGGGCTCTGAAACGCGCCTCGCGTTCACGGTTGCGTTGAGCCTCCTCGGTCTGATTGTTTTCGACCCGCTCCAGAATGTCGCTCAAGGTCGGTGTGCTTTGCGCAATGGCCGGCAGGCTGGCGCATGTCAGTGCCGTCAGGCTGAGCGTGGCTACCCATGATTGCAGGTTCATTTAGCTGGCCTCCGGTGCGTTGATGGGTAGCTCCAGAAGGTCTGGTGGCGCCTGCTTGCGAGCCACCCGCAATCCGTCACGGACGCTGCGACGGTAGCCCGAGTCCAATACCTCCCAGTTGCCTGACCCTGCATTCCAGCGTCCGGTCTCGGCGCCATCCAGGGTCTGGTAATACAGTCCGATGCGGCCGATGCGCAGAAAATCCACGGCCCTGACCTGACCACCGGAGTCCAGTTCCCCGCGGTAAGCCTCGATGGTGCGGCCGTAGTCGGCCTCGATGTTGTAGGCCTCCATGATGCGGCGATATTTTTCGCCCGCCGTGACGTCGGCGCGATCAATCATGCTGCGCAGCTTCTCGATGCGCTCCAGCCGCTCGCCGCGGAGAAAAGGTACGTCCGCGGCCACGATATCTTCCAGCAGCTCGGACATTTCGATCATGAAGGGCAGGGCGCCAGTCTCGATACTCTCGATTTCCTCTGTCTGCCGGCGGATAGAGCCAATCTCTTGTTCCTGGGAATCTATCAGACGCTGCAGCTGTTGGTTGTAGATGCTTAGGCTTTCTGCGCGCTGGATAGCGATACGGTAGTCCTGCAGGTCAGAGGCAGCCCTGTCATCGTACTGTTCGATCCGACGTTGGCTGCCAGCCGCTGCCGCGTCCGAGTTGGCCTGCGTGTCAATAGCAGCTTCCTGTGCTTGCACATGCGGCATGGCGAGCCCCAATGTGCATGCACAAACAAGCACACTCAGGGGCTTACCAAGGCGCGGTGATAGGAATTCGGTCATGGTGCATGGCTCCTCAGCTCAGGCAGGGTCGGTGTTGGCTGGAACGGGTTGCGCTGTGCCTTTATAAAAGTCGGGCATCCTGTGCGCCTGCATTGATGGAGCAATTGTCGTGCCATGAGTGGCGGCCTCGGAATCCTGCGATTTGAAGGTGTTGGCGTTTCATTTCCTGTACAAGAGGTCAAGATTTGATCCAGGCTGGTGCGCCAAGCGGCGGTATCGCACAAAAAGAGTGCGGGCGCGGGTTGGGGGCCTGTTAGCGGAAGTCTTTACTACCCTCGAAAGTAAAGAGGCCTGGGCCGCGGCTGCAGTATCAGCGCCAAAAATCGCGGTGGAGTTGTGCGATGGAATCGATGGCAGCCTCTACCGGGCCGATCACGCTGATGGCCTTTTGGCCGTGCTCGAAAATGTAGCGGCTAGGGACATCCAGGGTGGGGTTTTCTTCATGGTTGCCGGTGAGCTGCAGCAGCTGTCGCTCTGACATGCCATAGACCAGCCGGCCGATGTTGGCCCAGTACTGAGTGCCTGCGCACATCGCGCACGGTTCGACAGTGGAGTACAGTGTGCAGGTCCAGAGATGCTCAGCACTGAATTGCGATGCTGCCATGCGGGCCAGCGTCGCCTCGGCATGGTTCACCGTGTCGATGTTGCCCTGCTGCATCAACACAGTCTCGTGGTCGGCGTCCACGAGGATAGCCCCGAAGGGATGAAGACCTTCGGCCATGGCCTCCCTGGCGACCTCGTTAGCGCGCTCCAGGTTACGCAGTATCTGCGCTTCGCTGGGCGGGTTTGGTGGCGCGACGTCGTTCATGATGATCTCTCCGAAAAATTCGCGGCGATGCGCTGTTGCAGGTAGTCGTGGGCGGTAATGGGCGGGTATTTGCCTAGCGGTCCTTCAATCAGCTGGTCGCGGTTGGCCTGCGCAAAAAAAGCGATGGTGTAACGGTCAGCCGCCGCTTCGCCGGATTCCGGCGCTCGCACGCGATGCAGGGTGGAGCGCAGTTTATCGTCGCTCCAGCGCATTAACATGTCGCCGATATTGCAGGTGATCAGGTCGGATTGGGCGGGCACAGGCGTCCACACGGAGCTTTGGGATTCCGCCCCCGGGCATACCTGCAAGCCATCCTGACCGTCGCGTTGAAACAGCAGGGTCAGGCAGTCAAAGTCGGTGTGGGCCCCCGCACGCCACTGCTCCGGCGCACCGGCAGGTCGCGGGCCTACCGGGAAGTAGTGGAGCAGGCGCAGCGTGCTCTGGTAGTGTTCGGACTCCGGTGCATGAGCTCTCGCGAAGAATGCTTCGTCGAAGCCCAGGCTGCGAGCAAAGCTTGAAAGCACGCGCATCGCCAATTGCCAGGCTCTGGCCTCGAAGTCCTCCATGATCGCTCGAAAACCCGGTAACTGAGCATCGTCGGGCCACAGGCCAGTCATCCGCGGGCGAGTCACCTGGTAAGACTCCTTCTGGTCCGGCGACCCCGTACTGGGCCTGACCTGCGCCATAGACTCCCAGCCTGCGTTGCTGCCATCGCGCAGTGGCCAGCCAGACTTCACTTTCTCTGGCAGCTCGAAAAACGCAACGGCGGCGTCAAAGACCGCGTTCAGTTCCTCGACGTCAAAGCCATGTCCCCGCAGTTGGAAGAATCCGCAGTCTACGGCAGCCTGCCAAAGCGTCGGGTCCAACTGCTCCGTGCTAGACAGCGCCTCGAGATCGATTACCGGGACCTGGCGCGTCGAATCGAGCTCGCCGGCGCCGCCAAGACCGCGTTCCCTCTCCAGTTCTATCAGCGTTCTGTCCTGACTATTGTCGCTGGGTTTATTCATCGTCCGTCGGCGAAGCTCTCTCTGGCAAGTGAATAAAAATGAGGCAGGCGAATAAGCACATGATGAAGCGGAATGCGGCCTCCTGGCCATTCCAGGTAGGGGACTGCCACATCAGGAACCATTCAGCGCCAACTGTCATAAAGCCGCCGAACCAGAGACCGATGCCCGCAATCAGTCCCCAACTGGCGATCATGGCGCCCTCCCAGTATCTGGCCAGATCATGGCTTCCCCGCAACATGCGCCAGGCTCCCAAACCGCATAGAAGCGCCACAATAAACTCGGCAACGATAATTAGTAGGTAGGCGAGATGGTGAACCCACGGTGCGGTGATTGCGCGCCACATCAGGCTGTTACCGTCGAACGTCGTGTCCATGCTGAGTACATGCTGCACGAAGGCAAAGTTGGAGTCGTAATCCAGGAGGTTGTTGGCCGCAACCAGAAGCGCAAACAGGCTGACCATCGCAACGGGCAAGGCCTTCATATAGCGCACGCCACGCGGCGTTGTCAGAAGTAAGTTCAAGGTCAATGTCGTTTACGTCTCCCTGTCGCGAGCGCAGCTTGTAGATGCGTGAGTGCGTTGCAAGTTGCGGCGTTTGTCTTAAGAGACTTTAGCACCGAGTGAATTTTGCAAGAAGTGTGCCGCCCGGGGCCTGGCTAAGAACGCGTCAGGGCCTTCTCTTACGGGGGAAACCGGGCCGGCTAGTCGACCGCATCCGCTTGCGGCGCACCAAGCCGGTGCGCCGCAGCGCACTGCGTGGGCCAACACTGAGATAAATCGAACCGATAAATGGCTGGCACAGTAATTGCTGTTTCAAGCAGGGCTCATCTGCGCGGGCCCTAACGCCGTAAAGCTTTTGGGGCAGGCATTACTTGCTTGCACAATACGGCGTCAACGCCATCAAACGCTTAGAGGATGCTCAGTGAACCGCTGTACGAATGAATTCCTGCAACAGGCCGGCGCCATCGTCGGCGCCGAGAATCTAGCTGTCGACGAAAAGACGCTGCGTTCCGGATCGCGCGACTGCTTCCATTTCTCGCCAGTGCTGGTGCCGCTGCTGGAAAGCTGTCAGGCAGAAGCGATCGCCTATCCCGAGTCTGAGGAGCAGTTGGTGCAGCTGGTAGCACTGGCTGTGAGCAATGGGGTCCCAGTGACCCCGCGGGGTGGCGGTACGGGCAATTATGGCCAGGGCGTTCCGCTGCAGGGTGGGCTGATGATCAACACCAAGCGCATGAATCGCATCGTGGACTTGAAAACCGAGGCGGCGCGAGTTGAAGCCGGTGTGAGCCTGTGGACGCTGGAAGCCGAGGCCGCTGCTGTTGAGGCCGAATTACGCATGTTTCCCAGTACCATCGCGACCTCCAGTGCCGCGGGTTTCATTACCGGGGGCAGCGGCGGCATTGGCTCAATCGAGTGGGGCATGCTGCGCGACGGCGATAACATTCGACATGCACGAATTGTCACAGCAGAGGCCACACCGCAGGTGATAGATTTGAACTCGCGTGATGAACTGCTCGATGTGCTGCACAATTGCGGTCTGACTGCCTTTGTCACCGAGGTCACTTTTGCGATGGCTCCAAAAACGCAGTGGCACCAACACATATTTGCGTTTGACAGCCTGGACGAAGCACTGACGGTCGCCGACGAGGTGGCCAATGACAAGGCGCTTCGCAAACGCCTCGTCACTGCGTTCGAGTGGCCCATACCCTCTTTCTTCAAGCCGCTGGTTCGACGAGGCGCCTGCCCGGAGGGCAAGGCCCTGCTGTTCCTGATTACGGATCTCGATGAGGGGCAGATGGCAGACTACATGGTACCCATTGGTGGACAGGCTACCTTCTATCTGCCGCCGCCGGAGCCTGGCTCCAAGACCAAGGGTTTTCAGATTTATGAATTCACGTGGAATCACACGACACAGTGGGCGATGAAAGCGGACCCCAACCTTACCTATCTGCAGGAGGGCTTTGCGACCGAGCGACTTCAGGAACAGCTGCGGGCGCGTCGGGAGCGCTTTGGAGACCAGGTGAGTGCCCATGTTGAATTCACGCTGGACGTAGAAAGCGGTTCCGCAAGGGCAGGTGGCTTGAGCATCGTGGACTTTCGTGGCAAGGACCAGCTTTGGGAGCTCATCGCTTACTGCGAAGACAATGAGATTCGCATTTCCAACCCACACACGCATTTCCTCGACGATGACACCCGCTGGTACGGTGATAACTTCCTGAAGGCGAAAGATCGCTGGGATCCCCATCATCTGCTGAATCCCGGTCATCTCCATGCCCTCGAATAGCTTGCCTCAATTGCTGACCAATGTTCGGCGGGCGGACGGTGAGCGCGTCGATGTGCTCATTAGCGGCGACGTCATCGAGGCAATTGAGCCCTGCGGCACGATCGCAGTGGAAGGTGCCGAGCGCCATGAGGGCAGCGGTGGTCTGCTGTTGCCAGGTCTCGTGGAAACGCATTCGCATATCGATAAGACCTATAGTCATGAGGTGTATCTGGACCATGGCACCAGTGGCCGGGGCGCTCTCAGCGATGCGATCGCGGCGATGGGTCGATACAAAGAAGAGCGTAGCTTGGACGATATGGTGCAGCGCGCAAGAAAGGCGGCACTGCGTGCGGCAGAGCGTGGTGTCTGCTATCTCCGTTCACATATCGACCTCGGCAGCGACAAGGACCTCGACGTAGTCCGCGCCCTGATTGATCTGAAGCGCGAGGTATCGGATCAGATAGCTCTGGAATTCACTGCCTTGACTAGTACGGCAACGCCGGGCGACCGCCAGCGCATTCGGGAGGCCCTGCAGCTCGGCGTGCTGGCCATTGGCGGGGCTCCGGCATTGGAGGCCAATCCGCAAGGCAATATTGATCACTGCCTCGAACTGGCGATGGAGCTCGGCTGCCCGGTAGACCTGCACGTGGACGAAAATGAGAGCCCAGACAGCCCCTGTCTCGAACATCTCGCGCGCCGCTGCCTCGAGCAAAACGTGCAGGTGCCGGTAAGCGCTGGACACTGCTGTGCCCTGGGCTTCATGCCGGAAGAGCAGCGCAAGCGCCAGATAGGCGATGCCGTTGATGCTGGCATTGCCTTCATAACCCTGCCCGCCTGCAACCTCGTGCTGATGGGTCGAGAACACTGGCCACGGCCCCGTGGGATTCCGCCAATCGCTGAAATGCTGGACGCAGGCGCTGGGGTATGCGTCGGTGTTGATAATGTCCAGGACCCCTTTCAGCCATGGGGAGATTACGACCCCCTGCAGCAGGCGGCATTGCTTGGGCATCTGGCGCAGTGGGACGGTGGTGCGAGTGACACACTCGTCGCTATGTGCACGTCGGCTGCCGCTGAAGCGATGGGGCTTCAGAATTACGGCCTTGCGGCCGGCTGTCGGGCCGACCTTACTGTGCTTGCTACCAACAGCGAGCACGGCGCGCTGTGCGAAACGCCTGCACGAACCCACCGATTCTTCGGCGGTCGTCGCTTGGGAGGTGTTGCAAGTTGACAACCGTCGACGCGGACCCCGCGGCAGTCGATATAGAGTTATCGCGCACCGCGTTGCTGCTGATCGACATGCAGCGAGACTTTCTGGAACCCGGCGGTTTCGGTGACGCCCTGGGCAACGACGTCGGCCTGCTTGCCGATTGCATCGCGCCCTGCCAGGCACTGCTTGAAGCAGCGCGCGAGGCGGGCGTGCTGGTGATTCATACGCGAGAAGGCCATCGCACTGACTTGAGCGATGTACATGGCACCAAGCAAGAGCGCTGCGCGATGGGCAAGCGAATAGGCGACGCGGGGCCGATGGGGCGAATTCTGGTTCGCGGGGAGCCCGGTCACGCGCTAGTGGACGCGCTCGCTCCCCTGCCAGGAGAGCCGGTTGTTGACAAGCCGGGAAAGGGTGCGTTTTTCGCGACGGATCTTGACCTGCTGCTGCGCCGAGCAGGTATCGATAACCTGTTGGTGTGTGGCGTGACCACCGAAGTCTGTGTGAGCTCAACGGTGCGCGAAGCAAGCGATCGTGGCTACCGGGTGGTGGTGCCCGGTGACTGTTGCGCTTCCTATTTCCCGGCATTTCACGACGCGGCCTTGGCAATGATTAGCGCGCAGGGTGGCATTTTTGGTGTTGTGACAGAGGGTGCCACGCTGGTGGCGGCGCTCCGCCACAGCACAAGCGCGCCATGAGCGAAGCGTTCCGCCCCCGCTTCTGGGTCAAGGGTGATTGGAACGCTCTGTTTGGTTTTGGCACGAACATTCTGGTTAACCTGCTGGTACTGACCGGTCTGCTGCGCTACGCGCTGCAAATGCCAGACGAGCTGGTGTTTGGCCGTATCCTTCCCGCAACTGGTCTGATGCTGGCGCTCAGCACAGGCTACTATGCCTGGCTGGCCTGGCGCTTGGCAAAGAGGGAACAACGGGACGATGTCTGCGCGCTGCCCTCGGGCGTCGGCGTTGCACATTTGTTCATCGTCGTCTTTGTTATCATGGGGCCTATTCTGTCGCGCACCGGTGACCCCATCGCCGCCTGGGAAGCGGGGCTTGCCTGGGTGTTTATCCAGAGCATCATCCTGATGCTGGGTGGCTATATCGCCCCGGTCATTCGTCGAATCACTCCACGCGCGGCCCTGCTCGGCACACTTGCCGGCGTCTCGGTCACTTTCATCTCGATGCGTCCGGCCCTGGAAATGTACACATCACCGCTGATCGGCGTGTTGTGCTTCTTCATTATCATCAGTGGCTGGCTGGGGAAGGTCCGCTTCCCCATGGGCCTGCCCGCAGGCCTTGTTGCCATCTGTGCAGGCACGGCGATCGCCTGGGGCTCGACGCTGCTCGGCCAACCCATCGGCGGCATGTCCCTGACCGAGGTGGGTCGCGCCTTTACCGATTTCGGCTTCTCTCTGCCCTTGCCTGCCATTGGCCATACCTTCTCTGGGTTCGAGTTCCTTGGCATGCTGCTGGTCACGGCAATACCCTTCGGTATCTATGACCTGGTTGAGGCGATGGACAATGTGGAAAGCGCCGCCGCCGCGGGTGACAAGTTTCCCACGCAGCGTGTGGTGTTTGCTGACGGCGCCGTAAGCATGGTCGGCTGCCTCATGGGGAATCCCTTTATTAACGCCGTCTATATCGGCCATCCGGGATGGAAGGCGATGGGTGGCCGCATTGGCTACTCGGCGGTGACGGGCGCTGTGATCTTCGCACTGTGCTGCCTCGGCTTGCTGTCCGTCTTGCTCTCGCTGATTCCTGTTGTCGCGATACTGCCGATTCTGCTTTACATCGGTATGTTGATCGGCGCACAGGCTTTTCAGGAGTCGCCAAAACAGCACGCGCCAGCCGTTATTCTGGCTTTGGTGCCACATCTGGCGGCCTGGGCAAAAAATCAGGTGGATGCAGCCCTGGCAGCGGCTGGCACCAGCGCCGCCGAGGTTGGCTTCGAAGAGTTGGCCGGCTCCGGCGTGCTCTATCACGGTCTTGAGACTCTCGGGGGCGGAGCGATTCTTGGTGGCCTGGTTCTTGGCGCTATCGCTGTCTTCACCATCGATGAGGACTACCGCGCCGCCGCGCGCTTTGCGCTGGCGGGCGCTGCGCTTGCCTTCTTTGGCTTTATGCACGGTGAGGCCGTGGGCTGGGCAGTGTCACCGGGCGCAGCCACGGCCTATAGCTGCGTTGGGCTGGCCTTACTGTGGCGTAGCGCAAGGCCCGGCACCCATACAAGCACCTCTGCCAGCACCCCTGCCAGTGCACATGAAAGTGGCCATCAAAACAACCAGGCAACAGCGGAGCGACGGGTCGATGGCGAAACCACCTGAGGATTCACCCAGCTGGCCGGGTGATGAGGAGCTTGAGCAGTTCGCGCGCCTGATCGGCGTGCCGCTGCCAGAGGAACACCGTGACGGCGTTCGGGTGCATCTCGAGGCCGCACTGGCTATGGCCAAGTTGGTTTACGCTGTCCCTCTCCCCGACGATGAGTTGGCGCCTGCGCCCGTTTTTGCAGCCAGCCTCGAGCCGCCCGAGTGACCCAGACTGCCCCAATCAATAGCGCAGCGCGAATTTCTGAGAGCGTGACGGGCGGCCAACTAAAGGCCTGCGACGTCGTGGCGCGGACGCTTTCTGCCATCGATCAACTGGATGCCGAGATCAACTGTTTCACGCTCGTACTGCGCGAGCGAGCGATGAACCGTGCCGCTGCACTTGATTGTTCGCTTGCGGCGGGTGCGAGTGTCGGGCCACTGGCCGGCGTGCCCTTTGCCGTCAAGAACCTTTTCGATATCGCCGAGCACAGCACTGTGGCGGGCAGCCTCATCAATACTGAGCACCCGCCGGCCAGCGAGGATGCTGTATTGATTCAGCGGCTGGAGGCGGCTGGAGCCATACTGGTGGGCGCGCTTGGCATGGGCGAATACGCCTACGATTTCACGGGCGAAAACCACCACTACGGCGCGGTGCGTAACCCCTGGGACACAAGCCGCATGTCCGGCGGATCATCCTCGGGCTCTGGCGCCGCGCTCGCCGCCCGGCTGGTACCACTGGCGTTGGGTTCCGATACTAACGGCTCTATCCGAGTGCCCGCGTCACTGTGCGGAGGCTTCGGCCTGAAACCGACCTACGGCGCACTGCCGCGAACGGGTAGCTTTCCGTTTTGCGACAGCCTTGACCACTTAGGGCCGATGGCCAACTGCGCCGTCGATCTAGCTCTAAGCTTTGATGCAATGCAGGGCTGGGACGCAGGCGACCGCGCCTGCGTCAATCGGGCTCCCGTGGCGACGCTGCCGGAATTGCACAAAGGTATTGATGGCTTGCGCCTTGCGGTGGCCGGAGGCTACTTCGACTGTGCGTCCTTTCCCGCCGCCGAGCGTGCTGTCGCAACAGTGAGTGCCGCGCTGGGGGTGGAGCAAGCGCTGCAGCTGGAGGGTGCCGCCGAGGGCCGTGCTGCGGCCTACCTGATTACCAACGCAGAAGGTGGGGCATTGCATCGCGAACGCCTGCAGCGGCGCCTGATCGACTTTGACCCCGATACGCGAGACCGTTTCATTGCGGGTAACCTGCTGCCAGCGGGCTGGTACCAGCGCGCTCAAGCAGTGCGCGCACGATGGCGCCAACAGATGGCCGAGGTATTTGGGCAAGTCGACATCATTGTCGCGCCTGCAACACCCTGTGTCGCACCCTACCTGGGGGCGCAGACGCTGCGTATTAACGGCAAGGACGAGGCTCTACGGCCGAACCTTGGCTTGTTCACCCAGCCCTTCTCCGCTATCGGCCTGCCCGTGTGCAGCGTACCCCTGGCCGACCCTGACAGTGGTCTTCCGATTGGCGTGCAGTTGGTGGCAGCGCCCTGGCGAGAAGACCTTTGCCTGCGCGTCGCCGCCTTTCTCGAGTCAAGCGGCGTTACCCTTGCGAGCTCGCCTGAGCTTGGCGAGGTGTGAGCGGCGGATCGATGAACCGAAGCGTCTACGTCGGCATTTTGCTGGTTACAGCATTACACGCCTTTGATGAACTGGTGCTAATTGTGGCGCTGCCTACCATCGCGCCGCAGCTGAATGCGGATCTGCAATACGGACTGATTATCGCCAGCTACGTACTTGCCAGCATCGTCGGGATGAGTTGGGCAGGTGAGCGCATTGACCGGGACGGGCCACAGCGTGTGCTGCGTGTCGCTGTAGTGACCTTTCTGGCCGGCCTGCTGCTCGCCGCTGTCGCCTGGGACGGCCTCAGCTTTGTAGCTGGCCGCATACTTCAAGGACTTGGCGGTGGCATGGGCTGGACGCTGACCTTTGGTTTGATCAGCCTGCTGTGTACACCGCAGCAACAGCCGAGGGCGCTCGCCGGTATGGACGTTGCCTGGGTCCTGCCGTCGCTGATGGCACCGTTGGTGGGGGGGCTGTTGGTCGATCTGCTGCACTGGCGTTGGGTCTTTCTGGTGCAAGTGCCCCTGTCACTGCTGACCCTGTTCCTGATTGACCGGCGGATTGCGGGGCTCGAGGGGCGGCGTGGGGATGCCAAGCAGGGGGTCATCCTGCCATCCTTACTGATCGCAGGCGGCACAGGCCTCTTCCTTTACACGCTGTCGAAGCCGCCCGGTCTTTGGTGGTGCCTGGGGGTCGTTGCACTGCTGCTGATATTACGACCTTTGCAGGTGTTTTTGCCTGCCGCTTGGTGGCGACTGGACCGCTCCCTAGGCGTGTGCCTGGTGATGATCTTCCTGGCATTTTCCGGCTTTTATATTGCCGAGTCCTTTCAGCCGCTATACCTGGTGCAGTCCCGGGGGTTCTCTTCGCTGCAGGCGGGGCTGGCATTAAGCTGTGCGTCGATTGCCTGGATGGTAGGTTCCCAGGCCGCAGCAAGAGGCTGGCTGTACAGAGACTATCGAAGCCGTCTCCGACTGGGATTCGGCCTGATGTGTTTTGGGCTGGCTGGGCTTGCCTGGGTGCTTTATGGCGCCGGCGGTATTCTGGCCTGTTACGTGGTGTGGTTGACGATCGGATTGGGTATGGGTATTTGTTTCAATACCTGTCGCGTAGAAGCCATGCGCGCCACGGGCAGCGGTGAGGAGGGCCTTGTCGGCGCCACCGTCAATCTCAGCATCTCCCTTGGTTTGAGTGTAGCAACGGGGGTCGGTGGCGCCTTACTGAATCGTGCGGACCGGGCCGGTGATGGTGTCGTGACCGCCATTGAACACATCTGGATGACGTCGTTAGGTATCTGTTCAGTCGCCCTGATATTGCTTTTCGCACTCAGCGTGAGTCGGCCTGGTCGGGCAGAGCAGGCTGCGCCGCGACCCAGCGCAGATAACTGACCAGGTTGTCGATTTGTCGCGATTCGAGGACGCTTGCGTAGCTCGGCATCTTGGTTTGCGGGAAAAAATCATTCACCTGGTAGATGAACCTGCCCAGCATGTCGTCATCCATGAAGCTCATCATGCTACCCTCGCGGTCCAGCACCGGGCCGAGGCTGCCACCTGTGCCCTGTACCTGATGACATTTCAGACAATGCTTCACGAAGGTTTCATGGCCGGCCGCAATTGCGATGTCGGTGCCTTTGGGTGGAGCCTCCGGCGACAGGTCGCCTGCCGGGCGGATACTGGTCAACTGGAAAGGCCATGGCAGCTGCTCCGCTGACTCTCGTGTTTCGTTTGTAGTGCCCCAAACCACGTAGAACGGGTCGAAATCAACGGTCTCGCGTCCGTGCTCCAGCAGCTGCCAGTGACTGTCTTTGGATGGCCGCGTATCGCGGAACGCAATCATTGGCACCAGCGCTGGATTGGAAAGTAGCGATGTATCGAGGGCGATGGCGTAGCCATCGCTGCACTGCATAAGGAGCTCATCCAAGCTATCCAGGCCAGCATCTTCCAACAGCGGTCGCAGCAACACGCCCTCATACTCTCGCCGTTCGCCGTACTGTGGATCATTAACTTGCAGACGCGTCAGCCCGTAGCGAGACTCCAGCTCAGCAATACTCATTTCAAAATGGCTACCGTCCGCCCTCGAAATGCCGAGCCGCCGCTGATCCGCGTGTGCAGTGCTGTGAAGTAGTATTACAAGAAGTACCAGGAGCCAGGATGTAGGTGCTGATTTCATCAGGCTACCACTCATCGCGATCCTTGAGGTTGCTGAGTGGGTAGGCCGATACCTCCTCGAGCATAGCGGCCATCTCGGCAACGTAGTGATCGATGAAGATTTTACCCAACTCCGCCGTGGCAAGGGTTGCGTCGCCGGAGCAGCCCAAGGGATGCAGATCGTTAGCAACCCAGCCCATATACGTGCTGCCCAGAACCCGCAAGCGCGTGAACTCAGATTCCACTTTAGCCAGCAGGCCGCTAAAGTTTTGCGCCTTATCCATTTTTACCAGGTCGGGACGCAGGTGAAGCATGATAGCTGTTTCGACCTGGCCTGCGTGAACGCCGTAGCGACGCTCGTCGTCGGGCACATCAGCGTCGGGTGAGCCGAAACTCCAGCCGCTGCAGCCAACCGCCAGCATTTTTTCCTGAACCCTCAGTTCTCGGCAGCAGATTTCCATGACCTGAGGTTGACCACCGTGGGCATTAAAAAACACCAGCTTGCGAACGCCAGCTCTCGCCACGCTTTGGCCTATCTCCATCCAGGAGTTCTGCAGCGTGGTCGCCGTGTGCGTCAGCGTGCCCTCATACTCGATGTGCTCCGTGGATTTGCCAATGTGCTGGGTAGGCAGCACCAGCAGTGGGATAGAGTCTGGCACCAGCTTTGCCGCGCCATGACAGATCGCCTCGGCAATAGCTGAGTCTGTGCTGAGAGGAAGGTGTTCACCGTGCTGCTCGATGGCGCCCACCGGAAGGAGCGCGACTGTTCGATCCGGATCCAGGGTCTTGAACTCGTCACTGGTAAGGTCTTGCCAAAATCTCATGCTAGTACCACTCCGCCGCGTGCGACTTTTGCTTTTCTTGCTCGACTCGTGTTCGACATGCGTCTGTCCGAGCGGTCTCGAATCGCGGTCAAAGCCTTACACCCCATTTCGGTTTAGTATTATCAGACAGAGTGCCCAAACGCAAACCACTGTCGTCAAGGTCATCGTAGACGCTAAGGTAGAGATGACCGTAGCGTTGACACTTATCCCTGTTCAACCATGAGACTTCCGCTATGCCTTTACTCAATGATCCTGATTCCATTCACCCCCCCTTCGGCAATTACGCCCACGGTGTACTGATCCCTGAGTCTGGCTCGCTGGTGCTAACGTCGGGACAACTGGGAATCTGCAAAAACGGTGCCATACCGGAAAGCATCGCTGAACAGGCGGAGTTGTGTTTCGATGCGGTTGAAGCAATTGTCGCTGAAGCTGGCATGACCATGGCGGACGTGGTGCAGCTTAGAACCTACCTGACAAGCCGCGATGATTTCCCAGCTTATATGGCCGTGCGTGATAAACGGCTTGCCAATCGTCGCATTGCCTCGACCTTACTCATCGTGTCGGGCTTCACCCGGCCTGAATTTCTAGTGGAAGTTGAAGCCGTCGCGTATCGCAGCGGTGCAGGTAAATGATCCAAAGTGGTGAAAGTTGCACACAGTTGGTGCGATCCGGACGCGCATTCTCATTTCTCCTCCTAAGAGTAGGTGACGCTATGGAAGCGTGCAGGCCGTTCGGCAACGATGGCCCTAGCCCTTAGGGCAAAGCGTGTGTACGCCCGTACGGCCACTGTCCAAGGGGTCTTGACTAGCTGGTCAGGTTTTTGGCACAGCGCTTGCAGGTGTAGCTGGTGGGGGGAGCCTTGATGTCCCATGCGATGTCAAGGCGGCCTGGATAAGCAAGCTGGCAATAGCCAGTCACGAGGGATCACACAATGAAGAGATTCAGTGCGACGCTGCTGGCCAGCGCGATATCGATGTATTCACTATCGCTACAGGCGCAGGAAGCCACCGAGGAAGAAGGGGATGTTGTTGAGCTAGACACCTTTATAGCCGAGGAAGAAGTCAACGATGAGTTCGGCATTTTGCAATCTGAACCCGTGGACTCCGTATTTGGTTTCGGCAAAACGATATTGGAAACGCCACGCTCAGTCACGTCAATTAGTGCGGAGTTTCTCGATCAGTTCAACGCGCGCAGCATAAACGACATTGTGAATTTCGTACCTGGAACCTTTACCACCTCATTCTTTGGTGTGGCGGGCTCGCTGGATATTCGTGGTACGTCAGCTGAGAACTATTTTCGCGGCGTGAAACGCCTGAATAACGAAGGTAACTTCCCGACCCCGATCGGCGCTGCCGACAGGATCGACGTAATTCGCGGCCCGATGTCGCCGATTTCAGGGCCGAGTAAGGTGGGCGGCGCGCTGAACTTTGTACCCAAGTCTGCGCGCGCGGCCACGGGTCAGTATCTTGAGAAAGCGGAAGGACAGATTGGCTACGAATTTGGTAGCTGGGATAAGAGCGTGTTGTCGGCGCAGGTCGGAGGTCCGGCTGAGATCTTTGGCAAGGACGCTGGTTACTACGTCTTCGCTGAAGTAGAAGACTCCGACGCCTACTACAACAACAATGCCAACAAGCAAACGCTGTTGCAGGCATCGTTCAACATGGATCTTACCGGCTCGACGCGGATCGAGTTCGGCGGCATGTACCAGGACTGGAAGGGTAATGAAAACGGCGGCTGGAACCGGGTCACTCAGGACCTGATTGATAACGGCACCTATATCACCGGCCGTCCTACGACGAACATCGACGGAGAGTTTGGTAACGGCAATGGTTTGATCGAGGAATTCGAAATAGACGCCTTTGATCTGTCAACGCCAGGGCTGGTTTCCACGGGCGAGCCTTTCACGCCAGGAACGGTAAGCTGTTTCACGGAGCTTGTGCCCTTTTGCTTCGAGGGCGATGTCGGGCCCCTGGACCCGGCCAACCTGACACAGGATCTCATTGACCAGCTTGGCCTGTCACTCGATCCGTCTACTGTTGGCACCGATAAGCTTAGAGGCAGCCAGGTACTGATCGCGGATATTGATCAGTATGACACAGAGGTCTACACCTTCTATTTCGACATCATCCATGACTTCGACAACGGCTGGAACATGACCAACAAGCTGTTCTACGACTCGCAGGAGTATATCAACGTAGACAGCTACGGTTTCACCAAGATCGCGGACGCCTGGGTCGTGGAAGATCAGCTTATTTTCTCGGGCAATTTCGAAGGGGATAACTGGACGACCGCCCTGCAGTTCTCGCCATCGATTCGCTACACCGACGCCTTTTACGCCTTGGACTTCTCGGACGAAATTTTTGATCGCGTAGATCTGACTCAAGGTTTTGACGCGTTCTCGATACAGCAGGTGCCCAGCCGCGTTCCAGACGGCCAGGAAAGTTGGAGTGATTATTTTAGCTCCGAGTACTGGCAGTTCGGTCTGTCGATGCTGGCTGACATTGGTATAGGTGATAGTTTCAACGTGCTGGTGGGATTGCGGTACGACTATGTCGATGCTGAAGGCGAGAACGGTGACGGCGATGGTCCGGTCGTATTGCGTACCTTCGATCCTAACGGAGAGCACAAAGCCTCCAACAGCGATGACGGTTTTACCTACACGGTCAGTGCGTCCTATACGTTCGCAGAAATGGTCACGCCCTATGTCACTTACGCCGAGCAGCAGACCATCGTTTCGGGCTCGGCGGGCGATCTGGATACGCAAAATATCGCGGAAAACTCGTTCCTCGGCGAATCTGACCTGACAGAGTTCGGTATCAAGGCGAGCTTGTTGGATGGGCGTATGTTTGCGTCAGTCGCGTACTACGAGCAGGAACGGATATCCTTTGATTCTCAAAACCCTGTTTCCAACCAGGCGGTGGAATCCGATGGATATGAAGTAGAACTTCGCTGGGTTCCTATCGATAACCTGTCGTTGATCGGCACCTACTCCAACCAGGAAACCAGAGTCATCACCCCCGGAGGCGTCACCTTCAGCTATATTGGTGCAGGAAACTTTCCCGACCTCGACCCGTCGGCGGTGTACGGCGGTATTATCGGTGCCAATATCGTAACTGGCGAGAAGCCACTGCGTGGCGGCATTCCCGAAGAGACATGGAGTCTGTCCGGTAGCTATCGCTGGACTGATAATCTCATCATCAACACCAGCCTGACCTATGTAGACGAGGTGGCGTCCTCGGTACTGGGCGGCATCGTGCTCCCAGATTACTATCTCTGGAACGCGTCTGTAATCTACGACAGCGAGAAGTATCGCGTCGGTGTGTATGGCAACAACCTGCTCGACGAGCAGTACTTCCGCGGCAACTTCCCAAGCCTTTACGGCAACAACGCGGTGCTGCCAGAGCTGCCGCGCAACTGGTCCGCCGAGATCGCCTTCAAGTTCTGATGGCGTCAGTGAGAAAGCCTGGGGCAGCGATGGTTCGCTGCCCCTTTTTTTGCGGTATGCTTTCTGATGCACTGGCTGCATATCCCGCCCTCGTTTCCCACGGTAACTCGCAGTGACACAAGCGCCACTGATCTCACTGGATGGTCTGGTAAAACGCTTCGGCGACGGCCCGGAGACTCTCACCGACATTTCCCTGTCGCTTGCCCGGGGTGAGTTCCTGGCCATGATCGGGCCTAGCGGCTGCGGCAAGTCGACCTTGCTCAAGCTGATGGCAGGCCTGCTTGAGCCCACCTCTGGCAAGCTGCTCGTTGGCGGTGGTAAGCCCGCCGATAGCAGAGGCAAGCTCGGCTATGTTTTCCAGGACGCCAATCTGCTGCCCTGGAGCAATATTCTCGACAATGTGGCCCTGCCGCTTAAGTTGGCGGGAATGGAGGATACCAAGCGAGCAGAGCGGGCGCAGGCCATGCTCGAATTGGTCGGCCTTGGCCATGTCAGCGAAAAATACCCGCGCGAGTTGTCAGGCGGCATGCGTATGCGTGTATCCATTGCGCGCGCGCTGGCTACCGAGCCAGAAATTCTGCTATTGGACGAACCCTTCGGTGCCCTGGACGAGATGACCAGGGATTCCCTGAATGAAGAACTGCTGCGACTGCGGGAACTGCAGGGCTGGACCGGCGTGTTCGTTACCCACTCCGTAAGCGAGGCCGTTTTCCTGTCATCTCGCGTGCTGGTGCTGTCGGCAAACCCGGGGCGAGTCCACGACCTGATAGACATTGATCTGGCGTTCCCGCGCACGGCATCGACGCGCGCGGATATTCGCTTCCATGAACAGGTTGCTGATGTAACGCGCAGACTGCACAGCGTAATGAGCGAGGTACACTGATGGCAGGCAATGCGTCTCGATCTGCTTTAATCGCCAGCTTGGGCTGGCCGGCGCTGGTGGGTGTAGCCGGCCTTTCTATTTGGTATGCCGCAGTGCTGTGGCTGAATATTCCTGAGTATCAGCTGCCTGCACCACACCGCATCCTGCAAGAGGGCGCCGCTGAAGCGGAGACGCTGTGGAGCGGCTTGCTGCAAACCACTTATGCCTGCGTCGTAGGCTTCCTGGCCTCGGTTATTGGTGGTTTTGCCCTGTCGCTCTTGTTGGCCTCCAGCACTATCGCCTATAAGGGCATCTATCCCTACATACTGATGCTGAAAATGACGCCGGTTATTGTCGTCGCGCCGATCATTATAATCTGGTTTGGTCAGGGCATCGGCAGCATCACGGTGATCACTTTCCTGATCTGTTTCTTTCCCATTGTGGCTAATACCACGATGGGGCTGCGCTCGACTGATCGTAACCTAGTTGACCTGTTTCAGGTCTATGCCGCCAGTTCGCGACAGGAAATGCTGCTCCTGCGGGTTCCAGCCGCGCTGCCTTACTTCTTTACTGGCCTGCGTATCTCGGCAGCTCTGACGCCGATCGGCGCGTTATATGGCGACACCGTGGCGGGTATGGGCTCTGGGGCCGACGCGGGTCTCGGCTTCGTGGTGGTGATCTTTAGCAGTCAGCTCAAGGTGCCGGCGCTGTATGCCGCGGCGTTTACTGCCTGTGCGATCGGCTTCCTTTTTGTCGGTTTGGTCAACCTGCTGAGTTGGTGGGCATTGCACAAATGGCACGAGTCCTACCTGGAAGACTCAGCATGAGGCTTGGTTTCGGCCTTGCCCTTGTCTACGCCTTGTTAGCGGGCTGTGGCGACGCGGGCAAGGTCCCGGAGCCAAACAGCGATGGTCTGATTCCGGTGATTCTGCAAACGGACTGGTACGCGCAGCCTGAGCATGGCGGTTTCTACCAGGCCCAGGCCAAGGGTTTTTATGCCGAGGAAGGGCTGGACGTCGAGATTCGCCCTGGCGCCAACCTCAATACCCAGCCACAGATGGTGGCTCTCGGTAGGGTGCAGTTTTCGGTGGGTGCGATAGAGACGTTGTTTATGCACCGCTCGCGCAACATACCCCTGGTGAGTCTGTTCCCATACTTTCAGCACGACCCGCAGTGCATTCTGTTCCACAAGGAATCCGGCATCGAAACACTGCAGGATCTCGATGGCCGTGAGGTAATGATTTCGCCGGGCTCGGTGTACACGGATTTCCTGCAGCAGGCCATGGGGCTGGAGCTCCAACTTATTCCTATGGACTGGAGTCTCGCCCGATTTATGGCGGAAAAAACGTTTATTCAACAGTGCTTTCTCACCAGCGAGCCCGTGACACTGCGGCGGCAGGGTATCGATGCGGGGGTTATACCCATGTCTGAGTCCGGCTTCGACCCTTACCGGCATGTCTACACCAACGAGGCATTGGCAGAGCAGCAGCCAGAATTGGTCAAAGGTTTCATCAGGGCCTCGCTGCGCGGTTGGAGAGATTTCATGGAGGGGGATCCATCTCCCGCATTTGAAGCGATTATGGCGTCTAACCCGCAGCAAAACCTTGAAGTCATGGCAGATATCCTCGAGCAGATGAAGACCTACCAGCTGACTGAAGGAAAGGTTGATGAGGGTGAGGAGCTTGGCCAATACAACCTCGCGAGAATCCGGCGCGTTCTCTCACAGTTAGAGGATCTTGGCCTGCTGGGTACAGAGGTGACGCTCGAGGACAGCATCGCCACCGGGCTCTTGCCACAAGAGCTGCTGGTTGATCGACCGCTTCCGTGAGTAGCGTACTGATTCGCGGTTCGCTGGTGGCGGGCCACGGTCATGTCGACCTCCTCGTCGAGGGTAATCGCATTGCCGCGATTGGTCATGGCCTGCAGGCTGGCAGCGCCGAAATTGTGGAGGCTCCGCACGCGCTGCTCTGGCCTGGCCTGGTCAACACCCACCATCATCTGGCCCAGAGCCTGCTTAAGGGCCTGCCGTCAGGCATTGACCTTGGCCTCGACGACTGGCTCGGTGCCGTACCCTACAAGGCGTGGCCACACTATACGCCCGAGCATCTTTACCATGCTGCCTGTGCGGGTCTGCTCGAACTGCTGCGCAGCGGCTGCACACTGTGTGCAGATCATCACTATCTGTACCACGCAGAAACTAGCGCGGAAATGGAAGAGGCGGTTTTTCAGGCAGCCAGCGACGTTGGCATCCGGCTACTGCTGTGTCGCGGCATGAGTACCACACGCGGTAGCCACACAGGCATGCGCAGTACCTCACTGGAGCCAGAAACGTTGCAACAGTGTGTGGCGCGACTTGAGGCCAGCATTACCCGGTTTCATGACGACGCGCCCGATGCAATGCAGCGCGTCGCCGTCGCGCCAACCTCGCTAATGCACGCCTGCCCGCCAGAGCACCTCAGAGAACTCGCTGCTTTTGCTCGCGACAAACAGTTGCTGCGACACAGTCATTTGCTGGAGATTGCCCGTGATGATCTCGTCGCACGTGAGCAACATGGCCTGTCGGCGGTGGACTATGCGGCCAGCGTGGAGTGGTTGGAAGAAGGCGTTTGGTTTGCACACCTGGTAAACCTGTCAGCCGCTGAGGTTCAACAAGTGGCAGCTGCGGGCGTCGGCATGGCCCACTGCCCGGTATCTAACTGCCGTCTAGGCTCGGGAATTGCACCAGCGCCAGCGCTTGAGGAAGGTGGCGCTCTTGTTAGTCTTGGCGTCGACGGCGCTGCTTCCGCTGAAAATAGCAGCCTCGTGAATGAAATGATGATGGCCTGGCTGGTGCATCGTGCTGTGGGCGGCAGCAGCGCTAGCAGCGTCGACCAGGTGATGCGCTGGGCCACCTGCAACGGCGCAGACTTGCTGGGCTTCGGTGAAACGGGCCGATTACAGGTGGGTGGCTTGGCTGACCTGGTACTTTACGATCTTGACCAGCCGCGGTTTTCCGGGCTGGCGAGGCCCGAGTGGGCGCCCGTCATCTGCGGTGAGCCAGTCATCGCACGCGACGTTATGGTCAATGGTCAGTGGCGCCTGCGCGGTGGGGAACCACTCGGGCTGGATCAGGCGTTGGCGACCGCTCGTGCCCGGCAATCCTGCCAGGCCCTGCTGAACGCGCTGTAATAACGGGCGAATCAGGAAGCGGAAGAACAGATAAGGGGATGCAGCATTGAATACGCCAGGCCAGGCCATCGACCGCTATTTCAAAATCAGTGAGCAGCACAGCAGCCTGCGTCGCGAACTGGTCGCCGGGCTGACCACGTTTATGGCAATGGCCTACATTACGGTGGTCAATCCCGGCATGTTGACCGATGCCGGCATGGATTTCGGTGCCGTGTTCGTTGCAACCTGCCTTGCCGCCGCTGTGGGGACGCTGATCATGGGGCTTGTGGCCAATTACCCGATCGCATTAGCGCCCGGCATGGGCCAGAACGCTTTTTTTACCTACGGCATTGTGCTGACCTCCGGTCATAGCTGGCAGACTGCTCTTGGCGCGGTGTTCATTTCCGGCGTCTTGTTTATCATCCTGAGCGTATTGCCGGTTCGAGAGTGGATGATCAACGCGATTCCGCGATCACTCAAACTGGGCATCTCGGCCGGCATCGGTTTCTTTCTTGCCATCATTGCGCTCAGCAATGGCGGCATTGTCGTCGATAATCCAGCGACACTGGTCAGCCTTGGTGATCTGTCCGAACCTCCCGCTGTCCTGCTTCTGGTCGGCTTCGTCCTCATTGCGGCGCTGTCTTATCGTAATGTTATCGGCGCCGTTGTTATCGGCATGATGACCGTTACCGCGGTGGGTTGGGTGTTGGGCGTTGCCAGCTTTCAGGGGGTAGTGTCTGCGCCACCTGATATGTCACCGGTGTTTCTGCAACTTGATCTGGCTGGAGCTCTGCAGTGGTCGATGGTGACTGTGATCCTGACGCTGCTACTAGTCGACGTATTTGATACCGCTGGCACCATGGTAGGCGTTGCGACGCGCGCAAATATGCTTGATGAGCAGGGTCATCTGCCCCGCTTGCGTAGCGCGCTGCTCGCGGATTCCGGCGCGACGGCGGCGGGCGCGCTATTTGGTACCTCATCTACGACCAGCTACATCGAAAGTGCCGCCGGCGTTGAGTCTGGCGGGCGCACCGGGCTGGCGGCGGTTGTTACTGCGCTGCTTTTTTTGCTCTGTCTGTTTCTGGCCCCACTCGCTCAGAGCATTCCAGCCTATGCCACCGGTGCGGCACTCCTGTTTGTGGCCTGCCTCATGGCGCGCGCGCTTGAGGAAATGGATTGGGCTGATATCACGGAGACGGCGCCAGCGCTGGTTACAGCGCTCTCAATGCCACTGATTTACTCTATCGCTGACGGCATTGGCCTTGGCTTCATTTGCTACGCGGTGATCAAGTTGCTTGCGGGCGAGGCTCGTGCATGCCCCCTGGCGGTGTATGTGGTGGCCGTGATCTTCGCGCTGAAATTTGCGTTTCTTGGCGCTTAGCGAGCGGTCTATCGGTTGACCTGCGGAGCCGAACGCATCGTTCTACTGGGCAGAAATAGCCTGTAGTCGTTGCTGTTGCGCAGCAACGCGCTCGACCACCTCTTGCTGCAATGTCTGAAGGTCCGCATCGAGCAATTCGCCCCGACGCACCTCTTCCTTTCCATTGACCACCACACTGTGCAGGTTTGCTGCGCTGCTGGAAAAGACCAGAGTCGCGGGTGCATCAAAAATCGGACCCGTGGCTGCCTGTGCTGGATTCACCAGCAGATAATCGGCGCGCTTGCCCGGGGCCAGGCTGCCGACCTCGTGATCCACGCCAAGGACGCGGGCTGTATCGATGGTGTGTAGTTTGAGGATTCGCAGCGGTGACATCACAGCAGCGCTCCTCGATTGCATGCGCAGCGCGTACAGGCCCATACGTAGATTTTCAAACGGGTCTGCTATGTCGGCGCTAGCTGCGCCGTCGACACCCATGCCAACACCCAGTCCGCGAGCGAGGTAGTCGGGAATGTCCGGCAGGCCTGAGGCCAGTCTGCCATTGGAGAGAGGGTTCCAGATCATTGCTGCGCCGGCAGCGGCGCTGGCGTCGAGAATGTCGTCACTCGTATGGATGAAGTGCGCGAAGGACAAGCGCGGGGAGAGGGCGCCAAGCTCCAGGAATATGGGCCACTGGGCACGATCTTTGTCGCGGCGCGCAAACTCTTCGAGGTAGTGCACCTGTAAAGTGAGGTCGTGGGTCTTGGCTATCTCCAGTTCAAGGCCGAAGGACGCTTTGTTGAAGTAAAGCCCGACTGAGTGAAGCGATACACCCAGCAGATTGGGCGCATCGACCGACTCAGCCTGCTTTACTACTGAGGCGACATCAGCCCGAACGGCATCGGGCGGCTGGCGTAGGTTGGCATTGTAGGAAAAAATGAAGTTCTGCGGCGTATCCAGGCTTGCCTGCAAAGACTCCATGTAAAGCGCCTCAGTGGCGCCCAGCCGTTGCGAATGGTTATAGGTCGTCGTGATGCCATGGGCTAACTGATCTAGCGCCCCGTGGCGCGTATACGCATAAAAGTCGCCTTCGCTGAAGGTGTCACCGTAGGTCCAGTGCAGAGCCGCTAACCAACCGTACAACTCTCGATCGGACGCGAGGCCACGAAAGGCGCTCTGCCATAAATGGTTGTGGCCCGAAACAAAACCGGGCATCAAGATCATGCCTGTCGCGTCAACGCGTCGCTCTATTGGGTGATTGCCCTGGTAGCTTCCTGCGCCGACTTCGACGATTTTGCCCTCATCGTGCAAGAGATAACCAACAAAGCTTGGATCCCCATCCGTTGCCTCATCTGCCATCGACAGTATGCGTGCCCCTTCAACCAGAGTCATGGCTGCTAATGGCTGCGCTAGCTGGATAGCGATTAGCCCTGCAGCGCAGAGGCAGCGTAACGGCGAAACCACAGAGACGACCCTCCCTATTTCTCATTGAATTGAAGTTGTTGAACAGCAGTTGACGCTGCTGCACCATCATACGCTGGCCGGGCAATTCCCTCGACGCATTTTCTGCTTCGCGGAGGTCCATTCCGGTTGCAGGACGGTGCTAACTTCGAGTCCAGCCATATACCTTGACATAAAGATATAAGCGGGACACACTGGCGGCTCCCTAATTTCTCCCAGGTGGCATCGTGAGTTGGATCAAGAAGTCAGCATTAGTCGGTGTGGCCCTCTTGCTGGTCGCGTTAATAGGCGGCGTGAGCTGGTTTTGGCCTACCGCTGTGAGCGCAAGCCGCACTATGGCAGCGCTCTCGTGCGGAAACGTATACGGCGGGGGCATGCCTTGGTCCACGTTTGTAGAACGCGACCTTGGCGCACTGGGTGACCTCGAACCCTGGATAGAACTGGAACCCAACGCCGCTGAGCGCACTGTCTCAGGCCGTATCCTGGGAATGACCGTGACGACGGCAACCTACCATGAAGGCTACGGCTGCGTGGCAAACGGGTCACGTGCGGCGGCGCTGGACAAGTACCTAGCCGAGGCTACCACGGGTGGCATGCCGCTGGAAGATGCCAAGAGCGCCTTCCCGCGCTTGAACGCTCTGGTATCCGAAGAGTTTGATAGAAACCCGGATAGTGTGGGCGAGGGCATCAATCACCGCTCTTTCATCATGCTGCACAAGGGCCGACTTATTACAGAGCATTATGCAGCACCTTTTGATGCATCGACGCGCTTTCCCAGCCAATCAATGGCCAAATCGGTTAATGCACTGCTGTGGGCCGCCGCAGATATGCGCGGTTTGTTGGACCTCGACGGCCCTGTAGCGGCGCCTGAGTGGCATGCTGATGACCCACGTCAGGCCATTACCAATCGTCACCTGCTGGATATGACCAGTGGGCTGGACTTCGATGAAAACTACGATTTGGACCTGTTTGGTCAATTCACCAAAATGATTTTCTCCGGTGACATAGCGGGTTTTGCTGCGCAGTTGGATCTGGCATACACGCCGGGCGAGCGCTGGTACTACTCCACCGCAGACTCCAATCTCTCGGGGCGCACCCTTGGTTTGAAGCTTGAAGAAAGCGGCTACAGCGTTCATGGATTCGCCCATGAGGCCCTGTTTGGAAAGATTGCCACCGATCCCGTCGAGTTGCAGGTGGATGATGCAGGCAGCTTCTGGGCCGGGAGTTTTGTGCGAGCGACGACCCGGGACTGGGCGCGCATCGGCCAACTGATACTGGATGATGGCGTCTACGACGGGGAGCGCTTATTACCCGCAGACTTCGTTCGCACGCTTGGAGAGCCCCTGCCAGCATCCAGTGGTAGATACCGCTCGAGCATGTGGCTTAACCAGGGCTTGAACTTCGGCCAAGAGCGCCAACTGGCGCCCGGATTACCGGATGAGACAATCAGTTTCAACGGTTTCCAGGGGCAGAGGGTGCACATCATACCCGCCACTGATTTCATTATCGTGCGCAAGGGGCGCACGGAGGGTCCTGGGGCCGCAGACGCCTACAAGAAGTTTATTGCTGAAGCCTATGCGCTGGCACTTGAAGAACTCGAATCTGTTGCAGGCCGCTAATGGTATCGACCTGGAGGGATGCGCGATACAACCCAGGCTGCGGCCAGCATGGGTAGCGCAAAGACAATAAACAGAGCCTCCATGGACCACGCCATGGAGGCCAGTACGCCACCGAGGTAAGGCCCCGCAATCGCCCCGAAGCGACCGATACCAATCGCCCACCCCACGCCGGTTGTGCGAAAGTCTGCCGGGTAGATACGCGCCGCGACCGTGTACAGGCCCGAGAAACCACCCTGTACCAAAAGGCCGATCAGGAAGGTCAGGCTAAGCAGAACGATAATCTCGGAGGGCGCGAGGCCGAACAGGATCATCGAGAGTGCTCCGGCCACGCAGAAAATGGAGATCATTCGCCCAAGCCCCTGCCGATCAGCAAGGTAGCCCAGGCCAACGACCCCTAGAATAGCGCCGAAGTTCAGGGCAATGCCTGCCTGCACGCCCTGCGATACCGAGAAGCCGCTTTCCACAAAGAGCTTCGGCACCCAACTGATCAAAAAATACAGGGTGCAAAAGGTGATGAAAAATGCGGACCACAGCCAGAGGGTTTGCGGTCGGTATTCGGGTAGCAGCAGAGAGAAGGGACTCGCGGCTAGCTTCGTCTCCAGCGTTGGCAGCCTGTCCAGAGGGGCCTGGTGAAGTCTGGCGAGCGTCTCGTTGATTTTTTGCAGCGATTTTGGGCCTCCTCGTCGCGCCAAAAAGTGCAGCGATTCCGGCAGTAGCAGTAGTACCAGAGGTAGCATGGCCAATGACATGAAGCCCCCAACAATGAAAAGCTGAGGCCAGCCGTAGCGCGGTAGAATCCACGCCGCAAGGAACCCACCCAGGGTTGCACCGACGGGATAGCCGGCCTGGAGCACACCGATGGCAAAGTTTCGGTGTTTCCTTGGCGTAAATTCAGCCACTAGAGACGTCAGGCTCGCCAGCATAGCGCCGATACCGAGACCGGCGAAGGATCGCAGGACGATGAGTTGTTCTACGGAGGTCGCTTTCGCCGATGCGAACATGGATGGAGAAATCAGGATGAGCGCACCGATAATCATCCGGCGACGGCCAAAGACATCGGTCAATGGCGCTAGCGCCAGGGCGCCCAGCATCATCCCGAAC
>JBCDJG010000024.1:0-71879 GCA_038748065.1 Pseudomonadota bacterium
GGGCCTGCTGTCACTGCCGACCATGCTGAAAGCGGGCCCATAGTGACTACCGTGGCGCCGACGATGCCGGTGCTGGCCGCCAGTAGAGCGCCCACCGTGATAACCGACAGGCCGAGGCCACCGCGCAGGCCCCCGAAGACCTTGGCCATGTTGTCCAGCAGCTGTTCTGCTACCCGCGAGCGCTCGAGAGTAACGCCCATGAGAATGAACAGGGGTACGGCAATGAGTGTGCCGTTGCCAATGGTGCCGAACAGGCGGCCCGGTAGAGCGCCCAGGTAGCTGGGGTCGAAAACACCCAAAATAGTGCCGATGGCGGCGAACAGCAGTGAGGAGCCCGCCAGGGTCAGCGCCACCGGATAGCCCAACATCAGCAACAGACAGATGATGGCGAACATGTAGAGGGCTACGGCGCCATCCATCAGTGGTCGCCCTCGACTAATACCAGCCCCGCGCGCAGGGTCTCTGCCAAACCCTGCAACAGGAGATTGATCGCCATGGCCGGGATCAGGCTCTTGAGCAAAAACACGGCAGGGATGCCGCCGGGCTCGGCCGATGTTTCGCGGATCGCCCAGGATTCCAGCACGTAGTTCCAGCTCATTCCAAGGATGAACAGGCAAGTGGGTATCAGGAAGACGATGCCCCCCAGGCTGTTTACCCAGGCCTGTCGTCGCGGCGAAAAATGCTGATAAAAAATGTCGACGCGCACGTGGCCACCCATTTTCAGGGTCCAGGCGGCTCCGAGCATGAAGAGCGTGGCGTGCAGGTAGGTGATAGCTTCCTGGGCGGCGATGGAGCCGAGGTTGAAGCCGTAGCGCATGACGACGACGGTTGCGGTCAGGAGAGCCGTGGCCAGGGTCAGCCAGGCCAGAAAGCGACCGGTGACATCGGTGAAACTGTCGATAATCTGCAGGGTTTTCCTGACAGCAGACATACTATGCGTATCTTTTTGATTGTCGCCGGTGAGAGTATCATAGCGGGCCCACGCGGGCAGCGATGCGCCGCGAGCAAGGCGAGCTAAAACCGAGCTAAAACCGAGCATAAACCTGGAACCTTGATATGCTGACAGTGATCTCCCCGGCGAAAACGCTGGACTACGAAACCGCACCCACGACCCGGCGCAAAACGCAGCCGCAGTTCCTCATGCGCTCGGCGGCGCTGGTCGACGACGCCCGCAAGCTGAGCCCTGATGACATACGTTCGCTGATGGGTGTTAGCGAGAACATTGCGGAGCTCAATCACCAGCGTTTTATGAACTGGGGCGAGCCTTTCAACTTCGACAACGCCAAGCAGGCGATACTCGCGTTTAAGGGCGATGTTTACACTGGGCTGGAAGCTGAGAGCCTCGATGCAGAGCAGCTGAGGTTCGCGCAGCAACATCTGCGCATCCTTTCGGGCCTCTATGGCCTTTTGCGCCCGCTGGATCTGATGCAGCCCTATCGCCTGGAAATGGGCCTGAAGTTTGAAAACAGCGGCGGAAAAAACCTCTATGAGTTCTGGGGTGATGATATCAATCGCGCTATCAATAAGGATCTGAAGAAAAGTGGCAGCCAGGTGCTGTGTAATCTCGCCTCCAATGAGTATTTCAAGTCCGTTAAAGCCGGCGCGCTCGAGGCAGACGTCGTTACGCCAGTATTCAAGGACCTGAAAGGGGACAAATACCGTGTGATCAGCTTCTTCGCCAAGAAAGCGCGTGGCCAGATGGCCCGCTATATTATTGACAAGGGCATCAACGAGCCGGCAGCGCTGAAAAAGTTCAGGGTCGATGGCTATCGTTTTAACAAGGCTGAATCCACGGCCCGCGAGCTGGTTTTCACACGGGACAAGCCGCCCGGCTAGCAAACATGGCTACTACCTGGGACCACGATGTCGCCATTGTTGGTGGTGGCATGTCAGGCATTTGTATGGGTGTAGCGCTGGACCGCCGTGGCATACGCGACTTTGTTATTCTCGAGAAGTCGGCCGATGTCGGTGGTACGTGGCTCGATAACAGTTATCCTGGCGCCTGCTGTGATGTACCTTCGGTGCTCTACAGCTTTTCCTTTGCGCCCAACCCGGACTGGTCACGCAAGTACTCCCCCCAACCTGAGATCCAGTCCTACTTTTCGCGTTGCCTGGATCAGTTCGGACTGCGCCAGCGCTTAAGAACGAACGCTGCCGTAGCCGCTGCGCGCTACCTGGACGCCGAGGGGGGCTGGGAATTGACGCTGAAGGATGGCGCGACCCTGCGCGTGCGAGCCGTGGTCAGTGCCCTGGGTCAGTTGAACCTGCCGAACATACCCCTGTTCGCCGGCGCCGATAGCTTCAGTGGTGAACAGTTCCATTCGGCACGTTGGCGCCACGACATTGACTTGACCGGTAAGCGGGTAGCGGTGATTGGCAATGCCGCCAGCGCCCTGCAGTTCATCCCGCATGTCGCCCGGCAGGCCGCGCAGCTTCATGTGTACCAGCGTACTGCTAATCACGTCATCCCGCGCAATGACCGCGCCTTCCGAGAGTGGGAAAAGACGCTATTTCGCCGTTTCCCGTTTACCCAGAAGCTGGCCCGGCTGTTCATCTACCTGCGCCAGGATGGCCTGCTTTACCCGCTGATGCGCGGTTCGCGACCCCATCGCTGGCTCGTAGAGCGCCTCGCGCGCTGGAATCTCGAGCGGCACATTATTGATCCCCGGCGAAGAACGCAGCTTTGGCCTGACTACGTCATTGGCTGCAAGCGCGTGCTGGTTTCGGACGACTACTACCAGACTTTCAACCGACCGAAGGTTGAACTGGTAACCTCGTCCATCCGCGGAATAGGCCGCGAAGGCGTGCTCACGGAAGATGGTGTTGAACGCCCGGTTGATGTGATTATTTACGGCACGGGCTTTCGCGCGACTGAGATGCTGTCCGCTGTCGATTTCAGGGGGCGGGGCGGTCAGGCGCTTGCAGAGACTTGGCGAGAGGGCGCGGAAGCCTATCGCGGTATCGCCTGCCACGGTTTTCCGAACCTCTTCATACTCTATGGCCCGAACACCAATCTTGGCAGCAGCTCTATCATTTATATGGTAGAGCAGCAGAGTCGCTACATTGCCCGACTGATCCAGAAGCTACTGAAGCACGAGCTCACCAGCCTGGAGCCCAGCCGCACGGCCCAGCAGACCTATAACGACCGTCTGCAGGGAGAGCTGGCGGGCACCGTGTGGGCCAGTGAATGCGACAGTTGGTACAAAAACGCGGCCGGCAGAATTGTGCTTAACTGGCCTCGGTCCACGACTTACTATCGCTGGCACATGCGGTCACCAGACTTTGTGGACTACGAGCTGGGTGCCTGAATGCAGTCCGACCTTCCCTTCTCTCAAGCCTGTGAAAATAACAAGGATGCGATTCTGGCCGTGCTGGCACGGGTTTTTGGGGATCGCAGGAATGTGTTGGAAATAGGCAGTGGAACCGCTCAGCATGCGGTGCATTTTGCCCGCGCGTTGACGCACCTCAGCTGGCAACCCACCGAGCTGCCAGTCAGCTTGTCGGTCCCGGCGTCACGTATCGACCGCTACGAAGGTGATAACCTGCTGCCCCTCCAGCCCCTTGATGTGTATACCCGCCCTTGGTCAGTCGCGCCAGCAGACGCAGTCTTCAGCGCAAATTCGCTGCATATCATGCCCTTTGATGCGGTTGAATCCTTGTTCGCGGAGCTGTCCGTGTGGTCGCCGGCCGACGCCGTTCTGGCGATTTACGGCCCCTTCAACTACGGTGGCGCATATACCAGCGAGAGTAATGCGCATTTTGATCAGTGGCTCGCCGCAAGAGATGCGCGCAGCGCGATCCGCGATTTCGAAGCTGTGGATGCACTGGCGGCAAACGCCGGTTTTAACCTTGAGGAAGACAACGAGATGCCAGCGAACAATCGACTGCTGGTGTGGCGCCGACCTGCTGGTAGTTAGCAGGGCGTGACGCCCACCTCGCTGATGTTCGCGCTTGGCATTGCATTGCAAGGCGGTTATGGCAAAGATTCGCCCCATTCGTAAAGCCGATATACGCGATTTCCGAGAGGCGCTCGGGGAGGTGGCCGTGGAGCGCAAATACCTGCTGACGCTGGAAACGCCATCCTTTGACTCCATTCGCACCTTTGTGCAAAACAATATCGAGAAAGACTACCCGCAGTACGTCGCGGAAGTGGATGAACGTATCGTGGGCTGGGCCGATTTTGTACCGGTGGACAAGCCCAGCCTGGTGCACTGTGCGAGTCTTGGCATGGGTGTACTGAAAGAGCACAGGCGCCAGGGTATTGGCAGCGCACTGTTGGACGCGGTGACGCGTGCCGCTCTGGTGCGAGGGTTCTCGCGCCTTGAGCTTGAGGTGTTTGCCAACAACAGGGCCGCTATCGCTCTGTATGAGAAATATGGTTTTGAGCTTGAAGGCACCAAGCGCAGGGCCCGCTGTATCGATGGGGTCTTTCAGGATGTCCTGATAATGGCGCAGATAGTGGCCGATGCGTGATAAGCAGGCGGCGGCGCGGGACGCCCTGGCCAGATCGGGCGTAATTCGGTTGTTACATCAGTACCGCCCGACGCTTGTCAGTACGATCTTTGTTGGGCTTGATATCGACGGGAGCGATATTGATGTGCTTTGCGAGTTTGACTCAGCTGGATCGTTTTGCAGAGACTTTAGCGCCGCTTTTGGCCTCAAGGCTGGCTATGCGCTGGCGCCCGGGCACGGGCGCGTGGTGGGTCGTTTTCAACAATCCGGCTTTGACGTCGAGGTATACGCGAGCACTACGCCAGTGCATGAACAGGCGGGCTTGCGCCACTATCGTGTCATGCAGCGTCTGGTTAACACGGGGGGCGAGAGCTTCCAGTCGGCAGTCCGGGCGTTGAAAACGAAAGGCTTGAAAACGGAGCCTGCGATCGGCGAGTTGCTGGGCCTCAGCGGCGACCCCTATGAAGCTGTGCTGGCTATTGAGGGCTGGTCTGACGCAGAGGTGAGGGAGCGCTTGGCGGCCCGTCATCAATAGCCAGCAACAATCAAGATGATTCAAACATATGATTTTATCTATTGATGGGCCTGGTCTAGTCTATAGTTGTTGGTACACACATTAGGAGAAAGCGTCATGAGCACAATCGATATTGGTATTAGCGAGGACGACAGGGCGGCGATTGCCCAGGGCTTGAAGCACCTGCTTGCCGACTCTTACACGCTTTATCTGCAAACCCATAATTTTCATTGGAATGTCACCGGGCCGCAGTTCCGTGAGCTGCACCTGATGTTCGAGGAGCACTACAACGAGCTTGCGGTGGCGGTAGACGATGTAGCGGAGCGTATTCGGACCCTCGGTGTGGCCGCGCCCGGCACCTATAAGGCCTTTGCCGAACTCAGCGCTATTCAGGAAGTCGATGGCGTGCCGGAGGCGAAGGAGATGGTCAGCATCTTGACCAAGGCCCATGAACAGGTGGTGAAAACCTGCCGGGAGGTCCTCGTCAAGGCGCAAGATGCCGATGATGAGTCAACCGCTGCTCTCGTCTCAGACCGCATGCGCGTGCATGAAAAAACGGCCTGGATGCTGCGCGCGCTCAACGGCTAGGATCTCTGCAAGCGCAGTCAACGCTATCCGTCCTGCTTGAAAGGCAGCAGGGTTTCAGCCTCGCGCATGTAGGCCTCGGTGTGTCCGGCTTCCTGTTCCGTGAAGTCCTGTACCGCCGAGGCCAGTCTCGGATCTGCGATCCAGTGGTTTGAGTAGGTAGGAACAGGCCGGAAGCCACGCTGAATCTTGTGTTCACCCTGGGCGCCGGGGTCGAAGCGCTGCAGACCTTCCCGGATGCAGTAATCGATGCCCTGATAGTAGCAGGCTTCGAAGTGCAGGCAGTCGTATTCCCGTAGCGCGCCCCAATAGCGACCGTAAAGCGTATCGCTGTCGCGAAAGTAAAGCGCAGCGGCAACCGGGGTGCCGCTGTCTCTCGCAGTGACCATGATGACTTGATCCCCGAGCGACGGGGCGGTTTCGAGGAAGAAGGCCTTGGTCAGGTAGCCGCCGTGGCCACTGCGCTTGGCATAGGTCATCTGGTAGAAGTGATGAAAGGCTTGCCAGTCGCTTTCGGTGATGTCATCGCCCTGACGGGTGACAAGCTCAAGGCCCTGTTCTGCCACGCGGCGTCGCTCTCGGCGCAGGCTCTTCCGTTTGCGGCTGGCGCAGGTGCCGAGAAACTCATCAAAATCAGCAAAGCCTTCGTTGAACCAGTGAAATTGAGTCGCAACTCGCCGTGACAGGCCGCTTTGCAGTAGGGCATCGGAAGTGGCGCTGTCTGGGAACAGCAGGTGCCAGGACGACAGGCCCTGACGCTCGGCGAACTCTTGTATGGCGGCCAGCGCCAGCGGCCAGATCTCGCCGGGTTCAAAGCCGGACGCGGTCATTAGTCGAGGCCCCGTCGCTGGCGTGAAGGGAATCGCACACAGCAGCTTCGGGTAGTAATTGAGCCCGCTACGTCGCCAGGCATCGGCCCAGGACCAATCGAAAACATACTCGCCATAAGAGTGAGACTTCAGGTACTGGGGTAGCGCGCCTATCACCTGTCCATTGCGCTCCAGCAGCAAGTGGCAGGGCTGCCAGCCGCTCTCGGCGTCGGTACAGCCAGTTGTTTCCAGGCCATATAAGAAGCGGTGATGAAGAAACGGGTAATCGTTCTGCCCGAGTGCGTCCCAGGTGGCCGGGGCGACTTCGGCCAGGGATGTCAGAAAGCGAGCGCTGGTCTCGGGCGCGGTCGGGCCTTCAGATGGCATAGCTGAGAGCTACCCCGAGGAACAAGACAAGGCCCACACGATTGTTATGCAAGAAAGCGCGGAAGCAGGCGTCGCGATCACGGTCTCGTATAAGTACCTGGTGGTAGATGAACAAACCTGCGATGGCAAGCAGTGCGAGCCAGTATGGTGCACCCAGGCTAAAGACAAGGCCGGCGCTCGCCCACATAGCCATGCAGGCTACCTGTAGTGCTCCGATGATTATCTTGTCGTGGCGGCCGAACAGGATCGCCGTCGATTTTACGCCGATTTCGATATCATCGTCGCGGTCGACCATCGCGTACTGGGTGTCGTAAACGACCGTCCACAGCAGGTTGCCCAGAAACCACAGCCATAGGCCCTGTGGCAGCGCATCCAGCGTTGCGGCAAAGGCCATGGGCACGCCAAAGGAGAATGCCAGGCCAAGCACGAGCTGCGGCATGTTGGTAATGCGCTTCATGAAGGGGTAGAGCACGGCGACACCGAACGCGATGAAGGACAGCATGATGGTTAGCGGGTTGGTAAACAGCACCAGAATGAAGGCCAGCAAGGCCAACACCATGGCGAAGGCGAGGGCTTCCTGTGGGTTGACGTTGCCGCTTACCAGCGGCCGGCCGCTGGTGCGCTCGACGCTGCCGTCGACCTTACGATCCGCCAGGTCGTTCACCGCACAGCCGGCGGAGCGCGTAAGAAACGTGCCTAGAATAAAGATGATGAGAAGCCGGGGTTCCGGCAAGCCCTCGGCCGCCACCCACAGTGCAATCAAGGTGGGCCACAACAAAAGCAGCGTGCCAATCGGCTTGTCGAAGCGAATCAGCTGCAGCAAAGCAGTGGTTTTCAGGGTTCCAGCCATGGGGGTCTCACAGATAAAGGCTAAGCTTACTGCTTTGCGGCAAGATTTTCAGGGTCGACTCGCCCCCGTTGGGTGCGATGTACAGGTAGTGTCGCGGGCCAGGGCGCAAAGGCCTCCAGAAATACCTCGCTCACCATCAGCGGCGCGCCCGACAGAACAAAGCGGGAGCGACGCCCCCATGCGGGAGGGCGCTGGCGCAAGTCCTGCGGCAGGTAGGGGCTATCGCCTGCAAGGCGCGCTATTTCGAAGGGGCTGCGACTCATGCCGGCACTTTGGAACAGGATGCTACCCAGTGAGCGGTTCTGCAGTCGGCGGAGGTGCCGCAGCTCGCCCGCCAGGGTGCTGGACGGAAACACGGAGCGCGCGAATACCACGGGCCGGTCGCGGATGAGCAACATAACCTCTCGAACCAGGGCCCGCCCCCGCAGAGACATGCCCAACAGACGTTGCTCGCTGATCAGCGGCACCTGCCATCCCTGATGGAGGCGCTGCACCCTGAACTGGCCATCGCTGATATCAATCAAGTGGTTGGTCAGCGAGCCGTCGTCCAGCAGCCATCGTCGTACCGACGCGGGCAGGAAGAAGCGCGGGCACTGACGCTCCGGGCGCCAGGCCGGCTCGCGCTCGATCGGGCGTTGTGCTCGATAGGTCACCGGAAATCCAGGGTGTTTCGGGAGTGGCGAGAATGCGCCATACGCAGGTCACATGCAAGCCGACGATTGTCCCGATTTGCCAAGTGGCTGACCCACATAACCCTTGCACAATTTTCATACAGGCCTATAGTGATGCCCCCGATTACCCGCCTGACTGCGGGGCAGCAGAGACAGAGCACGACGGAGTAAGAAGCGTTATGAGTAGATGGGAATGTATCGTTTGCGGCCTGGTATACGACGAGAAAGAAGGTTGGCCTGACGATGGCATTGCGCCCGGCACGAAGTGGGAGGATGTTCCCGAGGACTGGCTGTGTCCTGACTGTGGCGTCGGCAAGGAGGACTTCGAGCTGCTTGAAGAGTCTGCTGTCGAAGATACCCCTCATCACGAGGAGCCGGTCGTTGATAAGGTGCATCCACCCGTGGTCATTCTCGGCACCGGCCTTGCGGGCTATGGTCTGGCGAAAGAGTTTCGCAAGCATGACCAGGAAACGCCCCTGATCCTGATAACGTCCGACGACGGGCGATCTTACTCCAAGCCCATGCTGTCCACTGGCTACACGAAGGGCACGGAAGCTGATGACCTGGCACAGCTCGATGCGGGTGGCATGGCACGCATGCTGAAAGCCAGCGTATGGACGATGACCAAGGTCAACGAGATCGATACCGAGCAACAGCTGATAAAGGTCGGCGATGCCCAAACTGCTGTGCATTACAGCAAACTGGTGCTGGCCGTGGGCGCCAACGTGATCCGCCCGCCAATTACCGGGGATGGGCTGGAACTGGTCTACTCCGTCAATGACCTGCTGGACTTCGATGACTTCCGCACGGCCATGAAGAAAAACGACGTGAAGAAGGTCTGTTTGATTGGCGCCGGACTGATCGGTTGCGAATACACCAACGACCTTCTTAACGGTGGCTTCGAAGTAGAAGCCGTCGACCCGCTGGGCTACTGCCTGCCGACGTTGCTTCCTGAACCCGCCGGTCGAGCTGTGCAGGCCGCGCTGGAAGAGAAGGGCGCCAAGTTTCACTTCGGCCCGCTGGTGACTGAAGTTAACAAGTCCGACAGCGGCGTGCGCGTGACCTTGAACAATGGCGAGACGATCGATGCCGATCTGGTCGTTTCCGCCGTCGGGGTGCGTCCCCGGGTTGACCTGGCCCAGGCCTCCGGGATCGAGGTGAACCGCGGAATTACAACCAATCGCCTGCTGGAGACCAGCGCGCCTAATGTATACGCCATGGGCGACTGCGCCGAGGTTAATGGCCATGTGCTGGTCTATGTGGCGCCGTTGATGGCGGCCGCGCGAGCACTCGGCAAAACCCTCGCGGGTGAGGCCACTGAGGTTGCCTACCCCGCTATGCCCGTGACGATCAAAACGCCGGCCTGTCCGGTGGTAGTAGCGCCGCCGGCGCAGGGCGCGGAAGGTGATTGGTCGATCTCTCAGGATGGCAACAGCGTAAAGGCGGAGTTCCGAAACGCAGGCGGCGAGCTCCTAGGCTTTGCCCTAACGGGTGATGCAACCAGAGAGAAGATGGCGCTGCAGAAGGAACTGCCGGCCATTATGGGCTGAGGCCGTATACGGGCGGCCTAAACCCAACCGAAGCGCTGGCCGGCCCCGGTCCAGCGCGACACCAGTGGCGCTGCGCGCTCCGGATGCTCGGCGGTGATCTGACTAGCAAGTGCCTGTACCCTGTCCAGCAGGTCGGCATGGCCGGGGAGTTGGGCTACACGAAACTCCATCAGCCCGGTCTGCCGCGTGCCCAGCACTTCGCCGGGCCCACGCAGTTCAAGGTCCTTTTCCGCAATGTAGAAACCGTCTGTGCTTTCGCGCATTGCATTCAGCCGTTCCTTGCTCTGCCTGCCTAGCGGAGGCTGGTACAAGAGCACACAGTGGCTGGCGATGGACCCGCGCCCTACGCGGCCGCGCAATTGGTGTAACTGAGCGAGGCCAAGGCGTTCAGGGTTTTCGATGATCATTAGGCTGGCATTGGGCACATCCACACCAACCTCAATCACTGTGGTTGCTACCAGCACCTGCAGGTCACCCGCCTTGAAGGCCGCCATAACGCCTTCCTTATCCGCCGCTTTCATACGGCCGTGAACCAGGCCCACCTCAATGCCTGGCAGGGCCTTCTGCATCTCCTCGAAAGTGGCCTCAGCCGCCTGCGCCTGCAGGGCTTCACTCTCTTCAATGAGCGTGCATACCCAGTAGGCCTGTCGGCCCTCGGCACAGGCAGCGGCAACGCGCTCCATCACCCGGCCCCGACGCTGCCCGTCGATAAGAACAGTTTCCACGGGCGTGCGACCGGGTGGCAGTTCGTCTATGACGGAGCAGTCGAGGTCGGCATAGGCCACCATGCTGAGGGTGCGGGGAATGGGTGTGGCGGTCATAACCAGCTGATGGGGACGGGCGCCGGCCCTGGCCTTGTCGGTGAGGGCCAGTCGCTGATGCACGCCAAAGCGGTGCTGTTCGTCCACGATCACCAGACCAAGACGATCGAAGACCACGTCATCCTGGAAGAGGGCGTGGGTCCCAATCACCATGGCGGCATGCCCCGTGCTCAGGCGCTCAAGGGTGGCCGCGCGCTTTTTACCCTTGCTACGCCCAGTCAGCCAGCAGAGCTCGATGTCCAGGGGCTCGAACCAGCCACAAAAGTTGCGCCAGTGCTGCTCCGCCAGGATTTCTGTGGGTGACATTAGCGCGACCTGGTAGCCATTGGCGATGGCCTGCAGCGCAGCGGTCGCCGCGACGACGGTTTTGCCTGAGCCGACGTCACCCTGCACCAGTCTCAGCATGGGCACCTCAGTTTGCAGGTCGGCGCTGATTTCTGCCATTACGCGCCGCTGGGCGCCTGTGGGTGAGAAGGGCAGGTTTTCAAGGAATCGATGCTCCAGCCCGCCACCAGCGCTGAGCGCGGGCGCCGGTCGTTCCTGTTGCTGCTGGCGAAGCTGCTGTAGAGACAGGTTATGTGCGACCAGCTCTTCCACCGCCAGGCGCAGCTGCGCAGGGTGTTGCCCCTCGCGTAACTGCCCCTGGGGTGCCTCCGGTGGTGGCGCGTGCAGGTAACGCAACGCCTCGGCCAGATCGAAATCAATGCCGGGCGTATCGGGTAATAGCTCCCGCGGGCCATCGCGGTCAAGGTAAGTGATTGCCTGCTCGCACAGCTTGCGCCACTGGTTTTGGCTGATGCCTTCGGTCGTGGGATAGATCGGTGTCAGGGTATCCTGCTCGATGAGTTCGCCCTCATCCAGCTGGCGGTACTCCGGGTGATACAGTTCAAGGCCACTCGGCCCTCGTCTGGCCTGGCCAAAGCAGCGCAGCCGCGCGCCGGGCAGCAGGCGATTCTTCTGGGCGGCGCTGAAATGAAAGAAGCGCAGCGTCAGGGTACCGCTGCCGTCCTGCATTCTGACCACCAGGCTGCGGCGTCGACCGTAGGCGATATCCGCGAGCTTTACCTCGCCCTCAACAACGACCTCGTCGCCATCCTGCAGAGCGCCTATCGGGGTTACACGAGTTCGATCCTGGTAGCGAAGCGGCAGGTGAAAGAGTAAGTCTTCTATGCGCTGTATGCCGTAGTCCGCGAGCTTTTTCGCCAACGCTGGGCCGACGCCGCGCAATTGCTTCACCGGGTAATCTGCTATACCCGCCATCAGTCCCTTAGGGCGTCACAGAGTATATCGATGGCCTGATGGCGCGGATAGGACACGCGCCATGCCAGGGCGATGGTGCGCCTCGGTGGCTCACCCAAAAAAGGGCGAACAGCGAGCGTGTCTTCGGCATACTGTGCGATGTCAGCTGCGGACCGCGGCACAACCGTAAGACCAAGCCCGCTGGCGACCATGTGTTTGAGTGTCTCCAGCGAGCTACCTTCAAGCACGGTATGGCCAGCGTCCTGGCTGGCAATGAGCGACTCCTGCAAGCCGGGACAGGCCTCCAGCACCTGGTCACGAAAGCAGTGCCCTTCGCCCATCAGCAAAACCTCCTGACCAGCGAGTGCTGCCGGATCAATGGCTTGCTCCTCGGCGAGGGGATGATCTTCGCGCATGAGTACCACAAAAGGCTCATCGTAAAGATCACGTGTAACGACCTCTGGCTCGTTGAAGGGCAGCGCGATGAAAATGGCATCGAGCTCGCCGGCGCTGAGCTTTTTACGCAGCACGGCGGTATAGCTTTCTTCAATATACAAGGGCATTTGCGGCGCAATGGCCTGCAGGCCGCGCACCAGCTTGGGGAACAGGTAGGGTCCTACCGTGAAAATCGCGCCCACAGACAGCACGGTACCCAGCGGGTCCTTGCCCAGCTCTGCCAGATTCACGAGGTTAGTCGTTTCCTGCAGCACGGTCTGTGCCTGGGCGGCAATTCGCTCTCCAATAGCGGTTGCTGCTACCTTATGGCGGGACCGTTCGAACAGTGCCACGCCGAGCTCGTCCTCCAGCTTCTTGATCGCCACGCTCAATGTGGGCTGGCTGACGTTGCATTGCTCGGCGGCGCGCCGGAAGTGACCGGTCTCGTAGAGGGCAACAACGTAGCGCAGTTCTGTTAGGGTCATGGAGTTCCAGCGGATAGGTGTAGAACGCTATAGTGTAACCAGTGAGGGATTCTCTAATAAACAGCAAATCTGTTCTTGTGATCGGCTGCGGTGATCTCGGCCAACGTGCCGGCGCACGCTTGAAAGACGCCGGCTTTGCGGTCACGGGCAGCCGGCGCAATCCCGATGTCCTGCCCGACTGGATAGAGCCGCTTACTGCGGACTATGGCAGCGCGCAGGAGATGGCGCAGTTGCAGGCGCTGGCGCCTGATTACCTGATCGCTACACAGGTGCCATCTGAGTACAGTGTCGACGGCTATCGGCGCGGATTCAGCCAGGGTATGGCTAATATTCTGGCGGGTCTTGGAGGGCATTGCCCGCGGTTCACGATCATGGTGTCCAGCACGCGCGTCTACGCGTCCGGGGACGGCAACTGGGTGGATGAGGACAGCCCTCTAGCGCTGGACGATCCTCGCGCGCTCGCCATCATTGAGGCAGAGCAGCAGCTTATGCAATCGGGCCTGCCCGCCGCTGTGGTGCGCTTCGGCGGCATATATGGCGATGAGCGCGGGCGCCTGCTTGGCCGGATTGCGCGAGGTGAAATCAATGGTCCAGAGCCTGTGGTCTATGGCAACCGCATACACCGCAACGATGCGGGAGCCTTTCTTGCCTTCCTGCTGACCGCGGCCGACGCAGGTCGCCCTCTTCCCGGTTATTACACCGGCGTTGACGATACACCGGCGCCGCGTCACGAGGTCGAGACCTGGATAGCCAGCCAACTCGGTATAGAGACTCACGAGTTATCGCCGCCGGAGACCTCGCCCGCGCATAAGCGTTGCCGTAATACGGCGATGAGAGGTACAGGCTTCGAGCTACAGTACCCAACCTACCAGGCGGGCTATTCGGAAGTGCTGAGCAGACGCTAGACCGAGAGAATGGCCTCAACCTCAATATCCACGCCCTTGGGCAGGGCCGCGACCTGCACGCAGGCACGTGCGGGATAGGGCTCGTTGAAGAAGCCAGCCATCACCTCGTTAACAGCGGCGAAATCACCGAGGTCCGTCAGCGAAATATTGATTTTAACGGCATCATTAAGCGTGCCACCTGCGGCGGCCGCGACCGCCGTGAGGTTATTGAAGACCTGCACCGCCTGGGCACTGATATCGCCCTCGACGATCTCCATGCTACCGGGGACCAGCGGAATCTGGCCCGACAGCCAGACTGTGTTGCCTACTTTAACGGCCTGAGAATAGGGGCCAATGGCTTCGGGGGCGTCAACGGTAGAGATAACGGCGCGGTTGCTCATACTGGTGTCCTCAGTTTTTGATACGGGTAACCCGGCGCAGAGACTGCAGACTCCGCAAGCGTTTCATGATGTGGGCGAGATGCACCCGGTTTTTGACCTGTAGCTCGAGGTCCACGTAAGTGAACTGGTGATCCTTGTCCGAGGTCGTGATTTTTTCGATATTCACACCCATGCTATTTATTCGGGTGGCGATCACTGCAATCATGCCGCGTCGGTTCTCCACCTCGATACGCAGGTGAACCAGATATTCGCCCTCGACGTTTTCATCCCAGCGCAGGGCCACCAATCTGTCTTCCTTGTCTCGCATGTCATGCAGATTGCGGCAGCTTTCGCGATGCACGACGACGCCCTTCTCCGAGCTCAGGTAGCCTTCGATGGCATCGCCCGGGATGGGGTGACAGCACTTGCCGAAGGTGAGCATAAACCCCTCGGTACCGCGAATTGCCACTGGCGGCGCATCGCTCTCACCCTCGCCGGGCGCGCCGGATTCCACCTTTCCTAGAAGCTGCTGGGCCGTGATGCCGGGCAAGCGATTGCCTCGGGCGATATCCTCATAGAGATCATCGATGGCGCCGTAGTTGTGGCCCTTCAGGTAGTCGCGCAGCTCCTGCTCCGGCAGCTCGTCCAGGCGCCGATCGAAGGCGGCGAAGCCCTTATCGAGGAGCCGCCGGCCAAGGGTGACGGAGTCATCCCGGGTCTGGTGCTTCAGGTAGTGACGGATGTTGGTGCGCGCCTTGGCCGTAACGGCGTAGTTGAACCAGGAAGGATTGGGTCGGGCACCCGGTGCTGTGAGAATCTCCACCGTTTGACCGCTTTGCAGAGGCTCTGATAGTGGAGCCAGGCGTCGGTTGATACGGCAGGCGACGCAGCTATTGCCGACGTCGGTATGGACAGCGTAGGCGAAGTCGACAGCGGTAGCGCCGCGGGGCAGCTCCATAATGCGGCCCTTGGGCGTAAAAACGTAGATCTCATCCGGAAACAGGTCGATCTTGACGCTTTCAATGAACTCCAGCGAGTTCCCGGCGCGCTGCTGCATTTCCAGCAGGCCCTGCACCCACTCCCGGGCACGGGCATGGCTGCCGTTGGCGTTTTGCCCATCGCTTTTGTAAAGCCAGTGGGCCGCGATCCCGTTGTTGGCCATCTCTTCCATTTCCCGGGTGCGGATTTGAATTTCTATCGGGACGCCGTGCATGCCCATCAGTCCGGTATGCAGGGATTGGTAGCCGTTGGCTTTGGGGATGGCGATGTAATCCTTAAATTCGCCCGGGATAGGTTTGTAGAGGCTGTGGATGCAGCCGAGTACCCGATAGCAGGTATCAACGGAGTCCACGATGATGCGGAAGGCGTAGATATCCATGATCTCTGAAAAGGACTTACGCTTCGACTTCATTTTTTTGTAAATGCTGTAAAGGTGCTTTTCGCGCCCGACCACCTCGACCTCGTGGCCTTCTTGCGCCAGGGTAGAGCTTATCTGGTGGCTTATTTTTTCGACCAGCTCCTTGCGATGGCCGCGTGCGCCTCCCAGCGCCGCGCGAATGCGCCGCGCGCGCATGGGATAGAGGGCGGAAAAGCCCAGGTCCTCGTATTCGATACGCACATTGTTCATGCCCAGTCGCATGGCGATCGGGGCGTAGATGTCCAGTGTTTCTTTGGCGATTCGCCTGGCCTTTTCCGGCTTCAGTACGCCAAGGGTGCGCATGTTGTGCAGGCGATCCGCTAGCTTGACCAGTATGACGCGGATGTCGCGGGCCATCGCTAGCGCCATCTTCTGGAAGTTTTCCGCCTGCTTTTCTTCCAGCGTATCGAATTCAATCTGCGTCAGTTTGGACACGCCATCGACGAGGTCAGCGACCGCAGGCCCAAACTGGGCGCCAATGGCTTCTTTGGGAATGCCGGTATCTTCGATGACGTCGTGCAGCATGGCCGCCATCAGGCTCTGGTGATCCATGTGCATGTCTGCCAGGATGCCGGCGACAGCGAGTGGGTGGGTCACATAGGGCTCGCCGGAACGCCTTAGCTGACCGAAGTGGGCCTGCTCGGCGAAGTAATAGGCGCGTTTTACGTAGTTGCTCTGCTCGGGATTGAGATAGCTGCGGAGCGTGGAGTCGAGGGCATCAATGGTTTGCATGTCGGGTTGCGTCGGCGATGCCCTCGCGGCAATTACAGGGGATGTTGCTGCTCGCTGGCCTCCATGACCTCTGCCAGCTCTTGCTCGGCCTCGAGCTCTTCTTCGCGCGTGAGAATGTCGGGCGTGACGTGGCCCTCGGCGATTTCACGCAGCGCGATCACAGTGGGTTTATCGGATTCTTCTTCCACCATCGGGTCCTTGCCGCCGGTAGCCAATTGACGAGCGCGCTTGCTCGCGACCATGACCAGCTCAAAGCGGTTGGAGACGTTGTCGAGACAGTCCTCTACGGTTACACGTGCCATGTGATGCAATCCTGCAAATGTGAGCGAGCCGGTAATTATAGCTTTATCGACAGTCCGGCGAAAGCGCTGCAATTGCGTAAAAGTCACCCCTGCGAAGGCGCTATGTGAAAGAGGAAAGCGAACGGGAAAGGAAGAAATACAGGCTGAGCGCTGGGCTAGCTAAGTAAATCCGATAAGAGTTGTGCGTGCCGGCTGCGCTGGCTGGCGGTGGCCAGGCGCTGCGCGGTGATAATAGCTTCGAGATCGGCGAGAGCCTGGTCAAAGTCGTCATTGACCACCAGGTAGTCAGAATCAACGTAGTGCGACATCTCGGCTTCAGCCTCGGCCATGCGTCTGGCGATGACCTCACCCTCGTCCTGGCCCCTGTCCGTCAGCCGCTGCAGCAATGCCTCACGCGACGGGGGCATGATAAAAATGGCGCGACTGTCTGGCACCTGCGCCCTGACCTGGGCTGCACCCTGCCAGTCGATTTCAAGGATAACGTCGAGGCCTTGGCCCAGCTGCTGCTCGACGGCCGCTCGTGAGGTCGCATACAGATTGCCAAAGACGCGTGCGTGCTCCAGGAAGTCACCCTGAGCCAGCAGGCTGTTAAATGTGGCCTCATCCACGAAGTGATAATTGACCCCGTCTTCTTCACCCGGCCGAATCGCTCGCGTGGTGTGCGATACGGATACCACAATCGACCTGTGGCGCTCGATCAGCGCTTTCACAAGGCTGGTTTTGCCCGCGCCGGAGGGCGCTGAAACCGTATACAGCGTCCCGGGGCTTAGATCACTCAATGTTTTGAATCTGCTCGCGCATTTGCTCAATCAGAACCTTGAGTTCGACGGAGCGTTGGGTGGTGGAGCTGGAAAGAGACTTAGAGGACAGCGTATTCGCCTCGCGATTGAGCTCCTGCATGAGAAAATCCAGACGCCTGCCGCAGGGCCCGCCTTTGTCCAGCGTACGGGCCACCTCCTCGACATGAGCTTCCAGCCGATCCAGTTCCTCGTCAACGTCAGCTTTCTGGGCGAGGTGCACGAGCTCTTGCTCCAGGCGGTTCTGGTCAGCCTCGATACCCAGCTCCTCAATGCGGTTGATGACCCGGTCGCGCTGTTGCTGCATAAGATCAGGCAGAAGGGTCCGGGTGTGTGCAACCTCGCCGCGCACTCCATCGAGCCGCTCGCGAATCAGCGCTTCGAGCTTTGCACCCTCTCGGCGGCGGCCGCCCTCGAGGTTCCCGAGCGCAAGCTTGAACAAGGCCAGAGCGTCGCGGTGCAGCGCCTCCTCTGAAAGCTCCCGGCCACCGCATACGCCTGGAAACTGCAGCACCTCGAGTGGATTGAGGGGCTGGGCGCCGGGCGTGTGCGCGCTGACCGTGGCGGCCGCGTCGAGTAGAGCCTGCAAGCGCTCCTGGTCGATGTCCAGAGAGGCCTGTTGAACGCCCTGCGCCTGCAGTCGGAAGAGGCAATCCAGCTTGCCCCGGGCCAGAGCCTTGTTGGCGGCCTCGCGAAGCTGTCCCTCCAAAGACCTAAGGCTATCGGGAAGCTTGAAGTTCATATCCAGATAGCGGTGGTTTACAGAACGTAGCTCGACGGTCAGCTCCCCTTGCTCGGTTTGGGCGCTCTCCCGGGCGAATGCTGTCATGCTGTGGATAGTCAAAATCGTACTCGTGTCACGGCATCAGGGAGCTGCGAGTGTAACAGCTTGGCCAGACAGCTCACAGCTACGCTCCTACCGAAGCTTGCGACTGCGTAGTGACCGGAGCTCGCGTATACTGCCCGCTTTTCTGCAGGAGCAGCCCCATGCAGCGTCCCAGCGGCCGCGCCCCCGATCAGTTGCGCGATATCAGTATCACCCGTGACTTTACCTGCCATGCCGAAGGCTCCGTGCTGGTATGCTTCGGCCAGACCCGCGTGATTTGCACCGCCTCTGTGGAGGAGGGCGTACCTCGCTTCCTGCGTGGAAGCGGTGAGGGCTGGATCACCGCTGAGTACGGCATGCTGCCTCGTTCTACCGGCACTCGGATGGGCCGCGAAGCCAGTCGCGGTAAGCAGGGCGGACGCACGGTGGAAATCCAGCGCCTGATCGGCCGCTCACTGCGCGCCGCGGTTGATCTGAAAAAGCTGGCAGACTTCACCATCACGATTGATTGCGATGTGATACAGGCCGATGGCGGTACGCGCACCGCCTCAATTACCGGCGCCTGCGTTGCCCTCGTTGACGCCATTAACCACCTGCAGCGCAAGAAACTGATCGAAGCTGACCCGCTGAAGCAGATGGTGGCGTCGGTGTCGGTCGGCGTTTATGAGGGGGTGCCGGTACTGGACCTCGACTACCCCGAGGATTCTGCGGCGGATACGGATATGAACGTCATCATGGGCGAAGACGGCGGATTCATTGAGGTTCAGGGCACGGCTGAGGGTGCCCCCTTTGCTCGCTCTGAGCTGGACGCCATGCTCGATCTCGCCAATGTGGGTATAAAGGAGCTGATCGCGAAGCAAAAGCTCGCGCTCGCAAGTTAGAGCTCGATGTCGTAATCCATGATGATGGGCGCGTGGGTAGAGAACTCGCGGCTTTTATAGATGGCGCCATAGTCCACTGAGAACTGCAGGCCCTTGGAAATGATATGGTAATCAGTGCGCCATCCGTTGCTGCTGCGATCACCCTCCGGCCACCAGCTGAACTCATCCTGGTCGGAGTTAATCTCACGGAAAGCATCTACATAGCCTTCTTCGAGTAGCTCCGCCATCCACTGGCGCTCTTCCGCCAGGAAGCCCGAGGTGTTGCAGTTGCGATCAGTGTCCTGCACGTCTACCGGGGTATGCGCCAGCTGCCAGTTACCACAAATAATAAACTCGCGCCGCTTGTTGCGAACTTTTTGCAGATGCGAACCCAACAGCCCGAAAAATTCGTTCTTGCGCTGCTGTTCTTCTGGTTTCTCGCTGTCTGCGGTTGGTGCCAGCAGGCAGCCCACACTCAGATTTTCGTAATCGGCCTGGATGTAACGACCTTCCATGTCAAAGTCAGAAAAGCCGAGGCCCGTCATAATCGCCTTCGGTAGCTGGCGACAGTACAGCGCGACGCCGTTGGCCTTGCCGTCAACGTCATCAAAGAAATAGGCGTTGTAGTCAGAGGGGAAAAACAGATCGTCCTGCAGATCGTATTCCGAGCAGCGTAAATCCTGAATGCAGATAAAATCCGCATCCTGATCCGCCAGCCACTCGTAAAAGCCCTGCGCCGCCGCGTCCTTGATACCGTCGGCGCTGAAACTGATGATGCGCATTATTAGCCCCATTATTAGAGAGGGAGTATGATACCCGACCCCACTCTCACAGAATAGACTGCTCACGGGGATGCTGCTCAGGCCAGACAAAAAATGCACAAGTATCAACAGGACTTTATCGAACTGGCACGTCGCTATGACGTACTGAAGTTTGGCGAATTCACACTCAAGTCCGGTCGAGTCAGTCCCTATTTTTTCAACGCCGGGGCTTTTGACAGCGGCGCTGCGCTAGCTCAGCTGGGACGTTGCTACGCTCAGCGCATCGTTGACTCGGGTATACAATTCGATGTGCTGCTGGGGCCTGCCTACAAAGGCATCCCCCTGGCGGCGGTGACAGCGGTCGCCCTGGCGGATGAGCATGCGATCGACGTGCCCTTTGCCTACAACCGCAAAGAGGCGAAAGATCACGGCGAGGGCGGGCAACTGGTGGGTGCGCCACTGGCGGGCCGCGTACTGGTCATTGACGATGTGATCACGGCGGGGACCGCGGTGCGCGAGGTTGTGGAAATGATCGAGGCGGCGGACGCAGAATTGGCGGGTGTGGCGATAGGCCTGAATCGTCAGGAACGTGGCCAGGGCGAGCGTTCGGCCATTCAGGAGCTGGAGTCAGCGTATGGCATCAGCGTGCTATCCATCATCGATATGGCACACATTATCGAGTACCTTGAGGCCCAGGCGCACGATGCGGTGCCCGCGATGTATGCCTATCGGGACCAGTACGGCGTATAGACCTGACTTTTCTGTCTTGTACCGCCCCCAGTGAAGGCATATATTGCCAGCATGATGCCTCACAAGCTCACTTATGGCGTTCTTTTCTTGCCGGTCCTCTCCCTCGTCGCGCCGGGGGTGTTGGCGGATCGTGAGCTGTATCGTTACGTGAACAAGGAAGGCAACACCGTTGTAGACCACCGCGTGCCCGTGGAGTACTCAGGGTCTGGCTATGAGGTGCTTAACGACGAAGGTATCGTTGTGCGTCTCGTGCCGCGAGAGCTGACCGAGGACGAGAAGGTCGAGCGTGATGCCGAGCGCAAGCGACAGAAGGCGGCCGAGGCCGAGGCGCAACGCCTGAAAGAGTGGGATGAAAGCCTGATGCTGCGTTACAGCACGGTGGCCGACATTGAAGACGCGCGCGAGCGCGGCCTGCGCGACCTGCGGATCCGTGTCAGCATTCTCAAAGGCAATAAGCGCTCATTGAAGCAGCAGGTCGAAAACTACCAGTCCCAGGCCGCCGACCTCGAACGGCGCGGTATGCAGGTCGACGTCGAACGTCTGCGAGCCATCGAGAGCTTGCAGGGCGAGATCGCCACCATCGACCGGGCTATCGATGAGCGCAATCGTGAAATCGACGAAGTGTCTGCCGCCTTTAACAAGGATATTGCACGCTTTGAGCAGTTGCAGGATCTCGTGGAACTTCGGCGCACCATGCTGATGGCGCAGGACGACGAGTAGGACGATTATCCGACCAGGCTTCCGGCTTGGCCCGCCTGCTGGCCCTGTAGCGGCCGGCTGACAACCTCTACTTCGCGAAAGAAACCCTGCATCAGGGTCGACCACTGATCCGGCCAGTCGGCTGTGGGCGAACGTTTGAAGCCCGAACGGACAAACTGCGAGATGCGACCTTCGGCGGTCGCGACCAGGAGGTTAGCCGCTGCGGGCAGTGGAATGCAGGGGCGCAGCCCCTCGCGCATTTCTGCTTCTCTCAATACTTGCTTAATTTGCGTCTCGAGGCGATCGAACAACTGCGCCACGCGCTGATGCAGACGCTCCGTTTCGCCGGCCAGGGCGTCGCCGGTGAGGATGCGTGTAATACCGGGGTTGCGTTCGGTAAAGGTCAGTAGAAGCAGCAGTATTTTTTCGCAGCGTGATGCGGCTGAGCGCTCTTCGCTGAGGATCAGTGTGATGCGGCTGAACAGGGTTTCCTCGATAAACTCGATGAGCCCTTCAAACATTTTGGACTTGCTGGGAAAGTGGCGATACAGCGCAGCTTCGGAGACGCCAACCTGACGTGCCAGCCCCGCGGTTGTGATCCGGTCGCCCGGATTGGCTTCGAGCATCTGAGCCAGGGCTTCAAGAATCTCTTGCCGGCGTTGGGACTTTTTTGGAGACATGGCCGTTAGAGTTGTTGCCGCGACAACTTAATACTAGAGACTAGCCGCGGACGCTGCAATAAAGTCTTGCGCTCAGGGCTGATTTTTTTTGTTTGTGATCAAGGTACCGATGCCTTCGTCGGTAAAAATCTCCAAGAGCACTGCGTGGGGCACGCGTCCGTCAATAATGTGGGAGCTGGCTACGCCGCTATTGACAGCCTCCAGTGCGCAAGCGATTTTTGGCAACATGCCGCCACTGATGGTGCCATCTTCGATCAAGGCATCGACTTCGTTGGTGGTGAGCCCTGTCATTACATTGCCGTCCTGATCGAGCAATCCCTCAACATTCGTCAGCAGCATGAGCTTCTCGGCGCCCATCACCTGGGCGATCTTACCGGCGACCAGATCAGCATTAATGTTGTAGCTGGCGCCGTCGCGGCCGACGCCAATTGGAGCAATCACCGGAATGAAGTCGCTGTCGAGGATTACCGTAAGAACAGCGGTGTCGATCTGATCGACTTCACCGACATGCCCGATATCGATGATCTCTGGTTCGCTGTGCTCGGGACTTGCCCGCGTCACCTTGAGCTTGCGCGCACGTATCAGCTGGCCGTCTTTGCCAGTCACGCCAATGGCCTTGCCGCCGTTGCGGTTGATGGAGGACACAATCTCTTTGTTGACGCTGCCGCCAAGCACCATTTCGACCACGTCCATGGTGGCTGTATCGGTGACGCGCAGGCCGTTGACGAATTCCGTTTTGATCGACAGCTTGTCCAGCAGGGCGCCGATCTGTGGCCCGCCGCCGTGCACGACGACCGGGTTCAGACCTACCAGCTTCATTAACACAATGTCCCTGGCAAAGCTGTCGTGTAGCTTGGGGTCGACCATAGCATTGCCGCCAAATTTGACCACCACCGTGCGACCGGTGAAGCGCTGGATATAGGGCAGCGCCTCGGTGAGGACGTTGGCGATGTTCAGTGCAGAGTCTCGGGTCAGTGACATGGGGCGCTCGCTAAAAGGGCAGATTCAGGTCTGGGGCAGCCATGGCGATCTGCTCGCGGAACTCTTGCTGGATGGCCGCGAGGTGTTCACCGGTATCCGCCTCAAACCGCGCGGTGAGTGCCGGGCTGGTGTTGGACGCGCGCAGCAGGCCCCAGCCCTCGCTGAAGTCGACCCTTACGCCGTCCAGTGTGTTCACCTTGCCGCGCTGGAAATCCATAACTTTCACGATGCGGCTCATAAGATCAAATTTTTCGCCTTCGCCGACGTCGATCAGAATCTCCGGCGTGTTCACTGTTTCCGGGAATTCGGCGATGGTCTCATCCAGCGATTGGCCGACCGTGCTGAGGATTTCGGCCAGCCGTCCCGCGGCGTACATGCCGTCATCGAAGCCATACCAACGCTCACCGAAGAAGATGTGGCCAGAGAATTCACCGCCCAGGAGCGCGCCGGTCTCTAGCATTTTCTCCTTCATGAAGGCGTGCCCGGTCTTCCACAAGACCGGGCGGCCACCGTACTGGCTGATTATCTGGCCGAGGTGACGGCTGCATTTGACGTCGAATACCACGTCTGCACCCGGGTTGCGCGCCACCACGTCGCGGGCAAAAATCATCATCAACAGGTCCGAGCGTATAACACGCCCGCTGCCGGTCACGACGGCCAGGCGGTCGCCGTCGCCGTCAAAAGCCACACCAAAGTCTGCGCCTTCTTCCTGTACCCGCTCCGCCAGGTCGAGAAGGTTCGCCTCATTGCTGGTATCCGGTGGGTGATTCGGAAAGTTGCCATCGACTTCACAGTACAGGGGCACGACCTCACAGCCCATCTCCGTAAAGAGCTGCGGGGCCACTTCGCTGGTGGCGCCGTTGCCCGCGTCAACAACGACTTTTAGCGGTATGGCGATGGCGATGTCGTTGACTACTTCGTCGACGTAGTCCTCCGTGATGCTCTCGCGAATCATGCGACCTGCGCCCTTCTGGAAGGCCCCGGATATGGCCAGCTCTTTGATTTTCTGGATGCCGCCCGCGGCAATTGTGCGGCCTTGCAAGACCAGCTTAATGCCGTTGTCATCCGCGGGGTTGTGGCTGCCCGTGACCATGACGCCCGACTTGCAGTCCAGGTGTCGGGTAGCGAAGTACAGCAGTGGCGTTGGCACCATGCCGATATCGATGACGTCGCGGCCGCATTCCATGAGGGTCTTGATCAGGTTCGCCTTGATGCGCGGGCTGGACTTGCGCCCGTCGCAGCCGATGATCAGAGCCTGCTCGTCAAGGTCGCGGGCCATGGCGGCAATGGCGCCGCCGATGCGTTTGACCATCGCCTCATTCAGCTCGCTGCTGGCATCGCCGCGAATGTCGTAGGCGCGGAATATGTGGTGGGGAAAGCCGTCTATTCCCTCGTCCTGTGTATCTGCCTGGGCACTCTCAGGTAGATCCAGCTCCATGACCTCCTCATCTTCGTCGAGCATGTTGTGGCTCTGGAACATGGGGTTGGTGAGTTCGTCCCGCTTTGTCATTGAGGTTTCGACAACGGGCTGCGGAATTGCAGGCGCAGGCGGAGGCGCGGCGCCCTGGCGCAAATTGCGCAGGGTTGCACGCCTTAGCTGTTTGGCGATGGTAACGAGCTCGGGGATCTGCAGCACGAGGGGCGTCTTTTTATCGGCCGCAGAGATCACTTTTTCCAGGTCTTGATTGAGCCGCCTTGGAAAGAACAAGAGCAGGGCGATGGCGCCCAGGAGCAGGGCCAGCACACAGAGCACCAGCGTAGCGTAGACAGGCGTCATCGATACGTTGAGGTCACTGAGGAGCTGCTGTGAGGGTGTGAAGCTCACTCGCCAGCCGGTACCCGGGACACTGGCGTAGCGCCGGAACTCTTCGACGTCACCGCTGCCCGATGCGGCTATCAGATCGATATGGTCGCGGCCGCGCGAGGTGTAGATCTGTTCGAGTAGAAAGCGGCCTGCACCGGCGTCAAGTGCCCGCATTCGAGTGCTTAAGAGGTCGTTGCTGATGGTCGTAATCAGCACAGCCTTGTCGCGTGAGTTACGCGGATCAATGACTAATTCCGACAGGGATGTCAGCCACTGATCCTCAAACTGGTAGGCGACTGGCTTGGGCTCTTCCAGCCCCTCTGCGGTGCGCCTGGCCAGATCAACCTCGATGTGGTTGCGCAGGCCCTGGGTGCCGCCGGCGAGGCCCGCAGTACCCATGTCGTCAATGGGCAGCAGGCGTAAGCTGATCGCGTCAGGAAAGTAATCCAGCATGGCGCTTTCGACCAGCTCGAGCGTTTTCTCTGACCCTGACGACATGGCCTGGCGCACCATCGGCGATTCGGCGGCGCCCTTGACCCGGGTGTCGAGATCCGCGATCAGGTAGTTGATGCTGCTGGCCTGTTGGTCGGCCCAGGACTGGGAGACGCGATCAAGCTGGGTGGAGCGGGCCTCGGGCTCGCGCACGAGCACGAGATAGCCGAAGCCGCCCAGAAGCGGTAGCAGGCTGAGCAGTAGAGCCAGCAGCACACTCGAGCGCAGCGCGTTGCCCTGACTGGAAATCCCCTGTGGACTGGCGCTCTCGGTTTTCTGCTTGGCGTCGTCCTCGACCTTTTTTTTCTTTCTTTTCAACATGTTTGCGCGTTGAGAATCGCCAGCCGCTATCTTAGTACGACCACGGCCGTTGGTGAACGCGCCAAGTGCGTTTTTTGGGCTTAATTGTCGCTTTGCAGGAGGCGGCCTGCGATCGCTGCTACGATGCGCTCGGCCAGAGCCTCTTTCCGCGCCCGTGGCAGGGCCTCGCTGCCGCCTGGCCAGATCAGTGTGACCTCGTTGTCCGGGCTATTGAAGCCTATCGTTGAGTCGGCGACGTCATTGGCGATGATCATATCCAGTTTTTTGCGCTCCAGCTTGCCGCGCGCATAGTCCAGAACTTTGCTGGTCTCGGCAGCGAAACCCACGGTGAATGGCCGCGGCTCTCGTGCGGCGACGGTCGCCACGATATCCGGATTGCGCACCAGTTCGAGACTGAGGCTGTCCTGGCTTTTCTTGATTTTTTGCGGCTGCACCTCACCGGGCCGGTAGTCTGCCACCGCAGCGCTGGCGATGAAGAGGTCACAGCCATCAAGCAACAGGCCCTCGCAGGCTGCCAGCATGTCTTCGGCACTTTCCACGTCGATGCGATGCGCATGCTCAGGTGTTTCCAGATGGACCGGGCCACAGACGAGGGTAGTGTCGGCGCCAGCGGCAATTGCCGCACGGGCGAGGGCGAAGCCCATACGGCCAGAGCTGTGATTAGAGATGTAACGTACGGGATCAATGGCTTCTCGCGTCGGCCCGGCGGTGATCACCACGCGCTTGCCGGCTAGCAGGCAAGAATCGAACAGGGCGGCCGCGGCATCGGCGATCACCGTGGGCTCCTCCATCCGCCCCGGGCCCACATCGCCGCAGGCTTGCTCGCCCGCTGCCGGGCCAACCATGCTGACACCACGCTCTGCCAGGGTCGCGGCGTTAGCTGCCGTAGCGGCGTCCCGCCACATTTCCTGGTTCATGGCGGGTGCCAGCAGTACGGGTGCCGGGGTGGCGAGGGCCACGGTGGTGAGCAGATCATCCGCGCGGCCTTGCGCAAGTCGTGCCATGAGATCGGCAGTGGCCGGAGCGATCAGCAGCAGGTCTGCCCAGCGCGCAAGTTCAATATGGCCCATGCCCATCTCGGCCTCCTCGTCGAGGAGCTCGGTATGCACAGGATTGCCGGACAGGGCCTGAAGAGTCAGCGGTGTAATGAATTCCCTGGCCCCATGCGTCATCACAACCCGCACGCTGGCGCCGTGTAGCTGCAGTTGCCGCACCAGTTCTGCGGATTTGTAGGCTGCGATGCCGCCGCTGACACCGAGCAGCACATTGCGATTAAAAAGATGTCCCATTCGTGACCTGGAAAGGGGAGAATGAAGCAACGATAGCACCCCGATGGCGCTTTTGACACCGGCGGTGCCGACGCAAGCGGGACCACGCAGGCTCATGGAGGAGCGGTGGCAGCAATCAGTGATTGGCAGAAGGGCGAGGGGCCGCGCGATAAACTGCTGGAACGTGGCGCAGCGGCGCTATCCGATGCAGAACTGCTGGCGGTACTGCTTGAAAGCGGTACCGTGCACATGAACGCGGTTGAGCTGGGCCGCTACTTACTGGGCGAATTCGGCGGGCTGCAAGGGCTACTGGCCGCTGAGCGCGATGCTTTGCTGGCTTGCTCCGGGGTTGGCCTCGCCAAGGTTGCCCGTATTGGAGCCGCGCTCGAGCTGGCGCGCCGCCAGGCCCTCGCGCAGCTGGCCGCGGGCGACGTACTGACCAGCCCGGCCAGTACCCAGCGCTTCCTCCAGCATCACCTGGCCAGACGAGAGCGGGAGATCTTTAGCTGCCTGTTTCTGGATAATCAGCACCGGGTTATCCGCTGCGAAGACCTGTTCTTTGGCACTCTGGACGGCGCTGCCGTGTATCCGCGAGAGGTGGCGACCCGGGCCCTGCAATACCGGGCCGCCGCTGTGATCTTTGCGCATAACCACCCCTCGGGCGTGGCCGAGCCGAGCCAAGCGGATCGGCGGATTACCGAGCGTCTGCGAGACGCCCTCGGCTTGCTGGATATCCGTGTGTTGGATCACGTCATCGTGGGCCACGGACAGGCCTATTCCTTCGCCGAGCAGGGCTTGCTGTAGTTGTGTTCAGCCGTAGTTCCAACGCTAGTCAAACGCTAGCGCCGCCGGGCTGTCGGCCTATAGAAGCGCACTGGCAGAAGGTGGCGCCGGCTTGCTATGGCATGGGCCTTCTGGTATAAAGTCGCGCTCCGCGCGGCTGGGGCCTCAAACAGGGCCTGACAGCCACTTCATATTTTAGGAATTTCCCGCGCCTTGGGAGAAAAGATCATGGCAAGAGTATGTCAGGTCACCGGCAAGCGCCCGGTTACCGGAAACAACGTATCACACGCAAAGAATCGCACCCGCCGCCGTTTTTTGCCAAACCTGCACCAGCACCGCTTCTGGGTTGAGTCTGAAAAGCGCTTCGTGAGTCTGCGTGTTTCCAGCAAGGGCATGCGTATTATCGACAAGAAGGGCATCGAAACCGTGCTGGCGGATATGCGCGCCCGCGGTGAGAAGGTCTGAGGAGAAGTAGCATGAGAGAGAAGATTCGCATGAACTCAACGGCCGGCACGGGCCACTTCTATACCACCGACAAAAATAAGCGTACCACGCCTGATAAGTTGGAAATGAAGAAGTTCGATCCCGTTGCGCGCAAGCACGTTATCTACAAGGAAGGCAAAATCAAGTAAGCTCGCCTACCTGCAAGAAATGCCCAGAAACCCCGGCCTTGCCGGGGTTTTTGCGTTCTGGAGCCGCCTGAACCGCCCATGCCTGAGTTACCTGAAGTAGAAACCACGCGCCGGGGAATCGCGCCGCACTGCGTAGGTAAGAGCGTGAAACTGCTGCTGGTTCGTGACCACCGACTGCGCTGGCCGGTGGCTGCCGAACTGCCCGCGCAGGTCTGGGGTCAGCGTGTTGACGGCGTAGAGCGACGCGCCAAGTACCTGTTATTCCGTTTTGCCACGGGGAGCATGATGGTGCACCTGGGAATGTCGGGCTCCTTGCGTGTCATCACTGACGAGACCCCCCCGCAGCTGCATGATCATATCGACATTGTGTTGGAAGACGACGCGCGCCTGCGTTTTAACGACCCGCGCCGCTTTGGTTCCTTCCATTGGGTGGAGCCGGGCGATCACCACCCATTGCTTGATCATCTTGGTCCGGAGCCACTGTCCGATGACTTCGACGGCGCCTTGCTTTATCGCCGCTCGCGTGGCCGTAAGGGCCCGGTTAAGAGCTTCATCATGGACGGTAAGGTTGTGGTCGGCGTTGGTAATATTTACGCCAATGAGGCCCTGTTTCTCGCGGGTATCCGGCCTGACCGCGCTGCGGGCCGCGTTTCCCTGGCGCGTTATCAGCGTTTGGCAGAGCACATAAAGCAAGTGCTCACTAACTCTATAACGCAAGGTGGAACTACACTCAGAGATTTTGTGGGGGGTGATGGAAAGCCCGGTTACTTTGCCCAGCAGCTCTACGTTTACGGCCGTGGGGGCGAGCCTTGTAAGACCTGTGGTGCGACCTTGAAAGAGCTCCGATTGGGTCAACGAAGTAGTACTTTCTGCGTGGCTTGCCAGCGCTGAACGGGCTACACTCAAGGGATTGTGGGGACAGAAGGGCACAGGCCCTGGAGCAATAACAATGAATGCTTTCAAAGGATTACGCCGTTTGCTTACAGCGGTTTCGATCGCACTGCTGATCGTGCCGCCCCTGGCGCACGCACAGTACGAAGCCATAGACGATAAGCCAAACCCCTACGCCATGTTTGGCGACCTCGTTGTAGCGCGGCCCATTGGCCTGCTGGTGACGGTGGCCGGTACGGCAACATGGGTAGTTGGCCTGCCTTTCTCGCTGGCCGCAGGTAATGCTGAAGAGGCCGCCGAGCAGCTGATTATGGGCCCGGGTAAAGAGACTTTCGTGCGCTGCCTCGGTTGTCGTCAGAGTGGCTATACCTATAAGGACATCGACAATTATCGTGCTCGTCAGGCCGCCGCAGAAGAGGCCGAGGCGATGGTCGCTGCCGCCGAGTAGGCTAGCCGCCGAATTTACCGGCGAGGGCCTCCGCCACGACAGGCGGTACGAAGGGCGTGATATCGCCGTTCAGAGCCGCTATCTCCCGTACCAGCGAAGACGAGATATAGGAAAGGTGTTCTGACGGCGTCAGGAAAATGCTTTCAAACTCGGGCCACATGGCCCGGTTCATGTTGGCCAGCTGGAACTCGTATTCAAAGTCCGCGACCGCGCGCAAACCTCTGAGCACACAGTTCGCTCCCTGCGAGCGCGCGAATTCTGTGAGCAGGTTGGAAAAACCCATGACATCCACGTTGTCGAGGTGACCCAGTGCCTGACGGCATAGATGCACGCGTTCACCTAATGTGAAGAGCGGTGTCTTCTTTTCGCTATGAGCAATCGCCACGATGACTCGATCAAAGAGTCGCGCTGCACGTTCTGTGAGATCAACATGACCGTTGGTGATGGGGTCAAAGGTACCCGGATAGATTACGGCGTGGGTTTTCATCGCGACGTGCCAAAGGGCTCAAAGAAGTACCGAAAGAGATGTCGATAATAGGCAATTTATCCGGGCCCCACAAACTGCCTTTCGCCGCTCAGGCAAGCAGCAGGCGATAGCGCACCGCGCCTGCGCGCTTGTCGCGGTGCAAGGCCCATGCCGTGGGGAGCTTAAGGTCGCCCTCGCTGACGGCGCTTTCAAGATAAACGCAGGCATCCGCGTTCACCAGCCCGCCGCTGAACAAAGCCGCGCAAGCGGGCTCAGCGAGGCCAGCCTCGAAGGGCGGGTCAACAAAGACAATGTCATAGGGCGCGGGCGCTGTTTGCAGGTAGCCAAGCGCGTCATGGGTGTGGCACCCGGCCCGGCTCGACGCCTGCAATGTACCGAGATGTTTGCTGATCTGTTGCAGCGCCCTGCGGGAGGTATCCACGAAGTCAACGTGACTGGCACCGCGTGACAGTGCTTCCAGGCCCAGAGCGCCGCTGCCGGCGAACAGGTCAAGGCAGCGCGCGCCGGGCAGTTGCTGCGCCAGCCAGTTAAACAGGGTCTCACGCACGCGATCGGTGGTGGGCCGCAGTCCCGGTGCCGCGTCGAAGGCTAGCTTGCGCCCACGCCACTCGCCACCGATGATGCGGAGGCGTCCGCTTCGACCTCTCGCCATTCCTTAGCCCTGCGCATGAATGATAGGATGGAGTCTTTCTTTAGGCACTCCTCCCGAACACTCTAGCACGACACGATATGAAGTTTTTCAGACGCAATAAGGATGCAGAGCCAGCGCCTGCGCAGGAGACTGCCCAGGCTAGTGCTGTGGATGGTATTTTAGAGAGCGCTGTGGATAGTGCTCAAGATAGTGTCCAGCCGGAACCTGCTCCAAGGGAAAGGGCTGGCACCGAAGCCACAGCGGCGCCCGACGCGAAGGAAGGCATGATTGCCCGCCTGCGCCGAGGCCTGGGTCGCACGAGCGGCAACCTGGCCGAAGGGCTTGGCAACCTCTTTCTTGGCCGCAAGGAAATCGATGCGGATCTGCTGGAAGCGCTGGAGTCACAGCTGCTGATGGCCGATGTCGGTGTGGATGCCACCGTATCGATTATTGAAAGCCTGACCCAGCGGGTATCGCGTAAGGAGCTGACCAGCCCAGACGCCCTGCACAATGCCCTGTGCGAGGAGCTGGGGGCGATCCTGGAACCCTGCGATCAGCCCCTGGTGCCAGCGGGTGCCTCACCCTTCGTCATCCTCATGGTAGGCGTCAACGGGGTGGGCAAGACCACCACTATTGGCAAGCTGGCCAAGCGCTTCCAGGCCCAGGGCCACTCCGTCATGCTGGCCGCCGGGGATACCTTTCGTGCCGCCGCGGTAGAACAGCTGCAGGTCTGGGGCGAGCGCAACAAGGTGCCGGTGGTTGCTCAGCATACGGGCGCGGACAGCGCCTCGGTGATTTTTGACGCCCTGCAGTCCGCCCAGGCCCGCGGCGTTGATGTGCTGATCGCCGATACCGCTGGGCGCCTGCATAATAAAGATAACCTCATGGAGGAATTGAAGAAGGTGGTGCGCGTTATGGGCAAGCTGGATGAGTCGGCTCCCCACGAGGTGATGCTCGTACTGGACGCCGGTACTGGCCAGAATGCCCTGGCCCAGGCGGACCAATTCCGCCAGGCGGTTGGTGTAAGCGGTATTACCCTGACCAAACTCGACGGCACCGCCAAGGGCGGTGTGATCTTCGCCATCGCCAGCAAGCTCGGCCTGCCTATTCGTTTCATCGGCATTGGCGAGTCCGCTGAGGATCTCAGGCCATTTGCGGCAAAGGACTTCATTGCTGCCCTGTTTGAACGGGACGCTGCCAACGAATGATTCGCTTCGAGCGTGTCAGCAAGCGCTACGGTGAAGGTCACGACGCCCTGCGAGAGGTCAGCCTTGATATCGAGCAGGATGACCTGGTTTTTCTCACGGGGCACTCGGGCGCCGGCAAGAGTACCCTGATGCGCCTGATTATGTTGATGGAGCGGCCGACACGGGGCCAGGTCGTCATAGACGGCCAGGACCTGGCAAAAGTGGGCCGGCGCGGAGTGCCCAGGCATCGGCGCAATATCGGCGTGGTCTTCCAGAACCACCAGCTGCTGTACGATCGGCCGGTGTTCGACAACGTGGCTCTGCCGCTGATTATTGCCGGCCACGATCACCGCGAGATTGGCCGTCGGGTGCGTGCTGCACTCGACAAGGTAGGCCTGCTGGACCGCGAGCGCGCTATGCCGATCACCCTCTCAGGCGGTGAACAGCAGCGGGTGGGCATTGCTCGTGCGGTGGTCGGACGGCCCAGGATTCTGTTGGCGGATGAGCCCACGGGCAACCTCGACCCGGCCCTGTCAGCGGAAATCATGGCGCTTTTTGAAGACTTCAATCGTGTGGGTGTCACGGTCCTGATTGCCAGCCACGACCTTGCGCTTATATCTCGACTGCACCACCGCATCATTACGCTGAAAGAAGGCCGGCTCGTGTCCGGGACTGCCAGCTGATGGCTGGCCCGCGGCCTGGCCGCAAGGACGGCGCGAGCCAGAGCAAAACCAGCCTGGGCGATCATTATCGCGCCTGGCTGAGACATCACCAGCTCTCCGCTACCGACAGCCTCTACCGGGTTGTTGATGGCCTGACCTCAAGCTTGCTGACCTGGCTGGTCATTGGCATTGCGCTGGCGATGCCGGTGGGCCTGAATGTCGCGCTGGATAACAGCGAGCAGCTCAGCGACAACTGGGACAGCCCGGCACAGCTTTCCGTATTTTTGAAGGCTGGTGGGCGCAGTGATCGCGCTGCCAAGCTGCAGGCGCAGCTGCAAGGCTGGGACAGCGTTGACGGTGTGAGTTATATCTCCAGGGAAGCGGCACTCGCGGAATTCAGTCTGCTTTCGGGCTTTGCTGACGTGCTCGCTGACCTCGATGACAACCCCTTGCCAGACCTGCTACTGGTGAGCCCGGCGCGCGGTGATGGCGAGTCGGTTGATGCGCTCACCGAGGAGCTGGCAGCACTGCCGGGTGTGGCCCAGGTGGTGGTGGACATGGCGTGGCTGCAGCGGCTAAACAGCCTGCTCGACCTGAGCCGCCGGGCTGTGCTGGCTCTGGGTGCGCTGCTCGTGTTCGGAGTAATCCTGATTCTCGGCAACACCATACGCCTGACTATAGAGAGCCGGCGCGACGAAATTGTGATCGTCAAACTGGTGGGTGGCAGCAACGCCTTCGTGCGCCGCCCGTTGCTGTATACGGGCCTCTGGTATGGCCTGGGCGGTGGCCTGTTTGCCGCAATCCTGGTGGCCCTCGCACTGCTCTACCTGCAGGCGCCGGTGGGACGCCTGGCGGCCCTTTACGGCACAAGCTTCGAACTCAGCGGCCTTGGCCTGATGGGCTCTCTCAACCTCGTTATGGTCGGCGGCCTGTTGGGCCTCGCCGGCGCCTGGCTGGCGGTTTCGCGTCATCTGGCTGCGATAGAGCCTCGCTAGCCTCTCTGTCACACTTCTTTAGCCCCGGGCAGATTCCTCCTCGATGATATGACCATGACCAATCGGAATAAGGATATTCCGCTAAGTCATTGTTTTTGTGATCTTTCTATAGAAATAAATCGTATAGCCATGGAACTATTTGATCGTTAGCACTCTAATACATTGAGTGCTAAACTCCCCGGTCCAAAACGTTGGGGAGTCTCGAGGAGGAGCCCGACATGACTTACAGTTTACAGCCCGTCGACCAGCTGGCGCCCGGTGCTAACCTCGCTTCCTATGTGCAGGCGGTGAGCAGCATCCCCGTGCTCAGCGTAGAGCGAGAGCGCGAACTGGCGGAAGACCTTGTTTACAACGACAACCTTGACGCTGCCCGGCAGCTGGTAATGTCGCACCTGCGCTTTGTGGTACACATCGCCCGCAGCTATTCCGGCTACGGTCTGGCCGAGGCCGACCTGATCCAGGAAGGCAACGTCGGCCTGATGAAGGCCGTCAAGCGTTATGACCCTGAGAAGGGCGTGCGTCTTGTCTCCTTTGCTGTGCACTGGATCAAGGCCGAAATGCACGAGTTCATCTTGAAGAACTGGCGCATCGTGAAAGTGGCCACCACCAAGGCGCAGCGCAAGCTGTTCTTCAATCTGCGCAGCCAGAAAAAGACGCTGTCGTGGCTTTCTGCCGACGAGGCCCAGGCGGTAGCCGATGACCTCGGCGTCGATGTGAAAGAGGTGCAGCGCATGGAGGGCCGTCTCTCCAGCCGCGATGTGGGCTTTGATGCCCCGACGGACTCAGACGATGAAGACGGCTGGCAGGCGCCCCAGTATTACCTGGAAGACCAGGGTATGGACCCGGCGCAGCTGGTGGAATCCGAGGACTACCAGGAAAACAGCGAAGCACAGCTACACGGCGCCCTGGCAGATCTGGACGAGCGCAGTCGCGACATCCTGGCCCGCCGCTGGCTGGCCGAGAAGAAGGCCACGCTGCACGAGCTGGCCGCTGAGTACGGCGTTTCCGCCGAGCGCATTCGGCAGCTCGAAAAGAACGCCATGAAGAAGCTCAGGACGGCGATTGCCGCTTAAGGCGGCCGCGCGCGCGGTTTTCCTTACAAGGGGCGCAACACAGCGCCCCTTTTTTATTACACTGGATTGATGGCAAAACTCTTTCTGACCCTTGGTGCGATCAGCAGCATGCTTGCCGTCGCCTTCGGTGCCTTCGGTGCGCATGCCTTGAAGGCGCGGCTCGACGAATACGCCCTCGGCGTCTACGAAACCGCCGTCCAGTACCACTTCTACCATAGCCTTGCCCTGCTGGCAGTGGGGCTGCTCGCCCTGCAAGTGCCCCAGTCAGGACTGCTCAAGAGCAGCGGCTGGTTGTTTCTCGCCGGGGTGTTCATCTTTTCGGGCAGTCTTTACGTCCTGGCCTTGAGCGGCATGCGCTGGCTTGGTGCGATTACGCCGCTCGGCGGCCTTGCCTTCATCGCCGCCTGGGCCTGCCTGGCACTGGCTGCCTGGAAGACGCTGGACTGAAGCCGTGAACGACGAGCGACCCGCGGGCCCTTATATGCGGCGCATCCGCAGCTATGTGCTGCGAGCAGGCCGAATGACCGAGGGCCAGCAAAGGGCCTACGACAGCAATTGGCCGCGATGGGGCCTGGAGCATGCCGATGGCGAGCTGGATATCGATGCCGCTTTCGGACGCGCTGGTGATCGCGTGCTGGAAATCGGTTTTGGCATGGGGCAATCCCTCGTGGAGATGGCCGCGGCCAACCCAGCCAGCAACTATATTGGTGTCGAGGTCCACTTGCCGGGCGTCGGCCGCCTGCTACACGGCATGGAGACGCAGGGCGTGGACAATATTCGCGTCTACTGCCACGACGCCGTTGAGGTGCTGGAAGACTGCATTGCAGATGGCGCGCTGGATCGCGTGCAGATCTTCTTCCCGGATCCCTGGCACAAGAAGCGCCATCACAAGCGGCGCTTGATACAGCCCACTTTCGTTGAACTGCTGTGCCGCAAGCTCAAGGCCGGCGGCATGCTGCACCTCGCTACGGACTGGGAGAACTACGCTGAGCAAATGATGGAGGTGCTGTCGGCGTCTCCCGGGCTTAGAAACACTGAAGACAGCGGCGAATTCGCCACGCGCCCGGATTACCGACCGCTCACCAAGTTCGAGCGCCGTGGTGAGCGGCTCGGTCATGGGGTTTGGGATCTCCTGTTCAGCAGGGCATAAGTCGGATCAGACTCAGGCCTGAACATCCACGACTACTTTACCAATCGCCTTGCCGCTGCCGAGGCGTGCATAGGCAGCGCCGACCTGCTCGAGGGTGAACTGCCCATCATCAAGCAGCGGCTTCAGCCCGCCGGCATCCACAATCACCGCCAGCCGGGTGAGAATCTCCCTATGCTCCTCGCGCTTAACGTTGTGCAGCATGGGAATGAGCATGAACACCACTTGGATGGAGAGCCCTTTAAAGTGGGCCGGCGTCAGGTCCAGTTCTAGCATGGAGACGGTCGTCACCACCTGGCCGTTCAGCGCAGCGGCCTCGAAGGAGTTGCTCATATTAGCGCCGCCCACTGAATCGTAAACCACGTCGAAGCCAGCGCCAGCCGTGTACTTTTCGACGTAATCGGCCACGCTTTCATCTCGATAGTTGATTGCTTCAACGCCGTACTGCTGGATAGCCTTTATTGAGGGCTCGCCGCCGCCGGTGGCGCAGACGTCCGCGCCCATGTGCTTTGCGAGCTGCAATGCAACGTGGCCAACACCGCCTGCGCCGCCGTGCACCAGCACTTTTTGGCCCGCTGTCACGCCCGCGCGGATCAGCCCTTCGTAGGCGGTTATACCCACCAATGGCAGTGCCGCGGCTTCGCGCATCGAGAGAGATGCAGGCTTGCGGGCAATGAGCCTGGCGTCAGCCACCATGTATTCGGCCAGCGCGCCTTGCAGGTCGGCGAGGCCGCCTGCGCAACCATACACTTCATCGCCGGGGGCGAAGCCGGTCACGCCCTCGCCCACGGTCTCGATGGTGCCAGCGAAATCCATACCCAGTACCGCGGGTAGGTCGGGTGAGAGGGGTAAGTCCTCCTGCCCCATGTTGCGAATCATGGTGTCTACTGTATTCACGCTGGTGGCGGCTACGCGCACCAGCACCTGGCCCGCTTGTATGTCCGGTGTGGGGATGTCCTCGAGCTGAAATTCAGCGTCGGGGCCGTAGGCCTTGAGTTGCATTGCTTTCATAGGGTCTTCCTTAGTGTCTGGTGGCGTATGGCTAGTTAATGTCCTGCACGTTCATCACCAGCTCGTTCCAGTTGCGCTGGTTCTCGATGTCGTGCTCCAGCCCCTGGTCGTCGGCGATTTGAAAGCGCTTTAGCGCCGGCGTTTTGCTGGTGGCCTGGTACAGCCAATAGGCCTCGGCCTTCAGGGCCTCATCAATGGGCTTGTCGATGGATTCGTACACCGCCTGTTTGCAGGCGTTGATCGACTCGGCGGGGAATCTGGCGATACGCTTTGCCAGCGTATCCACGTATTCGCCGATTTCATCGGGGTCGAGCGCCCGGTTGATGGTGCCATAAGCCTCCGCCTCGTCGGCGTCGAAGTCACGGGCGCTCAGGATGATCTTCAGGGCGCGGCCGAGCCCCGCTTGCCGTGCCATGCGCGATGCGCCGCCACCGCAGGGCAGGATGCCCATACCCACTTCCATTTGCATGAATTTGAACTTGCCACGTGCGGCAAAGCGCATGTCCAGCGCCAGGGCCAATTCGTGGCCACCGCCACGGGCAAAGCCCTCCAGCTTGGCAATGGTTGCCTGCGGCACCTTGCTGATCCGCTCGCAAACGGACTGGAGGTCGAGCAGCTGGGCTTCCTCCCGCGATACCGCTTCGTCCGACATATCCTTCAGCAGCTCGGTGTCGTAATGGCACACCCAGATTTCGGGGTTGGCAGATTGAAACACCACCACCTTGGTCTGCCGATCGCGCTCGAGGCGCATGGCGAGGCTGTTCAGGTCCGCCAGCATCTCCTGGCCCTGCACGTTCACTGTGCCGAAATCGAAAGTCACGGTTAGAATGCCGTCGCTTTGCTCGGTGCTGAAGGTTGTAAATCCCTCGTACTTCATCGTTGTCTCCCGCTGTTTGCTGGGTAATGGTTTGTATGCATGGCCTAGGTGGTAGACGCCCGCCCTTGATCGAGAAGGGCGTCCAGTGTGGCAACCAGCCGGGCGTTTTTGGCCGCATCCAGCGCATCGGGATGGGGCTGGGCAAAGCGGCGGCTGTCGTTGTCGTAGTAGCGCCCTGAGGCGTCGGCAAACTCCGCGTCGAGCGCGGCGCGCACCAGGATGTCAGCGCCAATCGACAGGTCGTTGCCTGCAACGCCGTAGGCGTCCTTGACCATTTTGCTGGCCAGGAAAGACGCCGGGTTGACCGCTATCACAGCGGGCCCGGCAGCGCCCAGCTGGGCGGCGAGGTGAAAGGACCACATGGTGATGGCCAGCTTGCTCTGGGCGTATGCTTTGCCATCCCCCAGGCTGCGCTGCCCCGCCAGGGCCTGCAGATCGACCGGTGCCTGGGCGGCCGAGGACAGGTTCACGATACGGCCCTCTGGGCCCATCAGCGGCAGCAGTAGCTGGGTCAGTCGGTAAGGCGCAAGGGTGTTCACAAGGAATCGCAGGTCGAGGCCGTCCTGGGTGGTATTGCCTGCCAGCTTGAAGACGCCGGCGTTGTTGATCAGGGCATCCAGTTGCGTATGCTGCGCGCTGACCTCAGCGGCCAGGGCGTCGACTTCAGCCAGCCGCGATAGATCGGCCCGAAAGCAGGCGATTGTGCCCGCGCCGTCTATCGTCTGCAGCTGCGCCTGTCTGTCTTCAAGTTTTGCCTGGCTGCGGCCATGGATTAACAGGGTGTGTCCTGCCGCGGCCAATCGCTTGGCGGTTTCGAAGCCGATGCCGTCGGTGGCGCCGGTGATTAGAATCGTCTTGCTCATGGGGTTTACCTCGCGCTGAAGGTCGGGAGGATGGTCTCGGCCAGCTGGGCCAGCGTTTCCTCGATGTTTGCGCCGTTGAACCGCAGGTTCAGCGCCACGTGGTTCACGCCGATGGCCTGGCGTGATTCAAGGTAATTACGCAGGGTATTTACGCCCAGACGGTAGCCGAGGTGAATGGGCCTTGCGGGCGCGTCAGGCTCTGCTGCGAGGTCAATGTACAGGGGCTCCATAACGGGCTTGTCCGGCTGGCCGGCCTGCTCGATTCGCGCCCGGTAGTCGTCGATCAAGGATGCCTGTTGCTCGACGGCGCGCGGGTAGGTCATCCAGCCGTCAGCGTTAGCGGCAATCCAGTCCGGGCTTTGCTGGCTCGACCCGGTCACCAGGAGCGGCAGGTGGGACCCCGTCGCCTTGGGCAGCATGTCGATGCCCCCCGATACCGTGCCGAAGTCATTGCTAAGAAGAGGGCCTGTGTCACCCATCTCGCGAATGTAGGCGTAGCTCTCTCGGAACAGGGCGCCACGATCCTCAAAGGGCGCAGCCAAGGCCGGGAATTCCTCCGGTCGGTCGCCTGAGGCAATGCCGAGAATCAACCTGCCCTCAGACAGTTGGTCTGCGCTGGCCGCCGCCTTGGCCACGTGGGCCGGATGCCTTAGCGGCAACACAATGCTGGCAACGCCCAATGCGATGGATGAGGTCGCGGTGGCGAGTGCGCCAAGGTATACGAAGGGGTCAAAGACATGGCCCGCATCGCCGAATGACGGCACGTTAAAGGGCACGTCCCGGAGCCAGACAGCAGCAAAGTCGAGCTGCTCAGCCAGCTGTACGCGCTCGATATGCGCGGCCAGGGTGGGCACCGGGCCATGGGGGTAGTGCTCGATGGGTACAACGAGGCCTACGGTCAGTTGGCCGGGCTTGAACACGCCGTTATAGCCCGCGTTGATCGCACGAAAGCTCTCGGCTTGGCTCGCTGTCATCAACATATCCCTGCTCCTGTCCCGCGTAAGAGCTAGATACTATTTATTACGTAAAACGAATAAAATAGGCATGATAAAGTATCAGTTTTTCGTTTTTGGATATAATAGGCCGCTATGGATACCGATGCCGTCAGGCTGTTTGTATTAGCGGCGGACACGCTGAACATCAGTGCCGCTGGACGCCAACTCGGGCTCGCCCCGGCAGTTGCAAGTGCCCGCCTGGCCAAACTGGAAAAGGCCGTGGGGGCAGACCTCCTGCATCGCTCAACCCGCAAGGTGTCGCTGTCGTTGGAGGGGGCAGAGTTCTTGCCCTTTGCCCGCGAGATGCTGGCTCAGGAGGATGCCGCGCTGGCGGCGCTTGGCCAGGGCAGTGAGCGGGTCTCTGGCAAGCTGCGCTTCGCGGCGTCGAGCACCTTCGCGCAGCTTTATATCGCCCCGGTCCTGCCCGAATTCCTGGCGCGCTACCCCGACGTACGCCTGGAGCTCAGGCTATCAGACACCCAGGTGAACCTGATCGAGGGCGGCTTCGACCTGGCGCTGCGCAACGTTGCCATCGCAGACAGTTCGCTGCGCGCTCGTAAGCTGGCGGACGATACGCGGATATTATGCGCCGCCCCGGACTATCTGGCGCGGTGGGGTGCGCCTGAGACCCCCGAGGATCTCCGTCAACACCAGCTGCTCGTGTTTAGCGACGGCCCATCAAGAGACCTCATTGCAGGCGGTGACCTCCCCGCGGGCAAGTTTCCACCGCCCAATATCCGGCATCGGATTGCCTGCGACGACGGCGCCAGCATGCGTATTGCGACGCAGGCGGGTGTCGGTATTTCCATGAACAGCCTGTGGAGCGTGCACCGGCAGCTCAGCGAGGGTTCGCTGGTGCGCGTGCTGTCGGACTACAAAATCGATGACCAGTCAGCGATCTGGCTGGTATACCCGAAATCCAACGTGCTCACCGCCAAGGTGCGGGTTTTTATCGATTTCCTGCTCGAGGAGATCGGCAGTCCGGCGCCCTGGTCCGTGCCCCAATCGGGTAAGTAGGCCCCTGTCTCTAAAGGCTTGGCAGACCCTACTATTGGCGAGATGCAAGAGGCATACATCAAAAAGCACGTGGCCCAGGCCACTCGCTACGCTTACTGGTCCGGCGCTGCTGCGGGGATGGTGCTCGGCGCGGTGCTGGGCATTTTTGTCGGCCTTGTCTGGTAGACGTGTCGGCGCGTCAAAAGCGCTTTAGCTCCCCCGAACGCAACTGCACTGGCTGGTAGCCGTAGATCGCACTCAGGTGGTGGAAGTAGGCGTGTCGAGCGTTGCTGCGCCATTGCTCATTCATGCGTGCCGCGACCGCGGCATAATGATCTGTCAGCGCCGCGTAGTCCATGCTTGCTGAGAGCCCCTGCTCCTGGCTGATGGACTGCAGCTGTATCAGCCATGCCTGGCTTGCCCCCATGATGAACCATGGCCACGAGCGCTGCATGGACTCGGGCCATGATGGGTCGCTGGTGTCGTCGAGACGCGTCGCTGCCTCTGGGCTGAGTTGTTCAAAGCGGACCCGGTCCAGCATCCCGGCGTTTTCCAGCCGCTGAGTCAAGGCACCAAGTCGCAGGTCAGCATCGATGCGCTTCGCTGTTTGATCGTCTGCCAGGAAGATCAGGCTAAATTGATTGCCCGCGCCATCGCGCCTGGCGCGGCGGTGAAAACGCCATAATTGCAGGTCGGCTTCGTGCTCGAGAATCACCGGTTGCAGCACCTGTTCTGCCAGCAGCAGGTGCCCGGATAGGTCGGGCGGCTCATCGGCGGGCCAGTGCATCTTAAAGCGAACACCCCACCACGACAGCCCCTGCAGGTCTATCTGTGAGTTGCTGCCAGCGAGTGGGGGATAGGTTTTTGTCTGCCCACTCGTTGCACAGGCCGCAAGCGCCAGGCAGGCGCAGACGATCAATGCTCGGGCAAAAGCGTTCATGGCGTATTCTCCCTCCATCAATGTTGGCTCGCAGGTCGTTTTAGCTCGGGCTCAGTTGTCGGGAAAGAACTCGCCGACGACCGCGTCGAGATAGCGAGCGCCCAGCGCGCTGGCGCGAACAATACCGCCTTCCTCGAGCAGCAGTTCCCGTTCTACCAGTCGCGCGACGGTTTCTGCCAGTACCGCCCGCTCCATGCCGGTGTGACGTTCGAACAGCGCGAGGGAAAACCCCCGGCTCAGCCGCAGTGCGTTCATCACAAACTCCCCCGGTATCTCGCTCTCTTGCAGCTGGCGCTGCCCCGTTGCTGCAATGCCCTGCGCTTGTAGATAATCCGCGGGCTTGCGGGTTTTGCTATAGCGCAGGATTCGGCCATCGGCGTGCGTCAGCTTCCCGTGGGCGCCGGCGCCGATGCCGATATAGTCGCCGAAGTACCAGTAGTTAAGGTTGTGCCGGCATTCAAAGCCGGAGCGCGCATAGGCAGACACTTCATATTGGCGAAAACCGGCGCCGGCGAGCAAACCTTCGCCGCGTGCCTGTATGTCCCCCAAGAGATTTTCCTCGGGCAGTTCGGGCGGCTGCTTATGAAACACCGTATTCGGCTCCAGGGTGAGCTGGTACCAGCTCACGTGCGGGGCACCGCTGGCCATAGCCTGATGCAGATCCGCGGCGGCGCTGGCGTCGTCCTGTCCTGGCAGGCCGTGCATCAGGTCGATGTTGAAGCTTGCGAAGCCCGCCGCCCGGGCGGCTTCGATCGCAGCCAGCGCCTGCTCGCCGTTATGGATACGGCCAAGTGCGGCCAGTTTGTCATCCTGGAAGCTCTGCACGCCAATCGACAGGCGGTTGATGCCGGCATCACGGAAGCCGGCGAATTTCTCGGCCTCTGCGCTGCCCGGGTTGGCCTCCATGGTGGCTTCGAGATTCGCTGCCAGGGGAATACGCTGGGCGATGCCTGACATGAGGGCCTTGATCGCCTCGGCGGAGAACAGACTGGGGGTGCCGCCACCGATGAACAGGGTTTGAATCAGGCGGTTAGAGAGCGCAGCTGCCTCGCGCTCCAGGTCGCTGAGAAGCTGCCTGATGTACTCGCGCTCCGGCAGGGCGCTGTCGCGGGAAGCCGTCAGCTCGTGGGAGTTGAAGTCGCAGTAAGGGCACTTTTTCTCGCACCAGGGCAGGTGGACATAGAGGCCCAGGGGGGGCAGCGGGGCGGCCACGGTCAGGTGGGTCGCAGGGCGTCCAATAACAGGGCGCTGGCCTTGGCGCGATGGCTGATGCGGTTTTTCACTGTCGGGTCCAATTCAGCGGAGCTGCAATCGTGGTCGGGCACGTAAAACAGTGGATCGTAGCCGAAGCCGTGACTGCCGCGCTCGCCATCCAGTATGAAGCCTTCCCAGCTGCCCTGACAGACCAGGGGTGTCGGATCAGTGGCGTAGCGCATGTAGACCAACACGCACTGGAATCGCGCGCTGCGCTGTGCCTCGGGTACGCCGGCCAGTGCCTGCAGCAATTTTTCGTTATTGGCGGCGTCACCATGGCCCGAGTAGCGGGCGGAGTGTATGCCTGGGGCGCCGCGCAGGTGATCAACCTCAAGGCCGGAATCATCGGCGAGGGCGGGTAACTGGGTATGTGCGCACGCGGCGCGGGCCTTGATGATGGCGTTTTCCACGAAGCTCAAACCGTCTTCGGGAACGTCCGGTACGGCGAAGGCTGACTGCGGCTTCACCGTCATGCCCAGGGGAGCAAGCAGGCGCTCGAACTCGCGTAGCTTACCGGCGTTGCCGCTGGCGAGTACCACCACCTGTTGGGCTTCCCCGGTCATCGCTCTTCTTCGTAGACCTGCTGTCGATGTTTGAAGGTATAGGTTTTGTCAGCCCCCTCCGGGCGGAAGAGCACCTCGAAGTGGCGCCAATCTTCGCTGAAAAACTTGAACTCGGCGATGTAGTAAATCGCCGGGCCTTCCCGCACTTCCTGGAATTCCAGGGTGCTGACTTTGCCGGTGAGATCCCAGGTGCGCCCCTTGATCAACATGGGTCGGGCGGTGTTGCCGTCCTCGGTTCTCTCCAGCGCCGCGAGGTTAAGGATGGCCCGGTTATCGGCGCGTACAAGCTGGTAGGTAGCGGCGACCTTCGGGTCGAGAAAGGTTGTGTTAACCACGCTGTAGTGCAGCTCGTACTGGTCGTAGCGCTTTAGTTGTTCCGCCACGGTTGCCAGGGGTGCGAGGCACAGCAATACCAGCAGCAGGCTGCGCATCAGCGAGTAATCCGATAGATGGCAGTCAGGGCGAAGAGATTGGGCCAGGCACGGGCGAGCCAGGCCTGGTCGGCACCCTCCCCGGCGGTGTCGCGCGATACGATGCGAATGCCGCGATCTGCGCACAGTGCCTCAAAATCGTTCACGGTACAAAAGTGGATGTTCGGCGTGTCATACCAGTTATACGGCAGAAACTTTGAAACGGGCATTTTTCCGCGGGTGCCGAGATAGAGGCGACAGCGCCAGTGGGCAAAGTTGGGGAAGGTCACGATGCACTGACGGCCGATGCGCAGCATTTCATCGAGCACCTTGTCTGGGTGATGCAGCACCTGTAGCGCGTGCGCCATGACCACGGTATCGAAGCTCTGGTCCGGGAAATTGGCGAGGCTTTCATCCATGTCCTGCTCGATGATATTCAGGCCGCGGGCGATACCGGCAGTGATGTTGTCGTCATCGACGTCCAGGCCCAGGCCGCGCACCTGACGCTCCCGTTCAAGCTGCTCCAGAAAGCCACCATCACCGCAGCCGAGGTCCAAGACCCGGGAGCCGGGTTCAATCCAGCGCAGGATATGTGTCAGATCCTGGCGCATCAGCCGGCCTCCCTGGCTACACGCTGCATATAAGCGCTGAAGGCCGCGAGGTAGCGAGGAATCGGCATGAGGAAGGCGTCGTGACCCTCGTCCGCTTCAATCTCGACGTAGGAGACCGGTTTGTCGGCGGCAATCAGTGCGTCGACGATCTCCCGTGATCGCGCCGGGGAGAAGCGCCAGTCGGTGCTGAAAGACAAGACCATGAAGCTGCACTGGGCATGGCGGAAGGCCTTGACCGGATCGTTGTCGTACTCGCGGGCAAGATCGAAATAGTCTAGTGCGCGCGTCATCAGGATGTAGGTGTTGGCGTCGAAGGTGCCGGAGAAGCGGCTGCCCTGGTAGCGCAGGTAGCTTTGTACCTGGAACTCCGCCTCGTCCTCGGTGCCGCGCTCCAGCGAGCCCGAGCGCAGCTCCCGTCCAAACTTGTTGGCCATAGCGTTATCAGACAGGTAGGTGATGTGGCCGACCATGCGGGCCAGCGCCAGGCCGGCGTCAGGGTTGGCCTCTTTTGCCTGATAGTGACCCCCGTGAAAATCCGGGTCCGATTCAATGGCTTGCCGTGCAATTTCGTTAAAGGCCAGGTTTTGGGCACTGAGCTTCATGGCGGCAGCAATAACCACCGCGTGTTTAACCCGGTCGGGATACTCCAGCGCCCAGCGCATGGCCTGCATGCCGCCGAGGCTGCCGCCAATCACGGCCGCCCAGCAGTCGATGCCGAGGTGATCCGCCAGGCGCGCCTGACTGTGGACCCAGTCGCGAGCGCGCAGGGGTGGGAAATCCGGGCCCCAGCGTTCGCCCGTTTCCGGGTTGGTATGGGTGGGCCCGGTAGAGCCATGGCAGCCGCCGAGGTTATTGGGGCAGACCACGAAAAAGCGGTTGGTATCGATCGGCTTGCCAGGCCCGATGCACTCATCCCACCAGCCGGGCTTTTTGTCGTCGTCGCTGTGGTAGCCCGCCGCGTGGTGGCTACCGCTCAAGGCGTGACAGATGAGCACCGCGTTACTGCGCGCATCATTCAGTTCGCCATAGGTCTCAAAAACCAGCTCGAAGCCGGCGAGCGTGCGACCGCAGGCCAGCAGCAGCGGCTCCTCAAAGCGTGCGGTTTGCGGGCTGACCAGCCCCACGCTTGCGGGGGCGTGGACACTCATAGGCCGGGCACCAGCCCCCGGGGCATGTAGAGTGAGGCCGCTACGCCGCTCAAGAAAATGCGCAGCACCTGTATGAGAATGAAGGCCAATATTGGCGACAAGTCCAGACCGCCCATCGGCGGCAGTACCTTGCGCAAGGGCGCCATCACCGGCTCGGTGATCTGGTAGAGCAGCATGATGGCCGGATGGCGACTGCCTGCGGCCACCCAGCTGACGATGATCATGGCGATCAGCGCAAAAAAGTAGATGTTCAGTAGCGTGTAGAGAATGGCCACCACTGACCACATCAACAGCGATACGGGATTCGGCGTCCCACCCCAGAGCACAACGAGGATGGCGCTCCCGAGCATCTGTACCAGCAAGGCCAATGCCAGCGATGCAAGGTCGAGGCCGCCAAGCCCCGGTATAAGCCGTCGCAGCGGATTGACCAATGGCGCGGTGACTTTAACCAGAAACTGGCTGATGGGATTGTAAAAATCCGCGCGCACAGTTTGTAAAATAAAGCGCAGCAGCACGGCGAGCAGATACAGTGAGAACAGCGTCTGCACCAGATAAACCAGGATAGCGCTAGCAGTATTCATAGCGGTTTAGCCCATCTCCCTGGCCAACTCGGCGGCGCGATCAAAGGCCGCCTGCATGGCACTGTCAACAACGCCCTCGATCGCTCTGTCCTGAAATACGGCGACGGCGGCCTCTGTCGTGCCTCCCGGGCTGGTGACCCGGCGCCGCAGTTCGGGCAGACTTGCCTCGTCTTCGATGGCCATTCTCGCCGCGCCCAGGGCGGTTTGGGTGGCCAGCTGCGTGGCGGTTGCTGCATCCAGGCCCAGCCGCTGGCCACTCGCAACCATGGCCTCCATAAAGAGGAAGAAGTAGGCAGGGCCGCTGCCTGACAGTGCGGTGATTGCATCCAGGTCGACCTCGCGCTCAACCCAGCAGGTTGAGCCAACAGCACCCAGGATATAAGCGGCCACCTCGCGCTGGTCGGGCCGGGTGTGCGCATTGGCGTAGAGGCCGCTGGCGCCAACGCCCAGTAGGGCGGGTGTATTCGGCATGCAGCGTACGACAGCGCTGCCAGCGCCGAGGCGTTGTTCGAGGCTGGATACAGTGACGCCCGCAGCGATAGAGAGGCAGACGGCACCGCTGGCGTCAACGGCCTCAGCGATACTGCTACTGGCGTCGCGCATCACCTGCGGCTTGACCGCGAGAATGACCACGTCTGCGCCCTCCGCAGCCTCGGCATTGCTCTTGCACATGACGATCGGCGCGATGGCCGCGACCCGGGCGAGGCTTTCGGGTATGGGGTCAGCGGCGCGAATGCGCTCTGGCGCATGGCCCGCAGCCACGAGGCCACCAATAATGCTACCGGCCATATTGCCGGCGCCGATGAATGCGATACTCAGCTCTTTCACTGATTAGTCTTCTGCTGAAAATTTGAGACCCGCGAGTATACACGGGGGTTTATGGCAACTCACCCGTTGCGGGGCCCGAAAATATCCGTGCCCACGCGCACCAGCGTGGCGCCCTCGGCGATGGCTGCCTCAAGATCGGCGGACATCCCCATGGACAGGGTCGTCATGGCAGGGGCCTCAAGCTGACAGGCTGTCAGCAGCTCACGAAGCTGCGCAAAGGGCTGTCGCTGGGCATTAAACTCCGCGCTTGGCGCAGGAATAGCCATCAGTCCCCGGAGCGTCAGGCCGGGCAGGCCGGCGATCTCGTTGACCAGCTCCGGCAGCGCCTCCGGCGCCAGGCCTGACTTGCTGGCCTCACCTGAGACGTTGACCTGCAGGCAGATGTTGAGGGGCGGCAACTCTGGGGAGCGCTGTTCGCTGAGGCGCCGAGCAATTTTGATGCGATCGATGCTGTGTACCCAGTGAAAGTGAGCTGCAATGGGCCGGGTCTTGTTGGACTGAATAGGCCCGATGAAGTGCCACTCGATGTCGAGATCGGCCAGCGCCTCGATCTTGTCGAGTGCGTCCTGCAGGTAGTTCTCGCCGAAGGCGCGCTGACCCGCCGCGTAGGCCGCTCGCAGGTCCTCAGGGGGCCTGGTTTTGCTCACGGCGAGTAATTCACAAGTGTCACTTATCCGCTGGTATTTTTGCTCCGCCAGTCGTACTCTCTGGAGGACCGTGGCCAATTTGTGCTGGATTTGCTGTGCGTCCATGCAGCGCATGGTAGCGATTCAGCCCGGCAAGCGCGAGATGAGAACGCGACGCTTATATAAACAGAAGGGGAACCCATGGACATAACCGAACTGCTGGCTTTTAGCGCCAAGCAGGGTGCTTCTGACCTGCACCTCTCGGCGGGCCTGCCACCCATGATTCGTGTGGATGGCGATGTGCGCCGCATCAACCTGCCGCCAATGGATCACAAGCAGGTGCACGACCTCATCTACGACATCATGAATGACCGTCAGCGCAAGGACTACGAAGAGTTCCTGGAGACTGACTTTTCCTTTGAAGTGCCAGGCGTGGCGCGTTTCCGGGTGAACGCCTTTAACCAGAACCGCGGGGCGGGAGGGGTGTTCCGGACGATTCCCTCCAAAGTGCTGACCATGGAAGATCTCGGCATGGGTCAGGTTTTTCGCGACATTTCGATGATGCCGCGCGGGCTGGTGCTGGTAACGGGGCCCACCGGCTCCGGTAAGTCTACGACGCTTGCGGCGATGATGGATTTCATCAACGACCATAAATACGAGCACGTGCTGACCATCGAGGACCCGATTGAGTTTGTGCACGAGAGCAAGAAATGCCTGGTTAACCAGCGCGAAGTGCACCGAGACACCCTCGGCTTTGCCGAAGCCCTGCGCTCTGCTCTGCGGGAAGACCCGGATATTATCCTGGTGGGTGAGATGCGCGACCTCGAGACCATCCGCCTTGCACTGACAGCGGCGGAGACGGGCCACCTCGTGTTTGGCACGCTGCACACCACCTCGGCGGCGAAAACGATTGACCGGGTGATCGACGTGTTCCCCGCGGCAGAAAAGGCGATGGTGCGATCCATGTTGTCGGAATCCCTGCAGGCGGTTGTCTCGCAAACGCTGTTAAAACGAGCCAGCGGCGGTCGCGTAGCCGCGCACGAGATCATGCGCGGTACGCCAGCCATTCGTAACCTGATTCGAGAGGACAAGGTCGCGCAGATGTACTCCGCGATCCAGACCGGGCAGGCGGTGGGCATGCAGACCATGGACCAGTGTCTGCAGGATATGCTGGAAAAACGGATCATCACCCGCGACGTGGCCAAAGAGAAAGCCAAAATGCCGGAGAACTTCTAGAGCGATTATCGGCGCATAAGGCGAGTTCTGGGGCTGAGCACCTATTGAGGAGGACAGTTCAATGAATGTCGAGGACCTTCTGAAACGTATCGTGGCCGACAAGGCCTCCGATGGCTTTGTCTCAGCCGGCGCCGCACCCAGCGTGAAAGTGGATGGGCAGGTCTTGCCTATCGCCGAGGACCCACTGTCAGAAGACGAGGCCCGCGCGCTGGTGCTGTCAACCATGTCAGAAAAGCAGCAGGAGGAATTCCTGCGCACGCACGAGTGCAACTTTGCCCTGTCGCGGGATGACGTTGGCCGCTTCCGTGTCAGTGCCTTCGTGCAGCGCGAAAAATGCGGCATGGTGTTGCGTTTGATCAATACCGAGATCCCCGAGATCGAGCCCCTTGGGCTGCCGCCTATTATCAAGGACCTGGCCATGACCAAACGAGGTCTGGTCATTTTCGTTGGCGCAACCGGCACCGGTAAATCTACCTCGCTGGCATCAATGGTGGGCTATCGCAACCACAACAGCCGTGGTCATATCATCAGCATCGAAGACCCGATTGAATTCATGCACGAGCACGGCAACTGTATCGTCACCCAGCGTGAGGTCGGCATGGACACGGAGTCTTTTGACGTGGCCCTGAAGAACACCCTGCGCCAGGCCCCGGACGTCATCATGATCGGTGAGGTGCGCTCAGCGGAAACCATGCAGCAGGCCCTGGCTTTCGCAGAGACGGGGCACCTCTGCCTGTGCACTCTGCACGCCAACAATGCCAACCAGGCCCTGGACCGCATTCAGAGCTTCTTCCCTCCCAACCAGCACGACCAGATCTGGATGGACCTGTCGCTGAACCTTCGGGCGATGGTCGCCCAACAGCTTATTCCTACCAAGAGCGGCGGTGGCCGGACACCGGTAGTGGAAGTGCTGTTGAACTCGCCCCTGATAGCCGACTACATCCGCAAGGGTGAGGTGCACCTGATCAAGGACGTGATGCAGCGTTCAACGGACCAGGGCATGCAGACACTGGACCAGGCACTCTTCAAAGCCTATGAGCAGGGTCTTATTACCAAGGACGATGCAATCCGGCATGCGGATTCCGGCAATGACGTGCGCCTGATGATCAAGATGCACGACAAGGGCCAGTCCGGCACCTTTGAGGTTGGGGGCTTGACCTACGACGACCAGGAGGACAAGGGCAACTTTATGCGTCGCTAGGCTGCTCGCGCAGCCAGCTCGCCAGTATCAATGCGGCGGCCTCGGCATCGGCCGGCGCCCGGCGGTAATCACCGCGATGCCCCTGCGCCTGAAGTCGCGATTTGGCCTCAAAGCTGCTTAATCGCTCATCCATCATCGCCACCGGCAAGCCCAGTCGTCCATTCAGGCGACGTCCGAACTTGCGCGCGCGTTCGGCCAGCTCGGAATCTGAACCATCCATATTCAGCGGTTCGCCAACGATGAGCTGCGCGGGCTGCCACTCGTCTATCAAGGCCTCAAGCGCCTGCCAGTCGGGCTGGCCCTCCTTTGCTTTCAGGACGGTGAGCGCCTCGCTCGAGCCGCGCGCGCGGTTGCCGACCGCTACGCCTATCTGGCGTAGGCCGAAGTCGAAGGCAAAGATTGTGCTGCGGTCCGCGGTCACGCCTCAGGCGTGGCCTGCCTGGGCTGAGATCAGGTTCATGTCGACGCCGAGCATGGCTGCAGCGGCGTTGAGGCGCTCCTCATAGGGCGTATTGAAAATAATGTTGGTAGCCGCTGGCAGCGTCAGCCAGCTGTTCTCGGCGATTTCGTGCTCTAGCTGACCCGCGGCCCAGCCAGCGTAGCCCAGCGCGATAATGTGCTCTTCGGGGCCCTTGCCACCGGCAATCGCTCGCAGCACGTCGCGAGAGGTGGTCAGTGTGACGTCCTCGGTGACGTGCAGGCTCGCCTCCCAGTCGCCGGCGTCGTGTCTGTGCAGCACGAAACCGTGATCGATCTGTACCGGGCCACCGGCCATCACGGGCATGTCCGAGAAATCGCCCCGTGGGTCGATCTGCAGGTGGTCGAATATCTCGGCCACGGAGATTTCGAGTGGCTGATTGATGACGATGCCCATGGCTCCGCTTTCGCCATGCTCGCAGATGTAGGTGATGCTGTGGGAGAAGAGGCCTTCGGTCAGCCCGGGCATTGCCAGCAGGAAGTGATTCTTCAGGCAATCACTGCTTCTAGCTGTTTTATTGAGCAGGCTGGGTGGCATTGATACCGCATGGCGTGTTTATCGTTACCCTGAGCTTAGTCCGTTTTCCTGGAATTGCCACGTACGAACGATTTCCAGTCGATCCGTGGTTGCTCGCAGCTCCGGCGAGAAGGGTGGGTAGGGTGCTGCCATACGCACAATTTTGAGCGCAGCCTCATCCAGCACCGCATAGCCCGAGGAATCCAGCACGCGGACATCCTCAAGGCTGCCGTCCTGACGAATAATGACCAGCAGTCGCAAATCACCATAAATGCCGTAGCGCACCGAGGCCTCTGGGTAGTAGCGGGTGCCGACAGCTTCCAGGCGGGCCCGCCACTGGTTGAGGTATGCGGCCTCGATGGCCACGCGTGTCGACGCGGCAGTGATGCGGCGAGTTCGCGGAGTCTCCTGATAGTCGCGCGTCTGCTGAGCGAGCTCCGCCTCCAGTTCCTCCACCTCCTGCTGCAGCCGTTCTACCTCGGGGTTCAGGGTTTCGAGCTCTTGCTCCATGCGTCGCGCGTCGCTGCGCGTGGTGAGAGTCGCCGTGCTGTTGGGCCGCTGCTGCGGCTGGCTGGCACTCGGCGGCGGGCTTGGAGGTGGTTCGAACTGGTTGGCCTCGCTCGGGCCCACCTGATTGGCCTGGGCCAGCATGCGTGCGTCATCGGGAGTGGCCTGTTGTGGGCGCATTGCCAGCGTTACTTCAATTTGGCGCGCACTGGCGGCGCGGCTATCGTGCATGCTGAAGCCGATGCCGAAGATCAGGATAAGATGCAGGCCAAACGCCACCGCGGCCGCCCGCAGCAGCCTGCCATTATCGTTCTTGTGGGTGCCGACGTTGTTCACGCCCCCGCGTTCAGCCCCGTTGTTTTATCACGTCCTCTATACAATCCATCAGCTGGGAGCCAATGTCCAGATCGAAAGCTGCGTCTATTTCACGCACGCAGGTGGGGCTGGTGACGTTGATTTCGGTGAGATAGTCGCCGATGACATCGAGCCCGACAAAGTACAGACCCTTCTCTTTGAGCGAGGGCCCGACCTGCTCACAGATCCAACGGTCGCGGTCGGTCAGTGGCTGGGCGCGGCCTTCGCCCCCGGCGGCCAGGTTGCCACGGGTTTCTCCGGCCAGGGGCACCCGCGCCAGGCAATAGGGTACGGGTTCGCCGTTAACCAGGAGGATGCGCTTGTCGCCCTCGCTGATCTCCGGGATGTAGCGCTGGGCCATGATGGTGACCTGGCCGTTATTGGTCAGCGTTTCCAGAATGACATTGATATTGCTGTCGTCGGCCTTGACCCGAAAGATCGCCGAGCCGCCCATGCCATCCAGCGGTTTGAAGATCACATCCTGGTGGTTGCGGTGAAAGGCCTTCAAGCGGTCGGCGTCGCCGCTGACCAGCAGCGGTGGGCCGCACTGGGGGAACTGGGTGGCAAAGACTTTCTCGTTGCAGTCCCGTAGGCTCTGGCAGCGATTCACGATGAGCGTGCCGCGGCGCTCGGCCTCCTCCAGCAGGTAGGTGCTGTAGATATATTCATTGTCGAAGGGCGGGTCCACCCTCATCAGCACAACGTCGAGCTCTGCCAGCTCGCGGTCGCGGGCTTCACCCAGGCTGTACCACGCCTCGGGGTCGTGGAAGACGGTGAGCGGCGCCATGCGCGCCCAGGTGACCCCGGCCTCCAGATAGAGGCTGTGCTGCTCCATGTAATGCAGCTCCCAGTCCCGGGCCTGCGCGGCCCAGAGCAGGGCCAGAGTGGTATCTTTTTTGTAGGTGATGTCCGCGATAGGGTCCATCACCACGCCGATCTTGACGGTCATAGCCAGTTGCCTCTGCAAGCGTGACGTAATTTTCCCCCCATGCCCGGGCGTGCGCAAGCTGAGATCGAGCACGCTTCAACGCAGACTGGCGTGGGCATCGCCCGGGCTCTGCCTTAGAATACCCGGCTCGCGATGAGCTGAAAGGGAGAAAGCTGTGAGTTGGGCAGGCGTTTATTTCACGCTGGCGGTGCTGAGCGCGCTGGGCACTTTTGCCGCGGTGGTGCAGGCGAGGCAGCTTTATTGGCTCATTCCAGTGTACTTTCTGGCGGGGTGGCTATCGGGCGAACTGGCAGCCATCCATTTGCTGTGGCAGCTGGCGCTGACGGCTGGCCTTGCCTTTGGTGGCACCTTCTCCGACTCGCTTGCTCAGTCGGGCCTGGGCATCTTTGTGCTGTGTTGGATAGGCAAGCTCTACCTGCTGGTGCAGGCGAACGATAGCCCGCGCCTCTTGAAGCCGGCGCTGGAGCGAGGCCTTGGCGGTGATTATCGCAGCGAGATTCCCGAAGAACGCCGGGCGCTGCTGAAAGATCATATCGAGGCGCGCTACTGGCTGCGGCCCTTCCGTTTCGACCGCGATGGCGTGCGCGTACAGCGCAATCTCAGCTACGGTGACGCCGGCGTGCGCAACCTGCTCGACGTGTATCACCCTGAAACCCGTCGCCCGGGCGGCTGCCCGGTACTGCTGCAGGTGCACGGTGGCGCGTGGATTATTGGCAACAAGGATGAACAGGCCAAACCGCTGATGTACCACATGAGCGAACGTGGCTGGGTGTGCGTGTCGATCAACTATCGCCTCAGCCCAGCCTGGGCCTTCCCGGCGCACATTATTGATGTGAAAAAGGCGATTGCCTGGGTCAAGGAGAATATCGCCGAGTACGGCGGTGACCCTGAGTTCATTGCGATCACGGGCGGCTCTGCCGGTGGCCATCTCAGCTCACTGGCGGCCCTGACGCCGAATCTTGCGGAATGGCAACCGGGCTTTGAGGAGGTGGACACCACATTGCAGGCGGCGATGCCCTTTTATGGCGTGTTCGACTTCCTCGATCGCAACGATATCCGTCAGGGCACATCCATGGACGGCATGCTTGGTGACAAGGTGATGCAGTGTTCGAAGGAAGAGCACCGCGATCGCTGGGACCAGGGCTCGCCCATCTCACATATCAACCCGGATGCGCCGCCCTTCTTCGTGATCCAGGGCACCCACGATACGCTGGTCTGGGTAGAAGAGGCGCGCAAGTTTGTCTCCGAGCTGCAGGCCCAGGCCACGCAGCCTGTAGCCTACGCCGAACTGCCGGGGGCCCAGCACGCCTTTGAGATCTTCCACTCTATACGCACCGACCACACGGTGAACGCCGCGGCGGATTTCCTCGAATGGAGCCACGCCCGCTGGCTGGCAAATCAGTCCGGCAGCGACTCCTGAGCCGGGAACCAGTGCCGGGTGCGATTGGCGAATGCCACCAGCGATAGCATTACCGGCACTTCCACCAGCACGCCAACCACGGTGGCCAGTGCCGCGCCGGAATTCAGCCCGAACAGCGAAATAGCAACCGCTACCGCCAGCTCGAAGAAGTTTGACGTACCGATCATGCAGGCTGGCGCTGCAATATTGTGCGGCAGATGCATGGCTTTGGCGGCGCCGTAGGCGATGGCAAAAATACCGTAGGTCTGTATCAACAGCGGGATGGCAATTAACACGATCGCCAGGGGCTGGGAGATGATCTTCTCGGCCTGGAATCCGAACAGCAGCACCACGGTGGCCAGCAGGCCAACAACCGACCAGGGCTTCAGGCGCGCGACAAAGTGCTCGATGGCATGATCGTCGCTGCTGCGCTCGAGCCGATGCCGGGTGAGGGCGCCTGCGACCAGCGGCAGGACCACGTAGAGCACGACTGACAGCAGCAAGGTCTGCCAGGGCACGGTGATATCGCTGACGCCCAGCAGCAGGGCGGCGAGCGGCGCGAAGGCAAAAATCATGATGACGTCGTTCACCGAGACCTGCACCAGGGTGTAGTTCGGGTCGCCCTTGGTGAGCTGGCTCCAGACGAAGACCATGGCGGTGCAGGGCGCGACGCCGAGGAGGATCATGCCCGCGATATATTCGTTGGCCGTTTGCGGGTCCACCAGGTCGGCGAAAATCACGCGGAAAAACAGCCAACCGAGCGCCGCCATGGTGAAGGGCTTGATCAGCCAGTTGACCACCAGGGTCAGCACCAGCCCCTTGGGTTTGCTGCCGATATCCTTGATCGAGGAAAAGTCGATCTGCACCATCATCGGGTAGATCATGACCCAGATCAGTACCGCGACCACCAGGTTGACGTGCGCGAACTCGAGCGCGGCGACGGCCTGGAACAGGCCGGGCGCGATGTTACCCAGCAGCACGCCGGCCAGGATGCACAGGCCCACCCAGACCGATAAATAGCGCTCGAAAATCCCCATTCGGTGTCTCTCTTTTATTGATTGGCGGAGCATTCTACCCCTGGCGGGGTCAATGCCGCACAATAGCCCCGCAGACCCATGCACAAGCTATGTCGGAAATGTGACGCTAATATGAAATCGCTGATCTCGCTGGTGGTACTGGTGGTGGTAGGGGGAGTTGCCTTCGGGCTTGGCCGACTGACGTCAGCCCCGCCGCAGTTTACGCCCGTAGAGGCAGAAAGCGCAGATGCACTGGCAGCGGCCTATGACGAGTTTATTCGCTCTCAGCAGGAAACGGTCGCACTGCTGCGTGCGTCGCCCTTTTTTGACGACGATCAGGCACGAGCCGAGGCCTACCGCAGTGTGCTGTATGCCACGGTCGGTTCAATTAAGGCGGGTGCGCTGCAGTCGCACGACTTCCCGCGCTTTTCGCGGGCGGTGGACTGGACCAGCAAGGCCGGGCTCGATAACCCCGACAATAATTACTACATCGCCCTGATCGACGACGATGCGGAGTACCGCATCAGTGGCAAGCGCGGCACCACCGCCAACCTGATCTTTCAGCTGGTGATCGGCCAGCCCGCCGTACGCGGCGCGGGCTCCAGCACCAACGTGAGCGTGCTGTATGACCGCGACATGGTATTCGATGAGGCGGGCAACTATGAGGTGGTGGTGAGCCGGCAGGACCCCGGCCCAGGGGTTAACTGGCTACCCAACGGCGAGGGCGCACAAACCATCCTGCTGCGTTTTACCTACAATGACTGGGCGGGTGAGAGCCACCGGGCGCCCTATATCGAGAAGATAGGCCGGGAAGGTGCTCACGCGCCTCGGCTAAGCAGCGACGCCATGGCCTTTGGTCTCAGGGAGGCGGCGGTATCGCTCTATGATCGCACCGCGACCTGGCTCGATTTTTCGACCAAGGCCTGGACCTTGCGCGGTGGTAACAGCATCACCGAGGCACGCCCCAGCCGTGGTGGGCTGGTGGGCCAGTACTCGGCCTTCGGTAACTGGGAGCTGGAGGATGACGAGGCCCTGATCCTGAGCACCAGCCGCAGCGCCGCAGACTACCAGGGCATTGAGCTGGGCAATTTATGGTTTGTCAGCCTGGATTACGAAACGCGTACCAGCACCTTGAACCTGAGCCAGATGCACTGCGGCGCAGATGAGCGCTGCCACGCAGTGATCTCGCACCGCGACCCCGGCGTACAGAACTGGCTGGACACCGAGGGGCATCGCCGCGGCCTGATCATGATGCGTTGGCAGGGTTTGCCAGCGCCGCTGGCTGAGCAAATGCAGCCCGAGGCCCGCGTAGTTCCCTTCGCCAGGTTGCGCGACGAACTGCCTGCGGACATTCCTGCGTTCAGTAGCGAAGAACGACGCGAGCAGATCGACGCCCGACGACGGGCGGTACACCAGCGCTTCGGCGGCTGAACGCGCCGCGCTGGCGGGTTAGAATTGTGTTATTGGACGGTATAGACGCCAAGACCGAGGAGCGGTATGGAAAAGGTCACCTTGCTGGTCGTGTTCGACCCCACGACAGAAAATCAGCCAGCGCTGGCTCGCGCGGGCAAGCTGCTCGCCGCGCGCAAGGCCTGTGTGCACCTGTTCGGCGCGATCTATGAAGAGCTGGATCCGGCTCTAAACCAGTCCAGCGAGATACAGGCGCGCCTCGATGCGCATCGCGAGCGGATGCGGGCGGCGGCCGAACCCCTGATAGGGGATAACATCCGGCTAGAGCTTGAGGTGGAGTGGGCCGAGGACTGGTACGACGCGGTACTGCGCGCGTCGCGGCGCGTCGCCCCGGGTGCTGTTTTTAAGGCGACCTTCAGTCATACCCCGCGCAGCCGCGCTCTCAGCCGCACCTCGGATTGGACGCTGCTACGCGAGAGCGGTTTGCCATTGCTGCTGGCGCGTGACGGCTTTGAGCGCGATACACCCACAGTGCTGGCCGCGGTGGACTTGCAGTCGCCGAAGCGCTCCTACCAGGCATTGAATGCCCAGGTCATAGAGTTCGCCCAAAATGTACTGGATGTTGGTATTGCCGAAGTGCACTTCGTGAACGCCTACCGCGACGCGCGGCTTGCGCCGGAGCGCGCTGACATGATTGAGGCTACCGGCGTGGATGCAGCGCATATACATATTCACCGCGGCGAACCTGAGGAAGTGATCGTGCAGAAGGCGAGGGCGATCAATGCGAGCCTGGTGGTGATGGGGCACTCCGCACGTACCGGCCTGACTGCAGCCCTTGCCGGTAATACAGTGGAGAAAGTCCTCGACCAGTTGGAGTGTGATGTGCTCTCCATGCCGCTGATTGCGGACTGAGATCACAAAGTGTGACCCTCTCGGTAAAAAACTGTAAAAACACGTAAATTCGCTGGGACCGCGGTGGTATTTCGGTAGTATCGACCCCGAGTTGATCAGGACGCCAGCGAGCATGACCGTCTTTTCCCTACAACGTACCCGGCTACCGTGGATAGCAGTGGCCTGCCTGTGCCTCGCCGCCTGCCGCATCGAGATCCAGGTGCCCACAAGCGGCGTGGCGCGCACGGAATCCGGCAGTATGGTGTGCACCGCCGGGCAAACCTGCTCGGTATCGGTCAACGATATCTTTTTTGACGAGACCTTTATTGCCCAACCTGCCGATGGCTTCACCTTCACTGGCTGGAGCGGCGAGCAGCGCAGCCTTTGCGGCGGCAGCAGTGAGCCCTGCCATCTGAGCACCGAGAGTTTTGCAGACAGCGAAGCCCTGATGCAGATCCTGGAGGACCCGGACGAGGTCTACTACCTCGACCCGGTGTTCCAGAGTGAGGGGTTCATTTCACTGTTCATGGGCCACAGCTTTTTCCGACCCTTTGCCGAGGGCATGCCTTTCCACGCGGAGCGAGCCGGCATAATGCGCCACGAGCAGGCGGTGGTCTCTTCGGGTGGCGCCACCGGGTCGCCGGAAGCGCTGTGGAACAACACAAGCAAGCGCAATGAAATCCAGGCGATTCTCGATCGCGGCAATATCGAGCTCTTTGCCATGACCTACCACCCGGACTACCCGGGGCTGACGGGCTACCGCAACTGGATTGACTATGCGATGGCGCAGAACCCGGAGACGCGGATTGTGATCGCGCTGCCCTGGCTGACGAATCCGGCGACGGTGACAACCGATGAATATGCGTTCAGGTCTGAGCAGATTATGCGGGAGACCTACGAGGCCGGCATAGATCGGCTGCGACAACTTTATCCGGAGACCGAGATTTTCGGCATCCCCTATGGCCTGGGTGCCGTGGAGTTGCGCCGGCTGTTTGATGCGGGCGAGTTGCCGGACGTGAAGGTATTGACCAGCAAGACGGAGCCCGCGATTTACCGTGACGGCCTCGGCCACGCTGACGACATCCTGGTAGAGCTGGGCCGCCTGATCTGGCTGCGCGCCATTTATGGCGTGGACTTAAACACCTACGACTACGACCCGGGCTATAGCACGGACCTGAAGGCGCTGGCGCAGTCTGTTCTCGACGGGGAAGACCCGGTTTACAACGCGCTCTACCGCTAGCGCACTTACCTCGTAAGGCGAGGACCTTCAGGCCATATCCCCCCAGCGCGCCTGCAAAATACTCAGGGCGGCCAGCGGGGCGGTTTCGGTGCGCAACACGCGCGGCCCAAGCCTAAGGGCCTCGAAACCGGCGGCGAGTGCCGCCTCTATTTCACCCGGGCTAAGCCCGCCTTCCGGCCCGATCAGCAGTGCCACGCTGCCCGGGGTATCGCCGGGCGCCTGCGGCTCGCTGCGGTGGTGCAGGACAAATTTGCGCTCGGCGCTTGTTGCACTTAGCCAATCCCCAAGGGGAGAGAAATCTGCAACAGTTGGCACCCGGTTGCGGCCACATTGCTCACAGGCGCTGACGGCGATCTGCTGCCAGTGGCTGAGCTTCTTGCTGGCGCGCTCGCCCTTCAGTTTCACCTCCGTGCGCTCGGTAAACAGCGGCGCAATGGAAGCCACCCCGAGCTCGGTGGATTTCTGGATGATCCAGTCCATGCGTTCGCCGCGCGAGACGGCTATGCCGAGTTCGATGCCGAGCGAGGATTCCACCTCCTTGCTACGGAAAGCGTCAACGCGGACGGTGACGGTCTGCTTGCTAACGGCGGTGATGCTGGCCGCGTACTCACCACCGCTGCCGTTGAATAAGGTCAGAGAATCGCCCGGGCCCATGCGCAGGGCCCTGGCGAGGTGCTGGCTGGGGCCGCTTTCGAGTTCGACTTGGGCGTCAACGACCAGGTCGAGCTCGGTGTAAACGCGCGGCACCCGCATGCTGTGTGGCGCCCTACAGCCCCAGGTTGCTGCAGATTTCCCGGGTGGGCTCGACCTGGTTCATGGTGTAGAAGTGGATGCCGGGCGCGCCGCTTTCGATCAGCGTCTGGCAGAGCTGCGTCACCACTTCGATACCGAACTTGCGCACGCTGTCAGCGTCGTCGCCGAAGCCTTCCAGGCGCTGGCAGATCCAGCGGGGGATTTCCGCGCCACAGTTGCGCGAGAAGCGTGCCAGGTTGGCGTAGTTGGTGATCGGCATAATGCCCGCGTGAATGGGCTTGTCGATACCGATGGCCGCACAGCGGTCGAGGAAGTAGAAGTACGATTCCACGTTGTAGAAATACTGCGTGATCGCGTTATCGGCTCCGGCGTCGAACTTACCCTTGAGGTACTCGATGTCCTTTTCGTAGTTCACCGCCTCCGGGTGAATTTCTGGGTAGGCACCTACGGAGATGGTGAAGTGGTCGCCCGTCTCCTGGCGCACGAACTCGACCAGCTGGTTGGCATACACCAGCTGGGTAGAGGCACCCATGCCCGAGGGCATATCGCCCCGCAGGGCGACCAGGCGCTTGACGCCCGCCGCTTTGTAAGCGCTCAGCAGCTCGCGGATGGTTTCTTCGCCGTCACCGCCAAAGCTCATGTGTGGGGCGACGTCCAGGCCGCGCTCGGTGAGCGTGGTGACGATGCCCTGGGTGGCATCCCGCGTGGTGCCGCCCGCGCCGTACGTCACAGAGAAGTACTCTGGCTCCAGCGCGAGCAGGGCGGGGGTAGTGGTGTCCATCAGCTTGCTCTTCCCCTCCGCTGTTTTGGGGGGGAAGAACTCGAAGCTGATGTGGGGTCGACTGCTTGCCATGGTTTGGCCCTGTAATCAGTACTTGTAGCTCTCGGGCTTGAAGGGGCCGTCGACCTTGACGTTGATGTAATCCGCCTGCTCCTGGGTGAGCTGGGTGATGACACCACCGAAGCCTGCCACCATGTGCGCGGCGACTTCTTCGTCGAGCTTCTTCGGCAGTACTTCGACTGCCAGGGCAGCCGGCTTCATCTCGGGCTCGAGGTCGGCGAACTTGCGCTCGTAGAGGTAAATCTGCGCCAGCACCTGGTTGGCGAAAGAGCCGTCCATGATGCGCGAGGGGTGGCCGGTGGCGTTGCCAAGGTTGACCAGGCGGCCTTCACTCAGCAGGATCAGGTGGTCGTTGCTGGCGCGGTCACGGTAGACCTTGTGCACCTGCGGCTTGACCTCTTCCCACTCCCAGTTGTCACGCATGTAGGCAGTATCGATTTCATTATCGAAGTGGCCGATGTTGCAAACCACGGCGCCGTTTTTCACCGCGTTCAGCATGCGCGAATCACACACGTTGTAGTTGCCGGTGGAGGTGACCAACAGGTCGGTTTTGCCGAGCAGCGTGGTGTCGATGCAGTCGGCGCTGCCGTCGTTGACGCCGTCGATGAAGGGCGAGACCACTTCGAAGCCGTCCATGCAGGCTTGCATGGCGCAGATCGGGTCGACCTCGGTGACGCGCACAATCATGCCTTCCTGGCGCAGGGACTGGGCGGAACCCTTGCCCACGTCGCCGTAGCCGATGACCAGCGCCTGCTTACCGGCCAGCAGGTGGTCGGTGCCGCGCTTGATGGCGTCGTTCAGGCTGTGGCGGCAGCCGTACTTGTTGTCGTTCTTGGATTTGGTGACGGAGTCGTTGACGTTGACCGCGGGCACCTTGAGGGTGCCGGCTTCCAGCATTTCCTGCAGGCGGTGAACGCCGGTGGTGGTTTCTTCCGTGATGCCGTGGATTGAATCCAGCATGGCAGGGTACTTCTCGTGCAGCATGGCGGTGAGGTCGCCGCCGTCGTCGAGGATCATGTTGCAATCCCAGGGCTGGCCATCCTTGAGGATGGTCTGCTCGATGCACCACTCGTACTCTTCCTCTGTTTCACCCTTCCAGGCAAACACGGGGATGCCGGCAGCGGCGATGGCGGCAGCGGCGTGATCCTGGGTAGAGAAGATGTTGCAGCTCGACCAGCGGACTTCGGCGCCGAGCTCAACCAGGGTTTCGATCAGTACGCCGGTCTGGATGGTCATGTGGATACAGCCCAGAATCTTCGCGCCAGCCAGCGGCTTGCTGGCAGCGTACTTGGCGCGCATGGCCATCAGCGCCGGCATTTCGCCCTCGGCGATGTCCAGCTCCTGGCGGCCCCACTCGGCGAGGGTGATGTCGGCGACTTTGTAGTCGGGCGTGGTTTCGGTGTTGAGTTGTTCTGCTGTGCTCATGGTCTGTGTCCTTGTGATGAAATTGCTTACAGGGCCGCTTTCAGCGCCTCTGCCTTATCGGTTGCTTCCCAGGTGAAATCGGCGTCTTCGCGGCCAAAGTGGCCGTATGCTGCGGTTTTACGGTAGATCGGGCGTTTCAGGTCAAGCATGTCGACGAGGCCCTTGGCGCGCAGGTCGAAATGCTGGCCAACGAGGTCGGCGATGTGGGCATCGGAAATCTTGCCGGTGCCGAAGCTGTTAACAGAAACGGAGGTCGGCTCGGCGACACCGATGGCGTAGGAGACCTGAATCTCGCAGCGCTCGGCGAGCCCGGCGGCAACGATGTTCTTGGCGACGTAGCGGCCAGCGTAGGCAGCGGAGCGGTCGACCTTGGAGGGATCCTTGCCGGAGAAGGCGCCGCCGCCGTGACGGGCCATGCCGCCGTAGGTGTCGACGATGATTTTACGACCGGTGAGGCCACAGTCACCGACCGGGCCACCGATAATGAACTGGCCGGTGGGATTGATGTGGTACTTGGTGCCCTCGTGCAGCCATTCGGCTGGGAGGGTTTCCTTGATGATGAGGTCCATGACCGCTTCGTGGATGTCTTTCTGGTGGATGTCGGCATCGTGCTGCGTGGACAGGACGACCGCGTCGACCGCAACCGGTACGCCGCCTTCATAGCGCAGGGTGACCTGGCTTTTGGCATCCGGGCGCAGCCAGGGCAGCACGCCGTCTTTGCGCAGCTTGGCCTGTTTTTCCACCAGACGGTGCGAGTAGTAGATCGGCGCAGGCATCAGCACGTCGGTTTCATTCGTGGCGTAGCCGAACATCAGGCCCTGGTCGCCAGCGCCTTGTTCTGCGTGGGCGCCTTCGCCTTCGTTGACACCCATGGCGATGTCGTGGCTCTGCTTGCCAATAGCATTCAGTACGGCACAGGAGGCGCCGTCGAAGCCGACATCGGAGCTGTCGTAGCCGATGTCGAGGATCACCTGGCGGACGACATCTTCAAGGTCGACATAGGTGGAGGTGGTGACCTCGCCGGCAACCACGGCCATGCCGGTTTTCACCATCGTTTCCACGGCGACGCGGGCGTTGCGGTCGTCGGCGATGATGGCGTCGAGGATGGCGTCGGAGATTTGATCCGCCATCTTGTCCGGGTGGCCCTCCGACACCGATTCAGAAGTAAAAATGGAATATTCGCTCATAACTCAATCCTTGCTGGTTGTATGGGGGTGGCCAAACAGGCGCACCTGTATTTGAAATCCGTTGCGCTGTGCCAGGTAGACGCTGGCGATGTCGCTTAAGCCCGCGTCCTGGGCCCAGCGGGTGATATCTTCCGGCTCAAAGCCCAGCCAGACGTCACCGCAGGCCTCACGAGCCCAGGCCTGGTCGTGGCGGCACAGGTCGGTGATGACCACGACGCCGTGATCGGCCAGGAGCTTGGCGACATCGGCGATGACCTCTGCGGGTTGCGGCGTGTGGTGCAGCACCATGTTGATGATGACGCAGTCAGCTTTGAGACCCGCGAGATCCGGGTGGCGCGTGTCGCCCTGCAGGAGCTCGATATTGTTAAACGCCGCATCAGTGATGCGCTGGCGCGCCTGCTCGAGCATTTCTGCGGCGGTATCCACTGCGACCACGCGTTCGAAACGCGGCGCCAGCTCCAGCAGAAAGCGGCCATCGCCTGGGCCAACTTCCAGCGCCAACTCGCTGCGCTTGAGCGGCGCCTTGCGCAGGCCCTCGGCCACGGTTTCGGCGTACTGCTCATAGCTGGCGATGAGATCTTGCTGCGCGACAAACTTGTCGGCGTTATCGCGGAAAAAGCTACGGGAGCTCTCTTCCCGCTGCTGGTGCAGGGCCACCAGCCGCTCATGAACGGCACTGGGCAGTTCGATCTGGTCGAGGCTGGCGAAGAGCTGCTGTTGGACTGGCTCCAGGGCCGGGTGCTGGCCAAGCTCGCTGCGCTGGTAAAAGATGGAATTGCCCTCGCGCCGGGTAGTGACGAGGCCGGCATTGGCCAGGACTTTGAGGTGGTGGCTGAGAGCGGGCTGGCGAATGTCAAAGATGGAGCACAGCTCCATGACGCCGAAGGAATCGCGGCTCAATACCCTGAGCACCTGCAGACGGAGACTATCGGCGCTGGCCTTGCACCATTGGGCCATGACATCGATGTGTGCCCTTGGCGCTTCGACCTCTGGCGGCAGGGCAGTAGCTGTAGCAGTAGCTGACATGGCGGGGGAGTTTAGCAGAAAACCGACCTATATCAAATTTTTTTGATATAGCTTGGCAGCGTTCCCAGCGGGCTCGCGAGTGCCCCTCGCAGGTGGCTGGGGCTGGATAAAATTTGCCCACGAGTCGTTGCTGTGGGCCCCCACATACGCGAGAATAGCGCCCCCCCGAAACGCGGGGTGCAAGCCCTGATGCTGGAGATTTCAATGCCGTCCCGTTCCGACCTAGCCAACGCCATTCGCGCCCTCAGCATGGACGCCGTGCAGCAGGCCAAAAGTGGCCACCCCGGCGCCCCCATGGGCATGGCGGACATTGCCGAGGTGCTGTGGAATGACTTCCACCGCCACAACCCGGCCAACCCCGACTGGCCCAACCGGGACCGCTTCGTGCTCTCGAACGGGCACGGCTCTATGCTCATTTATTCACTGCTGCACCTCTCTGGCTACGACCTGCCGATGGAGGAGCTCAGGAACTTCCGCCAGTTGCACAGCCGTACCCCCGGCCACCCGGAGCATGGCTATGCCCCCGGGGTGGAGACCACCACCGGGCCCCTTGGCCAGGGCATCAGCAACGCCGTGGGCATGGCCATTGCCGAGAAGGTGCTGGGCGCCCAGTTCAACCGCCCGGGCTTTGACGTGGTGGACCACACCACCTGGGTCTTCCTCGGCGACGGCTGCCTGATGGAAGGTATCTCCCACGAGGCTTGCTCGCTGGCAGGTACCCTGGGCCTGGGTAAGCTGATCGCCTTTTATGACGATAACGGCATCTCGATTGATGGCGAGGTAGAAGGCTGGTTTACCGACGACACGCCCGGACGCTTTGCCGCCTACGGCTGGCAGGTGATCCCGAACATTGACGGCCACGACCCCGCCGCGGTGCGTGCCGCTATCGAATCCGCTCGCGGTGAGCAGGATAAGCCGACGCTGATCTGCTGCCGCACGGTAATCGGCAAAGGTGCCCCTAATAAAGAAGGCACGGCCTCGACCCACGGCTCGCCCCTGGGTGACGACGAGGTGGCCGCCACCCGCGAAACCATCGGCTGGGCCCACGCTCCCTTTGTGGTGCCCGATGATATCTATGCGGGATGGGACGCCAGCGCCCGCGGTGCCGCCGCGGAAGATGAGTGGAACACGCTGATGGCGGGCTACAGCGCTGAACATCCGGCGCTGGCCGCGGAACTGACGCGCCGCCTGGCGGGCGAACTGCCCGAGGACTTTGAGGCCAAGGCCAATGACTACATTGCTGCCTGCCAGAGCGAAGGGGCGACGATTGCCTCGCGCAAGGCCTCACAGAACTGCCTGAACGCCTACGGCCCGCTGCTGCCAGAGCTGCTTGGCGGCTCTGCTGACCTGGCCGGCTCCAACCTGACTATCTGGAATGACTCTAAAGCGGTGACCGCTGCCGATGCAGCGGGTAACTACCTCTATTACGGCGTACGCGAATTTGGCATGTCGGCCATTATGAATGGCATCGCCCTGCACGGCGGCTTTATTCCTTACGGCGCCACCTTCCTTATCTTTATGGAGTACGCGCGCAACGCCGTGCGCATGGCCGCGCTGATGAAGCAGCGCGCGATTTTTGTGTACACCCATGATTCGATCGGCCTTGGCGAAGACGGCCCCACCCACCAGCCGGTGGAGCAGCTGACAGCCCTGCGCGCGACGCCCAACATGCGCACCTGGCGCCCCTGCGACACGGTGGAATCTGCCGTGGCCTGGAAGCAGGCACTGCAGCGTGAAGATGGCCCAAGCTCCCTGGTGTTCTCGCGGCAGGGGCTGCCGCACCAGGCGCGCAGCGGCGATCAGCTGGCGGCGATTGAGCGCGGCGCCTACGTGCTGAAGGACTGCGAAGGCAGGCCCGATGCGATCCTGATTGCCACCGGCTCCGAGGTACAGCTGGCCCTGGATGCTGCCGCCCAGCTGGCCGACAAGGGCAAGCCCGTGCGCGTGGTTTCCATGCCCTGTGCGGAAGTCTTCGAAGCACAGGATGCGGGCTATCGCGAATCGGTGCTGCCCTCCGATGTGCTGGCGCGCGTGGCGGTGGAGGCCGGCCACGTGGATTACTGGTACAAGTACGTGGGCCTTGACGGCCGCGTGGTGGGCATGAGCAGCTTTGGCGAATCGGCGCCGGCCGGTGAGCTGATGCGCGAGTTTGGCTTCACCGTAGAGAACGTGGTGGCCGCCGTGGAAGACGCGACTCTCTAAATCCATGTTGCGTCTGGGCATAAACGGCTACGGCCGCATCGGGCGCAGCCTGTTGCGCGCCCTCTTCGACAGCCCCCTGAAGGATCGGCTGCAGATTGTGGCGATTAATGAGATCGCCGACGCGCGCACCGTGGCCCACCTGACCCGCTATGACTCCACCCACGGGCGCTTCGCCCACGCGGTGAGCGAAGTGCCGGGCGGCCTGGAGATTGAGGGGCAGGCCATAAGCCTGACCCGCCACGAGGCCATTGCCGCACTTGATTGGGCTGCGGCCGGTGTCGACCTGGTGTTGGAATGCAGCGGCGCCTTCAGTGACCGCGAGACGGCGGAACAGCATATTGATCGCGGCGCGGGCCGCGTATTGTTCTCACAGCCCGCCACTGCAGACGTCGACGCCACGATTGTGTACGGCGTTAACCACCACGAGCTAAAAGCTGAGCACAGTGTTGTATCGGCGGCCTCCTGCACCACCAACGGTATCGTGCCGGTGATCGCCGCGCTGCATAAGGCCTTTGGTATCGAAAGCGGCACCATCACCACCATTCACTCAGCAATGAATGACCAGCCGGTGCTGGATGCCTACCACCACACCGACCTGCGCAAGACCCGTTCTGCTTCGCAATCCATTATTCCGGTGGACACGGCGCTGGCCCTTGGGGTGGAGCGTATTCTGCCGCAGGCCCGCGGCCGATTGACCGCTCAGGCGCTGCGTGTGCCGACGGTGGATGTTTCTGCCATGGACCTGACGGTGCTGGTGGAGCGAGAGGTGAATGAAGCCGAGGTGAACGCGGCGCTCGCAAAAGCCGCAGCTAATGACTTTAAAGGCGTGCTGGGCTATACCGAGGAGCCGCTGGCCTCCTGCGACTTTATTCACGATGCCCGTTCCAGCGTAATTGACGCGGGGCAGACCCGCGTGAGCGGCGGCCGGCTGGTGAAGGTGCTGACCTGGTTTGATAACGAGTGGGGCTACGCCAACCGCATGCTGGATGTCGCGGCCCACTGGGCGACCCTGTAAAAGGAGATACTGCCATGGCGCTCGATGTAACCCTGATGACCGACCTCGACCTGGCCGGCAAGCGCGTGCTGATTCGTGAGGATCTGAACGTGCCCTTGAAGGAAGGTAAGGTGAGCTCCGATGCGCGCATCCGGGCGGCGCTGCCCACCATCGAAGCGGCACGTAGCGCTGGCGCCAAAGTTATTCTGATGTCGCACCTGGGCCGGCCGACGGAGGGCGAATTCAACGATGCCTTCTCGATGGTGCCGGTGGCCCTGCACCTGGGCAGCCTGCTCGGCGTGGAGGTACCGGTGATCAGCGATTGGCGAGACGGCGTCGACCTGGCTGGCGGTGACGTGGTGCTGCTGGAGAATGTGCGCTTTAACCCCGGCGAGAAAAAAGACGACGAAGCCCTGGCCCGGGCCTATGCAGCCCTGTGCGATGTGTTTGTGATGGACGCCTTTGGCACCGCCCACCGCGCGCAGGCCTCGACCCACGGGGTGGCGCGTTTTGCGCCCACCGCCTGCGCGGGCCCCTTGTTGGCCGGTGAGCTGACGGCGCTGGAGCAGGCGCTGTCTGAACCGGCGCGCCCAATGGTGGCGATTGTGGGCGGCTCGAAGGTTTCAACCAAGCTGACGGTGCTGGAAACGCTGGCCGACAAGGTGGACCAGCTGGTGGTAGGCGGCGGCATTGCCAATACCTTTCTGGCGGCGAGCGGCAGCGCGGTGGGTAACTCTCTGTGTGAGGCGGACCTGATACCGAATGCCCAGGCGCTGATGGCCGAGACCGCCATCCCCATACCCTCGGATGTGGTGACAGGAAAGGCCTTCGCGGAAGATGCTGAGGCCACCTTAAAAAGCGCAGGCGCCGTGGCCGACGACGACATGATCTTCGATATCGGCCCAGACTCTGCAGCGGCTATTGCCGAGATTCTGGCAGGGGCGGGCACCATATTGTGGAACGGCCCCGTGGGTGTGTTTGAATTCGACCAGTTTGCCGGCGGCACTGAGGCCCTGGCGCGGGCTATTGCCGAGAGCGATGCCTTCTCCCTGGCGGGAGGTGGCGATACCCTGGCCGCGATTGACAAATTTGGCATCGCCGATAAGGTTTCGTACATATCCACCGGCGGCGGTGCCTTTTTGGAATATGTGGAGGGCAAGACCCTGCCTGCCGTGGCGATACTCCAGGAAAGGGCGGCGGGCAGTGCGCTTTAGGCCCGGGCCCCCAGCACAACAACACACGTTTTAGACGATTGAGGTAAGCACCATGGCACTGATCAGCATGCGGCAGTTACTGGACCATGCGGCGGAAAACGAATATGGCGTTCCAGCCTTTAACGTGAATAACCTGGAGCAGACGCGCGCCATTATGGAAGCCGCCGACCAGACCGATTCTCCGGTGATCATGCAGGCCAGCGCCGGCGCACGTAAGTATGCGGGCGCGCCCTTTTTGCGCGCTATGATGGAAGCGGCGATGAACGAGTTTCCGCATATTCCTGTTGTGGTGCACCAGGACCACGGCACCTCGCCAGCGGTATGCCAGCGCTCGATCCAGCTGGGCTTTTCCTCGGTGATGATGGACGGCTCACTGGGTACCGACGGCAAAACGCCCATGGACTACGACTACAACGTGGCGGTGACCAAGCAGGCGGTGGACATGGCCCACGCCTGCGGCGTATCGGTAGAGGGCGAGCTGGGCTGCCTGGGCTCACTGGAGACCGGGGAGGCCGGCGAAGAAGACGGCATTGGCGCAGAGGGCAAGCTCACCGAGGACCAGCTGCTAACCGACCCGGAAGAAGCGGCGGCCTTTGTGAAGGCGACTGAAGTGGATGCCCTGGCGATAGCCTGTGGCACCAGCCATGGCGCTTACAAGTTCACCCGCCCACCTACGGGCGACATCCTGGCGATAGACCGCATTAAGGAGATCAACACGCGCATTCCCAACACTCACCTGGTGATGCACGGCTCCTCTTCCGTGCCGCAGGACTGGCTGGCGGTGATCAACGAGTACGGCGGCGATATCCCGGAGACCTACGGCGTGCCGGTGGAGCAAATTCAGGAAGGCATTCGCCACGGCGTACGCAAGATCAATATCGACACCGACCTGCGGCTGGCCTCGACCGGCGCAATTCGCCGCTTTTTGGCGCACAACCCCGCGGAGTTTGACCCGCGCAAATATCTGAAGGAAACGATGATTGCCATGCGCGACATTTGCATCGCGCGCTACGAAGCCTTTAGCACCGCGGGCAACGCCAGCAAGATCAACGTGAAATCGTTGGATGCCATGCAGCTGCAATACGATGCGGGCGACCTGAAACCACAGGTGAACTAAGGCGCCAGACTTTGGAAAACCTGGCCGCCGCCGAGCTCGACGCGCTGCGCCAGGGCCTGCCTGAATTTGCGGATGCCAGTGAGACCTCCCCCGAGCTGCAGGCATTTTGCGCGAACTACTGCATCGACTTCGACCAGCGCCTGAGCCACGTAAGCCACCGCGCCGGCTATGTGGCATCCGGCAACTACCGGCTGGCCACGCACCGCTGGACCCTGCGCGGGGCGCGCGGCAACCTGCTGCTGGTGCACGGCTACTTTGATCACACGGGCCTGTTTGACAAGCTGATTCGCTGGGGCCTGGAATCAGGCTACAACGTGTTGATGTTCGACCTGCCCGGCCACGGCCTCTCGACCGGCGAGCCGGCATCCATTGGCGATTTTGGCGAATACGCCCAGGCCATTCACAACGTATTGGCAGTGGCGGACCTGCCGGAGCTGCCGCTCTACGTGATGGCGCAGAGCACCGGCTGCGCCGCCCTGATGGAGCTGGCGCAGCACCACCCCTGGCCTTTCGACGCGGCCGTGTTCCTGGCGCCGCTGATACGGCCGGCAAACTGGCGCTTTATCTCGGTGGCCTACCCGCTCTTATCGCCCTGGAAGAGCAGCGTGCCGCGGGGTTTTGCCCGGAACTCGGGCGACCAGGACTTCCTGAACTTTATTCGCAACGACCCCCTGCAAAGCCACCGCACCCCCCTGCGCTGGGTGGGCGCCCTCAAGCAGTGGCTAAAGCGCCTGCCGCTGGCAGACCTGGGCGTGGGCCCTATCCTGGTGGTGCAGGGCGAAGCCGATGGCACCGTGTGGTGGCGCTACAACATGGAACAGATGCCTAAGCTCTTCCCCGGCTGCGACATTTTCTACCTGAGTGATGCCGGCCACCAGCTGGCGAATGAGACTACCGCGCTGCGCCAGCAGTACCTGGCTAGGGTGAGCGCGTGGTTCGCCAGGCCCGGCAAAAGTTGACGCAGATCAGCTGGCTGCGATAGACAAATCCCAATGTAAAAGCTAGCTTACTAGTAGTGGTATTCGGTAAGGGTAGGGCGGTAGCGTGCCTGGAGAACCCCAAGCTACTCCCCGGCTATCCATCCGCCGGGCTGATTACGCCCAAGGCGCCGCGGTTTAGAACGTGTGTGTATATCTCCGTTGTTGCCACATCCTCGTGTCCCAAAAGCTGCTGAATGGTGCGGATGTCGTAGCCCTGCTGTAGTAGCCGTGTAGCAAAACTGTGGCGAAAGGTATGCGACTTTACGGGTTTGTTTATGGTCGTTCTGGCGACAGCTGAAGCGATTTGCTTGCGCAGCGCCGTGTGGTGGACGTGGTGCCTGCGTTTGATACCGCTGCGCGGATCCCGCGATAGCCGAGAGGATGGAAACAGATATTGCCAGGCGAGCTGGCTAGCGGCGGATGGGTATTTGCGAGCCAGCGCATGAGGCATGTAAACCTCGCCGAAACCATCATTTAAATCCTGCTGATGCTGCAGCGAAACTTTAGCGACCTGCAGCTTCAGGCGCTCTTTAACCGACTCGGGTAGGAGGGTGGTGCGATCTTTGTCACCTTTGCCCTGCCGCACGGTGAGCGTATTCATATTGAAATCGACATCCTTGATTCGCAGGTTAAGACACTCCGCAAGCCTGAGCCCGCTACCGTACAGCAACTCGACCATGACTTTTGAAGTGCCGGAGAGCTCGGCGATCACGGCTTTACACTCTTCGTGGGTGAGCACCGTGGGCAGACGTTGGGTGGGTTTGGCGTAATGGAACTCTAGCGTCTCTGGTTCGCGTTCCAGAAATTTTACATACAGATAGATCAGGGCATTTAGCGCTGTGCGCTGCGTGGCTGGCGAAACATTGTTGTGCACTGCCAGGTGGTCTAGAAAGGCCTCGATCTCCGGTTTGCCCATCTGGCTTGGATGGCGCTTTCCATGGAAACTGATGAAACGTTTAGCCCAGTGCAGGTAGGTGCGCTCGGTAGAATAGGCGTAGCCCCTGGCACGCAGATCCGCTCTTAACTGATCGACGAAACGCTTTGGCGACGCCGGCACGCCAACCGGGATATCGTCCATGATTGCCCCCGAAGCATTGAAAACTGGCTGCACATCTAACGCCTCAGTAAGAGGCAACGTCAATCCGTTGACCGTTTTTCATGCGAATTGATCGCATAAGGTGGAATCAAGAAAATTAAGCGACTGAATATGATGACCTTTTCACTCCACTACTCCGATAACATGCGAATATTTCACGCCCTCGTCACACTGAAAGATTCGCAGTATGTCCGCTGGCTAAAGATGCCGCTTGGTGTAGGCTTATGATTGAAAAGAAATTACCGGCCGAAAGAAAATCGAAGAAAGTGTTCGCGAATCCCTCAGACGTTTTAGAATTTTTCGCTAGAAGTAGCTGTTATAAGGAATACGGGGAAAGACCGCGTTGTACCCCATGAATCGGAGGAACCACAAGCAGCTGCTCGAATATGCTGAATTAAATACTTTGGTAATGGCTACAACCGACGTCGACCGTAAAAACATTTTCCTGTACCGTGA
>JBCDJG010000025.1:0-69395 GCA_038748065.1 Pseudomonadota bacterium
CCTGATTTCCCTGGTCGGCGTGACCGAGTTTGTGAATCTGCCAACCGCCGACATCGGTAGCTTTCTCGAGGGCGCATTCGCGCCACTGGCTTTCCTTTGGCTGGTGATCGGGCATTTCATGCAGCAAAAGGAGATTACCGCCAACACACAGGCGATCCACTTTCAGCAGGAAACGGCCAGGCAGCGAGAGCTCCTTGCACAGCGGGATAACTATTTCAAACTGGCGGAACTTGTCCAGGAACAGCTGGGCTCCATTGCCGCATTCCACTACATGTCGGTCTGCGGGCCAACGGGCACCGGCGAAATCAGCGCTGAGCAGTTCAATGAGATGCGCAGCCAGCGTTCTGACTCGGCCTGGTTTACGCGTAGGATGATTGGGCTGGTCGCTGAGCATCGCGACCAGCCAGAGAAGCTGAATGAGATATTCTTCGGGACAGACGTCCGAAAGCGTCACAGCGGCAACTTTGAGCGCACCTTTACCAAGTTAATGAAAGCGGCACGCGCCGTCGATTACGATGAAATGCTGGAGGACGCCCTGCTCAATGGGTCTGCATCCGGCATTCTCTACCGGGTGATACGCGCCATACAGGGCGATACTTCCATTGACCCTATCTTTGGGCTCGCCATTGAGTCGCGCCCAGACGTGATTTCAGCCACAGGCGATGACTCAGCCGTTCAGCCATCGAGTGCCTGATCCTGCCTAGCCCGACATTCCGTGGTTTTCGAAAAACTCGATAATCAGCGGATCGCCCTCGCGTTCAAGGTAAGCGACCGCTAAGCCTTCCGCATAACGCTTTCCCCAGACACTTACATACCCGAGCTCCTCGGCCGCAGCTACGCTGCCGTCGAGGTCGTCGACGACGAAGCGCAGGTGATGCATGCCCTCGCCGCCGGCTTCAATAAACTCCTTGTGTGGACAGCCGCCTTCCAGCCACTGGATCAGCTCAATCTCGAGATCACCGCTTTTACCGAAAGCCAGCTTCATGTCACAGCTTTCTTCAGCGCCGCGGTAGTTGTAGCTCATAGGGCCGGGTTCCATCGTCGAAAACGGGCCAAACAGGGGTTCATAGAAAGCCAGTGCAGATTGGAGATTCCGCACCACGAAGCCAACCTGGTCGCAGGGCGGAAGGTTCAAGGCACTCGTCAGGTCACTACTCGAATCAATGGGTAGTTGGTCGGGCATGCAGGCGCGCTCCGTCTTTAAAGGCATGGCGAATAATAGCGCGTCCCGGCTGCGCCACACTGACGGCAACGGTCAAAATCAGGGGTGTATCGCGGCGAGTCGACGGGCCCGCCGACTCGCTATCGCTCGATCAATTGAACAGAGAGTCGCCGCTGAGGCCCTGAGTCTCCATGATGGAACGCAGGCGCTTCAAGGCCTCAACCTGAATCTGCCGCACGCGTTCGCGAGTCAGGCCAATTTCCCTGCCCACTTCTTCCAGTGTGCTGGATTCATAACCGCGCAAGCCGAAACGGCGAGACACAACTTCACGCTGTTTCTCAGACAGCTCATCAAGCCAGTTGCCGATGCTGTCTTTGATATCACTGTCCTGCAGCAGCTGAGAAGGATCGCTGACGCGGACGTCCGCGATCGTGTCGAGTACGGCCTTGTCCGAGTCTGGCCCGACAGGGACGTCGACGGACGTAACGCGCTCGTTGAGGCCGAGCAGGCGTTTAACGTCGTCTGCCGGCTTGTCGAGCATGTCGGCGATCTCTTCTGCGCTGGGCTCATGATCGAGCTTTTGCGTCAGTTCGCGCGCCGCGCGCAAATAGACATTCAGCTCCTTGACCACATGGATCGGCAGCCGAATAGTGCGCGTCTGGTTCATGATCGCGCGTTCAATGGTCTGACGAATCCACCAGGTGGCATAGGTAGAGAATCGGAAGCCTCGCTCCGGATCAAATTTCTCCACCGCTCGGATTAACCCGAGGTTGCCCTCCTCGATCAGGTCGAGCAGGGTCAAGCCTCGATTGATGTAACGGCGCGAGATTTTGACCACGAGGCGCAGATTGCTTTCGATCATGCGCTTTCGCGCAGACTCATCACCCTTGAGCGACAGCCGGGCGAAGTGCTTTTCCTCGTCAGCCGTCAGCAGCGGCGAATAGCCTATCTCGTTGAGGTATAGCTGCGTCGCATCGAGTGATTTTTCGATCTTTCTAGCGGCTTTCGCGCGATCGAAGCTGTCGTCCGCCGTCTCCGGCTTACGCTTGCTGGTCGCGTCCGCCGCAGCGGTCTTGGCTGGAACCTTCTCTGTCATCGCTTCAGAGACTTTCCCTGCTGTTGTCCGACTCTGCCGCGCCTTAACGGCGGCGGCCTTACCCCTTCCTTTGCCATCCCGCGCATTCCTTTCGGGGCCGGTTGGCTGGGTATCCACGTCCATGGCTATACCTCTTTTTGTACTTGAGAGTGAGAGTATTTCTCGCCGGGCCGATCAGGTTAACGCCGGCCCCTGCAAAAAACAAGGCCGCGCCAGCGGCCAAACGTTAGTAACTACCAATATTTTGCTTCGCTTTTGTGCGTCCAAATTGAGACAAAATAGTGCCCTAGCGCTTGGGTAGCAGCTTTTGGGGATCAATCGGCTTGCCCTCTCGCCGGATTTCGAAATGCAGTTGGACCGTGCTGGTGCCAGAGCTACCCTGACGAGCAATCAGCTGGCCTGACTTTACGACATCCCCCTCTGACACCAACAGGGCGTCGTTATGCGCATAAGCGCTGAGATAGACCTCGTTATGCTTCACGATCAGCAGTTCACCCAATCCCACAATACCCGTCCCGGCGTAAACGACCTTCCCTGCGGCTGCGGCAACCACCGGGTTGCCACGCTTACCGTCGATGTCGATGCCCTTATGCACGCTGGCTGAGAACCCACGCGTCACGCGCCCCTCAGCCGGCCATCGCCACGTCGACACCTTTGCGCCTGTGTATACAGGCTGCGGCGGCGGACTGACTGTTTTACTCGCAGGCTGTGACGGTTTCGTGACAGGGGGCTTTGCCGGAGCTGGCTTTAGGGGCGCAGGCGCTGCGGTCGCCTTGGCTTTGCTCGGCGCCGCCACCTCGCTCTCGCGTAAAGTGACTCGCTGCCCCGGGTAGATCGTGTAGGGTGCCGGGATACTGTTCGCCGCAGCGACCCTACGGTAGTCCAGGCCATAGCGGAATGCGATGGAATACAGGGTATCGCCTCGCTGGACAACATACTCGCGACCGTCGCCGGGCGTTCGTCGGTTGCGATCCTCGACGGGTGCCGGTGGACTGGAACCGCAGGCAACCATAGCCACTGCCAGGACAGCGATACACGGCGCGCGCCAGAAAGCCATGGCGACCTTTACGGCGTCAACGCTGTGACCCAATCGGGTCAGCATCTCCGCGGCCCGCACCGACGTTTCCCCAACGCAGATCTATGATGGCGACCAGAGCGAACCCAAGGACCATCATGGCAAGGCAAAGCCCCGTCTCTGGCTCCAGCCCGGTGGCCACCTGAAACTCAGCCGGACTGACCGGTAGCTGCTGTGTCGGCTTCAGGGCGCCGTCACTGCCCTGCGTCCAATCCAGTACACGCTTCCAGGGCCAGACCACGACCAGTGAGCCGAACAGCAGGCCCGTCAATAGCGCCAGCGTCAGTTCGTGATAGCGCTGCAAAAGCCAGTGCAGCAGGCGCGAAAATACCAACAGCCCGCTGGCCGCTCCACTCGCCAGCACCGCCAGGAACAGGAGATCGAAATCTCTTACCGCATTCAGCACGGCACCGTACATGCCTAGCAGCACAAGAATGAAGCTGCCACTGATACCCGGCAGGATCATGGCACAGATCGCGACAAAACCCGCGAGGAAAACCGCCCCCAGGCCGCCCTCAAAACTCTGCACAGGCGACAGGCCAATGAGCAGCGCGAAACCCAACCCGGCCCCCAGAAACAGGACTCGAAGCGCAGTCCAGCGACTAACCTGACGCACCAGAATCAATGCTGAGGCAAGAATAAGACCAAAGAAAAACGCCCACAGCGGCACCGCGTGATTCTCAAGCAACCAGCCAATGAGTCGCGCGAGGCTGAGAACAGACGTCAGGATACCTGCGGCCAATGCCAGCAAAAACCCGCCGTCCGTATGCCGCCAAAGGCCCGCGACATCTCTGGCCAGTAACAGTTTGAGTGCAGCAATATCGACCGCGCGAATCGCCGCCAGCAGGCGATCGTAGATGCCGGTGATGAACGCCATGGTGCCGCCGGATACACCGGGAACCACGTCCGCAGCGCCCATCAGCATACCGCGGACGAATACGCCCAGAGGGGACAAAGCTAACGCTCCGTGCCCGGGCGAAGGGGTACGAACCGAACCGGCTCTATGACTTCACGCTCGAACTGCTCGCCTGTCCGCGTGACGCGCACGAGCTGTTGCATCGCCTGTTCCCCAACCGGAAGTACCAGGCGTCCGCCATCGGCAAGCTGGGCAAGCAACTCCTTGGGTATTCGCTCGGGCGCAGCGGCGGCCAATATGGCGTCGAAGGGGCCTCGCTCGGGCCACCCGATAGAACCATCGGCATGGCTCAGTTGAACGTTGCGCACTTTCAGCGCCCGCAGCCGCTTACGCGCCTTATCCAGAAGCGGTTTGATCCGCTCGACGGCGCAGACCTCCTCCACCAGCTGGGCCAGTATCGCTGTCTGGTAGCCAGAACCAGCACCGATCTCCAGTACGCGGCGTGGCGCAGGGCCCTGCAACAGGAGCTCTGTCATGCGCGCCACGATATAGGGCTGAGACAGCGTCTGCTGATGCCCGATCGGGAGCGCTGTATCCTCGTAGGCTCGATGCGCCATGGCCTCGTCGAGAAACAGGTGGCGCGGCGTGGTGCGCATCACTTCCAGTACGGCGATATTGTCGATGCCTTGATCGACAAGGCGCTGCACCAATCGCTCCCGCGTCCGCCGGGACGTCATGCCGATACCGTTCAAGTCGACCCTACTCACTGCTCGATTCACTCGTCCTGTTGTTGTGCTTGTCTTGATGCTTGTCTTGGTGCTTATCTTCGCGTTCGTCGTTGCAGCAAACCAGCTCAGCGAGCACGGCGGTGGCGTAGCCCCCGGGCGGTAAACTGAAGTTCAGCCGCAAGCAATCATGATCACAAAACTCCCAGGAAAAGTCATCCGGCCACAGCCGAGCGGGTCGCCAGCCCATTGCAAGGCCCTTTTCCTCGAGAAACTCGCAGCACAGCTGCTCCGCCGACAGCTCTTGCGCATAGCGCTGACGCAGCGCTGGACCGCCCGGGTCATCGCCCGTCCCCCACAGGGGCAGCGCCGGATGCAAATCGCCTCGGAGCAGTCTGTCGCCGATATCCTCATCGATCTTGTCGCAGCGAAACAGGCTACGACTGCCATCGAGCTGGCAGACCTGACCCGGCTCCAGGCGATCCCATTCACCGTGTCGGACGCGAGCGCCCAACAGCTGATTAAACAAATGCGCGCGCAGGGCGGACAGGTAGAGGCTTCGGCGTTCACGGCCAATGCGCCCGCCGCGTGCCATCCACGCCCGCGCCTGAGCCAGGGTTGTACCTTCCCGGCCGAAGCGCTGCGGCCCGAAATAGTTCGGCACACCCTGGGCGCGGACCCGCGCCAAAGCCGCTTCCAGTTCGCTCTGCTGCGGCACTAGCGACCTGAGCATGAGCGTAAAACGATTGCTACGGTGCACACCTCGCCTGAGCTTGCGGCGATGGCGCTCGACCTGCAACACGCGCACGCCAGCGCTTGGCTCCAGCGTGTGCCACATCGGCTCGGGCCGCCCGGCAAGACCCACGCTGAACCACTGCCGGGTGACCGCCCGACGATCCTTGAGGCCGGCGAAGCCCACATCGCGGGCTGGCACCCCCGCAAGCTCAGCCAGCTGACGCTGCACCTCAGTGGTATTGCGGAGTCGCTTCTCAACATAGAGCAGGACGTGCTCGCCCTGGCCGTCCGGCTCAAACGAAAGCAATTCTTCTACCACGAAGTCCTCGGGCTGCTCACGCAATCGCGCCTGTGAGCGCGGCGACGCGCCAACCGTAGGCCAAACATTCACGCGCGGGGAGCGAGCAATACGACTGCGTGGGCGGCAATGCCTTCACCACGGCCGGCAAAGCCAAGGCCCTCTGTGGTCGTGGCCTTGACGTTGACCTGGCCGAGTGAAACCTTCAAGTCCGCGCCAAGATGCGAGCACATTTGTGGGATGTGGGGCGCCAGCTTCGGCGCCTGGGCAATCAGCGTGGCATCGAGATTACCCAGTTCCCAGCCCGCCGTTTCGACGAGCGTCACCACGCGGCGCAGCAGCACGCGGCTATCGATACCGGCGTTGGCTTCATCGGTATCGGGAAAGTGACGACCTATGTCACCGGCGCCAATTGCGCCCAGCAGCGCATCACAGATCGCATGCAGAAGCACGTCACCATCGGAATGCGCCTCCAGCCCACGATGAAAGGGGATCGGTACGCCGCCCAGAATTACCGCGTCACCCTCGCCGAAGCGATGAACGTCGTAGCCATGCCCTATACGCACGATCTAGCCTGCTCCCCGAAGCTGGTGCTCCAGGTACCAGCGCGCAAGCGCGAGGTCCTCTGCCACGGTTACCTTGATGTTACTGGCAGACCCCGGTACCAGGTGCACGCTGCGCCCCGCGTTTTCCATCGCCGATGCTTCGTCAGTCACTGTGAACGCCTGTTCTTTGGCAAGTTTTAAGGCGTCGTGCAGTTCCCCCAGCCTGAACATCTGTGGCGTTTGCGCACGCCACAGCGCGCTACGATCGACCGTCTCAAGCACACGATGGTTAGGCCCCACTCTTTTCACGGTATCCACGACAGGCTCCGCGAGTATCGCGCCCGTGCCGCTTGACCGGACGAATTCGCACAGGTGCTGCACGTCTTCCACTCGCAGGCAGGGGCGCGCTGCGTCATGAACCAGCACCCAATCGTTTTCCGCCGCCCGCAACGCCAGCGCAGCAAGCCCCGCCATCACCGAATCCATACGCTCAGCACCGCCCGTTACGGTAGCGACGCGTTCTTTCTTGAAGCAGGCCAGATCGCCGGCGTAGCGATCGTGTGGATGCAGGGCCACGACAACCTGCTCGATCCAGTCGCAGGCCAGCAACACGCCGAGGCTGTACTCCAGCAGCGTTGCTCCGGCAATCTGCTGATACTGTTTCGGGCGCTCACCGCCAACGCGGGCGCCAATACCCGCGGCCGGGATGATGCCCCAACAGCGTTCACTGCTCACGGGCGTTGATGGAGGGACTCACGCCCTCCTCTTCGGGAAACTGGTAGAACACCTCGTCCTCACGAATCAGGCCAAGCTGTTCCCTGGCGCGCTCTTCAACCACATCATTACCACTTTGCAGTTCCAGAACCTCACGCTCCAATACCGCGTTGCGTTCGCGCAACTGGCGGTTAACCGCCTGCTGGTCGCGCACCTGCTGTTCTAGCCTGCGCTGCTCAGCCAAACTGCCCTCCGCAAACCACAGCCGGTACTGCAGCAGACCCAGCAGGGCGACCAGTGCAAGCAAGAGCCAGCGCACGACGCTCTATTTAAACTCTGCGCGACCACGATAGGGCGCGGCAGCGCCCAGTTCCGCTTCGATGCGCAGCAGGCGATTGTACTTGGCGACACGATCAGAACGGCACAGAGAGCCGGTCTTGATCTGCCCCGCCGCCGTCGCCACAGCGAGGTCAGCGATGGTGGCGTCTTCGGTTTCACCCGAGCGATGGGAAATCACCGCCGTGTAGCCTGCGTCCTTGGCCAGGCTGATCGCGTCCAGGGTCTCGGAGAGGCTCCCGATCTGATTGAACTTGATCAGGATGGAGTTCGCCACACCCCTGTCGATACCTTGCTGCAGAATTTGGGTATTGGTCACAAACAGGTCGTCGCCGACCAACTGCACGCTGTCGCCAATCTTCTCGGTGAGCAGCTTCCAGCCATCCCAGTCCGACTCATCCAGGCCATCTTCGATCGAGATGATCGGATGTCCACTGGCCAACTCGGCCAGGTAATCAGCAAAGGCCTCTGAACTGAACTGCTTACCCTCGCCGGCCAGATCGTAAACGCCGTCCCGGTAAAACTCCGATGCGGCGCAGTCCAGGGCCAGCGTGATTTCATCACCGAGCCGGTAGCCAGCGCGGTCGACGGCTTCAGCAATCGCCTCCAGGGCAGCCTCGTTGGAGGGCAGGTTTGGCGCAAAACCACCCTCATCGCCCACCGCCGTATTCAGGCCACGACCCGATAGCACCTTTTTCAGGTTGTGAAATATCTCGGCGCCGGCGCGGAGCGCCTCAGCGAAGCTTGGCGCAGCAACCGGCTGCACCATGAATTCCTGAATGTCGACATTATTGTCGGCATGCTCTCCCCCATTGAGTATGTTCATCATCGGCACAGGCATGCTGAATGCCGTGCTGCCATTCAATTCCGCAATATGTCGGTACAGTGGCAGCTTGCGCGACGCCGCAGCGGCTTTGGCCGCCGCAAGGGAGACGGCGAGAATGGCATTGGCCCCAAACTGACCCTTATTTTCAGTCCCATCTGCCTCGATCATCGCCTGGTCAAGCGCGCGCTGATCTTCTGCGCTTTTTCCCATCAGCAGATCTTTGATTGGACCATTGACGTTAGCCACGGCCGTCAGCACGCCTTTGCCCATATAGCGATCGGCATCGCCGTCGCGAAGTTCCAGGGCCTCCCGAGACCCCGTTGAAGCGCCCGAGGGCGCGCAGGCGCTGCCGATCTCACCGGAATCCAGCGTCACCTCGGCCATGACCGTTGGGTTTCCCCGTGAATCCATGACCTCAAAGGCCTGCACGTCTGTGATCTTGCTCATCGCAACAACTCCATTATTGGTCCACGCTGATCAGTCAATCTGCAGCGGGGGCAGCGACTTGACCAGATCATCAACGGCCTGGACCTGTCGCAGGAAAGGCTCAAGCTGCTCCAGCGGCAGGGCGCTAGGCCCATCACATAGCGCCTCGTCAGGCTTGGGATGCGCTTCCAGGAACAGGCCTGCCAGCCCTACCGCCATGCCAGCACGGGCCAGGTCCAGAGCCTGGCCGCGGCGACCGCCTGACGTGGCACCACCCGCGTCACGGCACTGCAGTGCATGAGTCACGTCAAATGTCAGCGGTACGCCATCCGTGACCTTTTTCATCACACCGAAGCCGAGCATGTCCACGACCAGGTTATCGTATCCCAGGTTCGTGCCACGCTCGCAAACCAGCAAGCGGTCGTTACCACACTCACGAAACTTCTCCACCACGTTGGCCATCTGTGAAGGGCTGAGAAACTGTGGTTTCTTGATATGTATGGCCGCGCCGGTGGCTGCCATGGCCGCCACCAGATCTGTCTGCCTGGCAAGGAATGCGGGCAACTGAATAATGTCACAGACTTCAGCCGCGGCTTCTGCCTGTTCAGGCGCATGGACGTCTGTGATAACGGGGACGTCGTAGGCCGATTTAACCTCCGCGAGAATCGAAAGGCCCGCTTCCAGTCCGGGCCCGCGAAATGAATGAACCGATGAGCGGTTGGCCTTATCAAAGGACGCTTTGAAAACGTAAGGAATACCCAGGGCGCGGCAGACAGCGACATAGTGCGCGCAGACATCCAGCGCGAACTCACGGCTCTCAAGCACATTGACACCGCCAAGCAGTACAAAGGGCGCATCGTTAGCGATGCGAATATCGCCGACGTCGACTATGCGGTCAGCCACGGCGGGCTAGCTCGCCTGGCGGGCGCGCGCGTGTTCCCGAGCCGCTTCGATGTATGAGGTAAAGAGGGGGTGGCCACCGCGCGGCCGCGACGTAAACTCAGGGTGGAACTGGCAGGCAACGAACCACGGATGTGCATTCAGCTCGATCATTTCCACCAGCGAGCGATCCTCTGACCAACCGACAATGCCCATACCGGCCGCGCGCATCTGGTCGAGGTAGTTATTGTTCACCTCGTACCGATGACGGTGTCGCTCACGTATGGTCTCGGCGCCATAAATGTCGCGTACCTTGGTGCCCGCGTCGAGATGACAGGGCTGCGCACCCAGTCGCATCGTCCCACCGAGGTCAGAGCTTTCATCACGCTGCTCGGTCGAACCGTCCGCATTCATCCACTCGGTGATCAACGCGATGATCGGATGCGGCGTCGAGGTATCCATTTCCGTAGAATGCGCACCCTTGAGCCCACAAACGTTGCGCGCAAACTCGATTAGCGCCATGTGCATGCCCAGACAGATGCCCAGGTAAGGCACCTGATTTTCGCGGGCATAGCGAACTGCCGTGATCTTGCCTTCGATACCGCGATCGCCGAAGCCGCCGGGCACCAGAATGGCATTAACGCCGTCCAGCATGGCTGTGCCCTCACGCTCGATATCTTCCGCATCGATGTAGTCGATCTGAACGGAACTGCTGGTCTGCAGGCCAGCGTGTTTCAGCGCCTCGTTGAGGGACTTATACGCATCGAGCAAATCCATGTACTTCCCCACCATGGCGATGCGTACTTCCCCCTCCGGTTCACTGCGCTCTCGCACCAGTACCTCGTCCCACTCGCGCAGATCGGCAGCAGAACAATCAAGGTTGAAGCGCTCGACCACAAAGTCGTCGAGGCCGCTGTCGTGCAGCATGCCGGGTATGCTGTAGATCGAATCGGCGTCGAGCAGCGGAATGACTGCGCGCTCCTCGACGTTGGTGAACAGGGAGATCTTCTTGCGAGCGCTCTCCTCGATTTCAACGGAGCAGCGGCACAGCAAAATATCTGGCTGCAGGCCGATAGAGCGCAGCTCCTTTACCGAGTGTTGCGTCGGCTTGGTCTTGATCTCTCCGGCGGTCGCTATGTATGGAACCAGCGTAAGGTGCATCAGCAGGGCGCGATTGGAGCCCATTTCAACCTTCAGCTGACGGGCCGCCTCGAGAAAGGGCAGGCCCTCGATATCACCCACGGTGCCTCCTATCTCGATCACGGCAACGTCGGCATCACCCGCACCCAGCACAACACGGCGCTTGATTTCATCGGTGATATGCGGAATGACCTGCACCGTGCCACCGAGGTAATCGCCGCGGCGCTCCTTTTTCAGCACCGTGTTGTACACGCGCCCCGTGGTGAAGTTGTTATTCCTCAGCATGGTGGTGCGAGTAAAGCGTTCGTAGTGACCAAGATCGAGATCCGTTTCGGCACCGTCCTCGGTAACGAAAACCTCCCCGTGCTGGAAGGGGCTCATGGTGCCCGGATCGACGTTGATATAGGGATCGAGCTTTAGCAGGGTAACGCGAAGGCCTCGAGCCTCCAGTACAGCCGCCAGCGAGGCCGCTGCGATCCCCTTGCCCAATGAGGAAACCACACCACCCGTGACGAAAACATAACGCGTCATGAAAAGCCTTTTTTACGCATTTTCGGACGCAGGGCCCGCTGCACTCAGTGAAGCTGCGCCGTAGGCAGTGTCATTGCGCTCCTGTCGAAGGCGACGGAGCACACTGACACGGTCAAGCCAGCGCGATCGAGGCCGCAGAAAAAGCAGCATCGACCCTGCAAAACAGATGGGAAATCAGCGTAACAGAAAGGCCTTGTCAGCTCAAACCGCCGACACGCTGGGACGACGCCAATACAGCTGCCAGCGGCGCTCGTCGCCGGCATTGTCAGCGCGCACGCGGCTGGATTCGCACATCCACAAATCACCCACCGCCAGCAGCTCATCGCCCAGCCGCACAAGCGGCAGCCGGTCTCGCCACCAGGGCGGCACACCCGCTTCCTGCAGCAGCTTTTTCAGGGACTGGCTGGCACCCCGGCCCAGCGGTCTACAGCGCTCGCCGCCGCTACGAAAAGACACGGTAAGGTCTTCCTGCGGGCCAAGTATCAGCCCCGGCCCAGGCGCCGAGCGAAGGCTGAGTTCGCCCACGCCTTCCAATGAGTACGTTTGACCCGGGGACAGGCGCAGGTCGCGGCTTGGCGCCTCCCCCGGCGGCAGGCGATAAAACGCTCCCCGGTAGACCTGTAGGGAATCGCGGCCGATATCCAGCCTTACGCTGCCGCCCGCCTCGGCTGCGCGCAGCTGCCGCAGGCATTCCTTGAGCTTGCGCGAATCTGGTATCGCCAGGTTTTCTGCTTCCAGCCAGGCCCGCAGTGCATGACCCGCAGCAGCATCATCCAGAGCCAAAAGCGGCGCCAGCGCAATACCAGGGTCTTCCATCACGCTATAGACGGTTTCCAGCACTGGCGTTACACCGACCAGGGCGTCATTCGCCTGGGCAAGCAGCGTCATACTTCGGGCCACGGTGCGGCGATAGGCGGGCCAGCGCGCTTCGAGTTGTGGCAACACCCGCCGGCGCAGATAGTTGCGAGCCAGGGCAGTGTCCGCGTTACTGGGGTCTTCAATCCAACTGAGCTGCCGGTCGCGAGCGTAGGTCAGCAGGGCGCTGCGCGGCAGGCCCAGCAAGGGTCGCAGCAGCCTGCCCGGGCCCAGGGCCCGCGTTGCCGGCATGCCCGCCAGGCCGCGAGGCCCGGCGCCACGCATAAGACGCAGCAGAAAAGTCTCCACCTGGTCATCGAGATGATGCGCAAGCAGCAAGACTTCACCGTCCCCAATAGCGCGCTCGAAACTGGCGTAGCGCGCCCTGCGCGCCGCCGCCTCCGGCCCGTCACCGCTGGCTTCGACCTCAACCCTCTCAATATCGAGCGGCACTTCGAGCTCGGCGCAGACCCGTTGACAGTGTGCAGCCCACTCGTCTGCCTCGCGCTGCATGCCATGGTTAATATGTAAGGCCCTGAGGGAGGGACCTGTGCCCAGCCGTGATAGCAGGTGCAGGAGCACGCTGGAGTCGAGGCCGCCGCTGAATGCCAGCCGCCAGGCGGGCGCGTCAAGTACATCACCGAGCGCTTCTTCGAGGGTGCCCAGCAGGTCGCTCTCGCCGGCGTCCATGGCAGGACCGGAGGCTGGCTCAGCTGCCGTAGGACATCAGGCGCTCATATCGCTTGGCGAGCATGTCCTCTACTGCCATGGCATCGAGCTGCTCCAGCTGGGCTTCCACATGCGCCTTGATGCGCTCGGCCATCAGGTCAACGTCACGGTGGGCACCGCCCAGAGGTTCCTCGATGGTGGCATCAACAATTCCCAGCTCTTCGAGCACCGAGGAGGTGACACCCATAGCTTCGGCAGCGTCCGGGGCGAACTCGGTACTCTTCCAAATGATATTGGCGCAGCCCTCAGGGGAAATCACAAAATAGGTCGCGTACTGCAGCATAGCCAGATGATCACCAACCCCGATACCCAGCGCGCCACCGGAGCTACCCTCCCCAATGACAACGCAAAGAATAGGCGTGGACAATCGCGACATCACCGCCAGGTTCTGGGCGATAGACTCGCTGATACCCCGCTCTTCAGAATCAATACCCGGGTAGGCTCCGGGCGTGTCAATGAATGTAATGACCGGCATCTTGAAACGTTCGGCCATCTCCATAAGACGCAGCGCCTTGCGATAGCCCTCGGGCTTGGGCATGCCGAAATTCCGCAGGACCTTGTCTTTGACCGCTCTGCCCTTCTCTTGGCCAATCACCATGACAGGGCGATCATTCAGCCGTGCAATGCCACCGACAATGGCATTGTCATCACCAAAATGGCGGTCGCCATGCAGCTCGTCAAACTCGCCAAATATGCGCTCGATATAGTCAAGGCTATAGGGCCGAAGCGGATGCCTTGCTACTTTGACGATATCCCAGGCGCTAAGATTGCTGTAGATCTTCTCGGTGAGTTTGGTGCTCTTCTGACGCAGGGTTTCAATCTCTTCTTCAAGATTGATCTCCGCGTCGGATCCAACCAGCTGCAGCTCCTCGATCTTGACTTCCAGCTCTGCGATTGGCTGTTCGAAATCCAGGTAGTTGGGATTCATGGCGTGAGGGTCTCTGTATTCGGGAAAGGCATTGCGGGGTCGCTGAATCCACTAAGTGTACCCGGAAAAGCGCATAGGGTCAGCCGCCGACCAGGCTGATCATCACGCCTGCGGCGACCGCAGAGCCAATAACGCCGGCGACATTCGGCCCCATCGCATGCATCAGCAGGAAGTTATGAGGGTTCGATTCGAGGCCAACCTTGTTAGACACGCGTGCCGCCATGGGCACAGCGGAGACTCCCGCCGAACCGATGAGGGGGTTGAGCGGCGTGCCGCCCAGGCGATTCATCGCCTTGGCGATCAACACACCCGAGGCCGTGCCAATTGCAAATGCGACGATGCCAAGGCCCAGTATGCCAAGCGTGTTGACGTCCAGGAACTTGTCCGCGACCAGCTTGGAGCCGACGGAGAGCCCAAGAAAAATCGTGGTGATGTTGATCAGGGCATTTTGCGTGGTGTCTGACAGCCGGTCCACCACGCCGCATTCCTTCATCAGGTTGCCAAAACAGAACATACCGAGCAGGGGCGCAGCGTCCGGCAACAGCATGGCCACCAGCATCAACAGAATCAGCGGGAAAACGATTTTTTCGCGTCGGCCAACGGGGCGCAGCTGGGTCATCTCAATCGCGCGCTCCTCGGCGGTCGTGAGGGCGCGCATGATCGGCGGCTGGATCATCGGTACCAGCGCCATGTAAGAATAGGCCGCCACAGCGATAGGCCCCAGCAGATCGGGTGCCAGAACTGACGATACATAAATCGCCGTTGGTCCATCCGCGCCGCCGATAATACCGATAGCCGCCGCATCCGCGAGACTGAAATCCATGAGCCCGATGGAGGTGAGTCCTACCGCACCCAGCACGGTAGCAAATATGCCGAATTGGGCGGCAGCGCCGAGAAACAGCGTGCGCGGGTTGGCCAGGAGCGGGCCGAAATCAGTCATCGCCCCAACGCCCATAAAGATGACCAGCGGCGCGACCCCGCTGGCAATGGCCACGTTGTAAAAGTTATACAGCATGCCGTTGCTGAAACCCGTATTGATAGCGAGCTGCTGTGCGGCGAGTTTGACCTGAGCGGGAGCACCGTCGTAGGCAGACAGAAGCTCCTTGGTCGCAGCATCCAGCCCCACACCAAGCACCGTCGCCAGCTGGCGCAGATCTTCGGGTCCTGCGGCGTTAATGGCATTCTCGACCGCGGAGTACGCAAGCCCCGCGCCTGGAATGTTTGCGAGTATGCCGCCGAAGCCAATGGGTACCAGCAGCAGAGGTTCAAAGCGCTTGTGGATCGCCAGGTACAGCAGGCCGAACCCAATCAGGATCATCAGGCCCTCGCCGGGGCCAATTTGCGACAGTCCGGAGCTGCTCCATAGCGTAAGGAGTTTTTCCATGCCTAGCTCAGACTGACGATACTATCGCCCACCGACACCGCGTCACCCACCGCGACATCGACGCTGGCTATAGCGCCCGCACGGGGCGCCCTGACTTCGGTCTCCATTTTCATGGCTTCCAGAATGACCAGCACATCGCCCGCTTGCACCGCGTCGCCGGGTGCGACCCTCACCTCGAAGATGTTGCCTGCCAGGGGCGCCGGAACAGGCTCCGCCGGAGCGCTCGACGCGGGCGGGGTTGCCGGGCCTGGCGCTGGCGCTGCGGCCGATGTCGCGATGGAAGAGACGTCACCACCCGCGCTCACTTCAACCACGTAGCTCTGGCCACTCACCTTGACCGTGTAGACGCCACTGTCGCCAGCAGCGGCCGGTGCAGGTGCAGCTGGCACGGCTGGCTGTGGCTCGGGCTCACTGCCCGGCGCCGCTTCGAAAGCCTCCGGGTTGCCACGGTTTTCCAGGAATTTGAGGCCCACCTGCGGAAACAGTGCGTAGGTCAGCACGTCGTCCACCTCACGCTCACCGGCTGCGAGGTCGATGTCTTTTTCCGAGGCCAGCTGCTTCAACTCAGCAGTGAGCACGTCAAGCTCTGGCTCAAGCAGGTCCGCCGGCCGACAGCTGATCGCTTCGGCGCCCTCCAGGACGCGCTCCTGTAAGGCTGCATTTACCGCGGCGGGGGTGGCGCCATACTCGCCCTTAAGGACACCTGCTGTTTCTTTTGAAATCGACTTGTAACGCTCTCCCGTTAGCACATTGATAACCGACTGGGTGCCGACGATCTGCGAGGTGGGTGTCACCAGGGGAATATAGCCAAGGTCCTCACGCACCCGGGGAATTTCCTCAAGCACCTCATCGAGCTTGTCCGCCGCGCCCTGCTCCCGCAGCTGGTTTTCCATGTTTGTGAGCATGCCTCCAGGCACCTGGGCCACCAGGATGCGGGAGTCCACGCCCCGCAGTGAGCCCTCGAACTTCGCGTACTTCTTGCGCACGTCGCGGAAGTAGGCCGCTATTTCCTCCAACAGGCCGATGTCCAGACCCGTATCGCGGCCGGTCCCTTCGAGGATCGCGACCACCGTCTCGGTTGGCGAGTGCCCATAGGTCATCGACATCGATGAGATCGACGTGTCGACGTTGTCGATGCCCGCCTCCACGCATTTGACGATCGTCGAGGTGGAGAGCCCCGTGGTGGCATGACATTGCATATGGATGGGGATATCGCAGGCGGCCTTGAGCTTGCTAACCAGTTCGAAACCATCGTAAGGCCGCAGCAAACCAGCCATATCTTTGATGGCGATGGAATGGGCGCCCATATCCTCGATGCGTTTGCCCTGCTCCACCCAGTTGTCGATCGTGTGCACCGGGCTCAGCGTGTAGGCGATAGTGCCCTGGGCGTGTTTGCCCACTTCAACGACCGCCTTCAGCGCGCGCTCGATGTTGCGCATGTCGTTCATGGCATCAAACACGCGGAATACGTCTACGCCGTTCTGTGCCGCGCGTTCGACAAACTTGTCTACCACGTCGTCAGCGTAGTGGCGGTAGCCGAGAATGTTCTGCCCCCGGAACAGCATTTGCTGCGGCGTCTTGGGCATGGCCTTCTTCAGCTCCCGAATCCGTTCCCATGGATCCTCGCCGAGATAGCGAATGCAGGCGTCAAAGGTGGCGCCACCCCAGGACTCCAGAGACCAGAATCCGACCTCATCCAGCTTCGCAGCGATCGGCAGCATGTCCTCAATGCGGACGCGGGTAGCGAGTAGCGACTGAGAGGCGTCCCGCAATACAACATCGGTGATTCCCAGCGGTGCTTGCTTCTCATCCATGCTCACAGTTCTCCCCGTGGGTTAGTTCGGTCCAGGATTTCATTGGAATTTACCTTGCCGATGCTGGTGAATGGCCGCGGTAATAACAGCAACGATCTCGGGGTCAATAGCTTGATCAAGGCTGGCGCCCCGATCACCTTGGGTGCTTTCGGCGACGAACTGTCGCGGTCTCACGGCGGCAGCCTTGGCCGGCGAGGCGTCGGGGAAGTAGCGCTCCATCACGCGGGACATGGCGGTCATCGCCAGCACCAACAGCGCCAGAAACACCACGACCGTTCCCATGCCGTAGAGCATGAGTTCCAGACCCTGCGTCACGATATCCGACTGCATGGCACTCCCTGTTTGCCGGCCCCTGGTCAAGGCTGCGTATGATACTCGGGATAGCTTGTCTAAGCCATCTGCAGGCGAAGCGCGCGGACTGCAAACTCGCGCCCCGACACTACGCTCCTTATAATGGGCGCGCATCCGCCAACCAACGAGGAACAGGTGACAGAACGCTCGCGCATAATGCTGGCACCCATGGAGGGCGTCATGGATCACACCATGCGTCACATGCTGACCAGCCTCGGCGGTGTAGACCGCTGTGTCACCGAGTTCCTGCGCGTTACCGACAGGCTTTTGCCGCCTCGCGTTTTTCACCGCATCTGCCCTGAGCTGGGCGCAGGTGGCAAAACACACACGGGCGTTGCCGTTTACCTGCAACTGCTTGGGGGACAGCCTGGCCCGATGGGAGATAACGCCGCTCGGGCGGCTGCACTCGGTGCACCGGGCATCGACCTCAACTTTGGCTGTCCGGCAAAGACCGTCAACAAGTCTGACGGGGGCGCTATTATTCTGCGCGAACCGGAGCGCGTGCATGCCATCGTCGCAGCGGTTCGTAAAGCCGTGCCCGCCGGCGTGCCGGTGAGCGTGAAGACACGTCTGGGATTTGACGATAGCGGTTTATTTCTCGACATCGTCCAGGGGATCGAGGCCGCTGGCGCGACTGAGCTGACGGTTCACGCTCGTACACGTAGCCAGGCCTATCGACCACCCGCCCACTGGCACGAAATCGCCACGGCGAGGGAACGTGTGTCGCTCCCTATCATCGCCAATGGAGAAATCTGGAGCCCGGGTGACGCCCAACGCGCGCGCGCAGTCAGCGGCTGCCAGGATCTGATGCTGGGTCGCGGCGCACTCTGTCGGCCTGATCTCCCGCGCTTGATTGGCGCCACTGACCGCGGAGACGACCTGCCGCCCCTGACCTGGCAAGCAGTCGCCGCTATGTTACAAGACTACCTTGCACTCAGCCTCGCTCACTACGATGCGCGCTATGTCGTCAACCCGATCAAGCAGTGGCTGGTCTACCTTCAGTACTACTACCTGGAGGCGGCGCTGCTGTTTACCCGGGTAAAACGCATCCGGGACCCGGACAGCATGCGCGCCGCTCTGTCCCGGGAATGCGAACGGACGCAAAGGGCGCAGGCGGCGTAACATCTAAACTAGCTGAAAAGCGTGGGCACGATCGCGTCGATCAGAAAGGGGCCTTCTGCCGCGAGCGCGGCTTCGAGCAATTCGTTGAATGCCTCGGCGCTGTCGGCGCGCGCCGCGCGCACACCCATGCCCTGCGCCATCGCCACAAAATCCATGTCTGGCTTACCGATGTCCAGTGTGCTCGCGGCCTTAGGGCCGGGCGCTCCACCCCTGGCACCGGTACGTCCGAACTCCATCTCCAATATGCTGTATTTACGGTTGTTAAAAATGATCACCGTGACATCCAGCGCTTCGCGGGCCATCGTCCACAGCGACTGGATGGTATACATGGCGCTGCCATCCCCCTCGAGACAAATCACCTTCCGCTCTGGGCAGGCAACCGCTGCTCCAACAGCCGCAGGCAGGCCCCAGCCAATGGCGCCACCCGTTTGGTTGAGCCAATCATGCGGGCGGGCTTCAGCCGTCAGCGGCATGCAGGCCAGGCCAGAGGTAACCCCTTCATCCACGATAATCGCGTTCTCGGGTAAAAAGTGCGCCAGCGATTGCGCTACGCTGTTGGCATCAAGCGAGCCGGAGGGCTTGTCGGGCAAGTTAAGCGCGCAAAGCTCAGGTTCAAAGTCGCTTGCCCCCAATATCTCGACCAGCTCAGCCAAGGCGTTATCAATGTCATCATTGGGGCCGGCCAGTGCCAGTTCCTCGCAGCTCTCAGGCGCAATGGCACTGGGGACGTTTGGATAGGCGAAAAACGAGACCGGCGACTTGCAGCCGACCAGCACAAGGAGGTCCACGTCCTTGATCGAATCGATGGCGATTTCAGCCAGGTAAGCAAGGCGATCCAGCACCGCTGTGCCGGCGCCACGGGCGCAGCGCGCCGGAAAAGTCTCGGTCATGACGCGGCCACCCACGGCCTTGCCAATGCGGCTGAGCTGGCGGCCCTGTTCCGCAGTGATTTCGCGACCACCGACCATCAGGACGGGATTTTCCGCCGCCCGTAGCCTCTCGGCAGCCGACGCGATCCGCGAGGCATCTACCGGCGTGGGTTCTATTACACTGACCGCAGCTTCGGCACCGTTTGGATTGTCACCCCAGGACACGTCCGCCGGCAGTATCAGGGTTGCAATTTCGCCAATGCCCGCCTGCTTCACCGCTTCGGCTGCATCGCGGGCAATATCACCTGCGGCATCTGACGATTTAACCCAGTGGGACACCGGCCCAGCTATGCCTTTTATATCTGAGGTCAGCGGCGCATCGTATTCGAGGTGGTAGGTCGCGTGATCGCCGATGATATTAACCATCGGTATGTTGCCCTTGCGCGCATTGTGCACGTTGGCCAGGCTGTTACCGAAGCCGGGGCCGAGATGCAGGAGTGTTGAAGCTGGCTTGCGCGCCATCCGCGCATAGCCGTCGGCGGCACCGGTCAGCACCCCCTCGAACAGGCATAGAATGCAACGCATGCCATCGACCTCATCGAGTGCCGCAACGAAATGCATTTCCGAGGTACCTGGGTTGGTGAAGCAGACCTCGACGCCGTTGTTGACGAGGGTGGTCAGCAGGCTCTCTGCGCCGTTCATGAATTCACCGCCTGTTGGCTTAGGCTATCGGCGGTAAACACCTTGTTCGGATTGAGGATATTTTGTGGATCGAGCATGTTTTTCATGCGCCGCATGAGGGCCATCTCCTGTTCGTCTCGACTGCGGTTGAGATAATCCCGCTTGCTGGTGCCAATGCCGTGCTCCGCTGACACCGAGCCCTGGTGCTGGCCTACAAGGTCATAGAGCATCCGCGTCAGCGCCTCGGGATCAAACTCGTCGAGGTCGGAACTGCCTAGACAGATGTGGAGGTTGCAGTCGCCGAGGTGCCCGAATATCACACAGAAGGGCTGCTGCAGTTTGTCCATCTCGACGTTCAGATCAGTGACAAACTGCTCCATATTGTCGAGCGTGACGCTGATGTCAAAGAGCGCCTGCGGCCCCATTTGAAAGAGATCAAGCACGTCATCCCGTATCTCCCAAATTGCGTTCCGCTCGCTTTGCGACTTGGCAATGACTGCATCGCTGACAAGGCCCTCCTCCAGTGCCCCCGCCAGCACCTCCTCGAGGCTTTCGGCATCCTTGCCCGGATCTGAGCCCAGCGTCTCTACCAATACGTAATACTCGGAGCCATGGGGTAAGGGCGGTTTATGGTTGCCACCCTCGCGCGTGATGTACTCATAAAAGGAAGGCCACATGACTTCAAATGCGGACAGCGTGCCGGCCGTGCGGCCGTCCAGCCAGTGCAAAAGCCCGGTCACCTGCTTAAAACTGTCGACTGCCAATAGCGCGGTGTTCTGGCTGCGAGGCAGCGGGCGGAGCCTGAGGACCACCCGCGTAATCACCCCAAGAGTGCCTTCGGCGCCGATGAACCACTGCTTGAGATCGTAGCCGGTATTGTTCTTCAGCATTTTATTGAGCGAGGAAATCACCGTGCCATCCGCCAGAACAACCTCAAGGCCGAGCACCATGTCGCGCATCATGCCGTAGCGGATCACCCGATTACCGCCCGCGTTGGTTGCAACATTGCCACCGACGGTCGCCGAGCCTCTCGCCCCAAGGTCCAGGGGCAGCAATAGCCCCTTCTCCTGCGCAGCTTCCACCGCCAGCTGCAAAATACACCCTGCCTGTACGGTCATCGTGCGGTTGCTGACATCGATTTCCTCGATCGCATTCATCCGCGCCATAGACAGCCCGATCTCTCCGGCAAGCTCCTGGTGCCCCCCCACGAGTCCTGTCATCCCGCCAATGGGAATCAGGGATTGAGACGCTGCATTACAAATGCGCAGCACGCCTGCGACCTCCTCGGGCGAAGCCGGCCGAACCACAACGTCCGGGGCGTAATCATTGGGCTCTACCTTAACGCCCTTATCCCCAAGCAGCTCGCGTAGCTGCTCAATCACCGTATCCGGCGGCATCGTCATAGCAGTCCCCCTGCACAGTCCTCAGTCATTCGAATCAAGCGGCCCTATTGTATCGGACAGCAGCGGGCAAAGTACTGGAAAATCAGCGCTAAAAACCGTAAATTCGCCTTGGGGATATATAACAAAGCGATAGAGGCGCTGGGCCAGCGGTGAACCGGTTCAACCTCGTTTTCAGGGGCGACATTAAAGCCGGCAAGCACCCGGAAAAAGTTCGGGCGGGCTTTGCCTCCCTCTTCAATCTTGACGACCCTTCTCTTGTAGAGCCCTTCTTTTCGGGCGAGACCGTGGTGCTACGCCGCAACCTGGATCGCAAGGAAGCCGCGGAGTACTTCCAGAAACTACAGCACATAGGCGCCATCGCTGAACTGGTGAAGGTAGCCGGGCTCACCGCCGCGGGCGACGATCAGGAACGTGCGCTGCAGCGCGCCGCTGCCAAGGCGAAGCGCCGTGAAGCAGAGGCGGCGCGACAGGCGGAGCTGGAAATCGCGCAGCTAAGGAAGGCCAGAGAGGAACAGCGGCGCCGCGACGAAAAGACCCGCATCAGGGCTGAACAGCAGGCCCGCGTAGAACAGCGTGCAGCCGCCGCGAGAGCGGAGAAGCAGCGCAAGGCGGAAGCACAGGCTGCCGAACGCGCGGCCAAACAGGCAGAGAAGGAGCGCCTTGCCCAGGAAAAGGCGGCGCGACTCGCCAAGGAAAAGGCCGAGAAACAGCGGGCCGCCGCAGCGAGGGCCGCGCGTATCGCCGCTGAGCGGGAAGAACAAGAGCGCGCGGCCGCCGAGCACGCTGCCAAACAGGCGCAGGCGCGAGAGCAGCGAGAGCGCGAGGCCCAGATCAGGGCTGCAGAGCGCGCCGAGAGAAAGGCCTTGGAGCGGCAGCAGGCCGCGGCTGAGAAGGCCCGGCAGCAACAAGCCGAGCGCGAGGCGAAGCGCCTGAAAGAGCAGCAGAAAGCCGCCAGACTGGAAGCACAACAGCTGGAGCAGCAGCGCCTCGCCGAAGAACAGGCTGAACGTCGGCGGCGAGCAAAAGCCGAGAAGCGCCAGCTCGCTACAGAAAAAGCTGCTCGTATCGCTGCGGAAAAGGCCGAGCGGCGGCGCGCGGCCGCAGCTGAAGCAGAGCGCATCAGTACAGAACAAGCCAGGCAGCGCCATGAGCGCGAGGCACTCAGGCGCAGCCTGGAGGACGATAGCCGAGCCGCCCAGGACTACCGTTTGCAAAAAACTGCAAAACGGTTCAGCGGGCAGTCAGAATTCCTCTCAGGCAGCCTGCGTAATGGCCAGGGCGCTGCCGTTGCCGGCGAGCCCAACCTCTATGCCCTGCATCCCTTTCGCAACAGCCGCGAAGTGCAACAGCGCGCACAGACCGCGCTGCGTCTGCGCGGCCGCGCGGTTTCGGCCGCCCTGACCTGCCTGGGTGCGATCCTGGTGCTTCTTGGCCTGCGACTGCAGTTGATGCCCCCGCCGCTGATCGAGGGCCCTGTATCCGGTTTGGCCACGCCGCAGGGCCAACTTTTGCTGGCACTTGATGATCGGCTACTACTGCACGACCGCTCAGGCACGCCCACCGGTGAATTACGTTTCAGCCAGCTCGGCCTGAGTTCGCCGGGGCCCCTCCTGGCAGCAAACGCGACAGGCGATATCGTTTACCTCAGCGGGCTCTCCTCTGGCCTGGCGCTTGCAGAACTGCACGCGTGTCCAATAAGCGGTGACGTGGCCTGCCGCCCGCTGGGCAAACACACCGCTGCCGTTGACGCTATCGTTGCCAACCCCACTGACCAGTCGCTCGTTGCCGCGGCCGGCGGCGAGAATCGATTGCTTCGCCTGTCAGCGGAGGGTGAACTCATGGCTGAGGCAGACGTCATGCTCCCCGCTTCCGCAGACATGGTGATCGACAGCGGTCTGCTCTACATCACCGCCGCAGAGGGGCCTGCGACCGGCGTCTATCGCTATGACGCGATGGCCTTCGGGCAGCAGCTCGACCAACTTCTCCTCATGCCACCCCCAGCGCTGGAACGAGAGCTCTCGAGAGTCGCGCATCTCAAACGAGCAGCCGACAGCTGGTGGGCGGTTCTCACCAGCGAGAACGGCAGCACGAGTGCGCTGCTGCGCTTTAACGACCAGTGGGACTACCTCGGCGAAGCCCGTCTGCCTTCCAGCGTAACTCCGGATCAACTGCTGCCCTGGGGTCAGCGCATGTTAGTGCTGGATCGAGAGCGCATAGCGCTTGACCGCTTTAACGCACAAGGCCAGACAGAATTACCATTACGCTCGACGTCGCTGCTGTCTGCTGCTGAGCAACGCAGGAGCTGGCAGCACTGGTCGCAAACCGTCTGGCGCCTGGTCCTCCTCGCGGTGCTGACCAGTCTGGTCTATGCCGTGCTGCTCGCCTACCTGCAACACCTACGAACCCTGGTTTACCGGCAGGGCCGCTGCCGCGGCGCTGCACCGCTGGAAGGCGTTGGCGAAGACATGCTCTGGCTGAAACCCAGGACTGATCGCGCACATGCAATTCGCCGGGCCGGTATTGCCTACACCTGTATCGCACTGCCGCTTCTGGCTCTGGCGGCCAGCCTCGATCTCACAGGCCTACAGCTTTGTGGTCTGACGATTCTTGCCGCAGGCCCGGCACTGGCACTGTGGATGTTGTACCAGGCACCGGCCGGCCACGTCGCCGTGACCAATGGCCAGTTTCTGCTCGTTGATCACAACAACATGTATCACCATGGCAAGGGGCCAGAGCTGCAGTACCGCGGCAACTTTCTGCTGATTGATGACGTGGTCGTTTTTCTGGGCAACCGACTGCTGCCACAGTTTGAAGGGGCTCAGGCTACGGCAAAACTGGCGCGCAGCGGGATACGCGTCGATCGCGGCACGCTTGCGATCAAGATGCTACAGACCGGCCACCCTTTCGCGCGCGGCGCAATCGCAATGCTGGCAGCCGTAACGCTAGGCATGCTGCTGCTGGCAATTTAGCCTCTCGACACAGACAATCGATTATACTGCCACTGCCAACACTAGATGACGGGACGGCTACTGAGCATGGACGACAGGCAGGAGCAATTGCGCAGCGAGCGCAAAGCACGCCGCCCACAAGTCGCACTGTACGTCACCTGTCTTGCCGACCTGTTTCGTCCATCCGTTGCTTTTGCGGCGCTGTCACTGCTGGAGCAGGCCGGCTGCGATGTCAGCGTGCCCAAACAGCAGAGTTGCTGTGGTCAACCGGCCTATAACACCGGCGACTACGACGCCGCCGCGCCGCTCGCTCACCAGGTCATCGAGGCTTTCGCAGACGCCGACTACGTCGTCGTGCCATCGGGCTCCTGTGCCGGCATGATCCGTGAGCATTACCCGAAGCTGCTGAAAGGTGAGTGGCGCGAGCGCGCCCTCGCAGTGGCGGCCAAGACCTATGAGTTGACCACTTTTCTGGCCCAGATCGCACCCTTGCAACCACCTCACAGCCGAGCCTGTGAGGGACAGAAAGTCACCTACCATGACAGCTGCGCCGGTTTACGAGAGCTCGGTATCAAACACCAGCCCAGGCAGCTGCTGCAAGAAATCTGTGGCACGGACGTGAATGAGCTCAGCCAGGCTGACGTCTGCTGCGGCTTCGGCGGCACCTTCTGTGCAAAAATGCCTGCGCTCTCAGGCAAGATGGTGCAGGACAAGCTGGACGACGCCCTTGCTACCGGTGCGGATATCCTCGTCGGCGGGGACCTGGGCTGCCTGCTGAACATAGCCGGTCGCGCCAGCCGTGTTGGTGCTGCCATCGAGGTACGTCACATAGCGGAGCTGCTTGCCGATCAGATGGCGCAGCCGCCCATCGGGCAGGGTGATTAAGCGTGGAGCAAACCAGCGAGCGTTTCCTGGAGCAGGCCACCGAGGCCCTGGGTGACATCCCCCGGCGCGAAGCATGGGACGTGTTGGGGCAGCTCATGCCGCTGGCCTACGGCCAGGCTGCTGATCGCTTCGGTGATTTCGAGGCGCTGCGCGAACACATGAGTCGGGTGCGCAAGCACAGCCTCGACAACCTTGACCACTACCTGCCGCGCTTCGAAGAGGAAGCCATCGCCAACGGCAACCAGGTGCACTACGCCCGTGACAGCGCCGAGCTGAACGAAACGGTGCTGGCTATCTGCCGAGAGCACGATGCCAGGCTGGTGGCGAAAGGTAAGTCCATGGTCACCGAGGAAACTGCCCTTAACGAACATCTGCTGCGTGCCGGACTACGTGTCGTTGAGACCGACCTCGGCGAGTACATCATTCAGGAGGCCGGAGAAACGCCCAGCCATATCGTTGGCCCTGCCCTGCACAAGCCCGTCGATGAAATCAGGGAACTGTTTCTGGCACGACACGATTTCGGTGAACGGGAGTTAGCGGAGCCGGCAGACATGGTGGCCGAAGCCCGTACCGTTCTGCGGGAGACTTTTTTGAAAGCGGACGTTGGCATCATCGGCGCCAACGCGCTGATTGCGGAAAATGGCTACAGCCTGCTGGTAACCAACGAAGGGAATGGCGATCTGTGCGCCAACCTACCACCCGTGCTCATCGTCTGTACCACCATAGAACGACTCCTGCCGCGCACTGAAGATGCACTGTCGCTGGTGCGACTCTTGGCACGGGCAGCCATCGGCCAGCCTATCAGCTGTTACACCAGCCTTTATTCCGGCCCGCGACGTGAAGACGAACTGGACGGGCCACTAGAAACGCACATTGTCCTGCTGGATAACCGACGCAGCGACATTCTCACCAGCGACTATCGCGACATGCTGCAGTGTATTCGCTGTGGCGCCTGCCTGAATCACTGCCCGGTATACGTTGGCGCCGGCGGTCACGCCTATGGCTGGGTTTATCCGGGCCCCATGGGGTCGATACTGACGCCATTGCTGACCTCCCTGGAAGACAGCCATGTCCTTCCCAACGCCTGCACAAGCTGCGGTCGCTGCGAGGAAGTCTGTCCCGCGAACATTCCGCTGGTGGACTTACTGCGCGATCTGCGTCGTGAGGAACAGCAGCGCAAGCTCTCGCCAAGGCGCTGGCGACTGGGTTTGAGGCTGCACAGCTGGCTTGCTGGCAAACCGCGACTCTACCAGACGCTGACGCGATGGGGTGTGAAGATGCTCAGTGCTCTGGGCCGCAAACGTGGCTCGTTCAGACGTCTGCCATTCGCCCAGGGCTGGACGGACGCACGAGACTTCCCGGCGCCCCAAGGTTCCACCTTCATGGCCCAGTACGAACGCCAGCAGCAGGTCTCTGTAGATGAGCAGTGACGCGCGCAGTGAGATTTTGGCCCGGGTTCGTTATGGCAGCCTCGGTCAGACACGCAACGAGGCGATCCGTCAGCTGCAGGCGCTGGGACCCGGGCCCAGCGCGGTTCTGCCAGATGCCGACGTTGCGGTCGCTTTTCTCAGCAATGTCCTGCGCAATCGCGGCAGCGTTGATATCGCCGATAGTCGCAGTGCCGCAGTGGCCGCCATTGGACGCTATCTCTATGAGCGCTTTCGAAGTCGCAAGCTGGTCGCCGGAGACGATCCGCGCCTGGCCGCTATGCCCTGGCGCGAAGGTGGGCTCTTACCCAGATTCGGCCTTTGCCAGGACGGTGACGACGCTTGTCTCAGTTACGCCCGCGCCGCAGTAGCCGAAACCGGTAGCGTCCTGCTGGCCACAGGCAGGGCCAACCCGGCCTCAAATAACCTCCTTGCTGAAGATCACGTTGTGTTAGTCGATCATGACGACCTGGAAGCCGACCTCAACGCTGCCTGGCGCAGGGCCCAGGCTGGTGGCAGCAGAGCAAGGGCTGTGCATATTATTTCGGGGCCTTCCAGCACTGCAGACATCGCCAAGATTCTGGTGCGCGGCGCCCACGGGCCACGCAACTGGCATGTCATTCTTTGCGGCGCCGAACTCACCGCGGACCAGCTGGCACTGGCCCGCGAATCAGCCCTCGCCTAGAGCGGCGTGTAACCGAATTTCTGACCGCCCAGCGCTGCCTCGTACATGAGGCCACCGCGGGCAATGGTGAAAATCGCCATGCCCTTGCGCCAGCCAAGGTTGGCCGTATTTGCATCATTGCGGCCGCCACTGACGCCAGCTGCCACGCCACCGCCGGTATTGGCTTCAGCCGATACGCCCGCCGTTAATGCAACGGCCGTCGCCTGTGCACTGAACTCAAAGTTGCCAGAGGTAAACTCGCGGAAGGCCCGCTCATCTTCAAAGAAAATCATTTGGCTGAAGGCCTGCCCACCTAGCTGAAAGCCGACGGTCAGCTGGGTCATCGACGTGTTACCCACGTGGGTACCGTTCTGATAAACGCGGCCCTTGCCATGCGCACCCCCTATTCCCATGCCGCCCTTGCCGACGGTCGGGAACACTGCGTAACCATAGGATTGGGTAAAGAAGCCGTCAGTTTGCCCCGCATTGCGGAAGGCTGTGATGGTATCGGAATAGTCATCAGCCAGCGTCAGCGGCGCGAGCATCAGTGTGGATAGGGCGAGTAACAGGGCGGGTAGAGTCTTGCGCATCGGTTTGCCTCTCAGTGCATTTTTAGAGGGAGCGAACGCTCCGGCGCCGTAATGGTACTGCAAGTTACCGCAGCGGGGAATCGCCTGCTAGCCGGTATTGCGCATGCCCGCGGCGATACCCGCAATCGTCACCATGATCGCCTGCTCCACCGCCGGTTCCGGGTCCTCTCGGTCGCGGCGCAGCAGCTCGGCTTGCAGAAAATTGAGGGGATCGGTGTAAATATTGCGCAGGTGCACCGACTGTCTCAACCAATCCTGACCCGCCAGCAGATCATCCTGACCTAGCAGTTCAAGCACGGTCGCTCGGTCGCGTTCCAGCTGCGTGCGCAGGTTGGCGCCGATAGACTTGAGCTCATCGGGCACCAGGCGCTCGTCGTAATGGGCGGAAATGTCGGCATCGGCCTTGGCGTAGACCATCTCCAACATCGACAGCCGCGTCCTGAAAAATGGCCACTCGCTGGCCATGGCGCGCAGCACAGCTCCGCCGCCCTGGTCCATTTCTTCCCGCAGGGCTGCCCCGGCCCCGAGCCACGCAGGCAGCATCAGGCGGTTTTGCGACCAGGCAAAGATCCACGGAATTGCCCGCAAACTCTCTATACCACCGCCGCCAGCGCGCCTCGCCGGCCGCGACCCCAGGGGAAGACGCGCCAATTCCTGCTCGGGCGTGGCGTGACGGAAATACGGCACGAAATCCGCCTCGCCACGGATCACATCGCGATATGCGGTACAGGAGCTATCGGCCAGGCGCAGCATCACGTCGCGCCACTCACTCTTGGGCGCGGGCGGCGTTAGCAGGTTGGCGCGGAAGATCGAACTGGCATACAGAGCGAGTGTTTTAACCGCGTGGGCGCTCCAGCCCAGCTTGGTCCGAATGATTTCGCCCTGCTCTGTCACCCTGAGGCCATTGCCCAGGGAACCCGGGGGCTGCGACATCAGGGCGGCTGCCGCAGGCGCCCCGCCACGGCCAATCGTGCCACCGCGGCCATGGAACAGGGTCAGCTCGACGTTATGCTCCGAACACACTTCAAGCAGCGATTCTTGCGCACGGTATTGGGCCCAGGCTGCCGCCATCACACCGGCATCCTTGGCCGAATCTGAATAACCGATCATCACCATCTGTTGGCCCGCTATCTGCCCTCGATACCATGGTGCCGCGAGCAAGGCCTCGAGAACCGAACGGCAACGCTCCAGATCGTCCAGGGTTTCGAAGAGCGGCGCTACGGGCGGCGGCGTGCGGCAGCCGCTCTCTTTGAGCAGCAAATGAACGGCAAGCACATCGGAAGCCTGTCGTGCCATGGAAATAACATAAGCACCCAGCGCCTCGGGCGACTGGCGAGCAATCACGGCGCAGGTATCCAGCACTTCCTGCACCTCAGCTGAGGGCGACCAGTCCGGTGGTATCAGCGGGCGACGCCCGGAGAGCTCGCCCAGCAGGAAGGCCTGCCTGGCAGGCTCATCCCATTGCGCGTAGTCACCAATCCCCAGCCAGGTAGTCAACTCTGACAGCACCTGGGTGTGGCGACTACTTTCCTGCCTGATATCGTGGCGTACGAGGTGCAAGCCGAAGCAGCTCACCTTGCGCAGGGTATCCAGCAGGGACCCATCAGCAATCAGCGCCATACCACTGGCATGCAGGGAGTCGTAGCAGGCCTTGAGAGGCTGCCACAGCTGATCCTGATCTGTCAGCGCGTCGTCCCGGGCATCAGGCTGCCCTTCCAGAGCAGCCTCGATACTCTGAAGGCTTGCCTGCAAGCGCGTGCGAAGACTGCGCAGCACCTCCCGATAGGGCTCATGAGCGCCGCCTGCATACTCGCTGAACTGCGCCGTGCAGCGTGTCATCGACAGTTCTTCAATCAAGGCATGAACATCATCCAGGTAGAGCTTGCAAGCCTGCCAGCGGCTAAGGAGCAGAACCTCATCGGTCACCTGCGCGGTGACATTGGGATTGCCGTCACGATCTCCACCCATCCACGACGTAAAATGCACGGGCCTGGCGTCCAGGGCGAGTCGCAAACCGCAGCTTGCTTCCAGGGCGCGGTCGAGGCGGCGCAGAAACTGCGGGACAGCCTGCCAGAGAGAGTCCTCCACCACGGCAAAGCCCCACTTGGCCTCGTCTACCGGCGTCGGCCGCTCACGGCGGAAGTCATCGCCATGCCAGATTTGCGCAATCAGGCTGCGCAGGCGGGTTTGCGCCGCATGTTCCTCGCTATCGGTCAGCCCGCCGAGCTCCAACTGCGACAGGCAGCGACCGAGTTCAGCGTGCTTGTGAATGAGCGTCCGGCGCATAATTTCCGTCGGGTGCGCTGTCAACACGAGCTCAATATTCAGGCTGCTCGCCTGATGGGCCATATCCTGAGCTGAGATGCCCTCAGCAGATAATTCCGCAAACGCTGAAGCCAGCGCTTGCGTGGCAGATAGCTCAGCATCCATGGCCCGTGATACGAGAAACTGCTGGTCCGCGATATTCGCCAGATTCAAGAACTGGCTAAAGGCGCGCGCTACGGGCACCAACTCATCCTTGCCCAAGGTACGCAGCTGTTCCAGAAGGCGCTGCCGATCCTCGGCGCTACCGCCCCGCGCAGATTTGGAGGCCGTGCGAATCGCCTCAACGAGGTCGAGGAAGCCCTGGCCCTCGGCACTGGCGATGGTCTCTCCCAGCAGTCGGCCAAGCAGGCTGACGTTGCTGCGCAGTGACGTATAGTCCGTGCCTGGTTCGGTCATGCCGCTGCCGCAAAGTCCTTGAAGCGCCGCAGCAAATCACAGACGCGACAGGAGTAACCCCATTCATTGTCGTACCAGTTAAGCACTCGCAGGTAGTGGCCTCCCGTGACCGCCGTGAAGCCAGAATCGTAGATGGACGAGTGAGGGTTGCCGATTATGTCAGAGGACACGATGGGCCGCTCACTGAAGGCCAGTATGCCGCCGAGTCGCTCAGACGCCGCCGCGGCGCGCACCGCGTCGTTTACGGCCTCGGCGCTCACGCTCTTCTCCAACTTCACGAATAGGTCGACGACTGAACCATCGGGCACCGGCACGCGGGCGGCGATGCCGTGCAGACGCCCCTGCAGTTTTGGTAGCACCTGCCCAACCGCCTTGGCGGCCCCGGTGGACGTGGGGATAATGTTCTCTGCCGCGGCGCGGCTGCGACGCCAGTCCGAGTGCGGCACGTCGGCCAGACGCTGGTCGTTGGTGTAGGCGTGAACGGTGTTGATAACCCCCTCGACGATGCCAAATTCGTCATCCAGCACGCGGGCCATCGGGGCCAGGCAGTTAGTGGTGCAGCTGGCGTTGGAAACGATTCGATGATCAACCTGCAGGCCATCATCATTGACGCCCAGCACAACGGTAAAGTCTACAGGGTCCTTGGACGGAACCGTCAGCACAACGCGGCCTGCGCCCGCATCAAGATGCGGCTGTAGAGAGTCCCGAGAGCGGAATACCCCGGTCGCCTCGACCACTGCATCGATACCGAGGTCGCGCCAGGGTAAGTCTCTGGGGCTGCGCTCGCTCAGCAAACGCACGCGGCCTTTCGGGGTCACAAAATGGTCATCTTCCAGCGCCAGGCTATGACTGAAAGGCCCCATGACCGTATCGTAGTTCAGCAGGTAGCGCAGGGCCTCTCGATCAAAAAGATCGTTAATGGCGACGACATCGATGCCCTCGACGTCTTCGAGGATGCGAAATACCGAGCGCCCAATGCGGCCAAAACCATTGATCGCTACTCTCATCACGCTGCCTCCTGCCCTGCATCCAGCCGTGCGTACAGGCGCACCACATCGAGCAAGCGCGCCGCGTGTCCGAGATTCTCGTACCAGCAAAGCGTCTTGATGGTGTGGTCGCCCGCTTTGATCGTGCCTTTCAGGTCAAACAGCATCGAGTGTGCGTTACCAATGACGTCGGAGGACACGATCGGGTCCTCTGCAACATCGACAATGCCAGGGAAATCCGCCGCGCGCTCGCGCACCAGGGCATTCACATCTTCTGCGGTGATCGAAGCGTCTGCAAAAACGAGGTCTGTATCGAGCAGGCAGCCTTCCTGGATGGGCACATTCAGCGCCGAGGTGATGATCTTGTAGGCAAACTGCGGCAGCACGTCACCCAGCCAGATGCCGGCCTCATGTACATTGGGAATGATGTTCTCAGCAGCAGAGCGACTACGACGGAAGTCGGTCCCGGCGTAATCCTGGAGCACCTGGTCTGAGGTGTAGGCGTGGATGCTAGTCATGCTGCCGCATTCAATCTCGAAGCGCTCACCCAGTATGTGCAGCAGAAGACACAAGGCCGACGTGGTCGCAGACCCAGCGGACAGCATTCTGTCAGCCTGCTGGATACTGTCACCATTGATACCGGGCATCACGATGCGGTCTATTCGGTCCGCGGGCAAGGTGCGCAGCAGCACTCGTGGGGCGCCGTTGCGCAGGTGGTCCTCCAGGAAGTGTGCTTCACGATGCTTGCCCGTGGCGTCGATCACCGCGTCAACGTCGAACATGTCCCAGGGCATTTCAGCGGGCCGATCGATCTGCATCAGGCGCGCCCGGAATCGCTCATTCACCAGGAAATTGCCTTCCAGGCTGTGCCTGTCGAGGTGATCAACCTCGGAACAAAGCAGGTAGTGCAGAATCTCCGGCTCCCCGACATCGGCGATGGCAACGACCTGAACGTCCTCGCTGCGAGACGCCAGTTCATAGAGCTGGCGGCCCGTCTTTCCGAAACCCATCATGCCCAGCCTGATTGGCCGCGATGTCGACATGGTCTAGTCCTCCTTTACGGCCTGCATCGCCGCCTGTGCCAGAGATTCGATAGTCTGCCAATCGCCATTTTCTACCAGCGCGGTCGCACACATCCATGATCCACCGCAACAAAGCACGTTGGGCAGAGCCAGGTAGTCGAGGTAGTTATCGGGCCCTAGCCCACCGGTTGGACAAAACGTAACCTCTGGAAAAGGGCCTGCTAGCGACTTGAGCAGGGCCAGGCCGCCAACCGCCGCGGCGGGAAACAGCTTGAAGCAGCGGTAGCCCTCTGACAAGCCGAGCATCACATCGGAAGCACTCGATACGCCAGGAATCAGTAAAGCGCCGCCCTCCCGGGCATCTTGCAATAAGGCCTGCGTGCTACCAGGACTCACCAGAAAATCGGCACCGGCCGCCAGTGCCCTCTCCATACCACCGCTATCAGTAATTGTACCTGCGGCTATCTGTAGGCTTGAGCCTGCGTCTTTCAGGGCGCGAATGCTGTCGAGTGCGGCAGGCGTTCTCAAGGTCACTTCAATCGCCCGCATGCCGCCGCGCTGCAGTGCAGCGGCGAGCTTCAAGGTTGACGGCACATCAAGCGCCGTGACAACAGGCAGAACACGCAGCTCGGCCAGAAGAGCGTTTGTTTCAGACATAGGATCACCACAGAGTTACAATGAGTCTAGCCCAGATTACGCAGCCTGCGCACATCGACCCGTGAATCCATTACCGGGCCCACTGCGTAATTCTTTTGGAACCGACAAGGAGAACGACATGGAACAGGCTTTAAGCACTGCCCCGCTGACATTTCCCGCAAAACTGTCAGAGGAAGCGTTGCTGGTACGCCAGGCTCTAATCGAGCGCGGCCTCGAGACGCCGTTGTTGGATAATGGCCTGACGCGCGACGAGAAGTACGACGTGATTCGCGGTGCGTTCACGGAAATCACTGAGGCGCTGGGCTTGGATCTGCGGGACGACAGTCTGGCGGAAACACCCCACCGCATCGCCAAGATGTACGTTGATGAGATCTTTGCCGGCCTGGATTACAGCCGCTTCCCGAAAATCAGCGTCATCGAGAACAAGATGCAGGTTGAAGAGATGGTTCTGGTCGACGACATTGACCTGACCAGCACCTGTGAGCACCATTTCGTCACTATTGATGGAAGCGCTCGCGTTGCCTACATCCCGGGCACCAAGATCATTGGCTTGTCGAAAATCAACCGCATCGTGCGCTTCTTCGCGCAGCGCCCCCAGGTGCAGGAGCGCCTGACGCAGCAGGTGCTGGCAAGCCTTCAGGCTCTGTTGGAAACCGAAGACGTGGCCGTCACCATTGAGGCGACTCACTATTGCGTTAAATCCCGTGGGGTCATGGACAGCAACTCTGCCACTCGCACGACCGCGCTTGGCGGCTGCTTCAAAACCGACGCTGCTACTCGCGGCGAGTTTCTCGCTCGCTAAGCGTCAACAACCGAGCGGGGGTGCCTCGCACCCCCGCTCGTCCCTCTCAGGGCGGCCCTCACCCTCGTGGCCTCACAGCACGGTGAGCCACACCGCGTGCAGTACGCCCGGCACCCACATGAGCAAGCACAGCACGATATTGATCACGAGATCTGAACCCGCCCCTTTCTTTAAAAATACGGCCAGTGGCGGTAACAGGATCGAGACGATCACGGCTACGACTTTGTTGTCCATAGGAAACTCCCTGATGATCGCAATGCGAGATCGAGTGTAGGTCAGCACAAGACGTGCTGCCAAGACCGTGGCCACAGGTTAGAATAGGGACTCCTGCCATAAGAGGGGCCAGGGTGCATCCGGCGCGAATACGACAGACCGCAGTCTTACTGCTTCTCGCCGGCCTGCTTGGGGCCTGTGCCGGCGGCGGGAGCAGCACTACGCGCTCCCCTGCGCTGGCAGACCTGGAAGCGGGTCGATGCCCCGAGACCATCATATTCTCAGGAGGCCAACTGCCCGCAGAAGGCAAGCGCTACGGCCGCAAAGCCACTTACACCGATCTCGATAACTACCGCAAACTGGAAATCGCTAATTGCGAGCAGCGACTGGCGGCCGGCGATGCTGGCGCGCTAAAGACCCTGACCGTTTACTGGCAGAACCAGAAAGACCCCAGGCGCGAAGCGGAGGCCTACCAGATTTATCTGGAGACCGGCTCTGACCCTGAGGTGAAGGTCGCGGCTATCCGCACCCTGTACGATCTTTACAGCAAAGGTCGGCCCGGCCTGCCAGCGGACCCAGAGGCCGCCTTCTACTACATGGGGCAGTCCGTCGCCTATGGCGATACCCACTTGAGGCTCGATTATGCTGACGGGCTCTATTCGCGCAAGCGCTACGAAGAAGCGCTGGGCCAGTACTTTGAATTTCAGATGCCGGGCCTGACAGTTCGGCAGTCGGAGGGCTTCAGCAAGCTGCAGATGTGCGAGGTTAACCTGCGGCTGGCCGAGATGTACTTCAAAGGCCGCGGCACGGCAAAAGACCCCTACCTGGGCTACTTCTTCTGGCAGCGCGGAATGGATCTGGCGGACGGGCCTCAGTGGGGGTCCTGCTACCGCGATAACTTCGTTTACGGCAATCGCTACTACGAGGAGCGTGAGCGCAAACAGCAGATTGAGATCGGCATGGCCAAACTCAGCCCGTCACAGGTCGCCGAACTGGATCGCGCCCTGGCGATGCCGCCTGAGCAGGGGCTCGCCGTCGCGGGCTCCATGGCTGGCGGCGTTGGCGGCCGTGGCACAACCCGTATCGAGCGTCAATCGAGAGTACGCTACAGTACGACCTCTGCCGGCTACCGCGGTTGGCAAGGATGGCAGCCTCTTGAAGGGGAGATATGCGCCCTCAGCGCACCGCGCAATAGCCTGGCCTGGTCAGATGTCTTCGAACTGCGCTCCACCTCTGTCTGGAGTCTCAAGTCAGCGAGTAGCGAAGCCACCAGCCGTGGTTCAGCGGTCGCGGTCGCGCCGGATCGTCTGGTGACAAACTGCCACCTGATTCAGCGACCAGACTCCATTGAACTCTTCCAGGGCAGCCTGAGAATGCGCGCCCAGGTTACCGCGTCCGACGTGGAAGGGGATCGCTGCATACTGGCCGTTAACGAGCGGATGCCGAGCTACGTGCGTGCGGCGCGGCCATATGGCTACTTACGGGTCGGTGAGGAGGTGGCTGCTATCGGTAATCCGCGAGGGCTGGATACGTCACTGTCGCGCGGTATCGTTGCGCAGAAAAGAACCAACACCGGCGTATCCCTGATACAGACCGATGCGGCACTCTCCGTTGGCTCGTCCGGTGGCGGGCTGTTCGACAGCGCCGGCAACCTGGTGGGCATAACCACGTTCAAGGTAGACGACGGCGAAAACCTGAACTTCGCCATCGCCATCGACGAGTTCTGTCGTTAGCGCCTCACGCAGCCAGCAAGCCTTCCTGTCGCACATGCTCAAGCGTCTGCGCTAGCCCATTTGCAATGCCGTCGAGCATTTCGTCGATCTGCGCCTCACTGATAATGAGAGGCGGACACAGGGCAATCGAATTACCGGCTACCGCCCTCACGATAACGCCATGATCCTGACAGGCCTTGGCCAGGTAGTTGGCGACGGCCGGCGGCAGGCCGGCGCGCGTGGTTTTGTCTGCGCTAATCTCGATAGCTGCGATAAGCCCGCGCCCGCGCACCTCACCGACCAGTTCATGCTCGGCGAAAGACTTGAGCTGCGCTTGAAGATATTCGCCTTTCACTGCGGCCTGCGCGAATATATCGTCGCGCTCATAAATTTCGAGTGCCTTAAGTGCTACCGCACAGCCTACTGGGTGGCCACTGTAGGTATAGCCGTGGCCAAACACGCCAACCTCGGCGCACTGGTCGACCATTGCCTCGTAAAGATCACCCCGAATGAGCGACGCACTGATCGGAAAGTACGCCGAGGATAGCTGCTTCGCGAAAGTCATCATATCCGGCTGGCCAATGCCCATGGTGTTGACCCCGAAGTCACGCCCCGTTCGGCCAAAGCCGCAGATGACTTCGTCAGACCAGAACAGGATGCCGTACTTGTTCAGCACGGGCAGCAGCGCCTCGTAGTAGCCTTCGGGAGGCACGATGACCCCGGAGGCTCCGGTAATCGGCTCAGCGATGAAAGCCATAATCGTCTCGGGGCCTTCGGCGAGGATCAGGCGCTCCAGATTATCAACGATCCGCGCGACGAACTCCGCCTCGGATTCCTGCCCCTGCCGCCCGTGATAGTAGTGCGGATGATCCGTTCGCAGGATGCCAAGCGCTTCAAGCGGTGCGTCAAAGTGCGCAAGGTTGGCCGGGAGGCTGGTCAGGCCGCCGGAGGCGAGCGTTACGCCATGATACGCGCGCTCGCGCGTGATGATTTTGCGGCGCTCGGGTTTGCCGATCGCGTTGGCGTAGTAACGCAGCAGCTTGAGATGGGTGTCGTTGGCGTCTGAGCCTGAGTTGCCGAAGAAAACGCGCGCCCGGTCCATCGGCACCATCGCAGACAGTCGATCTGCCAACTCCATACCCGGCCCGTGGGTTTTACCGCCAAACAGACTTGAATACGGCAGTTTAGCCATTTGCTCAGCAGCCGTATCCACCAACTCCTGGTTGCCATAACCGAGGGCCGTACACCACAGGCCAGCCATACCTTCAAGGTAGCGTTTGCCCTGCTTGTCAAAGACGTAGACGCCCTCGCCTCGCTCTAGCTGCAGCTGCTCCACAGCGGTGAAGTTGGTGGTGGGGTAGATCATCTGGGTCATGTTGCTGCCTCCTTTGGTGGCCTCGCCCTAGCGGTCGAGCCCGCCCATACAGATATATTTAGTCTCGATGTAGTCATCGAGGCCGTATTTTGAGCCCTCACGACCCATGCCGGATTCCTTGACGCCGCCAAAGGGGATTACGTCAGAGGTGATCGCCACCTCATTTACCCCGACCATGCCGTACTCGATACCTTCGGATACCCGCCAGACGCGGCCGATATCACGCGTGTAGAGATAGGATGCGAGACCGAACTCCGTGTCGTTGGCCATGGCGATGGCCTCCTCCTCCGTTGAGAACGTAAATATGGGTGCCACGGGGCCGAAGATTTCTTCGCGAAATACACGCATACCGGTATTCACGTTGGTCAAAACCGTAGGCTGGTAGAAACAGGGGCCCATGTCGTCAATGTGCCCACCGACCAAAGCTTCCGCCCCACCCGCAACGGCATCGCGCACCATGGCGTCAATGTCATTCGCCGCCTTGGCCGTCACAACGGGTCCGTGCGTTACGCTTTCATCCAAGCCGTCACCAATGCGAAAACCGCGCACCGTGTCAGTAAAGCGTGTAACAAACTCGTCGTAGATGGTGTCCTGCACCAGTATCCGGTTCGCGCAAATACAGGTCTGGCCACTGTTGCGGTACTTGGATGCGGCAGCGCCTGCCACAGCGGCGTCAAGATCCGCATCGTCAAACACGATCACCGGAGCGTTCCCACCCAGTTCCATGGAGACTTTTTTCACCGTGTCCGCGCACTGCTTGAGCAGCAGCTTGCCGACCGGCGTGGAGCCCGTGAAGGTGAGCTTTCGCACCGTGTCACTGGCGGTCATGACGCCGCCAATTTCTCTGGAACTACCCACCAGCACATTCAACAGGCCATGCGGCAAACCGGCACGCTCCGCCAACTCAGCCAGGGCCAGTGCCGAGAGCGGCGTTTCTGAGGCTGGTTTCAGCACCACAGCGCACCCTACCGCAAGCGCGGGGCCCGCTTTACGGGTGATCATGGCAGCTGGAAAATTCCAGGGCGTGATAGCCCCGACAACGCCCACGGGCTGTTTCACAACGATGCCGCGACGATCAGTTTGCGGCAGCGCGATGACATCGCCGTAAACACGGCGCCCCTCCTCCGCAAACCATTCAATGAAGGAGGCGGCATAGGCGATCTCACCTCGGGACTCAGCAATCACCTTGCCCTGCTCGGTGGTCATGATGATCGCCAGGTCTTCCAGGTTTTCCATCATCAGTGCATACCAGCGCTTCAGGACATCCGAGCGTTCCTTGGCACTGCGGGCTTGCCATGCCTGCATAGCGTGATCAGCGGCAGCAATCGCCCGCTCTGTATCAGCGGCGCCGACGGTACCGACCGCAGCAATCAGTTCGCCATTAGCCGGGTTGCGGACTTCCAGGCTTGAACCGTCATCAACCCATTCACCGTTTATATACGAGCGGGTCTTCAACAGGCTTGGGTCATTGAGTTGGATACTCATCTACTCTGCTCCTTGGGGGTGTTGGCTAGAGTCTATGCGCCAAGGCGATATTCTTACATGAAATATTCTTTTGTATAGCGAATAAAATTCCCCTATTCTATGAATAATATTCAACCAATTTCCGAAAGCCATGAATCTCGGCCAAAAACGGCTACCCCTGAAGTCTCTGCATGCCTTTGAAGCGGTGGGTCGGCACCTGAATATGGGCCAAGCTGCCAGCGAGCTATCGGTTACCCAGAGCGCCATCAGCCACCAGGTGCGCAACCTGGAAAAACAGCTCGACACGCAACTCTTTGACCGCAGCAGCCGCAAGCTTCAACTCACGCCCGCGGGCGCACGCCTGCTGACAGTGGTGGGTGCCGCCCTTGACGACATCAAGCGCTGCACCCTGGACCTGGACGGCGCGGAGCTGTCTGGAAAATTTACGATTGCCTCACCACCGGCGTTCACCAACTTATGGCTTATGCCGCGCATGCCGGAGCTGCTCGAGCGCTTTCCAGACCTCGAACTCCACTTCACCTACATGCCTGCAGCAATACCGAAAGATCTGCCTGAAGCCGACCTGGTCATCCAGTTCGGCAAGCATAGCTGGCCACGGCGCCGAGTTGTGCCGCTGGCGAGCGCTGATTATCGCCCCTATTGCTCGCCTCGCCTGCTGGGTGGACTGGGCCGCGTGGCGCCCGCCTCACTTGCGGACCAGGTACTGATCCACGATGACGATGGCTCCGCCTGGTCGCAGTGGCTCTCCATCGCAGGTCACGGCGACCTGGAACCGCGGCGACACATCTACGTCAACACCTCTAATGATGCCCTTGACCTCGCGCGCAGTGGGGTGGGCCTTACGGTCAACGATCAGATCGTTGCTTCGCACTGGGTCGCCGAGGGTGAACTGGTAGCACCCTTCCGGCCGGTCTTGTCTTCCTTTGAACGCTTCTTTATCGTCACTGCCCATGAACAGCAGATCAGTACAGCTACCCGCGAATTCGAAACCTGGCTACGCCAGCGACTGACGGAAACCCCCTGATGCGCGCACTGATATCCATCATTATATGGCTGTGCTTCACGGCCTCGAGCCATGCTCAGCCTACTGAATACCGCGTTCTGGATCAGATGGACGTCAACGGCCACGCAGGTTACCTGAGCGCCTGGGCAGTTCACGGCAAGCTGGACAAGGTGCTGCTGATCGTACCGGGCTTTGACACAGAGAATGACACTCTGCCGATGGACGAATTGACGGGAGACTTTCAACCCGTGATCAATCTCCTGGGCGCTTCGGGCTGGGATATTGTTTACTACGAGTACGTCGATGGCGCCATCGATCTCAGAGACAACGCAGACAGTCTTGGTCGCTTCATTGATGTACTGGAGGCCGAAGCAGAACCCGACTACCACCTGGCGGTGCTGGGTGGCTCCATGGGCGGCATGGTAATCAGGACGCTGCTGGTGCAGGAAAACAGCGCCCGCGGCATCGACAGCTTCGTCTCACTGGATGCTCCGCACCGCGGCGTCACGCTGAGCTCTTGGGTCAATGAAGACCTGCTATCTCTGGCCCTCGACTACCCGGCGGCGCGACAAATGACCGCCGGCAGGCCCGAATACCGTGAACTCTACGGCTGGCTTGAAAGCCGAGAAGCGCGCCGTGGCTTTCGGCGCAAGGTGCTCGAGCCGATTGCGACCTGCGCCGTTACACTCAGCGACGGCAGTGGCCGCTGGCGCATAAACGCGGCTGAGGAAACGCTGCACAATCGCTACTACGCGGTCTCCTCCTATGTCGAGTATTCCGGCCTGCGCTCTTCCTATATGCCTTACCATTCCACCGCCCTGTTGATGAGCGAGGCAACCAAAAAGAAGGTCAAACGAGGGCGCAACGTTTATCGCTACAAACGTGCGCGCTCACGCTACTTCGATCTGATCATCCCTAACGCCAGGGACGAGCATGGCGCGCCGGTTTATGCTGTCGAGCAGGCGCTCCAATTCATCACGACACAGGCCCCTCAGCCCTAGCCGCCTGCGCCAGCGCTTTATCCAGTAGCGCCTGCAAATGCACGGCGTGGTTACTGAAAACCCATTCAACGCCGCGATTGAGCTCGCGGTACAGCCCATAGCGCGAGCGCACGAAGCCCGTGCCGATACGCTGCCCCGCAGCCCGGTGCTGGCGCTGAATGGCAGCTCCCAGAAGCAGGTAGTGACCGGTGATACCGCCAAAGTCGCCGGCAAGGGCCTGTTCGCTGATATCAGCGACGTTGAGTTCCGCTACCGGAAAACAGGCCTCTCGGGGCAGGAAATCGACGGCGGAAAACAAAGCGGGCTGCAGAGCCAGCAGGTGAAAATCCCTAGACACAGTCATGGTGGACAACAGCTCACGCAATATCGCTTTACGCCTGTCACTCAACGCTTCGCCTGTGTCCTTGATCTCCAGCATGATGTGGGTGCGCCCGCCGAATTCACTCACGACTTCCGCCAGTGTGGGCAGCTCCGGCAGCCTGTCACGCAGCTGGCTGAAGTCGGTATTCGCAACCACACAGCTCTGTCCAAATACGCGCCGGGCATCCGTATCGTGACAAATGATGGGTACGTCATCCCGGCTCCAGCGCAGGTCGCACTCGATACCCCAGACGCCCGCGTCGCTCGCCGCTCGAAAGGCAGCAAGGGTATTCTCAAGCACCTGGCGATTATCATGTTCGCCGCGATGCGAAACGATGCGGCAGGCTCGTAAGCGTTCAAGCGTCGGCAGTCTGCGCGGCAAGACGGCGGTCACTGCATCAGCTAAGTGTATTGCAAAATCTGTTGCTGCCATCCCTGCCTTTCCGCCTTCCTCTTCGCCGCTCAGTTTTAGTGTAACGCCTGCGACCCTGCGAATTAAGTTACAGTAGCGGCATGCAAACAGGGATTGATATGCCAGCGCAGGATGCAGCAAGCCCACGGGAACTTTGGTCCTGGGCCTTCTACGACTTCGCCAATTCAGGCTACGCCACGGTTGTACTCACCACGATTTACAGTGCATTTTTCGTCGGTGTCGTCGCTGGCGAGGCAGCGGGGCTGGCACCTGGCACTGCAACGCTGCTTTGGACTGCGGCTATCGCCGCGGCGAACCTTCTTGTCTTGTTGAGCGCGCCCGTTCTCGGCGCAGTGGCTGACTATCGAGCCTGCAAAAAGCTCTTCCTGGGTATAAGCTCGCTGGCCTGCGTTATCGGCACAGCCTGCCTCGCTATCGCGGGTCCCGGCGAGCTCTGGCTAGCGCTGCCCGTACTTATTCTCTCGGCCATTGCTTTCGCCACCGGCGAGAACTTTATTGCGGCCTTCCTTCCCGAGATCGCAAACGACAGCAACATGGGCCGCATCTCAGGTTACGGCTGGAGCCTCGGCTACTTTGGCGGACTGCTCACGCTGGGGCTCTGCCTGGTGTATATCAATAGTGCGGAGGCTCGCGGCCAAACGGCGGCACAGTTTGTGCCCGTCACGCTGGTGCTTACCGCCGTAATTTTTGCCCTGGCCGCCTTACCCACGCTCTTGTGGCTGCGCGAACGTGCCAGGCCCAGAGCCCTGCCAGCAGGTTTCAGTTTTCTGCGAGCCGGGTTCAGCGAAGTGGCGAGCACCCTGCGCCGCGCCGCACAGTTGACCGACCTTTTCCGCTTTCTGATGTGCCTGACTGTGTATCAGGCCGGTGTCGCCACCGTCATCGTGGTAGCGGCGATCTACGCGCAGGAGGTCTTCGAATTTGACGCCACGGAGATGATCGTTCTTATTATGGTGGTCAACCTGACCGCTGCTGCAGGTGCCTTTGTGTTCGGCTTTATCCAGGACCGTATCGGCTCAGTGCCAGCACTGGCTGGTGGCTTGATCGTCTGGATAGCAGCTATCGCCGTGAGCTGGATAGCACAAGACAAGGCGACTCTGTGGTTTGCGGGCAACCTGATTGGCTTGGCAATGGGCTCAACCCAGGCCGGCGGTCGCGCCCTGGTAGGGCAGTTTACCCCGGCAGGGCGCAGCGGCGAGTTCTTCGGGCTGTGGGGGCTGGCTGCGCGTGCGGCGGCTATCATCGGGCCGCTGAGCTACGGCCTGGTCAATCGACTGACCGAGGGCAACCACCAGGCGGCCCTGCTCTCCACCCTGGGCTTCTTTGTTGTTGGCCTGGTCTTGTTGCTTTCCGTGAATGAACGGCGCGGCATTGCCGCGCGCGATGCTTACCAGTAGCGCTCGCGGCAGTTGGACGGCACGTACTTGTAGCTAGATTCATCGACGCTCCCATCCTGTCCGCAGCGCCAGGTAAGGGTATTGTCAGCGCTGATTTCAGGGTCCAGTTGCAGCTCCAGCTGACTACTCAGGCCAAGGCTAGCCTCGTCAAACTCGATCTCGATACGCTGATCTTCGTGCCAATCCACTGACTCCACGAAATCGCTGTCAATAAACTGCTCGAAACCTGCTGCCTGGTTATCGCCCCCGGGCGGGAGCTCACCGTTGACTTCAAAGTATTCCGTCACCGCCAGCTTGGCGGGCGAGGTAGCCGATACACCTTCGGTCACGCGAGCGCGAATGGTGTAGTCTTGATAGGCGGGGTAGGCGACGGACGCCAGGATACCGACAATCGCGATCACGATCATCAGCTCGATCAGCGTAAACCCCCGGCTGCGCATAAATCCACCTGCCATCTACCATGGACAGCTGGCAAAACAGCCGCTGCCTCTTTCTCTCAACCTACCTAATGCAAGCGAGGTGCCAGCTTTTATGTCACTGATTTATAGGCTTTTTTTAAATTGCCCCGCCTTCACAAACGATATCCTTTGCAATACTGGTCATTTGTTGACCAATTTTGTCACCTGCGCTCATGCAGTAGACTATGACCATGCTCGCCCTGCAATGTAACAAGCTATTCGACGGTATCCGCTGGCATGACGGCCAGGCGATCCTGATTGAGGACAGTCTCGTTCGAGAGCTGGTGCCCGCGGAGGCTGTACCGGGCGAGGCGGAGCTTGTGTCCTTTGACGATGGCCTGCTGGTGCCGGGCCTGGTCGACGTGCAGGTCAACGGAGGCGGCGGCCTGATGTTTAATGAAGCGCCCGCTTATGAGACGCTGGCCACGATCACCGCCGCGCACTTAAAAGCCGGCACCACGAGTTGTCTGCCGACGGTGATCAGCGATCATCGACATGTAATCGAATCGGCCATCGAGGCCGTCGTCGCCTACCGTGGCGACGGTCATCCGGATGTTCTGGGACTGCACATCGAGGGGCCCTTTTTTGCCCAGAGTCGGCGCGGGGCGCACAGCGCGGAGCGGGTCAGGGCGCCTGGGGCCGCAGACATTGAATTTCTCTGTGAACAGTCGGCCCGCCTGCCGCTGGTTCTGACACTGGCGCCGGAAGTTTGCCAGCCAGGCCAGATCCGCCAGCTGAGCGAGGCCGGAATCAGGGTCTGCGCGGGTCACAGCGACGCGAGCTATGATGAGGTGATCGGCGCGCTGGACGAGGGATTAATCGGGTTCACCCACCTGTTCAATGCAATGAGCCCCCTCACAGCGCGCGAACCCGGCATGGTCGGCACAGCGCTAACAGATTCGGAGAGCTGGGTCGGTATGATCGCGGATGGCCATCACGTTCATCCAGCCTCACTGGCTCTCGCGCTGCGCGCCAAGCGAATTGACAGGCTCATGCTGGTATCGGACGCCATGGCCACGGCAGGCACGGACAGCACAGCGTTTGAGCTCTACGGCGAGACCGTAAGGCTTCGCGGCGGTCGACTGATCAATACCGAAGGCAAGCTGGCAGGCAGTACCATCACCCTACTGGATGCTGTCCGCTATCTGCGCAGTGAAGTCGAAGCTCCCCTTGAAGACTGCCTGCGTATGGCGTCGACCTACCCCGCCCGATTTATGGGGGTACCGAGCAGTATCGGCCAGCTTACGCCGGGTTGCCGCGCGGACATACTGCACCTGAGCCCAAGCCTGGAACTGCAGGCCTGCTGGCAGGCCGGCGAGTTGACAGACCGCTGATAGACCGCTGATAGACTCGTTGTATAACTATCCAGACCCACGCGGGCGATCAAGACCGCTTTGGCTCCCACTTCCTAAAGTGACACGACTTGCCAGCGCCATCTGGCACACTTCCCCCCGGCTGTAAGGCCCACAAGTTCTCATCCACTTCTCAAATAAGGAAGACTGCACGTGAAACTGAAAGCACTCGCCGCAAGCGCCTGCCTGATGTTCGCCTCCACCAGCGCATCAGCCCTCAATATTGCACTGACCAATGACGATGGCTGGTCGACACCGGGTATACAGGCACTTTTCGACGCACTCACAGAAGCTGGCCACACCGTGGTGTTGGCAGCTCCCCTCGACGGCCAGAGCGGCAGCTCAGCCGCCTTCAATATCGACTCACTGGAAGTGACACGACAGGCCGAGAACCAGTATTCCGTCGCCCTCGAGGGCGGGGAAACCGGTGCCGAGCCGGCGACGGCGGGTGCTTTCGCGACCAAAATCCTGACGGAACTCACCGGCGAGATGCCCGATCTTCTGATCTCCGGCATCAATGACGGCGCCAACACCGCCGCCGCCACCGTGACGTCAGGCACCGTGGGCGCCGCAATTCACTCAGTCGCGCTGGTGCTTGGGGAATCCGTGCCCGCTATCGCGATCAGCACAGATGAGCGTTGCGATGAAGATGCGGGTATCACCGAGGCCTGCCGCGAGGTCGCCGATTTCGTGGTCGACTACGTCGACCATCTCACCATGCGTCCTAACTTCGTGAAGGGCAACTCCAAGTTGATCCAGCGTGAGCTGGCGCTCAATATCAACTTCCCCCCGGGTGAGCCGCAGGGCGTAGTTATTGCCCAGCAGGGTCGACTGCCGCTACTGGCGGGCTCTTTCCGCAGCATCGACTACGGTTGCCCGGAGGGCTGCAGCGCTCTGGAAGTTGGCGAAACGACCGGCGCGGGCATCCTCGGCGCACCCAGCGTGGATCCCAAAGGAGACGTCGCTGACTCCGATGCGATCCTGTTTGACGAAGGCTTCATCACCGTGGTCATCATCGAAGCCAACTACAGCGCCAAGGCAGGCGGCCTGACCAAGTACCTCAATCGCTTCGACTTCTAGGCGGATACCTGTTGCTGGCGCTGGAACTCACCCGGCGCCAGCCCCGTAACCTTGCGGAACTGCCGGTAGAAGGCGGACTGCGAGTTGAAGCCCGCATCCTGGGCCACCTGCGCCATGCCAGCATCGCCACGCACCAGTAAATCTTTCGCCATCTCCACGCGATAGCTGCTGACGTAGTCGAAAAAGTTCTTCCCCCCACATTGGTTGATGACCTGGCTCAGGTGAGCCGTTGAGGTCTCCAGACGCTCCGCCAGATCAGCAATTCGAAGCTCGTGCTCCAGGTAGGGACGATCGTTTGCCATGAGCGCCTGTAGTCGGAGCCAGAGTGACTCAAGCGCATCGGTATCAAGGTTGCTGCCAGCATAACGCGTAACCGGCTCCTGCTCAGTTTTCTGGCGCCGCCCCGAAAATACGTCGGGCTGCCATAGCCCGAAAAAGGCGATCAGGTAGAACAGCGTAATTGCCGAGGCGGTGGAAAAAATACTGCGCGGCCACAGCTCGACACCGGGGATGAGCCTTACCAACGCGACCAGCAAGCCAAACAGCGCGAGCAGCAGATACAGCGTGAGCAGAATACGCAGCCAGCGCAATGTGACCTTCTCTTCAAACGAAAACTCATGCTGCAGCCGTTGCCGGTGCCGCGTCACTCGGCGCAAGGCCAGCGCACTGTAAATAATCGCCACGCTATACAGCAGGAGGCCCGACACCGCTGTCGCATTCGGCGGCCACCCGCCCCTCGCCCGGTCCAGGCTGTCCGCACTGACGCCCTCTCCCGGCAGCACCAGGGACATGCCAGCAAACATCAGCAGAGGCCAAAGATGTAAAAGGTGCGCAGGTTTCATTGCGAACCCGGGCGAGGTCATGGCAGTGACGTAGCCAAACAGCAAGGGGCTACTCAGAATATAGGGTAGGCCAGTAGCACCAGCCAGCCGCGCCCATCGAGCAGACCGGCATGCAACACCACCATAAACGCAAGGTAGGCAACCGTGCAGCCCAGCGAAGCAGCCAGCAAGGCATTCGCTAGTCGGTTGGCATCACGGCGCGTACAGAGCGCCGCGATAATCAGCATGCCCAGCAAAATGCCGCTAGCAGCGACGAAGCCCAATCCCGCCATCAGCCCTGGATTCGCACCCGTTCAGCATCGGCATCGACCTCGACAGACATGCCGTCGTGAAGCGCATCAAACAGCGCGGAATCACTGCATTCCACCAGCGGGATGGATGGGCCATACCAAACTTCAGATAGGACAATACCCGAGACTAGCAGTGAGTCCGCCTGCTCCACGATCATGGCCGCGGGGCCTTGGCCCAGGTTGACGAGATCGAGAATCACCAGCCCCGTGTGCATTGAGCCGACTGCTGAGGGAAATAGCAGCACGGTATCGCGGATGCTCTGGCCGTAGAGTTCATGGTGATCATCCCTGACAACGGCCTTCTTCCCGGGCAACAGGTTGCGTGGCTTACACATGGCGCCGGTGAAGTTGATCGCCTGGCCGGTCTTCAATACCGGCCCGGAGGCTCGCCCGCCGATGACGCGGCGGACGGTAAACTCAGTCATTCAGCACCCCACAAACCTTGAGTACATCCTGCAGGTCGCCGTACTGCGTGCCTTCCAGGTAATAGTGCAATTTACCGGAGGGCGTGAGCACGGGTTGTTTGCCAATGCCGATGCGCAGTGAAAGGCCGGACAGCGGGCAGTGTTCGTACAATTCTGCCCCCGACTTCAATACCTCATCAAATAACGGCGTCTCCTGGAATGCCCGCATCGCATCGGGCATCACGTGCAGCATGGTTTTTTTGCGCACCTGCTTACCGACAAAGTGTTGGGCGACCTCGGTAACCTCTTCCAGGGTCATCTGTGGGCAGCCGATGGCTACCATGGCGGTCTGCTTCTGCACGCCGTGGTCAGCGCGCAGCGCGTCCAGGTCGGCCTGCGTGATCGTAATGGTCTGCTCAGGTTCCTGCTGCTGCAGGGCGGATGCCTCATCCGGCGCTTCGGGCGTCAAGCCGATCACGTGGAACATCGCGACCCCGCCACTGGCCGCCATCGCGCCGCCCATGTTCTTCAACTCAGCCTGGTTAAAAGGATGGTGATCGATGACCGGAGTGCGATCCATGCAGTGCTGGCCCAGCAGAAAGCCGAGCGCCGGGGCATCCATGGTCTCGATATCCAGCTTCACCCGAACGCGACCGCGCCGGTTTTCATCCAGCAGGAAGCCAAATTCCGGCGTCAGCCCGAGAATCGCCTGGCAAATGTCTGCCAGCAGCGCATGCCGGTTGGTACGCGCGCCGATGACAGAGTTGGCGTAAATGACCGCGGAGGACTCCGCCCAGGCGACGACATCTCCGAACTCGGGAATATTGTGATAGGCATAGCAGACGCAGGAGTAGTTGGGCGTGACGCCCAGTGCTTCGAGGTAGGCCTCATGCATTTTTTGACCGCGAAAAAGTACACGGTTCTGGGGTGCGTACTCATAGCCCGGATGCGGATTAAGCGTCGTAGGAACGGCGACCCTGAGCCCTGCGCTAACTATGCGCTGCAGAAGCTCATAATAGCCCTTGAAGGACGCGATCTTGAAACTACCGGTCAGATGAGCGCTCTTGATTGGAACCAGCCTGGCAGCGTTGAAGGCCTCGCCCATGCGGACCAGCGTGGCCATGCACTGCGCCATTTCCGGGCCCTGCCCGCCGCCGAGAATCTGCTGCTGCTCTGGTGTCAGCTCCATGCTCATCACCCCCTGATCGCCGCGCCATACTAACATGACGCACGAGGGCGGATGGGCGCCCCCTGCGGGGCGCAACCGGGGTGATTTTCGCCTGGGCGTTAGTTAGCTGGAACTTAGAGGCTGACGGTGACCGCGCGGAACCCGCCGTCGCAGGCGGCGCTGCTGGTGAACTCCTGGAGACGCTCTTCAACGCTGGACGCGTTGTCTTCTACAGAAAACATAAGGCCGTCGTAATAACCGAGGGCGCTGGCAAGGATCTGATCGCGCTCGACCTCGTCGAAGCCGTCCAGAACCGTATGAGTACGCTCGCCATATTCCTCTTCGCTGAGTTGCCCCAGGGATTGGGCTGCCAGTACGCACGCCATGGCGCGAGAAGCGTGGAACTCCTCTGCTGAGGATGACAGTGCTAGCGCGCCCTGCGAGGCGAAAGCGATTGCGATAGCAGCTAGTAGGGGCGATATCTTCATAAGTGCTTGTGATTTCGAGCTTTCTGGACAATTCACGAACTAATTCCGCGAACGATACCCTATGTTTGTTACAGTACTATTTCAGTTTAGAGACAGCTCATTTCGGTCTTTTCTGGCCACTTTTAACTCTTTTCACCCCTCCCCAGCATACTTTTGTTACAAGATTATGAAATATTCATGAAAAAGGTAGAAAAATAGGTCCTGAAAACGGTAAAGTCCCCCCAAGACTGAAGAGGAGACGACTATGAAGTTGATTTACAAGACATTTTTTACCATCGCCATCGTAGGCGCCAGCATCACCGCACAGGCAGAAACCACCAAGGACTGCATGCTTAAAGGTACCGTTCAACGCAGCGGTGAAGGCACGGAGGAGCGGGTAGGTGTGAAGTTCCACTCCATGGAGCGCTACGATACAGAGGCCAACTGCCGCCAGCGTCGGGGCGAGAAGATGCAATTCAAGCTGCCGAGCGACCCGCGACTACAGGATGCCCCCGCCGGGACCGACGTCGAGTTTCGCTATCGCGAAGACGATAAAGGCAACGCAGAAACCCAACTGCTAAGCGTCGGCGCCTAAGCGCGGCGGCAGAATCAGGCAAAAAAAGGGGCCCATCGGGCCCCTACAATCCACACAAGACCTGTGCTTAAAACGTAGCGCGGAAACCGAACGAGTAAGTAATACCCGGGTCCCACCGCTCCCATAGCTGCCCACCCTGAGTGCGCTCGAATTCCTCATCGAGGATATTCGCCGCCTTGGCCTCAAGCTGGTACATCTGCCCGCCCAGCTCAAAATCATACTTCAGCAAAACATCGACTCGATGGAAATCCTCCTCGATGATGTCCGGCGCATTGAAGTCTCCGACCAGGACGATGCGGTCGCCCGTGAAGTTATAGGCGATACTGCCCGTCCAGCCGCTCTCATCCTGGTAAGACAGAATTGCGTTAGCGAGCACATCAGACTGCCCGGTGAATCGACGTTCGTTCTCAAACAGCGGAGAGATGCGCCGGCCACCGGTCAATGGAACGTCTTCTGCCGTTTCGCCATTGCCTAAGAGCGTCACTTCAGAATCGATGAAGGACATGTTGAAAGACAGGTTGAAGCTGTTCCACATCGGGTCAAGGCCAAACCATTCACCGAAGAGCAGCTCTTTGCGCACGTCGATTTCAACGCCGGTCAGGTCACCCTCTTCCGCGTTAAACCAGGTGAAAATGTCATTCTGCGCCTGCACTTTAGCCAACTCAATGGGATCGGTGAACTCCTTGTAAAAGAGCCCAACAGACATCTCATCACCCGCACCGAAGTACCACTCCCAGCGTATGTCGAAGTTTTCAACCTCGGCCTGCTCCAGGAACACGTTGCCGCGATACAGCTGCTGGTCTTCGGGATTAATCAGGGTTGAGCCAGTCACTTCCAGCAGACTAGGCCGGTTAACCGTCTCGGACCAGGCGAATCGAACCTGCATGTTCTCGAGAAACTCCCAGGTCGCGGAGACCGCAGGCAGCGTATCGCTGTAGTCCTGCTCTACAAAGTTCTCGGTGCCCGGCTCCGTGTTGCCGCCCCAGGCGTCCGCGACGATGTCGGTCTCTTCCTGACGCACGCCAAGCTGCAGTCGCAGTGTTGGCAATACCAGGAAATCCCATGATGCGTAGAAGGCAGAGATTTCCTCACTGGACTCAGCGAAGGGGAAAATACCGCTTGCATTGGCCTGGCTTGCGGAGAAGTCTCGCACGCGAAGGTAGTCTCTGTCCCAGTTGGTGTCGCTGAAGAACTGCTGGGGCGTCTGCAGCGCCACGAAGTCCGGTGCCAGCGGCGACAGGTCGAAACGGAATAGACGGTCGACAGTTTCCCGTGAACGCTCGTAATCTGCCCAGCCGACTTTCACCGTGCTTTCCAGGAAGTTTAGCGGCAGCTCAAAGTCGATGCCGTATTCCTCGATCTCATCTTCAAGATCACTGTAAAAACGTTCAGGTGCCTGGAAGACGTCACGCAGGTCACCGGCTGCCTGCCGACCCTGAGTTACCATGGCCAGATTGCCGTCATTGTTCGCGGCGTAGGTGTAGGTGCGGCTATCGGGCTGCTCCCGCGAGCCGCTGCCGTCGACGATTCGCCACTCTAAAAGCGCATCGTTTAAATCAGGAAAGTAGTGTTCGCCGCTGAGATCAAACGATTTGATCTCGTTTTCTGTCCACTGCATACGATAACTTTCAACGGGAACACCGTCGTCAACGTTGTCCTCGCTGGAAATGCCGCGGTCTTGCTGCAGCTCATCGTCAGTCTGGCGCAGGATGGCGCTCGTAAACGAAATCGTATTGTTGTCATTGATCTCCAAACCGAGGTTCAGGAATCCCGTCAGGTCGATTCGCTGCCGTGTGATCCAGCGAGTGTAATCTACCGTCTGGTTGCTGCCGCCATCGACGCCCGTGAACTCATAGCGCGCCAGATCCTTGATCGTGTTCTCGTAAAAATTACGATACTTGACGTTACCGATGACACCGAAGGCCATGCCATTATCAAGGTCCCAGCGGTAGCCGCCTTCCACCTCGCCAGCGTAGTTTGGCTTGACGTCCTTCTCGAGGATGTCCCAGTTGTTACGCCAGGTCTTCCCTAGCTCTCCCTTGGCCTCGTTGGGGAGCGATTCAAACTCTTCACTGGTCAGGCGATTCACCTGGCCAGGAATATCGCGAGTCCCGTCGTCGGTGCCCCAGTTATCATCACCACCGCCACGGTAGAAGATGCCGTCGCCATTTGTGGTTTCAGAGTTTCCACCAGCCTGCAGCTTCACCGTGAAGTAGTTCTCTTCGGGCAGCGGCTTGGTACGGATATCCACTACACCGCCGGAGAAATCACCCGGGTACTGGGCTGAGTAGGTCTTTTGAACCAGCAAGCTCTCAACGATGTTGTTGGGCACAATGTCCAGCGGAACTGTCTTCTGGAACGGTACCGGCGAGGACAAGCGTGAGCGGTTAAGTAGCGTAGATGAGTAACGCTCACCCAGGCCACGAATGTACACGTACTTGCCGCCCACCAGGCTCAATCCTGCGACCCGCGAGAGCGTCGCGCCGACGGTGGTTTCAGGGACAATATTCATGTCCTCGACGCCAACCACATTGGAAATCTCTGACGTGTCACGCTTCTCGTCAGGGATGAATTCACCGAGAACGAAAACTTCTTCGATCTGCGGTGCGGGTACGGCGACCTCCTGAGCGATGCTGCCGCCGGAGGCCGCGGCAACTGCCGCGGCTGTAGCCAGTGCTAACTGATTACGTTTCATCGATGATCCCTCGCTCACGGCTCAAAGGTCCAGCTACCACGCCAGTTCTCCAGGTCAGAGCCAATCACGTCGCTCTGTTCGAAGAAGCCATCCGCAGGCAGCGTTGCCGCCGGTGGTGTGGAGCCGTCCTGGGTCACATTGGGCGCGCCGTCGAGGTAGGACTGCAGCGCCGAGTTGTCGCCGTCTACCACCTCGGGGCAGTCGAAGGACGTGCTCTCGATGGTGAGTTCCTGCCCAAGCAGGTTCAGTGACTCCCCTGATACATCGATACAGGTTGCCGAGTTGATCACGTGGGTGTTCCAGATCATGGCACCGGTACCCCTGCGCAGGCGTATCGCACGTTCGCCGGGGTTGCCGTCGATCGTCATGTTGGCGATCTGCGGCATGGCACGGGGCTGCGCGTTCTCATCACCCTCGCGATTATCCGCTTCGATGCCGTTGTCGGCTGAATCATCCGCCTGCTCGATATGGATGAACTGAATGCGACCCGTCCAACCATCCGTCCAGTCGAGGCTGTCATCGCCGTGGCCCGTGAGCAACACGTACTTGGCATCAGCCGTGCCGCCGAAGAACTCGATACCGTCATCCAGGTTGTTGTGCACCTGCACGTACTCGATCAGCGTGCCGTCACCGACCGCCTGGAAGGCTATACCGTTCAGCTGGTTCTCAGGGTCGACGTTGGAGCCCGCAAACTTGACCAACAGGTAGCGAATGCTGCCGCTGGTATCGTTCGGATTCGATCCGCCAAAGATGCCTGAGTTGGCCTCGCCTTCCTTGGTGCACTCGTCGGTACCGCCGACCGCGCCTTCAGGACAGTCGTTGATCGGGGCATTACCGTTAATGACCAGACCGCCCCACAGCCCGCGGACGTTGGTGAGGTTCTGTCCTTCAACATCGGCTGCCGCCGTCATGGTAACGGGGTTGCTGTTGGTGCCGTTGACGACGATCTGTGAACCGCGTGAGATCACCAGGAAGTCTTCAGCGTCGTCACCGATCAACGTAGAACCCGCGTTCATGGTAAGCACCGCTGAATTCTCGTTATCGCCACCAATCGTCACCTTGCCGTTCAGGACGAAGAACCTGCCCGGATTTATGGTGATATCCGTCGTAATATCGCCTGTCAGCACGCAGGTGTCAGTGCCCGCGATGGGGATGCCGTCGGTGGTACCTGCAGGGCAGGCTTCTTCCGGGCGCCCAGAGTCAGGCATACCCACAGTCCAACCCTGAGTCCAGTCATCACCCTCTTCTACCGAGCCAATAAAGCTGGTCTGATCGAAGAAACTGTTGCTGGCCAAATCTGCCGGGCTAACGGCGCCGGGGCCCTGCGAGACGTTATCCAGGCCGTCGAGGAAGTTCTGGAGAGCAGGATTGTCACCGTCCACTACCTCAGGGCAGTCGAATACCACGCCGTCGAAGTTAATTTCATCACCCAGCAGATTCAGGGATTCGCCCGATACGTCCAGGCAGGTTGCACTGCCAGTGATAAAGGAGTTGAACAAGCGCAGGCCCGTGCCGCGACGCAGTCGCACGCCGCGCTCATCTACCTTACCGTTGATGCTCATGTTGGCAATTTCCGGGGAGGACCGCGGCAGGGCATTTTCGTCGCCCTCGCGATTGTCCGCCTCGATGCCATTATCAGCAGAGTCTTCTGCCTGCTGGATCAACAGGTATTGGATGCTTCCGACCCAACCGTCTGTCCAGTCGAGGCTGTCATCGCCGTTACCGGTCAGTACGATGTACCTCGCATTGGCTGTACCACCGAAGAACTCGATGCCATCGTCCAGGTTATTGTGCACCTGTACGAACTCGATTTCCGTCGCATCGCCTACGCCCTGGAAGGCGATACCGTTCAACTGGTTTTCGGGGTCAACGTTAGAACCAGCGAACTTCACAACCACGTAGCGCAAGCTACCGCTGTCATCGTTGGGATCGGCGCCGCCGAAGATGCCGGAGTTGGCCTCACCTTCTTTGGTACATTCCACCGTGCCGCCCGTCGCACCCTCGGGGCAGTCGTTGATGGGCGCGTTGCCGTTGATCACCAGTCCACCCCACAAGCCGCGAGTGGTATTGATATCCGCATTGCCCAGCAAATCATCCAGCGCGGTAAAGGTCACCGGCGCGTTCCGCGTGCCGTTAGCAATAATCTGCGAGCCGCGGGAAATCACCAGGAAATCTTCGTTGGTCGGGCCGAAGACGGTCACACCCGCCGGGATGGTCAACACTGCAGAGTCAGTGTTGTCTCCGCCGATGGTGACCTTGCCATCCAGGGAGTACAGATTACCTGCTGTCAGCGTCACATCCTGCAGGATGTCGCCCTGCAGCGCGCAAACGGGCGTGCCGTTGACCTCACCGTCTTCAGAGGTGCCCGCCGGGCAGCCGAGGTTCGGGGTACCCGCGTTGTTCACGGAACCCGCTACAGTCCAGCCCGCCGTCCAGTCGTCGCCGCCAAAGGCGCCAACGAAGGGCGCAGCCTCGAAGAAATCGCGCATGGGTGTGACAGGATCAACCTGGCCACCGTCCTGTGACACGTTGTCGGCGCTATCAAGATAGGCCTCCACCGCGCCGTCATCGTCGCCGCTGTGCGTCTCGGCGCAGCCAAACGAGGTGCCCGCAACCGTCAGCTCGCTTCCCAGCAAGTCTCGTGACGTCCCGTCGACCTGAATACAAGAGCCGGAGTCGACGATGAAGGTATTGGTCAGCTCCAGCCCCGTGCCGCGGCGCAAGCGCAGGCCATTCTCGCCAGCTCGACCATAGCCAGAAAAGTTGCTGATTGCCGGCAGCGAGCGCGGCTCGGCATTCTCGTCGCCTTCGCGGCTGTCGGCCTCAATGATGTTATCGCCAGAGTCCGACTGCTCGACGTACAGGTATTGAATGTTACCTGTCCAGCCGTCGGTCCAATCCAGGCTATCGTCACCGTTGCCAGTCAACACAACATAGCGCGCGCTGGCGGTGCCGCCGAAGAATTCGATGCCGTCATCAAGGTTGTTGTGCACCTGCACGAACTCAACGGTAGTACCGGAACCCACACCCTGAAAGGCAATGCCATTCAACTGGTTCTCCGGGTCTACGTTTGAACCGGCGTAGCTCACCACCACATAACGTAGCGTTCCGGAGCTGTCTTCCGGCTGGTCGCCGCCGAAGATGCCGGAGTTAGCCTCGCCTTCTTTCGTGCATTCCGCGGTGCCACCTGCGGCGCCCTCTGGGCAATCGTTAATTGGGGCAAAGCCATTAATCACCAGCCCTCCCCAAAGTCCACGGACGTTGGGCTCGAGGTCACCGCCAAGGGCTTCTTCGGCCGTGAACACGATGGGCTGTTCAGCAGTGCCCTGGGCATCTATTTGGCAGCCCTGCTCGATGACGAGGAAGTCTTCGTTGCTACCCCCGACGATGGTGGCGCCCTTGGCGATTTCCAGCACGCAGTCCTGGGCCTGGGCGTTTGAGTAACTGCCGAGCAGGGCTACGCCCGCAGCGACAGACAAAAGCAGTCGATTACGTTTCATGTTCGCTAATTCCCCTTAGCCTTCTTTTACGCGCAGGGCGCCGCCTGTGATTCGAAACACTACGTCGTTGCCCAGCAGCAGCCCGTCAGGATCGAGCTCGCCGTTGGGTAGCGCGCTGGCATCGATGTCAAAGATTTCACGGCCATCTGCTGCCGTTTCGCCTGAAGCGGTGATAACACCCTCCAGCCCGGCAGGGATGACGCTCTCAATGAGATCACCATCACCATCACCGTCACCGTCGCCGTCGCCGTCGCCATCACCATCGCCGTCACCGTCTCCATCACCAGGCACCGGTACCTCGACGACAACAGCGCCGGGCGAAACGTTATCGGACGATGACCCACCACAGGCTGCAAGCGACGCTATAGCCAGCGCCAACAAGAACTGCGTGGTTCTTGAATGTTGTGTCATGCTTAACCCCTATCTTCGAGCGTAAAAGTTGGAAATCACTAGCAACGGTTCGGAGGACCGAATGAGGGGGCATGCTAGGCAGGGAACATGACAGAGTTGTGGCACAAATATTTCATTTTTGTTAAACGCGCGGAGCGGGTGCACATCACCATGCCGCGCCAGCGCAGACTCAGGGCTGGCTCAGGAAATCACATCTGCCGTTTTGCAAGAGCGCTACTGATAGTGCTCACTATCACGACGGCCGGCGCTTGCGATAAATCATCACCGCTTTCACAGCGGGTCTCAGAGCCTTTTCTCAATGCCGAGATACTCCAGTTGCTGGCGCACGCCGTGCGCAGCTGGCAAAGCGGTCAGGCGTCATCGCTTGAGCTATCGTGGCCAGAGCAGGCACCTGGCCCGTCGCTTGTCTACGTCGCCTTGTGGGCCGATGGTAAACGCGTGGCACGCAATTGGTACGACCACCCCGATCGTAACACCGCACTGCAAAGTGCGATCAACGGCGCACTGACATCGCTGCACAGCGTCGCGCCAATGGACTTGAGCTATGTAGAAATCAGTATCGGCTACGGCCTACGAAATCTCGATGCCGGACAACTCGGTGACGACTTCAGCGCCATCCACCGTGGTGCCCGAGGACTGGAGGTACGGCATGAAGACCGTATCGTACGCTATGCGCCAAGCCAGATGATTGCGCACAATTTATCGTTCGAGCGTGCGCTGGAGGGCATCGCGGGCAGCCTGGACCTCGGCGGGCAGCAGCTGATCGATGAATCGGCACTCGCCACCTTTGAAGCGCACCAGGTCATCATCGACTTAAAGGCACCCACCAGCGCCACCGGGATGCACCGGGGTCAAGCCATCGTACCTTACCAGGCCATGAACCAGGCCACCGTGGGTGATCTCGCAAGTGGCATGGCAGCATGGATGTACCGCAACATTGGGCCCGACGGCCGCATGACCTACATGTACTACCCTGCCTCAGCCCGCGAATCGAATGGCAACAACATGATCCGGCAGTGGATGGCGAGTCTGGCACTGGTTCGACTCGCCAAGTTGGACGGAAGGCCGGAGAAGGTCGCCGCCGCCACTCGCAACATTACGTACAACCTGAATCAGTTTTACCTGGAGGAAAACGGGCTCGGACTTATCGAGTACCGTGACAAAGTCAAGCTCGGTGCAATTGCCCTGGCAGCCCTGGCCATGGTCGAGCACCCAGATAATGAGATGTTTCGCCCCCAGATCGACAAGCTCGTTGAAGCAACAGACCATCTGTGGCGAGAGGACGGCTCGTTCCAGACGTTTTATCGCCCGGCCGAACGCTCCGGCGAGCCTGCCCTTTACAACTTCTACCCGGGCGAGACGCTGCTGTTGTGGGCTACGCTGCTCCAGCAACAGCCTGACGCAGACCGCGCGGCGCGCTTCGACAAGAGCATGCAGTACTATCGCGACTGGCACCTGTCCAATCGCAAACCCTCATTCATCCCCTGGCACACTCAGGCCTACTACTTGCGCTGGCAAATCACGGGCGATACCCGCTACCGAGACTGGATCTTCGACATGAACGACTGGTTACTGGACATGCAGCGAAACAGCTTTCAAGTCTATGAGGACACGCGGGGCAGATTCTATAACCCGCTGCGACCGGAGTTCGGTCCACCTCACGCCTCCTCAACCGGTGTCTATCTGGAGGGCCTGATAGATGCCTATAGCCTGGCAGTGGAACACGGCGATACGGCCCGCGCCAGGCGCTATCGACAGTCAATCAATGGCGGATTACGCAGCCTGCGGCAGCTGCAATTCAATGAAGGGCCAGAGGCGTGGTTCGTGAAAGACCCGGAGCGCGTGTTCGGTGGTATACGCACCACCGTCTTCAACAACGTGATTCGCGTCGACAACGTACAGCACGGTTTGTTAGGCGTGCTGAAAATACAGGATCACTTCAGTCCCGAGGACTACCGGGACTACCCCGTCAACTAATCCGCCGTCGCCCCGAAGTCTGGCACAGAGATCATTCGGTCTCCGGTAAAAGAACCCATATAGACTCTGCCTGCCTGGGGTACCGCCACGGTAGCGGCACCCATCGGCGGCCCGCGATGTGCAAAAACACGCTCCGCAGTCATGGTCTCCGTATCCAGGGCAACGATTTCGAAGGCCGCACCGCAAACCTGATCCTGGTTTTCAAAGCAGGCAACTATGTTGGCAAACTTGTCAGGGTGGGTCGCAATCCAGAGCCTGCCGTCGCTGCCCCAGGCGCTGTTATCAGCGCTGGCGATGGCGGCGCGGCTAACAACCTCTCCCGTATCCGCTTTTACCTTCCACACCTCGCCCGTCATGTACATGTTGGCGAATACAAAGCGCTCATCGGCCGATATCTCAAGACCATTGGGTTGATTGGCCGTTGTGCCGGGCAGGATACGCAAACCGCTATCTGCACTCCAACGCCAGAGATCGCCGGTGTTGAACCCGACGATGCTCGTCAGCATTTCCCAGAGGCCACCATCGTGGAGCATGCGGGTGAAAATGACGTCGCCATCGGCCAGACCGACTACGTCGTTGATCACGGTGTCGGGAGCCGCCAGCACACAGCCGCGCCAGCTCAAACGGGTGTTTTCACCGCTGCCACTGACCTCAAACATCTCGATCGATTCTCGACCGCCATGATTCACCAGCAGGTAGCGCAATGCGCCATTCTCAAGGCGATGCAGGTGTGTCCCATGCGGACTAAAGGCAGCGCGGTCCGGTGGCCTACAGTCTGGCTCACCCCAGGAGATGAGCGTTTTTTCAGGAGCAGCACTCGCGCCGGGATACAGCTCGATCAGCGCTTCGGACTTTGTGTCGAACAGCGAGACACTGCCGTTGCCCTGGCCCATACCCCCAAAGTGTGCGAGCAGCAGAGACTGACCATCCGGCAAGGCGGCAATATCCTCTGGCGTGCCGATATCGCAGTACACGCGCATCTCACCCTGGGGCTCACAGCCGCTGATGAAAATATCGTCGTCGGCGCAGCTGGCCAATAGCAGCGCTAACAGGGTCATGTAAAAGGGTCGACGGCTCGCTCGGCTTGCGCTCATCCAAAAGCTTCCTGTTTCACTCAAGCTGGCAGTGTAACGCCGCACATCAAAATCTTACCAACAAAAAAACAAATCGCCTTAACCCCTTTTCTGGGAGACAGCCGTTTCAACAGTGAACCCTCAGTGAAAGGAGCAACACGATGAAAGCGCGTTCTATCGTTATCGCGATGGGCATGGCCTGCCTGCTAGGCGCCTGTATCGAGACCAGAGAAGACCAAAACACTGTCCCAGCAGGTCACAGCAAGCTGAATAAAGTAGAGGCCCAGTCACAGAAGGCCAGCGGGCCGGCTACAAGCTCGGACGCCGCTGTTGAGATCAGACAACGGCACGCCGAAGATGCGCTAGCCCGCAGTGCGGCGCCGGCCACCGTGCTGCATTACGGCACGGCGCCACAGGCTAGCGGCTTGCCGTCCCAGACCTATGTGGGCCGTGAAAACTACATAGCCTATGAGCACAATCCGGTGCGCAGTGTGGCAGAGAATCCCCTATCTACTTTCAGCGTCGATGTGGATACGGCGGGCTATGCCAACGTGCGCCGCATGCTGGTCAATGAAGGCCGATTGCCGCCTTCAAGCGCGGTTCGCACGGAAGAGATGATCAACTACTTCAGCTACAGCTATGAAACGCCCGGGCCTGACGAAACTCCCTTCAGCATCACTACTGAACTGGCGCCAGCGCCCTGGGCAGAATCGCGCTATCTGATGCAGGTGGGACTCAAAGGCTTCGAACAGCCAAGGGCCGAGCGGCCGCCATCGAACCTCGTATTTCTGATCGATGTTTCAGGCAGCATGCAAGCACCGAACAAGCTGGGCCTGGTCAAAAAATCCCTGCGCGTGCTCGTCAGACAGATGGAGCCGGAAGACCGTATCGCTCTGGCGGTATATGCCGGGGCAGCGGGTACCGTGCTTGAGAGCACGCCAGGCGATCAGAGGGCAACGATTCTGCAGGCGATAGATGCCCTGCAAGCCGGCGGCAGCACCCACGGTAGCGCGGGCATAGAACTGGCCTACGCCATCGCGGAGCAGCACTTTATTGAGGGCGGTATTAATCGCGTCATTATCGCCTCGGATGGCGATATGAACGTGGGTACAACGAGCATAGATGCCCTGAAGGACCTCGTGTCGCGCCAGCGCGACAGGGGCATCGCCCTGACAACCCTGGGCTTTGGTAGCGGCAACTACAACGATGCGCTCATGGAGCAGCTTGCTGATGTGGGCAACGGCAACGCGGCTTACATCGACTCGCTGAAGGAAGCGCAGAAGGTGCTGGTGAATGAGATGCAGTCGACCTTGTTGACGATCGCCAATGACGTGAAGATACAGGTCGAGTTCAACCCCGCCACCGTTTCCGAGTACCGCCTGATCGGCTACGAAAACAGGCTGCTGGAGCGAGAGGACTTCAGTAATGACAAGGTCGACGCCGGCGACATCGGTGCAGGCCATACGGTCACTGCCCTCTACGAGCTGACCCTGGTTGGAAGCGAGGCTGAACGCTTGCCCACTTTGCGTTACCAAGCGGACAAGGTGGCAGCCAGATCATCGGCGCCAGATAGTGAGCTGGCCTACGTCAAACTGCGCTACAAAAGGCCAGGCGATGCCAGCAGCATTGAGGTGAGCCAGCCGGTGTTGCGCGCCGCTTTGACGTCCACCCTGCAGGCCAGCAGCCACGATCTGCGCTTCGCTGCCAGCGTGGCTGGCTTTAGCGAGTTGCTCAAGGGCGGCGAGCACCTCGAAAACTGGCAGTTCGACGACGCCCTCGACCTGGCCCGCTCGGCTCGTGGCGACGACCGGCTCGGCTATCGCAGCGAATTCATTCACTTGATCGAGTTGGCACAGTCGCTATCCTTCAAAGGGTAAGTGCGGCACGCCCGGGAGAGCAGACGCTGGAACTGTTCAATCGCCTGAAAAGCGACGAAAGCCTGATGCTGGCCTACCGCCGCGGTGATGCAGATGCCTTCGAGCATCTGTATCAGCGCCACAAGGACGGGCTCTTCAGCTTCCTCTTCCGCAGTTTGCCAAGACCTGCGCTTGCCGAGGAACTGGCGCAGGATACCTGGATGGCCGTAGTCCGCGCTGCGCCCGATTATGAGCCACGCGCCAGATTCCGCACCTGGCTCTTCCAGATCGCGCGCAACCGGGTTATTGACCACTGGCGGCGCAGCGATAACAGTGAGGAGCCCTTGTTAGATGAACCAGCATCTCACGATGAATCTTGCACCCCGTCTGAGAGAGAGCTCCTGGCGGCTGTTGCCGCCCTACCCCAGGAGCAGCGTGACGCGCTATTGCTGCGCGAGCAGGGCTTCTCCGTCAAGGACGTCGCGGCGATCACAGATGCCGCCGAGGAAACGGTGAAGAGTCGCATCCGCTACGGGCGACGTACGCTGCAGGACTGGCTGGAGGCACAGCAATGAACACAGACAGCGAGAGCAAACCAGAGCGCCTGCCGCTGCCCTCCCCTCGCTCACCAGAATCCGTAGACAAACGGGTGCTTGAATTTGCGCGGGATCATGCGCCACGCGCGGGGCACCGTAATACGCGCACCTGGTGGGCCGGAGGGATGGCCACCGCCTGTGTGGCTATGGTTGCGGTTTTTATTGCCGCGCCCGAGCAGCCGATCATGGAAGAACGCGCACGCGATATGGCAACAGCGCAGGAGGAGCGCGAGCCACTCGCCATGGAAGCAGCGCCGCGAGCAGCTTTAAGTGCCGAGGCGTCAGCCGCAGTGGGCGTCAAGCGCATCGAAGCCAACAAGGCTGCCGAGCGCAATGCACCGGCAGCGGATGCGCAGATAGAGACCGAGGTCGCGGGAGACTTTATCCTGGACTTTGGGGGTTCCATTGAGCCGCAGCGTGCACACGTCGCAAAGCTGCTAGAGCTACATGAGCTTTGGAGCCAGGGAGAGAAGGAGGCCGCACAGGCTAACTGGAACGCCTTTATTGATGACTGTGGCGACTGTGAGTTTCCAGCGTCAGTGGAGGACGCCTTTGAAACCTACCTGGAGTGAGATCGGCATCAGTGCGGGACTTAGGTTCTGGGTTCTGGGCTCTGGGCTCTGGGCTCTGGACGCTTTAGCAAAACTTACCTCAACGCAAAGAGAATGTTGCGTGCAAAGTCAAGTGAGCTGGGCCATGCTTCACCCGCTGTCAGCCGGCGAACCTCGGTTGCCCAACGCCTTGGCAGTCTGTAAAGCCACGGGCGAGCTGAGCCCCATGCGAACGGAGAAAACCAGACCATGATCAGTTTCACTTTGAACGGCGAGACGGTCGAAACAGACGCTGATCCGGCGATGCTGCTGCTGATCTTCCTCAGGGAAGAGCTGGGCATGACCGGCACCAAATATGGCTGCGGAGCCGCCATGTGCGGCGCCTGTATGGTGCATATGGGCGATAACGCGACCTTCTCCTGTCAGCTTCCACTTGCCGCAGTGCAGGGCCAGAGCATCAGAACCATCGAGGGTTTGAGTGAGAACAATGATCACCCCTTGCAGAAAGCCTGGATCGACGAGCAGGTGCCGCAGTGCGGCTACTGCCAGTCTGGCCAGATTATGCGGGCAGCGGCGCTTCTAAATACCAACCCAGAGCCCTCCGAGACGGAGATTCGTAGCTGGATGAGCACCAATCTGTGCCGATGCGGTACCTATAACCGCATCGTCAAGGCCGTACAGCGCGCTGCTGAGGAGTCTTCCTCGTGAGCGAGCCCGTGGAGCTAACACGTCGCTTCCTGCTTAAGGCTGGGTCGCTCACGGCGATAGCGCTTGCCACCGGAGGCATCAGGCTGCAGGCCGTGGCGAAAGAAGACGGCGCCGAGGTGTTCACAGGTTGGGTTGAAGTCAACCCGGACAATAGCGTCAACATCCTGTATCCCTCGACAGAGATGGGCCAGGGCAGCGAGACCGGCCTACCCCAGATTCTGGCAGATGAGCTTGATGCTGACTGGAACCAGGTCAATATCGTCCAGCTCAACGAGGACGACAGGCGTTTTGGTAACCCAGCCTTCGGGATGGTGCTCTACACGGCAGGCAGTTCTGGCGTTTACGCCTACTTTTCCATTCTTCGTCAGGCTGGCGCGCACCTGCGCGATATGCTCAGGCAACGGGCGGCAGATCATTGGGGCGTCTCTATTGGGTCCGTGACCACGGCCAATAACACCGTTATGCATGAATCATCCGGGCGCAGCATGCGCTATGGCGACGTCGTTAGCTTGCCGGATTTTGCCTCCACCGAGCTGACGCAGGCGGTAGAACTAAAAACCTCTGATGAGCACTCCCTTATTGGCCGTAGTGTGCCGCGCCGCGACATCCCCGCAAAGTCCACCGGGCAGGCGCTCTATGCAATCGACGTGCGCGTGCCAGACATGCTCTACGCTACCGTGCTGCGTAGCCCGGTAGAAGGCGAGACGCCTGCCTCAATAGATGAGGAGGCCGCACGTTCAACGGCGGGCGTTGTCGAGGTCATCACACTGCCGGACGGCGTCGCCGTGCTCGCAACGACCCTGCATGCCTCCTTCGCCGGCCGTGCGGCCCTGAAGGTTACGTGGACGGAACAGTCAGTTTATCGCCAGTTCTCCAGTGACAGCACACTGGCAAGCTACACCGATATCGCGGCGAGCGATCAAACCGGAGCGGCCTGGCGCGAAGTTGGCAACGTCGAGCAATCACTGGCAGCTGCAGACAGGGTCATCAGCGCCATGTACACCTCGGATTACGCCTACCACGCCCAGCTTGAACCCATGGCCGCCGTCGCCCATGTCGACGCGGATGGCAAAGGCGCGGAAATCTGGGCGGGCACCCAGACCCAAAGCTGGACAACGCGAACGGCAACGGAGGTACTCGAGACCACGCCGGCACGCATTAGGCTGAACATGATGACCATGGGCGGAGGCTTCGGCAGACGCACGGAGCTGATGCAAAACTATGTCAGGGACGCGCTGCTGTGCTCCAGAGCGACAAAAAAGCCCGTCAAAGTGATTTGGTCACGCACCGATGACCTGAAACATGGCGCCTTTCGGCCCGCCGCGGCCCAGCATATGAAAGCTGGCCTCGGCAAACAGGGGGAACTCAGGGGCTGGCACCACCGCGTCGCCACACCCTCCGTTATTCAGTACTTCAACCCCATCCGCTGGGAGCAGGTGAAGCCCAAGGACATCATCTCGATGCGCGGTGCCGAAAACAAGTTTTACGACATCCCTCACTTTCTGGCGGAACACGTGATCACGGAGCGCCATGCCCGCATCCTCCCCTGGCGGGGCATCGGCGCTGCTTATACCAGTTTTGCCGCAGAGGGCTTCATGGATGAGATTGCACAAAGCGTCAGCATGGATCCGCTGGCCTTCCGCAAATCACTGATGGGCGATAACCAGCGCGGCGCTTTCCTTCTCGACCAAGTATCAAAAATGGCAGGGGCCGTAGCGCTGGTGGAAGGGAGAGCAAGAGGCCTTGCCTTTGCCGGCTATGGCGAAACACAGTCTGCCGGCATTGTAGAAATATCCCTCGACAGGCAATCAGGCCGCATCAAAGTCCATCACGCCTGGATCGCCATCGATGCGGGACAAATTGTTTCCCCCGATAATGCCCACAACCAGATCGAAGGGGGCGTTATCTGGGGTATCAGCGCCGCACTACATGAGCGGGTCACCCTGACACAGGGCCAGGTAGATCAAGAAAACTTCTACAACTACCCGATTCTTCGGCACAACGAAGTGCCGCCGGTAGAAGTATTTATTGCCGAAAACCATGAGAAGCCGACCCAGATCGGGGAAGCGGGCAACCCCATGGTCGCACCTGCAATTGCCAACGCGTTTTTTGCCCTGACGGGGCGCCGCATCCGACACATGCCATTTACTCCTGACAGCGTTTTGGACCTACTAGCCTGAATGGAATGACTCATCGCAAACGCCCGTGCGCGCTGCGATGGCGTATCGAAATATAAAGCCCCTATGAAACAAACAGCATCCAAACAAGAGGCCGTTGCTGCCTTAATCACCCATAGCGTCAGCCCCGAAAATCATGGTGCCTATGAAGACTGGCTCGGCGAGATTTCCACCGTTGCCAAAACCTTTCCCGGCCACGTAAAGGCAGATTACTTTCGACCGATCGCAGACAGCCACGAGCCCTACCAGGTGGTGTTGACCTTCGAAACATCTGAGCAGCTCACCAACTGGCTCATTTCTGACGAGAGGGACGCGCTGATTCAAAAAGCCGAAGCGCTCATTGAGCACGAAACGAGGACTCAGTACCGAGGCGAGCTGCAACAGCTAGTGGGACCAGCTGCGCCGGCCGCAGCGCCAAAGTACAAAATGGTCCTGCTGACCTGGCTTGGCGTAACCATCTTGACGTCGTTGTCTGGGATAGTACTGGAGCCTTTCTTAGGTGTCCTACCCTATCTAGCGTCAAGAGCATTGGTGGCGGGCATTGTAGTGATACTGCTTGCCTATGGCCTGCTGCCTTTGCTCACGAAGCTATTTAGACGCTGGCTGACATGAGTAGATTTTACAAATAGCCGGGTCAGCTTAGCCCAGCCACTGCACCCCCTTGATTCGACTTCCGGCGATCTCTAACGATTTTTCTGGCATCTCTTTTAACTTAATGTAAAGATAGTTGCCGATATTTCATCAAAGGATAGTCTCCGTGTATAAAGTCGCGAAGGTGTTCGCAGCCCTGTTAGCACTTTTACTTATCATCGCCACACTGCTGGTCTTGGCTGGCAATTATCGGCCGGCCCTGGCGACGCTGGCAGACGCGGAAACTGACACCTGGTATCGACTTGAACTGGAGCAAGCGTTGATCGCGAGCGATGGTTCTGAGGCCTACGCGCTAGTGCGGCGCGGGGTTACCGACAACCTGCTGGTGTTCTTCGACGGTGGCGGCGCCTGCTGGGACGCCAACTCCTGCCGGCAACCGTGGTCGATCTCTTCGATTCTCGCCGTGCTCCTTGGCTTTAAGGAGATACACGAACTAGGCTACTACGTCGACCGCCAGATCGAGTTGCCGCATCCCCTGGCACTTGGCCGCTTCTCAACCGAGGGCGGCCTGGCCCCGGACCGCAAGGACAATCCCTTCGCTGACTGGACGGTAGTGCGTATCCCATACGCCACCGGCGATATGCATATGGGCACGAGGACTCACACCTATACAGACGGCAAGGACGATGCCGTGACGATTCATCACCACGGCGCGCATAACGCCCGCAAAGTGCTGGCCTGGGTGTACGAGCAAGTCCCTGAGCCCACCAAGGTGGTTATTGCTGGCAGCAGCGCTGGCGGCTGGGGCGCGAGCTACTGGGCCCGGGACATTGCTCAGCACTATCAACAAAGGCCGGCCTATCTCGTGGCCGATGCGGCAGGCGTCGCCGGTGAGCAGTTTTACGACGCTATGAAGAGCAGCTGGGGCGCAGAACTGGAGGGCCACATCACGAAACCTGGTGGGGACCAGTTGCTCGAAGACTTGCTGCTGAGCTACGTGCAGTTCCCTTTGCCCAACCTTACGATCCTGCAGTCCGGCACATCCAGGGATGGGGCACTCACGATGTACTTTGCGCTATTGAACGGGTTCGATCCGAGCTCGCCCGAAGTCTATGCAGCCGAGTGGGAGAAACAGCAGGTGGCAATGCTACAACGCATCGCTGAGGGACAGCCTAGCTATCAGCTGTTTTATACCGACGCGCGCGCACCGGGGGCCGAGGTCACAGCCCACACGCTGTTTGAAACGCCAGGTTTTTACTCTGCTTCGCAGGATGACATCACCTATGTCGAGTGGGTAAGGTCAAACGTGATCGAGGGCCAGCCCCTCTCTGCAGGACGAGGCCTTGTGGGAGCCGATCAGGCAGGAGGCGGCTTTTAAAATCTGGTTTGGACGGCAGGATTTGAAGCTGTAAATACCGCATCACATCCTCGAACCAGGCCTATACGCCACGCCGAGGACGCATCTTCCTTCGCTCAGCTATCGATTGCGGTAACGGAGAAAAGAGCGAACAATGCGATAGATGTACGAGGTTCTTTCAAACCCAGCCAATCTTTTCATTGCGATAGCTGGGGCTTTCTTCGTCGGCCTGAGCAAGGGTGGATTACCCGGCGCAGGCGCACTTACGGTCTGGCTCTATGCTCATATTTTTGGTGCCAAGCAGTCTGTGGCCATACTGCTGCCCCTACTGATCTGCGCGGATTTATACGCCTTCATCATCTACCGCAGGTACACGAACTGGACGCTCTTCAAACAACTCGCACCTGCGTTAGTTATGGGCGCAGTACTGGGCGCTGTCCTGTTTTCCTGGATATCAGAGCAGCTTTTCACCCGCCTGATTGGCCTGATTATTCTTATGGTCGTAGCCCTGCGGCTTGCGCCGAAACGGCAAGGTCGCGAGGGAAAGGGAAATCAGTTGCAAGAGCACTTCATTGTCGCCCAAGCGTTTTCTTTCTTTAGCGGGTTGATCAACATGCTGTCCAACGCAGGCAGCCCTTTAATGGCCTACTACCTGATCGGTAAAAATCTCGGCAAATTCAACTTCCTCGGCACCTACGTCGCGCTGATTACGGTTTCAAACCTCGCCAGCCTTCCGCTTCACTTAACGATTCACAGTGTAGGCATGTCAGACCTGCCCTACAGTTTCGGCTTGGGTGTATTAACTATTTTTGGCGTCCTCGCCGCTCGCTGGGTCGTGGGGATTATCCCTCAACGGCAATACGAATACTTCATCCTGGCCGTTGTCGCCCTGGCTGGTATCGAACTACTGATATAAATGGCGAATGATTAGCCGTCTGCGCTGTCGCCCAGAATCGAATAGATCACAGCCATCCTCATAAAAACACCCCACGCGACCTGCCGAAAAAAAAAGAAATTCGGGAGCTTATCCAGATCTGCAGATAACTCGGCTGTGCGTGGCCCCGGATGAAGGATAGGAATGGAAGACTGCGTCTTCTTGAGAACACTGCGATTTAGAATGTGCGTTGCTGGAATGGCGGCGTCATCGGCTTCAAATTCCGTTGAGAAAGCCCGGTTATAGTCTGGGAGAAACATGGGTACTAGCTCGACAACGTCCGCAGTCGAGACAAACTCGGTCATGGTGCTACAAACCTCCCAGTCGAATTCGTACTGCTTGAGCATCGCCGTGATGCGTTCAGGAACAGCACCACCGGGCGGCGGCAGCAGGACGATTTTAGCGATGTCGAACAGCGCCAAGAGCGGCAAGAACGAGTGATATGCGCGGTTGTTGAGCTCTCCACCAAGTCCGATCACGCGACCGCTCAGCCCACCAAGCGCCTGCTCCATGATCCAGATGTCTGAAAGTGCCTGGGTCGGGTGTTCATTGGTGCCGTCACCGGCATTGATGACTGGCACGTCCAGCAACTCAATCGCGCGATCCGCTGCACCGTTCTGCGGATGGCGAAGCACGACGATATCTGCAACAGAACCCATAATCCGCGTGATATCTTCCAAGGACTCCTGAAAGCAATCACCTGCGCGTGTGGACTCCAGTTCATCAAAACCGGTTGCCATGCCGCCAAGACGCAGCATGGCCGCTTCAAAGCTCAAACGGGTTCTCGTGCTGGGCTGTACGAATAAGGTGCCGAGTAATCGCCCTTCGAGCAGGGCCTGGTGTGGTGAATCACGGAACTGGGTGGCGAGATCAAAGAGGCCGCGCACCTGCTCAAGAGACAGCAACTGCGTTGTCGCCAAGTTATCGAGTGACGCGTCTGCTGTGCTACCAAGCTTTAGCATGTCGTTAGCTCTCAATCGCGAATGCGGGAGTGATAACTATAGGCTTGAGTCGAGGGAGATACCCTCTGGCTCTACATCATTAACGGGGGACACCGGCATTCATTAGACTGATTTTGCGACAAATCGATTTAATGGAGAGTGCCGATGTCCCTCGCAGGATTGATTATAGGCCTACCAGGCCTGGTTGTTA
>JBCDJG010000026.1:0-66897 GCA_038748065.1 Pseudomonadota bacterium
TTCTATGCTACTTTGTTCAGCTTCGGTCATCTGCGTCTTATCTTCGTCGATCCAGATGCTGTGATTTTACATTAGCGTTGGGGGCCCGCCAGCTTACGGACTTGAGGCAAAAGCGATCCTTTTCCGTGGTAGAGTTCACCCCTGAAAAATCGTTCTTGGAGACTTCGGATGCGCCCTATAAAATTGCTAACAGGCGCCGGGTTTTGCGCGTCATTTTTTTTATCCTTGTTGTGTGGAAAGGCGCTGGCCGCCGAGGAGTACGAGTATTCCACGCCGATACCAGAGGGTATCTTGACGCCCGACGCGGTGGAGACATCGATCGGTACCCTGAATTTTGATGATGGCGTGCCCACGCGCGAAACTGCTGAAAAGGTCTATGATTTCATGGATACAGCCCGGGCTGCTGATACCTTTCTAAAGGGAATGCCAGCGGCCTCCGTGGCGGCGCTTATCGAGGGCTCCCACTCCCTGGGGGCGGTTGAGGCGCACCAGGTACTGCTTTTCGACGAGCTTATGGATGCTCGCTCTCTCTTCCTCACAGGTAATTCTTCAACGCTTTACGTGTCGGCTGACCTCGACCTTAAGCGCGATGGCCCAACCGTGGTGGAAGCGCCCGATGGGCTGCTGGGCGCGGCCAATGATGCCTTCTTCCGTTTTATCAATAACTTTGCAAGGGAAGGAAAGTACCTGTTTTTACCACCGGGGTACGAAGGGGATGTGCCGGAGGGTTACATTGTTCTGAGGCCTGATACTTACCGTGTTTGGGTGCTGCTTCGTAAGACTCCCAAGAGTAAAGCCCCCGATGAGGTCGCCGCAGCGGCGGCCTCAATCAAGGAGAGCCTGAAGTTCTATCGCCTGGCGGATGTGAAGGCGCCACCGGCTATGGAGTGGATTAGCGGGTCGGGTAAGGCCTTCAATACCATTCACTACAACAACGCAGAGTTTTACGGCCACCTTAATGAGGTGGTGCAATACGAGGCTCAAGGCCTGCTCTCTCCAGAGCTGCGCGGCCTGTTCGCGTCCATTGGCATAGAGAAGGGCAAGCCGTTTGATCCAGACAATCGTATGAAGCGAATCCTCGAAGACGGTGTGGCAATAGCCAACGCCCAGGCGCGCGCTATCGTGTGGTATCCGCGCATCCATATGAATATGAGCGGCGTCGAGATCTACTCGGATACCGGTAGCGCGTGGCATATGGCGTATACGGATCGAAACGTGTTCTTCAACGGGGAGGACGGAGCAACGATGAGCACGGACGCTCGCGTGAGTTTTCACTACCCCTATACGGTGGTAACGCCTGCTATGGCGGCCCCGAGGGAGGGGACAGGTTCGGACTACGGCATTGCCTTCGTCGACACCGACAAATTGCCCTTTGATGGCGACAAGACCTACGTCATCAAGCTGCCACCTGAGGCGCCCGTGGCGAACTTCTGGGCAGTCACCATTTATGACCCCCAGACAAGATCCATGCTACAGACTGATCAAAAGGCAGCGGGTATTGATAGCCTGCAGGATGGCTTGCGCTACAACGCGGATGGCTCAATCGATATCTACTTTTCGCCCGAGCCGCCCCTCGGCTACGAGGGTAACTGGGTGCAAACCATCCCTGGAAAGGGCTGGTTCACGATCCTGCGCATGTACAGCCCACTGAAACCCTGGATCGAGCAGAGCTGGCGGCCGAGCGATATTCAACCCGCCAGTTGATCACTCTGCAGACGCTGTTGCTACAGGGCTGCTGGCCAGCGCCGATTTGTACTCTTTGCGCAGGCGCCAGAACAACAGCCAGCGATTAACCGGGCGTAGCGTCAGCGAAAGCGGCCAGCCAAAGCCGTGCATGGGCTTCCATGCCGATGTGATTGAAGTGGCACAGATCGAAGCGATAGCGACTGCCGGTGAGCCTGTCGGTATCGGGGCCAAGGTAAACGCCGTCTATCTGCTCCGGCAGGGAGCGCTGTGCTGCGCGGATGGCGTCACTGCCCGGATTATTGCAGACCGTTGCGATGGCGGCGAAGACGGGGGCGTCCAGTCCATAGCTGCGCATGGAATCCACTAGCACATCGAAGTGGTCGACATAGCCCTGGGAGGTCATCGAGCTGCTGGCCCCACTGTCGCTCTCGCCCTGGTGCCAAAGGATGTGAGTCGGTGATATATCAAGCTCTGCCAGTTTTTCAGCCACGGCCTTCACACGCACGTGTAGATCGCCAGAAGGCACCCAGCGTTTGATGCTGGTGCCGCCTATGCCAAAGGGCGCGATTAAAACCGCGTCGTAGTCGCCGCTGGCGACCAGTTTGTCGGCGACGATGCCCCATACGGAGCCGCCTACACCGTTGGCGCCAAGCAACGGGTCTTCGGCCTCGTAGCACTTGCCTGTGTGGTAGCTGAAGTTCGCAACCTGCGGTCCGGCCGCATATCGGTCCCGAGCAAAATTGGCGCTATTGGATTGACCAAAGGCAAATAACACGGCCACGCGGTCTTCTCCCTGATGCGAAGAAAAGTCCTGGCAGCTCACTTCGCGCCTGCCATCGGTATCTTTGTTGCCGCAGTCCAGGGCGCCGGACGCGCAGCTTATATCGCCGGGCAGGCCGGTGAACGATGCGACGACCTCGACTACGTCGATTGTCTTGAGCGCCGGATACTCAACCATATCTGGCGCATGCTTGCCTGCCAGACCGCCCAAGCCCACGGCGTAGAACATCGAGCCCATCCAAAGGGCCAGTAGCCCGATAATCAGTAAGGATTTCTTGATCACGTTTAATCGTCCTGTTGAAATCGCCGTGCGCACCCGGCTCGGCACTGGATTGACTTTATACAGGGCTTTGGTAGATCTTGGCTATCCCGCATAATAGGCACATAACAAGCTGGGAGTTCGTCATGAATGCCATAAGCCCGCCCCCGCGCGAAGAGAGCGCGGCGCAGCGTTGGAGCCGTTTTTCACCGATCAGTAACGGTGAGGAGTATATCGAGAGTCTGAGGGGCAGGGGTCTCCGGGTACACCTGTTTGGCGAGAGGGTTGAAGAGCCGGTAGATCATCCCATTATTCGCCCGTCGATCAATGCACTACGAGCGACCTACGACCTTGCAGTGGATGAACCGGAGCTGGCCAGTGCGTGGTCCAAGCTGATCGATGCACCGGTCAATCGATTCCTTCATATCGTTGATTCGCCGGAAGACCTGGTGAAGAAAAACGAAATGCAGCGGCGCATGGGCCAGATTACTGGCACGTGCTTCCAGCGCTGTGCGGGCCTCGATACCATCAGCGTCCTGCACTCCATCACCTACGATATCGACCAGGCGCATGGCACGTCCTATCACCAGCGCTATCTGGAATTCATGCGCCACGCCCAGCGCAATAACGTGATCATCGGCGCGGGGATGACCGATCCAAAAGGGGATCGCGGCAAGCGACCTCACGAGCAGGACGACCCGGATCTCTTCCTGCACGTCACCAAGCGCACGGACGATGGGCTCTACGTTACCGGTGCCAAGGCCCATATGACGGGCGGCCTGAATTCGCACTGGATATGCGTGATGCCCACCATGAACATGCTGCCCGAGGATCGTGACTATGCGGTAGTGGGCCTCGTGCCCGGTGATGCCCAGGGCATCACCTATATCTGCGGCCGCCAATCCTGTGACACCCGGGCGCTGGAGCCCGGTGAAATCGATGCCGGCAATGCCGAGTACGGTGGCCAGGAGGTGCTGGTCGTATTCGACGAGGTGTTTATCCCCTGGGAGCACGTGCTCATGGACGGTGAATACGAATTCGCCCAGACCATGGTGTCGCGTTTTACCGCCTACCACCGTGCCAGCTATGTGTGTAAGACCGGCCTGGGCGATGTCATGGTTGGCGCCGCGGCATCGATCGCCGAGTACAACGGCGCAGAACGCGCCAGCCATATCAAGGATAAGCTGGTGGAGATGACGCATTTGAATGAGACGATATTCTCCTCGGGCATCGCTTCGTCCTACCGTGCATCACAGCTCGACTCCGGTATCTGGATCAATGACGAGATGCTCTCTAATGTCTGTAAGCACAACGTGACTCGTTTTCCCTATGAGATTGCTCGCTTCGCCCAGGACCTGGCGGGTGGCATCATGGTAACGCTGCCCTCGGAGCAGGATTTTGACAACGAGGACACAGGCCCGATTCTTGCCAAGTACCTGAAGGGCCGCGGAGACATCCCTGTAGAGCAACGCGTACGCATGCTGCGGCTGATCGAGAACATGACACTCGGCCGCAATGCCGTTGGCTATCTCACCGAATCCCTGCACGGTGCTGGATCGCCTCAGGCGCAGCGCATCCAGATTCTTCGCGGTATGGAAGTGGAGCGCAAAAAGGGCTACGCCCAGAGGCTGGCCGGTATCGATATCATTGCCAGCGATGCCGATGGCTAAAGCCGCGCAGCTACGGATGCCATCGTGACAGGCTTTAGCTTCAATACCAGCCCCAGTATCGTTAATGGTGCTGGCTCCCTGTCGCAGGTTGGTGAGCTATGCCGGCGCCGGGGTATCTCCCGCCCGCTCATTGTTACTGATCAAGGCATTGTCAGTCTCGGCATGCTGGACACTCTCCTGGGCTGCCTTGAGGAGGCCGGATTACCGGCTAACGTTTTTCCAGATGTTGTAGCCGATCCGCCCGAGTCAGTTGTGTTGGCGGCGGTTGAACAAGCTATAGAGAGTCAGGCCGACGGCCTCATCGGCTTTGGTGGCGGTAGCTCCATGGATACCGCGAAGCTGGTCGCGCTGCTGGCGTGCTCGGGCGAGTCGCTGGCAAGCGTTTATGGCCTTGATCAGGCTACAGGTCCACGGCTGCCTCTACTGTTGATACCGACCACCGCTGGCACGGGTTCAGAGGTGACAGCGGTGGCCATAGTGACCACGGGAGAGACGACCAAAATGGGTGTGGTATCGCCCTGGCTGTACCCGGATGTCGCCCTGCTGGATGCTGAACTTACGCTGGGCCTGCCACAGCACATTACTGCCATGACAGGGGTGGATGCCATGGTGCACGCGGTGGAGGCTTACACCAGCGCGCACAAGAAGAATCCCTACTCGGATATGCTGGCCCGCGAGGCGCTACGCATTATGTCGATGAATATCCGGCAAGCGACCCACCAGGGTGATGACCTGGAGGCTCGTCAAGGCATGCTGCTGGGCGCCTGCCTGGCGGGTCAGGCCTTCGCCAATGCACCGGTGGCCGCGGTGCATGCGCTTGCCTATCCGCTGGGCGGGCACTACCACATTCCTCACGGGCTGAGTAACTCACTTGTGCTGCCGGAGGTCTTGCGCTTCAACGCGCCAGCCGCGCAGGGCCTGTATGCGGAACTGGCGCAGATCGTGCTGCCTGATGAAGCGCTGGGCGTGGAGCCGTCCTCACGCTGCACCCAGTTCATTGACTACTTCATCGCGCTGATTGCCGACCTCGGCTTGCCTGCGTCTTTATCGGACGCCGCAGTGCCGGAGGACGACCTCCCCATGCTGGCGCGCGATGCGATGCTGCAGCAGCGATTGCTGGTGAACAACCCGCGCCCGCTACAAGAAGCGGACGCGCTGGCCATTTATCGCGCCGCATTTTGACGGGGGCCCCAAAGACCATGTCACGAGAGCGCGAGGCTTATCGCTGGTTTACACCCATCAACACACGTTGGGCAGATAACGATATCTATGGTCACGTGAACAACGTGGTCTATTACGCCTACTTTGATACCGTGGCTAACCGCTACTTGATCGAGGAAGGCCGATTGGATATCCATAAAGGCGAAGTCGTCGGCTTTGTGGTCAGTTCACACTGCGATTACTTCAGCCCAGTTGCCTTTCCGAATCCGTTGGAAGGCGGGTTTCGCGTCAATCGACTGGGCACATCCTCAGTGGAGTACGGTATCGCCATCTTCAAGAAAGGCGCCGATGAGGCCTGCGCGGCGGGCACGTTCACTCACGTATTCGTGGACCGTAACAGCCAGCGACCTGTGCCGATAGTGGGGCCTCTGCGCGAGGCCCTGGAGAGCATGCTGGTTATTGACGCGGGTGCTTGAACTCAGGCCGCGCTAAGCTGCGCTGCACCGGTGATGCGGGGTAAATCCTGCACTGTTTTGACGCCTGGGCTTGCCTGGCAGACGCCCGGTATGGCATTCACCAGCCAGGCAGCAGCCGAGCTGTTACCGCCTCCCGCCGGCCCGGTCTCCACCGGGTCAACGCCGTGCAGGCTGATGTGCATTTCCGGGCTGCCCTTGATAATGACCTCGTGGCACCCGCTGCCCTCGGCGGGTCGGGGCCACTCGGGGGCGCAGTCATCGTCGATGCGGGTGACGTGTTCAAGCACGTACAGTTTTTTGTCACCGTGGAACCCCTGGACTTCGAAGCGGAAGGCACCCTGCGTGCCGGCGTCGAAGGTGCCCATGCCGTCGACCTCGATAGTGCGTTCCAGCGGCAGGCGCTCCACCTCAACCGCGATGCGCTCGACCGGCCGGCCCAGACTTTCGCCCATAATGCGCAGCATGGGCGCCCAGACCATCTCAATGGCAAAATCATGCAGCATCAGCGGCAGTTCACTCATGGGGCCGCCAAAGCCAATCACCTCGCGCACCACCTGGGGCTGGTCATACAGGGCATAGTTGAAAATCTCGCGGCAGCGAATTTCTTCAATGCCGGCGCTGGCGCCACTGCAGATCACCGGGAGGTAGTCCATCACCCAGCCGGGGTCGATGCCTGAGATGAAGAGACTGGCGCCGCTCTTCTGGCAAACGGCCTCGATTTGCGCCAGCAATTCTGCCGGCGCGCTACCCGGATGGAGTAGGGCATAGAAACCGCCAGACACCACGTTGATCCCGGCCTGCAGGCACGCCATCAGGTCGGCCAGTGCTTCCTCCGGTCGGGTATCGGCGGTGGCGGTGTAAATTATGGCATCCGCACCCGCTGCCAACAGGCCCTGCCAGTCGTCAGTCGCCTGTATGCCGCAGTCTTCGATACCGGCGATTGCCCCCGCGTCGCGGCCAACCTTGTCGGGGTTTGACACAATCACGCCAGCAAGTTCCAGATCGTGGTGTGACAGGACGGCGCGAATGGCGGGGCGTCCGACGTTGCCGGTTCCCCAGACGATAACTTTCATGGCTAAGCGACTCCGCTGTCTGATAGTGTGACGGTGATGACGTAGCTGGGCAGTGTAGGTTAGGGCGTCTCTCATTGCACCTTGGTCGAATTGAAGTAAGCGGGAAGGGACTGTAGTTTTATACTGAACAGGCGATTTGGATGATGGGTTCGTGAGTATTGAGGAACGTTGGACAGAAGCCGCAAAGGACGTTTTCTGGTACGAGGTGCCGTCAAAGACGCTCGACAGCAGCAATCCGCCCTTTTACCGCTGGTTTCCAGATGGCGTGACAAACGCCTGCTACAACGCGCTCGATATTCATGTCGAGCAGGGCCGGGGCGACGCTCTCGCCTTGATCTACGATAGCCCGGTCACTGACACCCGGCAGCGCTTCAGCTACGGTGAGCTCTTGGAACGCGTTTCTACCTTCGCCGGTATGCTGGCGCGGGAAGGTGTTGAGAAGGGCGACCGGGTGATCATCTATATGCCCATGGTACCCGAGGCGCTCGTTGCCATGCTGGCTTGTGCGAGACTGGGTGCCGTTCATTCGGTAGTGTTCGGCGGTTTCGCCAGCAACGAACTGGCGGTACGTATCGACGACGCTCGGCCGCGTGTCATCGTGGCCGCATCCTGCGGTATCGAGCCGAATCGGCTGGTGCCCTACAAGCCGCTCCTGGACGATGCCGTCGAATTGGCGGAGCACAAGCCTGAACGCTGCATCGTTTTGCAACGAGACCAGCTACGCGCTGATCTTCATCCAGGCCGCGATCTCGATTGGCATGAAGCGCTGCGCGGCGTTGCCGGAGTGGGCTGCACGCCGGTGGCCGCCAACGACCCGCTGTACATTCTTTACACCTCGGGGACCACAGGGCAGCCAAAGGGCGTTGTGCGTGATACGGGTGGCAGCATTGTGGCCCTGAAGTGGAGTATGTCGAAGGTATACAACGTGCAGCCGGGCGACGTCTATTGGGCGGCGTCTGACGTGGGCTGGGTTGTTGGCCACTCTTATATCGTCTACGGCCCGCTCTTCAATGGTAATACCACGCTAATGTACGAGGGCAAGCCCGTGGGTACTCCGGATCCGGGCGCGTTCTGGCGGGTGATCGCTGACTACGACGTGAAGGTGCTGTTCACCGCCCCAACTGCCTTCCGGGCGATCAAGAAGGAAGACCCAGAGGGTAAGCTGCTCAAGGATTATGATCTGTCCGGCCTTAAGGCCCTGTTCCTGGCTGGCGAGCGATGCGATCCAGACACGCTGGGCTGGGCCCAGGAAAAGCTACAGGTGCCGGTCATTGATCACTGGTGGCAAACAGAAACAGGCTGGCCCATTTGTGCTAATTGCCTTGGCATTGAGGCTTTACCCGTCGTGCCGGGTTCACCCGCACGGGCCGTCCCTGGCTATGATGTGCAGGTTCTCGACGAGCAGGGCGGCAGGGTCGAGGCGGGCACCATAGGCTCACTGGTTGTGAAGATGCCCCTGCCGCCTGGTACGTTCACCACGCTCTGGAACGCTGAGCAACGCTATATTGATGCCTATTTCAGCCGCTACCCCGGCTACTACGAAACCGGCGATGCAGGCTATATCGACGACAACGCGTATGTCTTTGTCATGGCGCGCACCGACGATGTCATCAATGTGGCCGGCCATCGTCTTTCGACGGGCGCCATCGAGGAGGTGCTCGCGTCCCATCCGGATGTCGCCGAATGCGCCGTAATCGGTGTCGCCGACGCCATGAAGGGGCAGCTACCCCTTGGTCTCGTCGTGCTCAATGCCGGCGTTGATCGCAACAGCGAAGACATCAACGCCGAGGTTGTACAACGCGTCCGAGACCAGATCGGCCCGGTCGCAGCATTCAAGACCTGTGCGGTCGTTGATCGATTGCCGAAGACGCGCTCCGGCAAGATACTTCGGGGTACCATGCGCAGTATCGCCGACGGAGAAGCATGGAAGATGCCTGCAACAATCGATGACCCCGCGATTCTGGAGGAAATCACAGACACCCTGTCCTCACTGGGCTACGGGAAAGTGTGATCCCGGTGCCAGGCGGGCGCGTAGTGTCATTACAATAATTGCAGCCCGGATTGATTATGCGCATATACCGCTCATTGATGGCGATCGCTCTGCTGGCCTTGGTGACTGCCTGCTCCTCAGTCAGTGTGGAGGACTATGCGGGTAACGAGCCGCGGTTCGTGCCCGAAACCTTCTTCGACGGCCAACTGGTGGCCCACGGCGTAGTCAAAGATCGCGGCGGTAAAGTGATTCGTCGCTTTCGCGCGGACATCAAAGCCTATTGGAAGGACGGTGTCGGCACACTCGACGAGGACTTTGTCTTTGACGACGGCGAAGTCGACAAACGTATTTGGACACTGACGCCCCAGGCTGATGGCTCCTACGTCGGGACGGCTGGTGATGTCGTGGGAGATGGCGTTCTGACGGTTGCAGGTAACAGCATGTTTCTGGACTACGTTTTGCGCGTGCCCTGGCGTGACGGCAGCATTGACCTGCGTATCGACGACAGGATGTATTTACTGGATGAGAATACCCTGCTCAATGAGTCGAGCATGACCAAGTTTGGCCTCGAGGTCGGACAGCTTTTGTTGGTGATACAGCGACTCCCCTGATAGCCGCCTCAGTCGATACTCACCAACCGCCTAAACAGCAGGTTGCGCGGCGTGCTAGGGTGGAGAAGAAAAGAGGAGCTTGCCCGATGACTGCCAGACCGCGCCGTTCGATTCTTTACATGCCAGGCGCTAACCCCAGGGCGCTCGAGAAAGCGCGTCAGCTTGCGGCTGATGGACTGATCATAGATCTGGAAGATTCGGTGGCACCAGATGCCAAGGGCCTGGCCCGAGAGCAGGCACTCTCCGCCATCGCCGAGGGGGGTTACGGCCACCGTGAACTGATTCTTCGCATCAATGGCGCTGACACGCCCTGGGCTGTCGCTGATATGGAAGCCCTGGGTAGCGCCGAGGTGCTGCCCGATGCCGTTCTCCTGCCAAAAGTCTCGAGTGCCACAGAGGTCAAAGCGGCGCTGGCCGCCCTTGACGGCGCGGGGGTAGCGCGTGAACTGCCGGTGTGGCTCATGGCTGAAACCCCCCGCTGTATCCTGAACATCAACGAAGTTGCAGGCGCTGACCCTCGGGTTGCCGCGCTGGTGCTGGGCACCTCTGACCTTGCCAAGGACACACGCGTGCGACACACGCCGGATCGTCTTGGATTCATCGCCACACTCAATCTTTGCGTTCTCGCTGGCCGTGCGCATGGCCTCGCAGTCATTGACGGCGTTGCCCTGGACCTCGAAGATCAGGCAGCACTGGAGGCCAGTTGCTCGCAAGGGCGAGATCTTGGTTTTGATGGCAAAAGCCTGATCCACCCGAAACAGATTGAGGCCGCTAATGCTGCCTTTGGCCCAAGTTCCGCCGAGGTGGCAGCCGCGCGTGAGGTGATGGCGGCATTCGAGGAAGCTGAGGCCGCAGGCAAAGGTGTTGTTGTTGTTAAGGGCCGCCTGGTAGAGGCCCTACATGTCGAGGAGGCACGGCATACCCTGGCTCTGGCCGAGGCGATTGCCGACCTAAGCTAGAGCAGGGCTAGCAGCGTTTGCTCGGCGGGCAGCCGTGCTTGCGCTTGCGTCCCGATGGATCGTAACCAAAGGCAGAGGTGGAACTGGCTTTCGGCTCGGCGTCCGAGCCCTCATCACGTGCAGCGCCAGCCGACACGGACTCTTCAGCGATTGCCGCGCTGCTCTCAGATGTCGGCGGTGAGGGTGATGCCGAAGGCGCCTCTGATACCGCTGTCGCACCGCTGAGGGCCACAATGGGGTCAGCCTGGGCCTGCAGGTCAGCGACGCTGGCAACCAGCGCGAGTGACGCGCCGGTACTGAATGCCTCCGCCGAGAGATAGCCGCCACTACCCGCGCTGCGAATGATGACGACTAATTCCTCTTGCGTATCTCCGTCGACGTCCGCCAGCTCCACTCGCTCAACAAAACCGTCCCTGCGCCGGGTCACGCCATCGCGGAAGAAGGTCGTTTCATCGCCGGCTTCAGCGGCGTCATAGCGGCGAACCGTGTAGCTGCCCATGGAGCGCGCTTCGCCGCGGCCTTCTTCCACCACGGCGGTCGAGCCATCGGGCAGGGTAGTTGTGAATGCAGCGGGAGTCTCCTGGCCTGCGACTGCCAAGGGCAGAGAGGCAGCCACGACCAGCGCGCAGGTGCGAAATGGCCTCACGGTATCAGGCGCTCAGCTCAACAATTTCCGTTGCGGCGATTCGTGCACCTTCCTCGGACTTTTGCTGGAACTCCACGATCTGGTCGAAGTTCATGTAGCGATAGATGTCATCGGCCATGGCATCGATATTTTGCGCGTACTCCATATACTCCTCAGGGGTAGGCAGCTTGCCTAACACCGCGCCGACGGAGGCGAGCTCCGCGCTAGTGAGGTAGACATTGGCGCCATCGCCCAGGCGGTTGGGAAAGTTACGCGTTGACGTCGACAATACGGTGCTATTGGCTGCGACCCGAGCCTGGTTGCCCATACACAGTGAACAGCCTGGCATCTCGGTACGCGCCCCTGCGGCACCGTAGATGTTGTAGTAGCCTTCCTCCATCAGCTGGTGCTCGTCCATGCGCGTAGGCGGCACAATCCACATGCGTGTGGAGATACCCCCCTTGTGCTGTTCCAGCAGCTTGCCGGCGGCGCGGAAGTGTCCGATGTTTGTCATGCAGGAGCCAATAAAGACCTCGTCCACTTTGTCGCCGGCAACGGCCGACAAGAGCCTGGCATCGTCCGGATCGTTTGGCGCACAAACGATGGGCTCGGTGACCTCCGCAAGGTCGATTTCGATAACCGCCGCATACTCAGCATCGGCGTCACCCGCCAGAAGATTCGGGCTTGCCAACCATTCTTCCATTTTGCGAGCCCGCCGCTCCAGCGTCCGGGCGTCGCCGTAGCCCTCGGCAATCATGGAGCGCATCAGTACGATATTGGAGCGCAGATACTCGGCGATAGTGTCCTCGTCCAAGGCTATAGTGCAGCCCGCCGCGGAGCGCTCCGCTGAGGCGTCGGAGAGCTCAAAGGCCTGCTCTACGGTCAAACCAGAGAGACCCTCAATCTCGAGTATGCGACCCGAGAAGATGTTCTTCTTGCCTTTCTTCTCCACCGTCAAGAGGCCTTCCTGAATCGCGTAGTAGGGGATGGCGTGGACCAGGTCACGCAGGGTGATACCCGGCTGCATTTCTCCCTTGAATCGCACAAGCACGGACTCGGGCATGTCTAGCGGCATGACGCCGGTCGCGGCGGCGAAGGCAACCAGACCAGAGCCTGCCGGAAAGGAAATGCCCATGGGGAAGCGTGTGTGCGAATCGCCGCCGGTACCGACGGTGTCAGGCAGCAGCATGCGGTTCAACCAGCTGTGGATGATGCCGTCACCCGGGCGCAGGGAAACGCCGCCCCGGGTCATGATGAAGTCCGGCAGCGTGTGCTGGGTATCGATGTCAACCGGCTTCGGGTAGGCCGCGGTATGGCAGAAGGACTGCATCACCAGGTCAGCCGAGAAGCCAAGGCAGGCAAGATCCTTCAACTCGTCGCGTGTCATTGGTCCGGTCGTGTCCTGGGAGCCAACGGTTGTCATACGTGGCTCGCAGTAGGTACCGGGGCGTACGCCCTCGACGCCGCAGGCCCGGCCAACCATTTTCTGGCCCAGCGAGAAGCCGCGACCGCTGTCGGCCGGCTGTTCCGGTGTGCGGAAAAGCTCGGAGGGGCCTAGTCCAAGTGCCTCGCGGGCGCGCGTGGTCAGGCCGCGACCGATAATCAGATTAATGCGGCCGCCCGCTCGAACTTCATCAAGCAATACGTCCGATTTCAGTTCGAATTCGGAGATGGTGTCGCCCGCTTCGGACAAAATCTTGCCGTCATAGGGGCGAATCTCGATGATATCGCCCATGCCGAGGTCGTCTACGGGCGCCTCGAAAACGAGCGCCCCTGCATCTTCCATGGTGTTGTAAAAAATGGGGGCGACCTTGCCGCCGATACAAATGCCGCCGCCCTTCTTGTTGGGCACCCCATCCATGTCCTCGCCGAAAAACCACAGCACAGAGTTGGTGGCGGACTTGCGCGATGAGCCCGTGCCTACGACGTCGCCGACGAAGGCGACTTGCAAACCCTTGGCTTTGATCTCTTCAATCTGCTGCATGGGGCCGGTGACGCCATGTTCCTCCGGCTCGAGTCCATCACGTGTCATTTTGTACATGGCCAAAGCGTGCAGCGGGATATCCGGCCGCGACCAGGCGTCCGGGGCAGGGGAGAGGTCATCGGTATTGGTTTCACCCGTTACCTTGAAAACGGCGACTTTGATCGACTCGGGCACGTCTTTCTGGCTCGTGAACCATTCACCGTCAGCCCAGGACTGCATCACCGCCTTGGCGTTGGCGTTACCACCCTCAGCGAGTTCTGCCACGTCGTGGAAGGCGTCGAACATAAGCAGCGTGTGCTTCAACTCCTCGGCAGCCTGTGTGCCGAGCTCATCATCGTCCAGTAGTGCGACCAGCGTTTCGATGTTATAGCCACCGTGCATGTTTCCCAGCAGCTTGACGGCGGCCAGCCGGTCGATCAGTGGGCTCTCGGCGTCCCCCTTCACGATCGCTGACAGAAAGCCGGCTTTGACATAAGCGGCCTCGTCGACCCCTGGCGGTACACGAGTGCTGATCAGATCCAACAGGAATGCTTCCTCCCCAGCCGGCGGCGCCTTCAGCAGTTCAACAAGGCTAGCAACCTGCTCGGCGCTGAGGGGCTTGGGGGGAATATTTTGCGCGGCACGTTCGGCCACGTGTTCGCGATAAGCTTCAAGCACGGTCGGGCTCCTTACTGTTGTTCACGTTCTACTGTCTGCTGGCGAGTGGTACTGCTAGCGCGTCTTACGTGGTGTTGTCAGCGCGTCTGTTGGCGCCTGCTCTTTCTGCTTGGGCTGCATCAGGCTTGAGGCAGCTGGAAACGGCTAGAGAGTATAGCTCAGAGCCGGATTAAGGTAAATAAATCAACCGCTTATATCCTGCATTCACGCAAGTAATACCCTGCACTTGCGCCATTCACGGCAACATCTTTATAGTAGCGTCCATGCTAGACCGTCCAGTTAAAACACCCTGTATCGGGGTTTGCTCCACAGGCATCGGCGACGCCGTCTGCCGAGGCTGCAAACGCTTTGCGCATGAGGTTATTCACTGGAATAGCTACAGCAATGAGCAAAAGCGCATCGTCGACCTGCGCCTGGCTGGTTTCCTCTCGCAGTGCGTCAGCAACAGGCTGCGCGTTGTCGACACCAAGCTGCTGGCCTGGCAGCTGCAAGTGCAGCAGGTGAATCACAACCCGGACCACGACGAGTATTGTTGGGCTTACGCCCTGATCAAAGCAGGGGCTAGCCAGATCAAGGATCCCCTGGCTTATGGCTTCGAGGTCGATCTACGCTTTCGCGAGCATACCCTGGCGCAGCTTCGGCAAGATATCGACGAAGAGTTTTATGCACTGTCTGAGGCCCACTTCGAGCGCTATGTAGCCGTGCCAGACGCGCTTGCCTCCGAGCCTGGCCATTGACGGCCGATATAGGGCCAATCCTCGAGTTTCTGCCGTGCCCAACGCCCACTGCATGGGTGGCAAATGCCTGTGAGCCGGGCAGGCTCGCCGTGCTGCTTGCGGATCACCGTAACCTTGAGCTGAAAGCGGCCCAGAGTGCACAGGCACTGATGTGGCGCTATGGCATGGGCCGTCCTGCAGCCAAAGGTGAGTATCACTACCGGCTTTTAAATAAGCTGTCCCGTCTGGCGCGGGAAGAGCTCAGGCATTTTGAGCAGGTCGTTGCGATCATGGCGCAGCGTGGGATTGTTCACCCGCAGCTTTCAGCCTCTCGCTATGCCGCTGGCCTACGTGAAGAGGTACGCGCTAGTGAGCCAGGCCGCCTCGTCGATACGCTGCTTACCGCCGCAATCATCGAGGCCCGCTCCTGCGAACGCTTCGCCAGTCTCGTGCCGGTGCTGGACGAGGAACTGGCCGGGTTCTACCAGTCCCTGTTGAAATCCGAATCACGGCACTTCAAGGATTATCTGCGCCTGGCGGAAGATATATGCAGCAGGGAGGAGGTAGAGGACAGGCTGTCGGTGCTGCTGGCCTGTGAGCAGAAACTGATTGAAAGCCCGGACGACGAGTTCCGCTTCCACTCCGGCCCATTGCGTCAGACAAGATCTATAAAATAGATTGAAATATAGCTATAAGCTATTGAATTATATCGAAATCTATCAGCTCTATAGCCTTGGAGTCCGCACGTAAGTACCAGCCACTGGTATCCCAGTCACCCAGTACCCAGCGTACACCGGCGTCGTGCGCGTGACGCGCAGGCCGGTGAGTGTGGCCATGGATCAGCACCCCCACGGCAGCCTCTGCCATCGCCCGTTCAACCTCCGAGGGTGTGACATCCATGATGTCCTCCGCCTTGTTGCTGTTGGCCTCCTTGCTCATGCTGCGTAGTTTCGAGGCCAGAGCCCTGCGCTCGGCGAGAGGCTGGGCCAGGAGTTGCTGTTGCCAATGTGGGTCACGTGCCTGCCGGCGAAAGGCCTGGTACTCGGTGTCACCTGTGCACAAGCTGTCGCCATGCATGAGCAAGGCGGGGCTGCCGTACAGGTCTATCTTGGTCGGGTCGGCAAGCAAACGGGCTCCGACACGCTCGCTAAAGTGCTCCCCAAGCAGGAAATCTCGATTACCTTGCATCAGGTAAAGTGCAGGCCCGGCGGCGCTGAAGGCAGTCAGGAGGCCCGCCACCCTCGTGGCGAGCTCAGCGTCATCATCGTCGCCGATCCAGGCTTCGAAGAGATCGCCCAGTATGTAGAGCGCGTCGCAGTCCGTATGCTGTTCCAGGAAACTGGCTAACGCGCTGATGGCAGCCGGACGCGCCAGGTCCAGATGCAGGTCGGAAATGAAAAGACTGTGGGCCAGGGTTCAGCCCTCGGCGACCTCGATCGTCTCAATGATCACAGCATCCACGGGCACGTCCTGATGGCCATTGCGGCTCGTGGTAGCGACCGCGCGAATCTTGTCCAGCACGTCCTCACCCTCCGTGACCTTACCGAAGACCGTGTAACCCCAGCCCTGCATGTTTTTGCCCGTGTGGTTGAGAAAGTCATTGTCCTTAACATTGATGAAGAACTGGGCTGTGGCCGAGTGAGGATCCATGGTCCGCGCCATGGCAATCGTACCGAAATCGTTCTTTAAACCGTTGTCTGCCTCGTTCTCGATTGGTTCGCCGGTAGATTTCTGGTTCATGTCGGTGTCAAAACCACCGCCCTGAATCATAAAGTTATCGATGACCCGGTGGAAAATAGTGCCGTCGTAAAAGCCGGCCTTGGCATATTCAAGGAAGTTGGCAACGGTTTGAGGAGCTTTTTCGGCATCCAGTTCCAGCGTTAGCGAGCCGAATGTCGTGCGAATGGTGACCATAGTGTTCTTCCTTGGTGAGATAACCTTGCGGGGTTTTGGGTACGATCTGTGCCGGCGTCTGGCTGCTGCGCGCCGGTGTCTGCTGCGAACGCCGGATGATAGCAGAAAGCCGTAGCAAGCGGCGACCAAACATGCCTCGGTTATCGCCCAGAGACAGATCAAAGGATATAATAGGCGGTTTTTCGGCGCTAAATAGCTCACTCACTATGGAAAACAAGCCAAGCGGCAACTTCTTGCAGGCCATTATTGACGCTGACCTGCGCGAGAACCGGGTGCAGGAGGTAATTACCCGCTTTCCGCCGGAGCCAAATGGCTATCTGCACATTGGTCATGCCAAGGCGATCAGCGTCAACTTCGGCCTGGCGGAAGCCTATGGCGGTCGCTGTAACCTGCGATTCGACGACACCAACCCCGAGAAAGAAAGCCAGGAGTTCATTGAGTCTATACAGGCTGATGTGCAGTGGCTGGGCTACCACTGGGATGGCGATGTGCGCTTTGCGTCGAGCTATTTCCAGCAGCTTTACGATTGGGCAATCTACCTCGTCGAGCAGGGGCTTGCCTATGTTTGCGACCTGAGTGCGGAAGAGGCTCGCGAATATCGCGGAACGCTTACCGAACCGGGGCGCAACAGTCCCTATCGTGACAGAAGCGTTGCGGAAAACATCGATCTGCTTGCACGCATGAAAAGCGGTGAGTTCGACGAGGGCAGCCGGGCGCTGCGTGCCAAAATCGATATGGCATCCCCTAACATGAACATGCGTGACCCGATTCTCTACCGGATTCGTAGGGTGCCCCATCACCAGACCGGTGACGACTGGTGCATTTACCCGACTTATGATTTTGCCCACGGCCAGGAGGACGCTATCGAGGGGGTTACGCACTCAATTTGCACCCTCGAGTTTGAGGACCACCGGCCGCTGTATGACTGGTTTATTGAGCATCTGCCCGTGCCGCATCGGCCACGGCAATATGAGTTTGGCAGGCTCAATACCAGTTACACGGTGACCAGCAAGCGCAAGCTGAAGCAGTTGGTTGATGAGGGCTATGTGGGCGGCTGGGATGACCCTCGCATGCCCACGATCTCGGGCATGCGCCGCCGTGGCTTCACGCCGCGTGCGATTCGCGCTTTCTGCGACATGATCGGCACGACGCGCTCTGACGGGGTGGTGGATGTGGCGATGCTCGAGCATGCGATTCGGGATGACCTGAACGCGAATGCGCCCCGGGCGATGTGCGTGCTGAAACCACTGCGCGTCACACTGGTCAATTATCCAGCCGACAAAATTGAAGAGCTGACAGCTTCTGCGCATCCAAACCGGGAAGACCTGGGGCAAAGAATCCTGCCCTTCGGTAAAGAGCTAGTCATCGACGAGGCAGACTTCAGGGAAGAGGCGAACAAGAAGTTCAAGCGGCTGGTGCTCGGTAAGCGGGTGCGCCTGCGCAACGCCTATGTAATAGAGGCGGTTGGGGTGCTGAAGGATGACGAGGGGAGTATCCTTGAAGTGCAGGCTGAGGTCGTGCCCGATACGCTCGGCAAGGACCCCGCTGACGGCATTAAACCCAAGGGGGTGATCCAGTGGGTCAGCGCAGCCGAAGGCCGCCGTGCGACAGTGCGCCTTTATGACCGGCTGTTTAATCATGAGGCGCCTGACCGTGGCGATGCCGATTTTATCGCCCACATCAACCCCTCGTCACTGGAGGTTGTGGAGGGTGCCTGGATAGAGCCCGGGCTCGCGCAGGCTGAGCCGGAGCAGGTCTTCCAGTTTGAGAGAGAGGGTTACTTCGTGGCGGATCGCTTTGATCATAAAAACGATGCGCCCGTATTTAATCGAACCATAGGCTTACGCGATAACTGGAGCGGGTGAACGGTATGAACTTCAGGATATACAACACGGCGACAAGGGAGAAAGAAGATTTCAGACCCGTCATACCCGATGAGGTCAGCATGTATGTCTGCGGCCCAACGGTTTACAACCTCGCGCACATTGGCAATGCACGTCCCGTCGTTGTATTCGACACGCTCTTCAGGCTGCTGCAGACACACTTTGATAAAGTGACCTACGCACGCAACATCACGGACGTCGATGACAAGATCATCACGGCCGCCCGAGAGGGCGATCGCAGCATCGATTCGGTTACCGAAGAGTTCACCATCAAGTATCGCGAGGACATGGCCGCATTAAACGCGCTGCCCCCCACCCTCGAACCGCACGCAACTCACAATATTGGGCCCATGATTGCGCTGGTTCAGCGTCTGGTAGAGAAAGGCCACGCCTACGAATCTGACTCTCACGTACTCTTTGCCGTGGAGTCCATGGAAGAGTATGGCGAACTGTCGGGCCGCTCTCTGGACGACATGCTCGCAGGCGCCAGGGTTGAGGTCGCGGATTACAAGCGTCACCCCGGTGACTTTGTGCTTTGGAAGCCGTCAACCGATGAAGACCCAGGCTGGGAGAGCCCATGGGGCCGCGGGCGTCCGGGCTGGCATCTTGAGTGTTCCGCCATGATCCGGGAACACCTCGGAGAGACCATTGATATTCATGGCGGTGGGCGCGACCTGATATTCCCGCATCATGAAAACGAGATTGCTCAGAGTCGCTGTGCCCACGACAGCGAATTCGTCCGCTACTGGATGCATAACGCTTACATGGATATCGATGGCGAGAAGATGTCCAAAAGCCTCGGGAACGTTCGCACCGTACGCGAACTGCTGAACAGCTATCGCGGCGAGGTGCTGCGGTTTGCCCTGCTGACAGCACACTACCGCTCGCCGCTGAACTTCTCCGCCGACTTGCTGGACCAGGCCGAGGCGACACTGGGCAGTTTTTACAGTGCGCTGCGTGAGGTGGAGGACATTGAACTCGACATGGACGTGCCCTTGGAAAATGAGCCTTTTTACAGGGCCCTTAACGATGACCTTAATACACCTCTGGCGATCGCCGAGATACATGCACTGGTCAAAGCGCTGCACAAGGCTGAAAATGCGGACAAGCCGCTGCTGAAGGCCCGCATCCTGGCAGCAGGCAATCTGCTTGGCATTCTGGGCCAGGACCCTGAAGAGTGGATGCAGGGTGGCGTGAATGAAGCTGCCATCAGCGCTGAGGACATTGAGGCCCTTATTGCCGAGCGGCAGCAGGCAAAGGCCGACAAGGATTACGCCCGCGCCGATCAAATTCGTGAAGAGTTGCTTGCGCAAAGCGTGGTTCTCGAAGACTCTCCAGAGGGCACCCAGTGGCGCCGCGAATAAGTCGGTTCAAGGGCCGGCCGGGGCGTCTATCGGTGCTGATGATGCTGGTGCGGCGTGTCGCTGGCCGCGCCGCCAGCGGCATGCTGTAGATGGCTAGAATGCGAGATCACCTGGAACAGGGTCCAGGCGCCGGCTACGATAAGCAGGGCGCCAATTGCCAGCTTTAAGCCCCGCCGGCGCAGCGCGGCCTGCACGCCGGCGGCACCGAAGCTGGTCGCTACCATGGAAGGCAAGGTGCCGAGGCCAAAGCAGAGCATGAGAAGTGCAGAGCGGCCCGCATCCGCCGCGGTTGCTGCCCACGCAAGACTCGAGTAGATCAATCCGCAGGGCATAAGCCCCCAGCACAGACCGAGCAACAGGGCCTCGGGGGGGCGACGGATGGGCAACCAGCGGCGGCTGAAGCGCTGTACCGGCTGCCATAGCACCGCGCCACCTCGTTCCAACCACAGCATGCCCCGCCACCAGTCGGCGACGTACAGGCCCATGAGAACCAGTAAGATGCCGGCGAGGTAGCGTAGGCCAATCAGCCAGCCATCAAGCGTTACGCTGCCTGCGAGCCCGCCGACAGTCGCGCCGAGCGCGGTGTAACTGAGAATACGACCGCCGTGATAGGCAATAGTGGTGGCGGGACCCGCCTTCCCGCCGAGGTTCAATGCAGCCGCGATACCGCCGCACATGCCGAAGCAGTGTCCGGCTCCGGCAAACCCGAGCAGCAGGGCTGCGGCGAGCGTGGTTTCCGTCACTCGCGCGGTGGCTCCTGATCACCCTCTGACTCGTCATCTGCAAGAATCCGCCAGGCCTCCTTGTCGAGGTCATCATACTGGCCGCTATCAATCGCCCAGATCAGCAGGCGAATGGCGATAACGCAGAAGATAAGAGCGACGGGTATCAGCAGGTACAGGCTTTCCATGAGTTCAGGATGCCAGCTTATTTATCGGAGTCAGGCTGTTGGGAGAACGGCGTTTTTCTCGGTCATGATGGCCATCACCGTCCCGGGACAGGCGCAGGGAATTCAACACGACCAGCAGTGAACTGAGCGACATGCCGATGGCAGCAGCCCAGGGCGGGACGAAGCCCAGAACGGCCAGCGGAATACCGCAGGCGTTGTAGCTCAGCGCCCATGCAAAGTTCTGCATAATCGTTCGGCGGCACTGCTGTGCTTTATCGAGCCCACGGATAATCGACCACAAATCGCCGTTGGCAATCACGAGGTCCGCCTGACTGCGCGCCAGATCTGTGGCGCCTGGCATAGCAAATGACGCATTGGCTACCTTGAGCACCGGTGCGTCATTGAGCCCATCGCCGACCATCGTAACAATGGCACCGTCCGCCTGCAGGGCCTGGACCTCTTGCATCTTCTGCTCGGGGCTAGCGCTGGCGGTGACAGATGTAATAGCAAGCTGCTGTGCCAGACGAGGCCCGGCGTCTGAACTGTCACCCGTTAACAGGTGAATGCCCAGACCTCGCTGTCTCAGCGCGTCTATGACAGCGGGCGCCTCTTCGCGGATCGTATCCTTGAGCCCAATCCAGCCCAATGGACCACGGTCATCGCATACAGCAACCCAGTAGGATTCGGCGTCGGGCGGCTCGGGCATTTCTGGCAACAGGCCACGGCAGAAGGGCAGGCTGCCCATGCGAACGCTGCGCTCGCCATGCGTGGCCTCTATGCCGGCACCTGTTTCACTGGTCGCTGACTGAAGGCCCATTACCGGTTCGATATTGGCAAAGGCCTGGGCGACGGGGTGGTTGGAGAACTGCTGCAGGCCCGATGCGAGTGCCAGCAGTTCCTCGCGAGAGAGCCGTCCCAGATTGTGAACCTCCCCGACGAGGAGTTCTCCCCGTGTCAGGGTGCCCGTCTTGTCAAATACCAGGTCGGTGGTCGCCGCGAGTGACTCGAGCGCATTCTCACCGCGTACGATAATGCCGAATCCTTGCAGGCTGTTGGTGGCGCTGGTGAGGGCCGCGGGTGTGGCCAGCGCCAGCGCGCAGGGACAGGAAATCACCAGCACCGACAGTGCGACCCACAGCGCGCGATCCGGGTCGAGATACCACCAGCTTAGCGCTGTAAGCAAAGTCACCAGCAGGACGGCGGCAACGAACCAGGATGAAATCTTATCCGCCAGCGTAGCCAGGCGAGGTTTCGCGTCCTGTGCCTGCGATACCGAACGTTGCAGCGTTGCCAGGCGCGATTCGGCAAAGTCACAGAGTACCGTCGCTTCGATGTTCTGGTCCACGTTCAAAGTGCCGCCGTAAACCATATCCCCGGACGCCACTCTACGAGGTTGCTGCTCGCCGTTGAAGCTGTCCTCCCTGACGAGACTGTGGCCGCTTACAACGCGCGCATCAACGCCAATCACGTCGCCGGCGAGCAACATGACGCGGTCGCCAACTGCCAGTTCAGTACGCACGGTGCGCCGCCACTGCTCGTTCTCCCAGCGCAGCAGGCTGTCAGGCAGGGTTGACTCAAGATCGAACCACGACATGCCATAGCGCATTCTCACCTGCTGCTCGAGAAAGCGGCCCAGCAATAGAAAAAAGGTGAACATCACGACGGAGTCAAAATACACCTGGCCGTGGCCGCTCAGCGTTGCGACCACGCTGGCCAGCCAGGCCAGCCCAATGGCGAGAGATACGGGTAGATCCATAACGAGCGCCCCGACACGCAGATGTCGCCAGGCACTCTCAAAGAAAGGTCGGGCCGAGTACCAGACAACAAAGCTTGCCACCAGCAAGCTGACCCAGCGCAGTAAGCCCTGGAACTCGGCACTGATGCCCTGCAGATCGCCAGCGTGCAGGGCAATACCGAACATGCCGACTTGCATCATCCCGATCCCGGCGACCGCAACGCGCCGCAGTGATTGCTTGCGTTCGGCTGAAAACTGGTCCCTGAGGGCGCTTGCGCGATAGGGCTGTGGCCTATAGCCAAGGCTGCTGACTCGCTGAAACACCTCACTCAGGTCCAGCTTGGCAGGATCAAAGTGCAGGTCCAGACGCTGCTGCTGAAGATTGACCCTGACCTGAATTACGCCATCGAGTCGCGCCAGTTGCGTCTCGATGAGCCAGGTACAGGCCGCGCAGGTGATACCGCCGATGAGCAGCTGGGCATCCCGCGATCCGTCCTCCCGATCATGACAGAAGCCGCGCGCCAGGTTCTCATCGTCGTAAACGCTGAACTCGTCAGCCGGCGCCTCGCGTGGCGATTCCGGCCGTTCACTGTAAGCGGTTCGCTGTCGATAAAAGGTGGTGAGGCCGCTGCCGGCGATCAGCGTGGCAACGGCTTGACAGCCGGGGCAGCAGAGACGCTCGGTATTGCCGTCAATTTCCGCAGTAAAGTGGGTGCCGTTGGGGACAACCTCACCGCAGTGAAAGCATCGGGTGAGCTCTGGCTGATTCATGGCCGCTAATTCAACCGCAAGGTGCCGTCGAGGCGCCAGCCCGCTTCGCCCTCGTGCAGCAGCGACCAATGCCAGCGGTGACTCAATGCCAGCGGCAGGTTGCCCTGGTAACGTCCGGGGCCGACGCGAGCGAGACGAATCTCAATGTCGCGATCCGCCTCCATAGGATGAGAAAGCAAAAGAAGAAGTGAAGGTTCAGTCACCTTACCCGTGAGCCTGGCGGTAACGATCGCAGGCGAGAATTCCAGGTCGGCGCTAATGCCGAGTCGAGCTGCACGCTCTACGTCAGCAATACGTTCATTAATGGCTAGTCCTTCTTTGTAGTAGTCGGCTACGACCATGTCATCGGAATGGCGGTTGGCGATATACAGTGTGGCAAAGGCGGCTATGACGACCGAGCCGGGCAGTGCGATAAGAAACCATGGCCAAAACTGCTGGTACCAGGGCTGGGTATCTTCGAGCGGTAGTGGTCGCACCATTACAAAGGCCTCATAAAGCGAGACTCGGATACGGCACGCAGAGAGGGGTCATCGGTCGCGGTCACGCTGAAGTCAAGCTGTGTGCTGGGCTTGTCGAGGCGCTCGCCATCAGCGCGCACGCGCACGCTGATTGAGCGAACCTCGCCGCCGTCCACGGTGTGCAAGGTATCGCCGATAATCTCGGCACCGTCGATACCGGTGATGGCAATCTCGTACTCACGGCTGTTGTTGTCCATGTTGACTAACTGCAGTCTGAATATATTGTCGATCTGGCCGCCTTCCGCCGGTACGTAGAGCTGGTTGCGGTCGCGAATCACGGTCAGCTCGACGGGGACACGGGTGAAGATATTGTAGCTGAATACGCCCACCATCAGGCATAGCACGGCAGCGTAACCGACGATTCGCGGACGCAGCCAGTGGGTCGTACCGCCCTCCAGCGCATGCTCGCTGGTGTAGCGTATCAGTCCCCGCGGGTACTCCATCTTATCCATCACTGAGTTACAGGCATCGACGCACAGAGCGCAACCAATACACTCGTATTGCAGCCCCTCGCGAATATCGATGCCGGTCGGGCAGACCTGAACACACAGCTCGCAGGCGATGCAGTCACCGAGGCCGAGCTCGCCAGGGTCCGCAGAGCGCTTGCGTGAGCCGCGCTGTTCACCTCGAGCTGCGTCGTAGGACACAATGAGCGTATCCTGGTCAAACATCACCGACTGGAAGCGTGCATAGGGGCACATGTAAGTGCAGACCTGCTCGCGCATCCACCCCGCGTTGATATAAGTGGCACAGGTGAAGAACAGCGTCCACAGCGCCTGCCATTTCCCGGTCGAGAACGTGAACAGCTCAACGGTTAACTCGCGGACAGGATAAAAGTAACCGACGAAGGTCATGCCGGTGGCAAGCGCAACGAACAACCAGGCCGCGTGTTTGGATAGCTTGCGCAAAACCTTGTTCGCTGTCCACGGGCCCTTGTCCAAACGCATGCGCTGATTACGGCTGCCCTCGGTCTTCTGCTCCAGCCACATGAAGATGCTGGTCCACACGGTTTGTGGGCAGGTGTAGCCGCACCAAATCCGGCCCGCGAACGTGGTGACCGCGAACAAGGCGTAGGCTGAAATGATCAACAAAAAGGCCAGCAGGGGGAAATCCTGGGGCCACAGCGTCAAGCCGATGATATGAAACTTGCGCTCTGGCAGATCAAACAGAACCATCTGGCGCCCGTCCCAGGACAGCCAGGGAAGCAAGAAGTAGCCCAGTAGTAGCGGCCAGCCGGTGAACAGGCGGATGCGCTGGTAAAAGCCCTCTATCTTGCGGGTGTAGATCTTTTCGCGATGCTGGTAAAGATCGACTTCAGCGACTTCGGCCGGCGCGACTTCCTGTATGTCGATGTGTTCCTGCCCAGTCACCTTGGTAAACCGTCAGCCTGCTGTCTGAGTTGAAGAAGCCGCATCCGCACCGTAGTGTCGGCATCAGCGATACCGGGCAGCGTTCACTGCCCTTGATTGAGCCCGTAAACGTAGGCTGTGAGGATGTGAATCTTGTCCTCGCTGAGCGTATCGGCAAAAGCAGGCATCACGCCGTTACGACCCACGCGCAGGCTGTGCGCGATCTGCGCTTCACTGCCGCCGTAGAGCCAGATACCATTCGTCAGATTGGGTGCGCCAAGTGCATAGTTGCCTTTACCGTCGGCTCCGTGGCAGGCGGCGCAGTAGGTCTGGTAATGGGTTTCGCCTGCTGCCGCCATGGCGTCGTCGCGATCGCGTCCATTGAGCTCCAGCATGTAGGCCGTGACCTCTGCGATGCCCTTATCGCCCAAAATATCGCCCCAGGCCGGCATTGCCGCCATGCGACCCTGTACAAGCGTGGTCTTGATCGCATCTGCGCTGCCGCCGTAAATCCAGTCACCGTCGGTTAGATTCGGGAAGCCGTAGCTACCCTTGGCATCCGCGCCGTGGCACTGTGCGCAGTTATTGCCGAAGATCCGCATGCCCATCTTGCGCACCGCCGGGTCTGTTGCAATTTCTTCTACTGAAAGAGCGAGATAGCGATCGCGCATGGCGCTGTAGCGTTCGTCTGCCTTGGCCACCTCGCGCTCGTGCTGCTGGACCTGCGTCCAGCCCAGTAGGCCCGGGAAGTTACCCATGCCCGGGTACATTGCCAGGTAGCCTATGCCCCAGACGATGGTTATCACGAACATGTAGAACCACCATGCGGGCAGTGGGTTTTCGAATTCTTCGATGCCGTCGTAGACGTGCCCGGTGGTCCGGTCATCCTTGTTGCCCTCATCGAGCTTTCGGTTGCCGAACAGGATCCACGTGATTCCGATGAAGGTGGCCGCGGTCAGAACAATGACCCACGCACTCCAGAAACTAGCCATTGCGAGCGTCCTCTTGCATGGTGCGTTGGTTCAGCTCTTCATCCGCAAATGGCAGGTTGGCGGCTTCATCGAAGCTCTGCTTGCGCTTGCTGCTGTAGGCCCAAACACATAAGCCCACGAAGGAGACAAACATGAATAGCGTGCTCAGTCCTCTCAGATCATTGATGTCCATGCCTAACGCCTCGTCTGAATGAGTGTGCCCAGCTGCTGCAGGTAAGCCACCATCGCATCTATTTCTTTTTTGCCCTCGACGAGCGCTGCAGCACCCTCGATATCCTCGTCTGTGTAGGGCACGCCGACGCGACGCAGGGCCGCCATCTTTTTGCCGGTCTTTGCGCTATCGATATCGTTGTCGAAGAGCCAGGGGAAGGCGGGCATATTGGATTCAGGAACGACATCCCGAGGGTTGTACATGTGGGCTCGATGCCAGTCATCGCTGTAGCGCTGCCCAACCCGGGCAAGGTCAGGCCCGGTCCGTTTGGAGCCCCAGAGGAAGGGGTGGTCATAAACGAACTCGCCTGCGACCGAATAGTGGCCATAACGCTCGGTTTCTGATCGCAGCGGCCTGATCATCTGCGAGTGGCACGTGTTGCAGCCCTCGCGAATGTAGATGTCCCGCCCCTCTAACTCCAGCGCGCTGAGCGGCATCAGGCCTTCAATCGGTTCGTTGACCTGCTTGCCGAAAATCAGCGGAACCAGTTCGACCAATGTCCCAAAAAGTAGGGCGACGATCGTTAGAATAATCATCAGGCCGACGTTGGTCTCGATCTTTTGGTGCTTGCTCTCAGGCATGATCTTCTCCTTAAGCCGCCGCTGGAACAGTGGGTGCTGCCAGGGGTTCGACATCCTTGCGCGCCGTCATGTAGACGTTGTAGGCCATCACCAGCATGCCGCTAAAGAAGATGGCACCCCCGATTACGCGGACCAGGTATCCGGGGTAACTGGCGGAGACGCCCTCCACGAAGGTGTAGGTGAGCGTGCCATCCTGATTGTAGGCGCGCCACATGAGACCCTGGAGGATGCCGTTTACCCACATGGAGGCGATATATAGAACGGTCCCGATCGTGGACATCCAGAAGTGGGTGTTGATCAGAGAGACGCTATACATACGCTCTTTGGCAAAGAGAATCGGTATCAGGTGGTAGAGCGAGCCGATAGAAATCATCGCAACCCAGCCAAGCGCCCCGGAGTGCACGTGTCCGATCGTCCAGTCCGTGTAATGAGACAGCGAGTTCACGGTCTTGATCGACATCATTGGACCCTCGAAGGTCGACATCCCGTAAAAAGACAGGCTGACGATGAGAAACCTGAGGATTGGGTCATGGCGCAACTTATGCCACGCGCCAGACAGGGTCATCATGCCGTTGATCATGCCGCCCCAGGAAGGCGCCAGCAGTATGATAGACATCACCATGCCCAGGCTCTGAGCCCAGTCGGGGAGGGCGGTGTAGTGCAGGTGGTGTGGGCCGGCCCAGATGTAAACAGCGACCAGCGCCCAGAAGTGAACAATACTCAGCCGATAGGAGTAAACCGGTCGCTCGGCCTGCTTCGGCACGAAATAATACATCATGCCCAGGAAGCCGGCGGTCAGGAAAAACCCGACGGCGTTATGGCCGTACCACCACTGCACCATGGCATCCACGGTGCCTGCGTAGACCGAGTATGACTTGGTCAGTGAGACGGGCATCGCCAGGCTATTGATGATGTGCAAAATGGCAACCGCGATGATGAACGCGCCCAGGAACCAGTTCGCGACGTAAATATGCGGCGCTTTGCGCTTCATGATTGTGCCAAAGAAAACGATCGCGTAAGAGACCCATACCACCGCAATCAGTATATCTATGGGCCACTCCAGTTCCGCGTACTCCTTGCCGGAGGTCCAGCCCATCGGAAACGAAATCGCGGCCAACAGAATAACCAGTTGCCAGCCCCAGAAGGTGAACGCGGCCAGTTGATCGGAGATCAGGCGCGCCTGGCAGGTGCGTTGGACGATGTAGTAGGACGTCGCAAAGAGCGCGCAGCCTCCGAACGCAAAGATAACGGCGTTAGTGTGCAGCGGGCGCAGGCGTCCAAAGTGGAACCAGGGAAGGTCCATGTTCAGCGCCGGCCAGGCCATCTGAGCGGCAATAAGTACGCCGACCAGCATGCCGACAATGCCCCACACCACGGTCATGATGGCGAATTGGCGCACAACCTTGTAGTTGTATGTTGGGTGTTCCAGGTTGGAATTCAGTTCGCTCATGGTTCTGGTCCGTTGCGGCGAAGTTTCAGTTCAGGTCTGTTCAGTCGGTAAAGGCTGGCGCTGCGCCGTATTCCCAGAGAATCACCGAGCCGACCATCAGGCAGATCAGGATGACCAGGGCTATGGCAAGTACGGCACTGGAAAACAGAAAACCTCGCTCCTCCGGGATGTCCATGACGATGGGTATACCCAGGTAGAGCAGGTAAACGGCCCAGCTCACGGCGCCAACGCCGATAAGCAAGTCTAGCCAAAGCAGGGGGTAGAAACCGACCATGCCGGTGATGAACAAAGGTGTCGCCGTCAGGCCCGCTATGACAATGCCCTTGGCGATTGATGAGTCGGCCCCGTAGGTCTCGGACATCCAGTGGATGAAGTAGCCAATGACGGCGACGCAGCCCACCATCGCCAGATAGAAGAGGATGCAGATCTGCCGGGCGCTGGCGGTTGTGAGCTTGATGGGCTCACCGTGTTCACCTACCGTCCAACCAATCTGTGTTGTGCCGTAGTACCAGGCGACGGCTGGCAGGATGGCAAAGATACAGGGATACAGTATCAGCGTGTTCAGTGATTTGTCTGGAAGCTTGGCGATGCTCTGCCATTGGCTACTGGGGCTAACCAGTAGGCCGATTGTATGCTGGATCATTCTGAGCTGATCTCCCCCGCCGCATCAGTTTATATCGCAGTGCCATTCTAGGACGCTGTCGACAGAACACCTTGACCTGAGTCAAGGCCGCGCGAGGTGTAGGGCGGACTTACTCCCCGATATTGGCCATGCCTTTAAGGCTGTCGGTGTCCAGAATTTCGATTTCTTTATTATCGACCCTGAGTATATGCAGCTTTTGCATGCGACTGAAGACGCGGCTCACGGTCTCGACGGTGAGCCCAAGATAGTTGCCGATGTCAACGCGTGACATCGGTAAGCGAAATTGTGTCGCGCTCAGCTTGCGGCGCGCATTGCGGGTGGAAATGCTCAACATCAATGCCGCAACGCGCTCATCCGCAGAGTTTTTACTCAACAGGGTGATCAGCTGCTGGTCCTCGGTGATCTCACGGCTCATGAGCTGGAAAAAGTGGCGCTGCAGGCTGGGCATGGCGGAAGACAGCTGCTCCAGAGAGTTAAAGGGAATCTCGCAGATGGCGGACGTTTCCAGTGCTTTGGCTGAGGAGGCGTGGGTGTTGTTGCTGATGCCATCCATGCCAAGGATTTCGCCGGGGAAGTAAAAGCCGGTAACCTGTTCGCGCCCGTCGTCGGTGGTCTTATAGGCCTTCAAGGTCCCTGAACGCACGGCATAAACCGACTGAAATTCGTCGCTCTCCCGGTAGAGGTGTTGATTTTTTTGCAGGGGTTTACTGCGCTGGATGATGCTGTCCAGTTGGTCAATATCGTCACTTTCAAGGGCCAGTGGCAGGCAAATGCTATTGAGGCGGCAGTTGCCGCAGTTGACCTGGTAGGAATGTGTGCAGGGCTGCAGTTCACCCTGATCTCCGTCGTTGGCAAGTGGCGCGGTCATGGCGGATTCCATCGTCAGTGTAGAATTAGTATAGAGTAGTTTTCCCAAGGTCGAAACGAGAGAATAACCCTTAAATTGTTGCGGAAAATGCCTGAGAATCAATACCTTGGCCAGGTTTTGGCAGGTAGGCATCGAAGGGCATGCAGATGTTGCGCAGGAAGGGTCGGCCTTTCTCCGTCACAGCGATTTCGGCCGGGCCGATGTGCAGGAGGTGGTCAGCTTCGAGCCTGCGCAGCGTTGTCAGGGCACTCTCAAAGTGCCGCTCGAAGTCCACCCCGAACTGCTCACGGCACTCACCGATATCCAGATGAAGCTGGCAGATGAGCGTCATGATGATATGCCGGCGCAGCTTGTCTTCGCTGGTCAGCTTGCAGCCCCGCGCGATGGCAAGGTCGCCGCTCATGATACGAGCATAGTAAGCGTCGAGATGCCGCTCATTCTGCAGGTAGAAATCGCCAAGCTGGCTGATGGCGGACACGCCCAAGCCGAGAATGTCGTCCGCCATCTGCAGCGAATAACCCTGGAAGTTACGCTGTAGCCGACCCTCCAGCTGAGCCAGGGCCAGTTCGTCCTCGGGCAGCACATAGTGATCCATTCCGATGTGCAGATACCCGGCGTCAGCCAGGGTAAGGCCAATCATTTGCTGCATCACCAGCTTCTCGTGCGCTTGGGGCAGTGTCATGCGGTCAATAGCGCGCTGGCTCAGGAAGCGTTCTGGCAGGTGCGCGTAGTTATAGCAGGCAATGCGGTCGGGCCGCAGGGCGATGACCTTTGCCAGGGTTTCGCTCATGGTCTGGCGACTTTGCTGCGGCAGGCCATAGATGAGGTCGAAGCTCAGTGATCGAAAGCTGTGGCGCCGTATGCGGTCCACGAGCGGAGCTACCAGGCTATAGGGTTGCGCCCGATTGATGGCCTTTTGCACCTTGGGGTCGAAATCCTGAATGCCGAGGCTGATGCGATTGAATCCCACCCCCTTTAGCAGAGCGATTCGGTCTAGGTCGATAGTTCTCGGATCGATCTCAACCGAGTACTCGCGATAGTCCTTATCCAGCAATCGAAAATTACTGGCCAGCAGATGCATCAGCTCTGTAATCTCAGCCTCGTCGAGGTAGGTTGGCGTGCCGCCACCCCAGTGCATCTGGGTAATGGGCCGAGTCCGGTGGTGTCCCACATGATCCGCCTGCAAAGCGATCTCCCGAGACAAATGGTCGAGATAGCGCCGGCCGGCACCGCTCTCGCGCGTGACAATTTTATTGCAGGCGCAGTAGTAGCAGATGTCCTGGCAAAACGGCACATGTACGTAGAGTGAAAGCGGCGAGCGCTGGTGATCACCCTTGCTCTTCTGCCACCGCTCATACTGATCGAGTGGGAAATCGTTTGTGAACTGGGGTGCCGTTGGATAAGACGTATAACGCGGCCCCTGACTGGCATATTTTTGCGCCAGTGCCACTGCCTCTTGAGCCGCCTGGCTGAGCGCATCGCTGGCAAGCGCATCACGGGTCTGGTGGTTCATCTGGGTAAAGCGTATTCGGAATTTGCCGGAACCTTAGCAAAACCGCCGTGCTGAGGCCTTGATCCAGGTCAAGAGCAGCGGGCTGTAGCCACTGGCTCAGCCCAACGAGGCGACGCTGGTTAGCACCAGACGAACGAGTTCAGCCTGCCGTGATGCGCCGGTCTTGGCAAAAATGGCCTTCAGCTGAGCCCGTGCAGTGTGCTGCGATATGCCCTGGGTTTCAGCCGCCTCGGCCAAACTCAGGCCCCGACTGAGTGAAATAGCGAGCCGGGTCTCTGCGGGTGTGAGGTCAAAAAGATCCCCGAGGGTTTGTTGCGAGGCGGACTCTCGCAACTCGGGGTCGCTGACGAAGACCGCTGCTGCGGGCACGGCCTGGCCCTCCATGCGCGCCGTGTCGGGAGGCGGCCGTACCACCAGCCCGAGGTCAGCTCGCCCGTCACCGCGAGCAACGCGCATAGCTCTAACCAGGGCGGCCTGGCCCTGTTGGTCTGCGTGAATGACCTCGTCGATCGCGGCCTGCAGCTTGCGGCCGCTGTCGCGGTTGGCCAGTAGCAGGCGCTGTTCGCGCAAACCGATCGCGTCATCGCTTGCCAGCAGGCGCGCGGCGACGGCGTTGGTGTTGAGCACTCGGCCCTGTTCGTCGAGGATGATTGTTGCCACCGATAGTTGATCCACGGCGCCGGCGTAGATGTCGCGCTCGGAACGTGTGCGGCTGAGTTGCGCATACAAGCGAATGGCCTGCCGCAGGTGGGGTACGACGGCCTTGAGTAAATCGCGCTGCGCTTTGTCAAAGCGGTCTTCCTGCCTGCGCCGGCCGAAGCGCAGCCGCGCCAGCATGCCGCCGGGTTCCCGCATATCAACCCCAAGAATCTGATACAGATCGATGGGCTGTAGGTAGTAGCGATAATAGTCACTCGCCTCCAGTTCGCGGTCACTGAGCAGGTCGTCGAGGCTTGTTACCGTATCCAGGCTGAGATTGATAAAGGGATCCAGGGAGAAAAACTGTTCGCGGTAGGCGGTCGCTTCCCAATCGTCTGAGTCGGCCAGTTCGCCGGGCTCTTGCTCGCTGCCCTCCGGTGGGCGGACGCAGTTAAGGATGACCCCGGGGTCGTCGTCGGTCGGCGGGCGTAGTACCAGCGAGGCCACCTGGGTATCAAGTATCTCTCGCAGCTGGAGCAGCGCGCTGGCAAAGGGCTGCTCCTCGAGGGGCCCCGCATATATCATCTGCAGGAGCTCGTCGTAGCGGGGTTCTACGAGCATCACGCGTTAGCCGTGCAGGCCCGACAGCTGTTCCGCGACGTCCGCGAGCGGCTTCGGTCTGGATAGGGCCCAGCCCTGTAAATAATCGACGCCAAGGTCGCGAAGCATGGCGAGTGCCTCGTCATTCTCGACACACTCTGCGATGGTCTTTTGGCCCAGGAAGTGGGCCATATCATTGATTGACTGCACCATAGCCAGGTCGGTGCGGCTGTGGGGAAGTTTGCTGATAAAACTGCCGTCGATTTTTACAAAGTCAACCGGCAGCTCTCGCAGGAGGTTGTGACTGGACAGGCCGGTACCAAAGTCATCGATGGAAAACTTGCAGCCGATGTTACGGAAAGTCCGGATGAAGTCGGCTGCCTTGACGAGATTGGTTATGGTGCCCGCTTCAGTGATCTCAAAACACAGTTGACTGGTGCCAACGCCAAACTCTGAAATCTGTTCCAGAAGATAGTCAAGGAATGCGTCGTCGATAACCGAACTGCCAGACAGGTTGATGGCCAGGCGAGGTACTTCCTTTTGATCATCCATCAGCTGATTGATCCACTGAAAAGCCTCGCGCACGACCCAGCGATCGATCAATGTCATGAAGCCGTAAGTCTCTGCGGATTCAATAAAGGCTTTCAGGCCAAGCTGCTCGCCATCTTTGTCGTTGACCGACAGCAGAAGCTCATAATAGGCGGCATCGGCCTCGCTACCATCGACGCGATTGCGCATGATGGGCTGGGCGCGCAGCGAGAATCGCTCATCTGCCAGCGCCATCTCCAGTTCCTCACGCGACTGCTTGCGGGATGCGACCTGACGGTCGATTTCCGATTGCTCTTCGCTGTACTCGATAACCCGATTACGGCCTTTATCTTTGGCGACTTTCATAGCGGTGCGGGCATTGTCGAGCACGTTCTCAACAGACTGACTGTGCTGCAGCAGTGGCGCGGCACCTATCGATACCGTGAAGCTGACGCGATCACCATTGATATCAATATCGCTGTTGGCGATGTCCTCGCGAATCCGCTGGGCGAAGCGGATGCTGTCCGACATAGGCCGGTCCAGCAGTAAGATGCCGAAGGCGTCACCCTCGATCCTTGCGGAAGACGATTTACTGCTGTGTATCTGGGCCAACAGTTTGCCGAATTCTGCCAGCAGCTGGTCGCCAGCCTCGCGCCCGTACACCTGATTGACAAGCTGGAACTGGTCTACATCGAGATACAGTGCGCCGTGCTCCGAGCTCCGCTTCTGTGAGTGTCTCAGCGCTCTGCGCATCTGGTCCAGCAATGTGTCATGGTTGATCAAGCGGGTCAGACTGTCACGATTGCGGCTGAAGCTCAGGCTTTGCTGCACGCTCTCCAGCGTTGAATACATGCTTTGGTCGACCAGCGACATATCGTCTGTTGCGTTGGGCTCGCGGACGCCACGACTCAGCTGCCTGGCAAGTTGCACGGCACTGAGATCAGCCTGTTTCTGCCCTCGCTCGTTGACGAAAATGAAGCGATTGCGAGCGGTGTTGGTCCTGGCAAGCTGCATGCGCTTCGGCCGGCCTTGCGCATCGCGATAGCTGAGCCAGGTCCCTTGAGTAAGCTCTTCGACGCGGCGAATCCAGCGTCGCAAGCGCGGCAGTTCGTCAATGCGCCTGCGTTGCGCTGACGGGTCCTGGCGGCCAAGGTCTTCGCTGGGTGAGGTGCGCGTCAGCTCCGCTTTGGCCTCTCCGCCGATGACCTGGCGCAGCTCTTCCAGAGCAGGGCCTGGATCCGGCCCGGTTGGCACGGCGCTCGCGATCTGCTGTCCCAGCGCGTCCAGGAGGGGCTCAAGCTGTGCGGCCTGAGATTCCTGCTGCGCGGGTTCGAGGTTTACGGCACCCAGGCTCTGTACGATGCGATCAAGCGTATTGAGTTGCTCCTGCCAGGCGGCGCTGTCCGGACCCTCACGCAGCTGCGTCAGGACCAAGGTCTCGCGCAGCCCGCTGTCGACAAGGTCAATTAAGGGCCGCGGTACATCGCGCGATGCCAAACGGTCGTCGAGCGCCTGGTCTACGCGCTGGCGGGCTTGTTCCAGTCTTTCCTGTCCTTCCTCGGCACTGACAACCCGTTCGCGATTGCGCTCCGCAGCGCGCGCCTGCTGTTGTACAAGCCGGTCCACGCGCTCCAATGCCTGAGAGAACACGGCACTGTCGCGCTCATAGTTTTCCACGATATCGCTCACGATATCCCCGATACGCGATTCCAGCGCCGGGTTGGGGAAATTGGCGCTCCCCGCCACGCTTGCCAGCTTGTCGACCACCTCACGGGCGGGATGCTGTCGGTCGGCGAAAAACCGTGGCTCTAACAACGCCAGTTTGGCCAAGGGTATCTGCAGATCGTCCAGGCTGGGCTGCACGCGGCTTGAGATATCGGAGCCGGCCTGCATCGTGCCGAACAGGTTATCAACCAGGTCCAACTGGTTGAGGCTTTCGGGCGCGAGTTCAGCGCCTTCCTCGAGTGCGCCGAGTTCGGCGCCGTGGTTGGCGAGGTACTCTCGTAAGGAACCTGATTGACTGACCGCTTCGCGCGCCCCCGCGTTCGACTGCAAACTGTCTAGAGCACTTGCTAGCCCGGCGGGCGCTAGGGGCGCTTCGCTCGCGCTGTGCTTGGCAGCGGGGGCCCCCTCCGCAGCAACTGCCTGCCCTTCGGACTCTCGCAGTCGGCCGAGCGCGTTGACGACGGATTGGTAACGCTGCTCGCCGGCGTCCGCCGAGGCTGGCTGAGCCGCCTGACTCGCTGCGGGCGCATGCTTGCTGTCGCCACTCTTGCCGCTCACACCACCGACACCACTCGCGCCGGATGAGGCGGCTCGGGCTGCAGCGGCAGTCGAGGAGCCTGTCTGCGGCGCAGAGAGACGAGCCGCCTGGCTCAGCAGCGTATCCTCGCCTGCCGGGACCACGCGATCTTGAGATGCGCCCAGATCGGGATGTTCCCCTGACGGCGCAGTGTCGGGGGTGTGCGGCTCAGGAGCGAGGGGTGCTTCCTTGGGTCGCGGCTCGGGCCTTCCTCCCGGGCTTGCATTGAGAAGGCTGCCTCGCGCGCGAATTTCGTCCTCTATGCCAGGCCTGATGCCCTGCGAGGCTAGCGCAGAATTCAAAGGTGCATAGTATTCATCGAGCCGCCGTATGAACTGGGATACGAAAAACTCGAAAATTGCGGGTAGTGCCTCTGCGGGGATCTTCTTGTTTTCGATCGCCTGGCGGAAAGCGCTGCAAAGCTGGGCCACGTGTATGGGCAGCCGGATGTCCGTGGGCCGGGCATCGATCAACTCTGCTGTACGGAAAATCAGGCTTTCCAGTGCTACCTGGTGCAGATCCTCGCCTACCTTGACCATTCGTGCGATGGCCAGGTGGTCTTCAAAGTCGCGCAAATCGACAAGATTGAGCGAATCAACGCTGTCAGGAATGGAAGTCGCCGCGCTGTTCAGCTGTGACCCGGCGGTGAGATCGGAGAAGTGTTCGCGAATCTTGCTCAGAAAGTCCTCTGCGATAGCCGTGCCGCCATCTTTCACAGCGTTCAAGGCTTCGTAAAAAACATCATGCCCGGATGCAACCTGGCGGGAGCTGGTGGATCTGTCGAACAGGTGTGTGGTCAGTTCCAGAAGGAACTTCTGGATCATCATGTCCAGCTGGTTAAGGCTCAGATGTTCGAAGCCAGCGATGTCTGTGCCCGCTGCACTCGCAGGAGGGGTGCCCGCTGGCTCTGCGTCTGCCGAGCCCAGGGAGCGCAGCCATGACCTGGCAGCCTGGCACTGGCCGTCGCGGAAGGATAAGGCGACGTCCCGCCCCTCAACGCCGGTCACCACGACCTCAGCAACATCGGCAAGCGCGTCGCTTCGTAGCAAACAGCGTGCGCCCGCGGGAATCCTGATTTTGTTGCCGGAGCCTGGCCGCTGGACCAGGCGCACGGGGCCGATGGTCAGCGCGTCCTCACCCGCGAGCACAACGGGCCCGCCAAGAACGGCAGTGTCCGGCAGTTCCAGTGTTGCTTCCAGTGTAGTGGTGCCGCTTTGTACTGACATATCGCAGGTAAGTGCTTCGTTGCACCGGCCAGTATAACCCGCGAGTGCGCTTAGCGGCGCTGTTTTTTACGTCGACGCTTCAGCGATTTCTTCACGCGCTGCTTGGCGTCGTAATAGTGGAAGGGAATACGCCACAGACTGCCCAGCTGTGTGTCGCCGTGGCCCTGGTATCGCTTGATAAAGTCCTCACGATCCTGCCAGTTGAGCTTGTAACAGATCCTTATCAGGTCCTGCAGACGATGGCGCGATTTAACCCGCGAACCTGGCCCCGCCCAGATCCAGGCCCGACCGATGTCAATTAGCATAGGCTCTATTGCGCCTGTCTCGCCTTCGCGCAGTAGCAGGTTTCCCGATGACAGATCGCGATGCACTATTTGCCGATTGTGCATGGTGCAAACGAAACTGCTCAGCAGCTCGAACCATGAGGCCTTGCTCAGTCCGCGGTAGTCGCTGGCGCCATCGCGAAATGCAGCAAAGACCTCACGGCAGGAAAAGGCCTCCGGGATGTATTCGCAAATATACCAGGAGTCTTTGATGCCACTGGAAATCGGCTCCTCGTAGAAAGCAACGGGACTCGGTGTGGCAACGCCCGCGCGCAGCATCCGGCAGGCGTTATTCCAGTGCCTGCGGCCTTTGCTGGGACGGAAACGATAGGTCAGCCGTTTTATGCCTTTCACACGATTGAGTTTTACAGACAGCTCTCGACCCTCGTGGCGCGGGTCGTGAATATTCCAAATCCTGTTTCGCGCGTCGCGCAGGACCCGCAGTTCATCCAGGTTCGCGATGGATTCGGGGCGCAGTTGCTCGAGCAGTGAGAGATCGGCTTGCTGGCTGCCACGCCGCAGAATTAGGGCAGACTGCCAGGGGCCGCACACTTGGTTGATCGTCAGGTAATCCGGCGTGTCTAAATGCACGGTCACAGGGACACTATTGGCCACTGGCAGGCGCTGCCAATCAAAAAGATCGTCGCGGTCGCTGCTGAAACACAGAGGGGACTCGCCAATCACCACGGGAGTGTCGATCTCGCGGCCGGTGGCGTCGCGGCAGGTTGCGCCCGCCAGCGCTGCAGCACAGGAGACCTCCGCCAGGGGCCGAGAGCCAGCATCGCGGTACCATGCCAGGTAGCGATACTCGTTGGCTGCACGGAGCATACACAGGCTCAGACCAGACGGGTCATGTGCGAAGCGCAGCAGTCGTGCACCCGGCAGTACAGATTGTGCCAGACGCAGCGAAGCCAGCGCTGGGGTCCGCTGAAAGCTCTCCTGCCCGCCCCGCACCGCCGCATAGTGGGTTACCTGGTCAACCTGCGGGTACTCGCCCCCGGCATCATGGATCAGTCCATCGCGGCTGCATATCAAGGGCCCCCAGTAGACTCTGCGAAGCGCTGTGCTGCCTGCCGCCAGTGCGATGAAACGCAGGAGATAATCAGAGGCTTTGCGCTCGGGCCATGCATTGCGCCGGGCGAGGCGTTTGCTTGTCCACAGGGTATAGGCACAGGCAAAGATCTCGCTGCCCCGCCGGCTGCCAATGTCGGCAAGGATACGAGCTTTCTTGATCAGGTTGAGTTTAAGGACGCCAGCCAGCGGCCAGCCCAGAACACGATGGTCCCAGGCCTCAGGTTCCACCACGCGTTCAACGAAGAGGTTGTCGCTGTGAACATCGGGGGCGCCTCCCGACCGGCGCATGAGTCCCAAGAGCACGAGGTTATACAAGGGTTCAAAGTCTGACACGTTGGGCCCCGCCAGCTTGAGGCCCTGGCTGGCGGCCACCTGTTTGGCAATGCGCCAGGTCGCAATATAGGAACGCGGGCTAAAACCTGACCAGCGACGGCGATTGGGTGTGGCACCAATCTCGAAGGTCTCAACGCCGTCGCCGTAACGTTCAAAAACTGTTTCCACAAATGCTTGCCAGCGCTGCTGCACCGCGGCGTCAGCTGCCATCTGCCCCGCGTCGTCACGGGGGGGCAGTAACTTCAGCCAGACCTTAAAGCCGCCTGCAAGCAGGCTGTCCAGCAGTCGTGCGGCCGGACCGTCCGGGCTGTCATAGCTAAAGTCCATCCGCACCTGATAAATCTTCAGCTTGTTCAGTTCACTGAGGATAAAGGCATCGGTTTCAGGATCGGTAGCTGCAGCCACGTTCACGCCAAGAAAGTCAGACGGTATGTCGTGATCGGTGGTGGGTGTATCGCTCAGTCGCAAGAGCGCCGGAATCGCCGCCAGCGCGCTCAATAACTCCAGCAATGCCGGCCGCAGAAAGTTCCCAGTCGGGCTCATGGCAAGGCGAAGGCCATGAGTGCGTCACCCGGTTCGGACCAGCCGTGACCGCCGGCAGCGATAACAATGTACTGTCGCCCACCGGGGCGAGCCCGATAAGTCATTGGTGTCGCATTCCCCGCGTAGGGCAGGTGATAGCGCCAAAGCTGTTCACCGCTGGACGAATCAAAGGCGCGGAAATAGCCATCAGTGGACGCGCCGATGAAGAGCAGGCCACCGGCGGTAACAAGCGGCCCACCGGTATTAGGGGAGCCGGCTTCAAACCAGAAAGGCCAGCTCGCCTGGCCACGCGTGGTGCCCAGCGGCCTGCGCCAAAGTGTCTCCCCGGATACAAGATGTACCGCCGTCAGGCTGCCCCAGGGCCTTGGATTACAGGGTGCGCCGAGGGGAGACATCAGGGGAAAGCGCTCTACGCCATAGGGCGAGCCTGTCATGGGATAGAACTCCTGCGGATAGGCCCCCTGCGGATTGCGCTCATCATAATCAGGGCGCGGAATCAGCTTGACCACTGCAGCGAGGTGCATCTGGTTGAGGAAGAGCACCTTGGCCTCGGGGTCAATGGCCACGCCGCCCCAGTTACTGCCGCCGGTGGTATGCGGGTACAGCACGCTCCCCTCCAATGATGGCGGGGTGAACATGCCGTCGTTGCGATACTGGGCAAGCTGTTGCTGACAGTTTCGTCGGTCAAAGCCTAAAAAGCCGTCCATGTCGTCGGCGCTCAACTGCGCCGGTAAGTGCAGCGGTGGCGGGTGGGTAGGAAAGGGCTGAGTGGGGGAAAGCTGTTCTCCAGGGACACCATCCTGTGGCACGGCACGCTCCTCCACCGGATAGAGAGGTTCGCCACTCTCCCTGTCCAGGAGGAAAACGTGACCCATCTTGGTGGCCTGGGCCAGAGCCGGGCGTCCCGCGCCGACGCCAGGGAGTTGGAAAAGGGTCGGCTGAGACGGCACATCGTAATCCCAGACATCATGGTGCACTGTCTGAAACGACCAGGCGACTTCGCCACTTGACGCATGGAGAGCCACCACTGAGGAGCCAAAATGATCAATGCCGTCGCGGTCACCGCCATAAAGGTCCGGAGCAGGGTTGCCGGTGGGGACAAATACCAGCCCGCGTTGTGGATCGCCCGAAATTGGCGCCCAGACGTTAGGTGTACCCAGGTGGTAGCGAAGATCGCCGAGTGCATCTCGGTGACGCGATTTATAGTCGTCTGTGATCGGCTCCCACGCCCAAACCAGGTCACCACTGCGCGTATCAAAAGCTCTTACCACGCCGCTGGGTACATCGCGCCGCTCATTATCCGGGACAGTGGCGCCAACGACAGCAATATTATCAATGATGAAGGGTGGCGACGTGGGGTAATACTCCCCGGGTTTGGCGCCGGCAATGTCGATTTTTAGCGCGACCCGACCGTTGTCGCCGAAGTCCGCACAGGGGACGCCCGTCGAAGCATCCAATGCAATCAATTCCGCATCGCGGGTGCCGTAAATAATGCGGCGTTGGCAGGCTGCACCCGGCTCGATGTCGGTCGCCTGCCAGAGCGCGACACCACGGCAAATAACCGGATAGAGTCCGCTGTGCCGATTCTCGACCTCGGGGTCGAAGCGCCAGCGCTCCTCGCCGGTTTCGGCGTCGAGGGCGAACACGCGACCAAAGGGTGTGCAGTAATACAGGGTATTACCCTCGACCAGGGGTGTAACCTGGAACGAGGTAAAGCCCCATTCACCGCGGCCGTCAGAGATATCGCCCGATCGATGCGTCCAGGCCGGCTTGAGTCGCTCTACGTTTGTGCGATCAATGTCCGCCAGGGTCGAAAAGCGCGCCGCGTTTTCGCCGCCATACTGAAGCCAGGGAGCGGGCAGTGTCGCGGGCGAGGTGTCGGGCGGCGTTTCCGCTGCGCCCGTGCCGCAGGCAGCGACAACTGCACCCACGCAGACGGCCGTTAAGCTGAGCAGCAGCTTTTTCAGGGGCCTTCTACAGGACCTCGTCAGAACCTTACTGCGCATCTAGTTTTCCGCATTGGCTGCGTCAAGGAACGCGGGTTTCTCGCCGCCGCCGTGAACCGCAAAGTGGGTACCACTGACATACTCCGATAACGGCGATGCCAGGAACAGGCAGGCATTTCCGATATCTTCGGGAATCGCCATTCGGCCCATGGGGATGGTCGCACCTACGGCAGCGATCCCTTCCTCGTCGCCGTAATGCAGATGGGACTGTTCGGTGCGAGTCAGCCCGACAATGAGGCCGTTGACGCGAACCTTCGGGGCCCACTCGACAGCCAGCGAGGCTCCCAGGTTGACCAGGCCCGCTTTAGCGGCGCCGTAGGCCGCGGTGCCGGGCGATGGACGCAGGGTGCTGACACTGGCGATGTTAATGATGCTGCCGCCGTGCTGCTGAGCCTGCATGACGCGATTGGCCACTTGTGCGAAGTTCAACGGCGCAATCAGGTTGAGCCGTATAATGGCTTCCGAGAAACGCGGCGACGCCGTGGCAGCGTCTGCATAGGGGGCGCCGCCGGCATTGTTGACCAGGGTGTCCAGGCCGCCGAAACGATCCACCGTGAAGGCGACGCAGTTCTCGACCTGCTCATAATCGCGGACATCACAGGGCGTAAACACCGCCGCACGGTCGCCGACCGTGGGGACTTCATCCGGTTCGGAGCGACCGCAAATTACCACGTTCGCACCATAGGCAAGGAAGCGCTGCGTGATACCACGCCCCACGCCCTTGCCACCGCCGGTAACCAGAATGGTCCTGCCGGTAAAGTCGAAGGGATTGTCCATAAGGTGGAGCTCCAAAATAAAGCGGCACTGGGTCAGTTTGCCAGCCGTGGGAAGTTGTCGTTATTGGCGCCTTTCACTTAACATGCCCGGGCGCCGCTCATCGTAACCGCGGTGGACCTGATTGGAAACAACTGCTATGGCAAAAACGACGACGCTCGCCAACGCGGCCTACTGCCGGTCCAGCCGCTAGTGTCAGCTTCCTTGCAGCTGCTGCCGCTCGCAGATTTTCCCAGGGTTGAGCCCGGAGACGATCTCGTCGGGCAACTAGCCGAGTCATTGCGGCATAACGGGTTGTCGCTTGAGCCGGGTGATGTTCTAGTGATCGCTCAAAAGATAGTCTCAAAGGCCGAAGATCGCTATGCAAGGCTCGCCGACATCGAGCCTTCAGCGCGGGCGCTGGAGCTTGCCAAACAGTGCCACAAAGATCCTCGCCAGGTCGAACTTGTGCTGCGTGAATCCCGCGAAGTGTTGCGCGTGCGCCCAGGCGTCATGATCGTAGAGCATCGCAACGGATATGTGCATGCTAACGCCGGCATCGACCGCTCCAATATCCCTACGTCCGCAGATGATCCCCGCGTGCTCTTACTGCCGGAAAATCCCGACGCCTCCGCGGAACAAATCAGGCAAGGTCTGGCAACTCATTTTGGCATTGCCCCGCAGGTCATCATCAACGACTCATTCGGACGCGCCTGGCGCAACGGCACGGTAGGTATCGCGATTGGCTGTGCGGGACTGGCGCCTGTTCTCGATCAGATCGGCGAGACCGATTTGTTCGGCAACGTGCTCGAGGTGACCGAGCCAGCCGTAGCCGATGAGTTGGCGGCAGCAGCGTCACTCGTGATGGGTCAAGCGGCGCAGGGCTGTCCGGTGGTTCTAGCCAGAGGCGTTCGATTCGAACACTCAGATGGAGGCTCTTCGCCACTGCTCCGTGAGCGCGAACTGGACATGTTTCGCTAATGCGCGTTCTGGCCTTATCCGGTGGGGTCGGCGGCGCCAAGCTGTGTGAAGGGCTGGCGGCGGAACTGACGTCCGGCAACTTAACTGTGTTGGTTAATACGGCAGATGACTTCACGCATCTGGGGCTATCTATCTGTCCCGATATAGACACAGTCCTGTACACACTGTCAGGCCGAGCGAGCAAAAGCCGAGGCTGGGGACTTAGCGGCGAGACCTGGCAAGCGATGGATGCTCTGGCAGAACTTGGAGGCGAGTCCTGGTTTCGTCTCGGGGACAGGGACTTGGCAACACACCTATTGCGTAGCGAGGAACTGGCTGCCGGGGCCAGCCTGTCTGAAGTGACGCTGCTGCTGGCAGAGCGCATGGGCATAGATGCCCGCATCCTGCCGATGTCTGACGACGCCGTTCGTACCGTTGTGCAGAGCAACGAGGGCGACCTGCCTTTCCAGGACTATTTCGTCAGGCGACAGTGTGAGCCTGAGGTCACCGGTTTCCGCTTTGAGGGCCTTGCGGAGGCGACCTTGAACCCCGGGCTGCGGGCGCAGTTGAGCCGTGAGCCACCGGACCTCGTGCTTATCTGCCCATCGAACCCCTTTGTCAGCGTCGACCCGATCCTGCAGGTGGACGACTGCTGGCGCTTGCTCGGTGAGCTCAGCGCCCCGGTTATCGCTGTATCCCCCATCGTCGCTGGACTTGCGATCAAAGGCCCGGCCGCCAAAATGATGGCCGAGCTCAGTATGCCGGTGAGCGCCGGCGCTGTACTGAAACACTATACCAGCCGCTATCCAGGCCTCCTGGACGGTTTCGTCATTGATGAAAGTGACGCTACACTACTGCCGAATTTGCAAACCCCGGGCATTCAGGTGGCCGTAGAAGCGACCATAATGAAAGACCGCGAACAGAAAAGGCATTTGGCGCGCCGCTGTCTCGCTCTGGCGAAATCGGCGGCCACCTGAGCATGACACCCGTACACGCGCTATTACCGGTCAAAGACCTCGTGCGAGCGAAGACGCGCCTGGCAGGCCTATTGACGGCCTCCGAACGTCGCGCCCTGGCCCAGGCCATGGTCGAAGACGTGCTAAGCGTATTGGGCGACTGCGAAAGTGTTTACCGGGTTACCATTGTTTCCGATGATCCAGCGGCCCACCTGCTCGCCAGTCGTTACCGCGCCGAGCTGATAGAGGAGCGCAGTCTGGGTGTGAGCGGCCTCAATGCCGTGCTGGAGCAGTCCTGCGATCGCATCCTATCCCGTGAAGACAGCGTCATTATGGTGCTGCATGGCGACCTGCCGCTGCTGACCGCCACGGAACTCAATGGTCTCTTACAGAAGAGAGAGACCTTGGGTGGACTGGTGATTGGCTGTGATCGACACGGCCACGGGACGAATCTGCTGGCCTTCGACGCTGGCAGTCGTCCCACCCTGTGTTTTGGCGTAGACAGTTGCCACCGCCATACGGCGGTGGCCCGGACGGCTGGTATCGAGGCGCACGTTGAGCGCGCTGCTGGCCTGGGCCTTGACGTGGACGAGCCAAAGGACCTGGCGCTGTTGCTTAAGCAGCTAGTGCGGCAGCAAAGCGGTTTCACCCACGCGCTGTTGTCAGGCACCGAGCTGGGCGCTCGCCTACAGCTCGCCTTAGGGCTCGAAGATGACGATACCGAAGCTGCGCTCAATGCAAGTTCGGTAAATGAAAGCGCGGTCAATGAGACTGCGGTGAATGACGGTGCTGTAGCAGCGGAGCGGCTTGAATGATGGTATGGGAAGGCTTGCGAGCGCGCAGTCTGGCAGGTGACTTGCCGAGCAATGACGAGGCGCTGAGCCTGGCGGGCTGCGATGATACGGCCAGCTTGGCGCAATTGGCGGGCGTGCTGCGTGATCGCGGCCACGGCGAGGTGGTCACCTATTCACGCAAGGTTTTCATCCCTCTGACGCACCTGTGCCGCGACGTTTGCCACTATTGCACGTTTGCGCAGACGCCGAAGCGAGTCAGCAGCCCTTATATGAGTGTTGATGAGGTATTGCGGTTGTGTCGCGAAGGCGCACTGCAAGGCTGTCAGGAGGCGCTCTTCACCCTCGGCGAAAAGCCGGAACTGCGCTATAGCGCTGCCCGCGCGGCGCTGGAGGAACTGGGCTTCAAGTCTACCCTTGAGTACGTGGCCCATGTCGCTCAGCGCGTATTGGAAGAAACAGGCCTGCTGCCGCATATCAACGCAGGATGCATGGACGAAGACGAAGTTGCAGCCCTGCGCAAGGTCAGCGCCTCCATGGGCATTATGCTGGAGTCTGCATCGGAACGCCTGTGTCAAAAAGGCATGCCACATTATGGATCTCCAGACAAAAATCCGGCGCTCCGCCTACAGACGCTGGAGCGAGCGGGTGAGGCAGCTGTGCCCTTTACGTCGGGTATTTTGATTGGGATTGGCGAGACACGCCTCGAGCGCATTGAATCGCTGCTCGCGCTGCGCGCGACCCACCAGCGGCACGGTCATTTGCAGGAGGTGATTATCCAGAATTTCCGTGCAAAACCCGGCACGCTGATGTCTGAATCGCCGGAGCCGGACCTGGATGAGTTGCTGTGGACAATAGCCGTTGCCCGTATTGTCTTTGGTGCCGACATGAACATTCAGGCGCCGCCCAACCTGAGCCCTGGCGTCCTGCCGCAGCTGGTAGCAGCGGGCATCAACGACTGGGGAGGGGTTTCGCCGCTGACGCCCGACTATGTCAATCCGGAGGCGCCCTGGCCGCACCTCGAAAAGCTGGCGCAAGAAACGAAGCTGGCCGGCAAATTCCTCGAGCAGCGACTGACGATTTACCCCGCTTACGCACGCGCGGGTAAACGCTGGTTGCATGACAAGCTCCGCGGACCTGTGATGGCACATTCTGACGCAGAGGGCTTTGCGCGCCGCGACCGCTGGTCGACTGGGCGCGACATGGCTGTGCCTGCTCTTGAGGAGACGCTCCTCAACCTTAAGCTGGCGGCCAGCGCGCCGGACGATGCGCTGGAGGCGATATTGGAGCGCTGTGTCGACAGTATGCCGCTGTCAGAAGCCGAGGTAGAAACCCTGTTCAAAGTCCGCGGAGAGGCCTTTGCCAGGGTTATTCAGCGGGCAGACCAGCTTCGGCGTCAGCGCTGTGGCGGTGAAGTCAGCTACGTGGTCAATCGCAATATTAATTACACCAATGTGTGCTACTTCAAGTGCCGTTTTTGCGCCTTTTCCAAGGCCCACGGTAACGCGGACCTGCGCGGCAAGCCGTATGACATCAGCGGTGATGAGATCGCACGCCGATCGCGCGAAGCCTGGACCCGCGGCGCCACCGAGGTGTGCATGCAGGGCGGTATTCACCCGGATTACACGGGGCAGACTTATCTCGATATCGTCGCCACCGTCAAGGCCGCTACGCCCGATATGCACATCCATGCCTTTTCACCGCTCGAGGTCTGGCAGGGAGCTCAGACTCTGGAGCTTCCTTTAAGCGCGTTTCTTGCGCGCTTGCGCGATGCGGGGCTGTCAACACTGCCGGGAACGGCCGCTGAGATACTGCATGACGAAGTGCGGGCCGAGCTGTGCCCGGACAAACTGAATTCGGAACAATGGTTATCGGTAATGCGAGCCGCGCACCAAGCGGGTATAAGGACGACCGCGACGATGATGTACGGGCATATTGAGCAGCCCAGGCACTGGGCAGCTCACCTGTTACGCCTGCGCGAGTTACAGGGTGAAACCGGTGGTTTTACCGAGTTCGTGCCGCTGCCTTTCGTACCGATGGAGGCACCGATGTACCTGCGTGGCCAGGCTCGGCCCGGTCCAACCTTCCGCGAGGCAGTGCTGATGCACGCTGTAGCGCGACTCGTGTTGAACGGGTTTATCGATAATATCCAGACATCCTGGGTGAAAATGGGCCCGGCAGGCGTCGCGGCCTGCCTGAACAGCGGCGCTAACGACCTCGGCGGCACGCTGATGAACGAAAGCATAACGCGGGCTGCCGGAGCGGAGCACGGTCAGGAATGGTCACCCGCCGCCATGGAACGACGCATTCGTGCCATGGGCCGCGCGCCCCGCATGCGGACCACGCTGTACGAAGAACCGCCGCAAACGCAGCGCCAGGCAGCCTTTACGGCCGAGGAACTGGTGCCTATCGAGAACAGTGGAGCGAGCAAGCGCCAGCGATCCAAGCTTGCAACGGACGTGGTTCCAGAACCTGTGAGGATCGTTGGTTCGGCGCAGGTGATTCCTCTCGCGGCCTACAACTGACGAGCCGCTGACTGTGGCTGCCGAGCGGGCGGTACAGCTGGAATCCAGCTGGCTCCAGCACCTGGAGCAGGAGTTCAAGCAGCCTTACATGCAGGATCTGCGCGCCTTCCTGACGCGGGAAAAGCAGGCCGGCAAACAGATATTCCCGCCGGGTGCAGAGATGTTTGCGGCCTTCGATTACACGCCGCTGCCTGCTGTGAAAGTCGTTATTCTTGGCCAGGATCCCTATCACGGCGAGGGGCAGGCACACGGCCTTTGCTTCTCCGTCAAGGCGGGTGTGGCGATTCCGCCATCGCTGCAAAACATCTACCGCGAACTTGATCAGGATCTTGGCATAGCACCTCCGTCCCACGGTTGTTTGACGGATTGGGCGAGGCAGGGAGTACTGCTGCTCAATAGCGTGTTGTCTGTGGAGCGCGCCCAGGCGGCGTCGCACCAGGGCCAGGGTTGGGAGCGTTTTACGGATCGCGTGATTGAGGTTGTTAATCGCGAGCGAGATGGCGTGGTGTTTATGCTATGGGGAAGCTACGCGCAGCGCAAAGGCGCGGCAATTGATGAGGAACGGCACTGTGTATTGAAGGCGCCGCACCCCTCACCGCTGAGCGCCCATCGGGGCTTTTTCGGCTGTAGACACTTTAGCCAGGCCAACGCCTTCTTGCAGCAACAGGGCCAGGATGCTGTGGACTGGAAACTGGCCTAGTCGAGCGGATAGGGCGGTGGTGTGAGCTGCAGGGCCGGACCATCGGGTGCGCCCAGTCGCAAGCCCGACTCAGGCGCTTCGACAACGGCGCTGACCAGCAAGTGCGTCGGACCCGCACCTGGTGTGGCGATATTGATGACTTCGCCGCTGGCCTGCTCACGCCCGGCGGTGAAGAGCGGCATGCCCACGACGGCTGCTGCATCAGTAGGACACTGCGCGATAAATGCACGTCGCTTGGTCTTGCCGCGATAATGGAGTCGCGCGACCACTTCCTGGCCGGTGTAACAGCCCTTGGTGAAGCTGATATGGCCGGTCAGGTCGTAGTTCAGCACCTGAGGTATCAGTTCGCCGCTAGTCGCCGCTTCGATGCGAGCCTCACCGCGCGCTATTGCGAGGCTGCGCCAGGCTTCTTCCTCGCCGTGCTGCGCTGCAATTGAAGGCGGGTCACCCTCGTAGAACAGCTCAAACGCTTCGCCAGCGTCGTCGACCTGAACAGCTAGCATGTTGCCGCTGCGACACGCCCCCAAACGTTCACCGGGTGCCGTACCCATCACGGCCGTCACAGCATCTCTGGCTCCCTCGCCCCAGCAGGCCGCGACCTGCCAAGGGCTGGGGGCCGGATGGATGTCGGCTTTGGAGAATATGATGTACTTGCCCAGGACCTGAGCGCTCGTGTCGGCTATATCTGCCCGCAGCCTTAGCCCGCAGTGATGCTCCCCCAGTTCCAACAAGAGAAAGTCGCAGACTGTTCGACCCTGGGGCGTGCAATAAACGCCGGTGAGGGCCCTCGAGCCGTCTAGCTCCCGGGTATCGCAGCTGGTTTGACCTTGTAGGAAGGTCAAGGTGTCCGGCCCGCTGATTTCCACCAGCGTTTCGCCCGGTAGCGTGCTGTAGTAACAATCCATGGTGCGCTCCATTGCCCAAGCGAATTATCATAGGGCCTGTGGCGAAGTGTGTCAGCAGCTTACGATATAATGACGTCTTTGGATGTTCCCCCTCGGGGGCAAGCGGGAGATGATGGTGGAGGAAGATGTCAGGCGCATGCGCTGGGCTGCAAGGCGCGGCATGCTGGAACTGGATCTGGTACTGGAACCCTTCGTCACCGAGCGCTATAGCGAACTCGATCAAGATGAACGGCAGTCATTCCAGCGTCTGATGGAGCGCGAGGACCAGGAACTATACGGCTGGTTCTTACAGCGCCAGATACCTGATGACGAGGCACTCGCCGCTATTGTTGAAAAGATCCTCACACACGCGCGAGCGCAGGTTTAAGGCCAAGTCCTCGCGACAGCGCCGCTACCTGTTGTTGGCGCTATCTTTGTGCTCTTTACCCGGGCTGCTGGCACTGCTCAGTTCGCTGGGCACCTGGCTATCGTTTCCGCTGGCGCTGGCAATACTCTGGGCTTTGACGATGCGGTGCTGGAACGACCCCGCCGAGGGGCTTCTTCTACGCTGGCGCAGCGGTAGCTGGGTGCTGTCACTGCCCCTGGAGGAGACGGAGCAAGCGGTATGCCTGCGCAGCCTCGGAAGCGCGGGTTCGTTTCTGCACTGCCTGCACTGGCAGCAAGAGCCTGGCCATTCGAGCGGCGTTGTGCTGGTCTATGCCGATAGTCTGGCGCGTGACGACGCCCGCCAGTTAAGAGCCCTGCTGCGCATTGCGCGGTGAGTTCGGCGGCGTGATGACGGTATCGCGTGCATCCAGGACGGCGTCGGGGTAGTCCAGTGTGAAATGCAGGCCTCGACTTTCCTTGCGCAATGCCGCGCAACGGATCATAAGCTCGGCCACCATCGCAAGATTGCGTAACTCCAACAAATCGCGCCCGATCTTGTAGTTGCCGTAGTATTCGGCGATCTCTCGCTGCAGCAGATCAACTCGGTGCCCGGCGCGCTCCAGGCGCTTGTCCGTGCGGACAATGCCGACGTAGTCCCACATGAAACGCCGCAGTTCGTCCCAGTTATGCGAGATGACCACATCCTCGTCCGAATCGGTGACGCGGCTCTCATCCCAGGCCGGTACGCTGACGTTCGAAGGCGCTGATGTTGCCCGTTGCGTGATATCTGTGGCGGCTGCCGAGGCGTAGACAAAGCATTCCAGCAGGGAGTTGCTGGCCATGCGGTTGGCCCCATGCAAGCCAGTACAGGATGTCTCGCCGATAGCGTAAAGTCCGCTGACATCGGTGCGTCCTCGCGTATCGACCAGCACGCCGCCACAGGTGTAGTGGGCGGCTGGAACTACGGGTATCGGCTCGCGCGAGATATCGATGCCGTATTCGAGGCAGCGTGCCAGCACGGTAGGGAAGTGCTCGCGCAGAAAGCGCTCATCCCGGTGTGAGATGTCCAGGTAGACACAATCGGCGCCTATCCGCTTCATTTCATGGTCGATGGCACGGGCTACGATATCCCGCGGTGCCAGTTCTGCGCGGTCATCAAAGCGCTGCATGAAAGGCTCCCCGTCAGGCAGCAGCAGGCGAGCGCCTTCGCCCCGCAGCGCTTCCGTAACCAGGAAAGACTTCGCTCGGGGATGATACAGGCAGGTGGGGTGGAACTGATTGAATTCGAGATTGGCGACTCGGCAGCCCGCTCGCCACGCCATCGCGATGCCATCGCCGCTGGCGCCATCGGGGTTGCTGGTATAGAGATAGGCCTTGCTTGCGCCGCCCGTGGCCAGTGCCACGGCACCCGCAGAGAAAAAATCAACGCTATCGGCATTTAGATCGAGAATATAGGCGCCAACGCAGCGGCCCTCGATGCTGACCAGGTCGACGGCGACACGATGGGTGAATACCTCGATGTTTTCGCGTTCCAGTACGCGCTGGGTCAGTACATCGGAAATGGCGCGGCCCGTGCGATCGGCAGCATGGATGATGCGCCGATGGGAATGACCTCCCTCCATGGTGAGGTGGAATTCCTGCTCGGGGCTATTCTCCTGGTCTTGACGCAGATCGAAGTCGACCCCCTGGCTGACCAGCCACTCGACCGTCGGTCGACTGCCGGCGACGGTAAATTCCACAACGTCCCGCCGGCACAGGCCGGCGCCTGCCTCCAGCGTATCATTCACGTGGGAGTCTACGGTATCGCGGTCATGCAGCACTGCTGCCATCCCGCCCTGGGCCCAGTAGGTTGAGCCCTGCTGCAGGTCGGCCTTGGAAAGTAGTGCAACCCGATAATGCGCAGGCAGCTGCAGCGCCAGTGCCAAACCGGCTGCGCCGCTGCCTATGATCAATACGTCGTGCTGAAAATGTTCTGCCATGAGCGCAGCTTGCTGCATCGTTCTGTCAAATATATTATGCCCCTCAATGACTTAGCGCCAATATCGAGACAGCGCTGCAGTATATACGAGGCGCTGCATGACGGAAAATAATAGTGATAATTCGTGAACTATCGCCGCCAGTTGCGGTCTATCGGGCCAGATGGACGCAGTTGGCGGCATGGAATTCGCAGTCGCTCGAAGCTAGGGAGGCAGGGTGAGCGCCGCCGAAACGGACCAACAACTGATTGCCCGCGTACAAAAGGGCGATAATCGGGCGTTTGACATGCTGGTGCTGAAGTATCAGCACAAGGTTCTAGGTGTGATCAGCCGCTACGTACACGATCGGGACGAAGTGCAGGACGTGGCCCAGGAAGCCTTTATCAAGGCCTACCGAGCCTTGCCGAAGTTTCGCGGCGATAGCCAGTTTTATACCTGGCTGTATCGCATTGCGATTAACACGGCGAAAAATCACCTGGTGTCACGGTCGCGGCGTCCACCAGGGTCAGACGTCGAGGTTGAAGATGCTGAATATTACGACGGCGGCGGCGCGCTGCGTGACATTGAGACACCGGAGAGCGCCCTGTTCGGCAACGAACTGCGTGAGGTGGTAGAACGCGCAATCAGCGATTTGCCTGACGATTTGCGAGCGGCTGTAACTTTACGAGAATTTGATGGTCTCAGTTATGAGGACATCGCCGAAATTATGGACTGCCCGGTAGGAACCGTGCGCTCGCGCATTTTTCGGGCGCGGGAGGCGATTGACCGCCAGGTCAAGGAACAGATGGATGGTGAGCCCATGGCCGCCAGCCTATAACACAGGCAACGGGCCTGAAGGAGTAACGATGAGCGACAATCTGCGGGAATCACTGTCCGCTTTGATGGATGATGAAACCAATGAGCTGGAACTGCACCGGCTGTTGGCGCAGATAGGCAACGACGCCGAATTGCGGGCGACCTGGAGTCGCTATAACGCAGTGCGGACGACGTTGGCGGGACAAGCTGCGGCCCCGCTAAGCCTCGATATCAGCGACCGTGTTAGAGAAGCCATAGACGGCGAACAAGAGGATGCCACGCCCGGCAAATTCGCCGCCATCACCCGGCCCTTCGCGAGCCTTGCCGTAGCGGCCTCAGTGATGGGCGCCGTGGTCTTCGGAGGCCAACAGCTTGCGTACCTCGATGACAGCGGCCAGCCAGGTGCAGCGGTAGCCGCGAGCGCATCCCCCGTGGGTTTGGTGAATAGCCTCGGTGCGACATCGGTACAGGCCAGCTTCGGCACGCAAGCGCTGCCTGGGCTCAAGCCGGCAACCCGCACGGCTTATCGAGAGCTGTGCCGGCAGCGCATGAAGTCCTATATGGAAGAGCATGCAGAGCACGCGGCGCTTAATACGCCTCAGGGCCTGCTGTCCTATTCGCGTGTGCACCGAATTAGTGAGTGATCTCTCGGCGATGACTGGATTCGGCCGCCGGCTCCGGGTTGTTGCCATAGCGGCGCTCGTGTTCACCCCCGTCGGCGCGCTGGCAGTTCCGCCCGCCTGTCCTGAGTCCGACGTGCCAGGGCTGAAATGGCTGGAAAAAATGAGCAGGAGCGCGCAGACGCTGAACTATGAAGGCGTCGTGACCATCCAGCGTGGCGAAGATATGGACGTTGTGCAGGTGTCACGCAATGCCGGTAGGGATGCAATCAATGAGAGCCTGACTCGGCTGACCGGCCCCGGGGAGCAGGTCGTCCGGAAGGCACATCCGCAGGCCTGCGTGCATCCAGGCAGCGAGATGCTGCAGCTTGGCGACGCCTTGAATCGTGGCCAATGCGGTATTTCCCAGTATTACCGGCTCAAGGTCACTGACGGCGATCGGGTCGCGGGGCGACGAGCCGTGCGTATCAAGGTACAGCCGCGCGACATGTATCGCTTTGGTTATGTCATGGATCTGGACCGTGAGACCGGCCTCTTGCTCACGACAAAGATTATGGGCCCGGGTGACCGCTTGCTGGAGAAGTCGCAGTTCGCCAGTCTCAAGTACGGGCCACCCACAGCGGAGCCAAGCCCTGTGCAGAGTGAGCAGCAAGCCGAGCAAACTTGCAGTGACGATGCATCTGAGGCGAAGGCCGAACATGGACCCTGGTCGCCGGGATGGTTGCCGAATGGTTTTCGGATGACCGAAGCTGTTGACAGAACGTCTGCTCGCCGGAGCTACACGGATGGTTTGTCCGCTTTCTCCGTCTTCGTGGAGGAGCTACCGCGCGATATCCGACCTGGAGAAGGCGTCATTCGCAGTGGTGGCACGACCTCGTATACGCGGGGCCTGCGCCTGGGCGGCAGGCCTGTGCTGATCACCGTCATTGGCGAGGTGCCGGTCAACACAGCGAGGATGGTCGCTGATTCTGTCAACTGGGAGGTCGCTCGTGCTGACTGAAACCGGCCGCGTAGTGGCGGTCGAGTCTGACAGCGTATGGGTTGAAACGGTCCGCAAGAGCACCTGTGGCAGCTGCTCTGCCCGTAGCGGTTGTGGGCACGGCCTGATGTATAGGCTGGGCGATGGGCGTAGCTGTTTCGTGCGTGTGCTACCGGGGGATAACGAAGCTCCCCTCAGCGACTGTAAAGTCGACGACGAGGTGCGCATAGGCATCCCGGAAGACCTCTTGTTGCACGGCTCATTCATTGTCTATATCGTTCCGCTGCTCGGGCTGCTGGCCGGTGCAGCGGTAGCCGACGCGTTACTGCCGGCCTCCGCGGATCTGGGTGGTGCTATTGGAGCGCTTGCTGGCCTGCTGCTGGGTGTTTTGGCAGTACGATGGCACAGTTTCAGGCATCGCGACGATCGGACAATGCAGCCGACGCTGATCGAAGTGATCAGCCGGGACGAGGCGCTGACCTGGTCCGAGTGACCCAAAACTCATTCCCATACTGGTGTTGTTTTTCATGAAGAGATGTATCGCGATCGCTGCCCTCTGTGGGCTTTGGGTGCTGCCGTTGCTGTCGCAGGGCGCACAGCTGCCTGAATTCAGGGATATCGTGCGTGAGAATTCGCCGGCGGTGGTGAAGATCCTCGTGCAGGGTGGCAGCCAGCCCGCTGGTCAGGATCTGGATTCCGAGCAAATCCCGGATTATCTCCGACGCTTTTTTGAGTTTCGAGGGAATCCACAGCAGCGTCCGCGGGCTGCGATGGGATCAGGCTTCGTTATTTCAAACGATGGCTTTGTCGTCACCAACAACCATGTTGTCGAGGGCGCTGAAAGCGTCATCGTTCGCCTGAGTGACCGCCGCGAGTATGACGCAGAAGTCATTGGCACGGACCCGCGCTCCGACCTCGCGCTGCTGCGCATCGAGGCGGATGAGCTCACACCTCTGGGGCTTGCTGAAAACGACAGCCTGGAGGTGGGTGAATGGGTATTGGCGATCGGCTCGCCCTTCGGTCTGGACTATTCCGTAACGGCGGGAATTGTTAGTGCCAAGGGCCGCAGCCTCCCTACCGAGCGCAATGAAAACTACGTGCCGTTCATTCAGACCGATGTTGCGATAAACCCCGGAAACTCAGGCGGCCCACTGTTCAACCTTGACGGTGAGGTCGTCGGCGTCAACTCCCAGATTTTCACCCGCAGCGGGGGTTCAATCGGCCTGTCTTTCGCGATTCCCGTCAGCGTTGTGCGCAACGTCGTTTCTCAATTAAAGGCCGATGGCAGAGTAACTCGCGGCTGGCTCGGTGTGACCATCCAGGACGTCGATAAAACGTTGGCAGAGTCTTTCGGGCTCGAGCGCCCTCGCGGCGCGCTGATCGCGCAGCTTGCGCCTGACGGCCCCGCCGACCAGGCCGGACTTGAGCCCGGCGACGTTATCTTGACGTTTGATGGCAAAGACATCCCCACGTCCTCTGACTTGCCACATGTAGTGGGCCTGCTGGCGCCGGGTTCGGAGGTGGATGTTGAAATCATCCGGGACCAGCAGCGGCGCACGATCGATGTCGAAGTAGGCGGGCTGGGTGCCGATGACAGCTTCTCACTGACCGCCGGATCAATGGGTGACGAACAGGGCGACAGGCTTGGGCTGGTGGTCGAATCTGCGCCGGAAGAGGCGATCGACAGACTGGGTATTAGCGGTGGGGTGTTAGTTCGTGAGGTCATTCCTGCATCACCTGCCGCCGAGGCAGGCCTTCAGAGTGGCGACGTAATTACCCTGGTGGGCAACAAGCCAGTCAAGTCCAAGGAGGCCTTTGAGCGAGCAGTCACTGATCTGGACGATGGCGCGTCGGTCCCCCTTAGACTGATCCGCCGCGGTTCGCCGCTATTCGTCGGCCTCAAACTCAAAGACTAGCGGCCGAATCGCGCACCACCGGCCGTGGCGGCGCCGGTGTGCTTGCGGTACAATCGCGCGTTTTTTCAGGGCAGCCTCGCCACCCATGAGCGAACTTAGCCACATTCGCAACTTCTCGATTATTGCCCATATCGACCATGGCAAGTCCACGCTTGCCGACCGCTTTATTCAGCACTGCGGCGGTCTGAGCGCGCGTGAAATGGATGAGCAGGTGCTCGACTCCATGGACATCGAACGAGAACGCGGGATCACCATCAAGGCCCAGAGCGTGACGTTGGACTACCGCGCGCGTAATGGCGAGACCTACCAGCTTAACTTTATTGATACGCCCGGCCACGTCGATTTTTCCTACGAAGTATCTCGGTCTCTCGCTGCCTGCGAGGGGGCCCTGCTGGTGGTTGATGCGGGTCAGGGGGTCGAGGCTCAGTCGGTCGCCAACTGCTACACGGCGATCGAGCAGGGCCTTGAGGTCTTGCCCATCCTGAACAAGATGGACCTGCCGCAGGCAGATCCCGATCGGGTCAGCCAGGAGATCGAGGACATCATCGGTATTGACGCCGTTGAGGCCTGTCGCGTCAGCGCCAAGTCTGGCCTGGGTATTGAAGACGCTTTGGAGTACCTTGTGGAGAACGTGCCTCCGCCGGAGGGCGAGCGAGAGGCGCCACTGCAGGCACTGATTATTGACTCCTGGTTTGATAACTATCTTGGCGTCGTTTCCCTGGTGCGAGTCAAACAGGGCGTGCTCGGCAAGCGCGACAAGATTCTCGCTAAATCGACGGGGAAGGTTCACCAGGTCGATAGCGTCGGCATTTTTACGCCCAAGAGACTCGAGAAGCAGCAGCTGCAGGCGGGGGAGGTTGGCTTTGTAGTCGCCGGCATTAAAGATATTCATGGCGCGCCAGTGGGCGACACACTGGTTAGCGCCGGGCAGTCAGACGTGGCGGCCCTGCCAGGATTTCAGCAGGTAAAGCCTCAGGTCTACGCGGGTATCTTCACCATCTCATCAGACGATTACGAGGATTTCCGCGACGCACTGGGAAAGCTCACGCTCAATGACGCATCGTTGTTTTACGAGCCCGAAAGCTCGGATGCTCTCGGCTTTGGCTTTCGCTGTGGTTTTTTGGGCATGCTGCACATGGAGATTATCCAGGAGCGCCTTGAGCGGGAGTACGATCTCGATCTGATTACTACCGCACCGACGGTCATATACGAGGTTCTTAAGAAAAATGGTGAAGTCGTTCGGGTAGATAACCCATCCTCTCTCCCCGACGTGGGTGATATTGAGGAAATGCGCGAGCCCATCGCCCGCTGCAATATTCTGGTACCACAGGACTACCTGGGTAACGTCATTACCCTTTGCGTGGAAAAGCGCGGTATGCAGAAGGATATGCAGTTCCTCGGCACGCAGGTAGCGGTCACTTACGATATCCCGATGGCGGAAGTTGTCCTGGATTTTTTCGATCGGCTCAAGTCGGTGAGCCGTGGCTATGCCTCGCTTGACTATAGTTTCGACCGCTTTGAGCCGGCATCCCTGCAGCGGCTTGATGTCCTGATCAACGGCGAGCGAGTCGATGCCCTGGCGGTGATTGTGCACCGAGATCAGGTGCAGTATCGCGGGCGTGCGCTGACAGAAAAAATGAAGGAGTTGATTCCGAGGCAAATGTTCGACGTGGCGATTCAAGCCGCCGTTGGCGGTAAAGTCGTGTCGCGCCAGACGGTGAAGGCGCTACGGAAAAATGTCACGGCAAAGTGTTATGGCGGCGACGTGACGCGCAAGCGTAAACTGCTGGAAAAGCAGAAAGCTGGCAAGAAGCGTATGAAGCAGGTTGGGCGGGTTGAAATACCACAGTCAGCGTTTCTGGCAGTACTTAAAGTTGATGGCTAATGGGGCCGTAGATGTCGATTGATTTTCCGCTGATTCTGGTGATTCTCGTGTTCGGCTCCGGCTTCATCTGGGCCGCTGACGCGCTGGTACTGGCCCCCGGGCGCCGGCGAATGAGGACTAGTTTGCAGGCGAAATATCCTGGCTGGGATGAGGACGGTAGTAGCGCGTCGCACAGTTACATGGCAGAAGTGTCAACTTCCGCCAGAGAGCCGGTCATTGTTGAGTATGCGCGCTCCTTCTTCCCTGTGCTGGCGGTGGTTTTTGTACTGCGCTCATTTCTGGTTGAGCCCTTCCAGATACCCTCGTCTTCCATGGTGCCAACGCTCGCCGTCGGTGACTACATCCTGGTCAACAAATATACCTATGGCGTACGACTGCCAGTTGTGCGAACCAAGGTGCTCGACCTCAGCGAGCCCGAGCGTGGCGACGTGATGGTGTTTTTTCCACCCCACATGAATGAGACCTACTTCATCAAGCGAGTCGTGGGGCTGCCTGGCGACACGGTCACCTATCGCAATAAACGTCTTTATGTCAACGGCGACCTGGTCGCTCGCAACGTGCTGCCGCAAGACTCCGAGGCAAGCCGTCGCTACCTGGTAGCGAGGGAGGAACTGGGTGCGGCCGATCACCTGATGCAGGTCGATCGAGTCAGGCCCGCAACTGACTTTTCGGTTGAAGTTAAGCCCGGCCATTATTTCATGATGGGCGATAATCGAGATAATAGCAGTGACAGCCGTATTTGGGGTCAAGTGCCGGAACGGGATATAGTAGGTAAGGCTTTCGCGGTATGGATGCACTGGGATTCGTTTTTCAGCCTCCCGAGTTTTAGCCGAGCAGGGTCAATTCAATAGCGGTAGAAAGTACTGGTAGCTGGTAGCCGTTGAGGACACGGTGAAATCGAAGCATTCGAGTGATGCTGGAGTGATGTAGAGCAAGTAGAGTAAGCTGCAACAGATCGGATGTCGCGTAATGAGAGAACGCGTTAATCAGGGGGATGAGCGATGGGCAGTTTAGAGAAACAGAAAGGTGTTTCTATACTCAGTTTGCTGGCTATTATGATCATGGTCGGCTTCTTTGTGATGTGCGTTATCAAGATGGCTCCAGCCTATTTTGAATACCTGAGCATCAAGGAGATCGTGAACAAGACCGCTGACCAGTATGACCCGCAGTCAGACAGCATCTCCGAGATCCGGATGAAAATAGATAACCTTTTTAACACCAACCAAATCTATGGCATGCGGGCGAGGGACGTCGAGGTCTATCGCAAGGATGGCAAAACCTATATCGATGCCAACCATGAAATACGAATCCCGATTATGGGTCGCATCGACGCGGTGCTGAAATTCGATGATTTGCAGGTGATAGCCGGGCAGCGTCGGCTCGACTGACAGCCGGTGGAGAAGACCAGAGGCCTGGAATCTGGCCTGGGCTACCAGTTCAACGATCCGCAGCACCTAAGGCTGGCATTGACGCATCGCAGTGTCGGGCGTGATAACAACGAGCGGCTCGAATTCCTGGGCGATTCTATTGTGAACCACATCATCGCTGAAGCGCTCTATCAGCGATTTCCGCGCGCGAGCGAGGGCGACATGTCGCGGATGCGGGCGCGCCTGGTCAAGGGGGAGACACTCGCTGCCGTTGCTCGAGAGTTGTGTCTTGGCGACCATTTAAAGCTTGGGCAGGGTGAGCGTCGCAGCGGCGGTCATCGCCGCGAGTCTATCCTGGCGGATGCCCTGGAGGCAGTCGCGGGGGCCGTGTTGCTCGACGGGGGCTACCCGCAATGTCGCGAAGTTCTTTTAAGGCTGTTTGCAGGGCGTCTAGATGCCCTGGTGCCGGGGGACCTCGATAAAGATGCCAAGACGCAACTGCAAGAGCGACTGCAGGGGCGGGGTCTGGCGCGGCCGAGCTACCGGCTGGTTTCAGTGAGCGGCGAGGAGCACCAGCAGCACTTCGTTGTAGCCTGCGATTTGGAGGCGCCTCGCCTCAGCTGTTCGGGAGAAGGTAGCAGTCGCAAACGCGCAGAGCAGGCAGCGGCCATGTCTGTCCTGACGGAACTGCAGGCGCTTGATTCATGAGCGTCCGCTGCGGCTACGTCGCCCTGGTCGGACGTCCCAATGTTGGCAAATCAACCCTGCTTAATTACCTGCTTGGCCAGAAAATCAGCATAACCTCGCGCAAGCCACAGACTACAAGGCATCAGGTTCTGGGGATCAAGACAGAGGGCGATACCCAGCTCATTTTCGTCGATACGCCGGGCCTGCATCGCGGCGCAGACAAGGCGATCAATCGCTATATGAATCGAGCGGCTAGCAGTGCCATCAAGGATGTGGATGTGGCGGTCATGGTTGTGGATCGCACCGCATGGACAGAAGAAGACGATATGGTGCTGGAACGCATTAGCCAGGCCGCCGTGCCGGTTGTGCTGGCCGTCAACAAGGTTGACCTGCTCGACGATAAGTCGGTGCTGCTGCCCCATCTTGAAGCCCTGACCGGGCGCGCGGACTTCGCCGAGGTCATACCGATATCGGCGCTTCGGAATCACAATATCGCTGAGTTGGAAGCCTGTGTTACAGCACATTTGCCCGAGTCGGCGCATTTTTTTCCGGAAGATCAGCTAACCGACCGTTCCCAGCGATTCCTCGCGGCGGAGATTGTGCGCGAGAAGATCATGCGCCAGTTGGGTGATGAGTTGCCCTATGCAGTGGCGGTCGAAATCGAAGAGTTTGCCCTCGACGAGGGCATCATTCATATCGCCGCACTCATCCTGGTGGAGCGCAAGGGGCAGAAGCGCATCGTCATCGGTGAAGGCGGGAGTCGCCTGCGCAGCATCGGTAAGGACGCGCGGCTGGATATGGAGGCGCTTTTTGATAACCAGGTCATGCTACGTCTATGGGTGAAAGTGCGGTCAGGCTGGTCTGACGACGAGCGAGCACTGCGCAGCCTCGGATACGAAGACTGATGCGGGTTGAAGTTCAGCCGGCCTTTGTGCTGCATAGCCGACCCTACCGCGATAGCAGTGCGATCGTGGAGCTGTTTACCGCCGAGTACGGGCGTTTTTCGGCTGTTGCCCGCGGTGTCAGGCGTGCGGGAAAGCGCCGTGCTCAGGTGGTCGTCAACCAGCCCTTCGTGCCGCTGCTGGTATCTTTCTCGGGCCGGTCGGAGCTGAAAACACTGGGTCAGTGCGAGCTGGCTGGCAGGCCTCACAGGCTACAGGGCGATAGCTTGTTGAGTGGCCTTTATCTGAACGAGCTATTGATGCGTTTGCTGCATCGGCATGATCCCCATCCACGTCTGTTTGCCGCCTATGGCAGCGCCATTGAGTCGCTCGGCCATGGCGACGCGCTTGAGCCTGAATTAAGACAGTTCGAATTACAGCTGATCGATGAGTTGGGCTACAGCTTTGATTTTGGTGCTGATGCGGCCAGTGGCGAGGGCGTTCGCGAGGACTGTTTGTACGTTTATGAGGCGGAAGTCGGCATGGTGGCCACGCAGCAGCGGCCCGCGAGCGGGAAACCCGCCTATCAGGGTGCTGATCTCAGGCGTATCGCCGCCGGCGAGGTCACGGGTGAAGCGGCTGGAACCGCAAAGCGCCTGTTGCGTGAGGTACTGTCAGGTCATTTGGGCCACGAGCCTCTTCGATCGCGTGCGCTTTTTCGGAGCACGCGGAATCAGGGGGAGCAGCCATGAGCGAGAAAACAGCCATGAGCAAAAAAACAGCCATGAGCGAAAAAACAGCCATGAGCGAAAAAACAGCCATGAGCGAAAAAACAGCCATGAGCGATGCAGCAGCCATAAGGGAAATAAGTGCCCTGAGCGACAAACTCGCCGCGAGGGGAGAAGCACTGGCAATTTGCGGCGTCGGCACCGACCTGTTGCGCAGTGAGCGTATTGATGCCGTGGTTGAGCGTCTCGGTCAGCGCTTTATTGATCGCATACTGACGCCTGCTGAACGTGAGCAGTACTTGAGCAGTGCACGCCCGAACCAATTGCTGGCGAAGCGCTTCGCAGCGAAAGAGGCCGTTGCCAAAGCACTGGGAACGGGCATCGCTCGTGGCGTAAGCTGGCAAGATATTTGCATCGAACACGACGCGGCCGGAGCGCCGCTGGCGCGAATCAGCGGTGGTGCCCTGGCCGCGGCTCAGCGGCGGGGGGGCAGCCGCGTCGAGCTGAGCCTGTCTGATGAGGATGACTATGTTCTTGCATTTGCGGTGCTCATACCGTAACTGGTGGTCCAAAGCACCAAAGTCGATATAATCGGGAGCCCGCCCCGCGATAGAGAACCATGCCTGAATATCCCACCATAGAGGCCTGCATCGGAAACACGCCACTGGTACGCCTGCAGCGTTTGCCCGGGGCGACCAGCAATACCATTCTGGCGAAACTGGAAGGCAATAACCCCGCAGGCTCGGTTAAGGACCGGCCAGCCATGAGTATGATCGCGCAGGCCGAAGCCCGAGGCGAAATCAAGCCGGGCGACACACTTATTGAGGCCACTAGCGGCAACACCGGCATTGCCCTGGCCATGGCGGCCGCGATTCGCGGCTATCGACTGATCCTGATCATGCCCTCGCACATGTCCAGCGAACGTAAACTGGCGATGAGCGCCTATGGCGCAGAGCTGATCGAGGTCACTCAGCAGGAGGGCATGGAAGGTGCCAGGGACCTTGCAATGCACATGCAGGCCCAAGGCCAGGGGCGCGTGCTCGACCAGTTTGCAAACCCCGATAACCCGCTGGCCCACCTGCGTGGAACAGGGCCTGAAATTTGGGAGCAAACGGCCGGAACCATTACCCACTTCATCAGTTCTATGGGTACGACTGGAACGATCATGGGCTGTTCCAGCTTCTTCAAGGAAATGAATCCGTCAATCCAGATTATCGGCCTGCAGCCGGTAGAGGGTTCCAGCATTCCTGGCATCAGGCGCTGGCCCGAGGCCTATTTGCCGAAAATCTTCGAGCGCCCACGTGTAGATCGCGTCATGGATATTGCGCAGAGCGATGCGGAGCAGATGATGCGCAGGCTGGCCGCGGAGGAGGGCATTTTTAGTGGCGTCTCCTCTGGTGGCTCCGTGTCTGCTGCTCTGAAACTGTCGGAGGAGGTGGAAAATGCGGTGATCGTGGCGATTATCTGCGATCGCGGGGACCGTTATCTATCGACCGGGGTGTTTCAACCGCCCGATGAGGATTCCTGAAGGTGGTTCAGGTTCGCGCCCAGGGGCACCGGACCGCCGCGGGTGATGTCGATCTGCCGCGCTGGCTGGACCTGTTGCCGACCCGTTTCGAGGGCGACGAGAAGAATGCTGTTTTGCGGGCCGCCAAGGTCGTACAGCAGGCCCAGTCCCGGCCCGGTCAGGACACCCGCGACTGGTCGCAGGAGACCGACTGCTTCAGTGCGGGGCTCGACACCGCCCAGATTCTGGCAGAGCTTCACGTTGGCGCAGATTGCCTGATCGCCGGCATGCTGTATCGGGCAGTGCGGGAGGATCGTCTGTCGGTCGATGCGGTGGAGAAGTCATTCGGTGGCCAGGTGCTCAGTTTGCTGCATGGCGTTCTGCGCATGGCCGCGATCTCCGATTTACGCAATCCGGGCAGCGCCCCTGTCCTCGGTCAGGCGGATGGGCAGAAAGATAACATTCGGCGCATGCTGATTGCGCTGGTTGATGACGTTAGGGTTGCGCTGATAAAGCTGGCCGAGCGAACCTGCGCAATTCGCGCCGTGAAAGACGAAGAAGAGAGCAGGCGCAGGCAGGTTGCCCAGGAAATATTTGATGTCTATGCACCTCTTGCGCACCGGCTTGGTATCGGCCACCTGAAATGGGAACTTGAAGATCTGTCCTTCCGCTACCTGTATCCGGAGGCTTATCGAAAAATCGCACGTCTGCTGGACGGCAAGCGCCTTGAGCGCGACCGCTTCATAGAGCGCGTCAGGGACGAAATCCGCCAGGTTCTGGACAAGGCTGATATTGAATGCGAGATACAGGGGCGCGCGAAACACATCTACAGTATCTGGCGCAAGATGCAGCGCAAGGGGATCGGATTTTCACAGGTCTACGATATCCGCGCAGTGCGGGTGCTCGTGCCGGAGCTTAAAGACTGTTACGCGACGCTGGGCATGGTGCACGGACTGTGGCGCAACATCCCAAACGAATTTGACGACTATGTCGCCAACCCCAAGGAGAACGGCTATCGCTCGCTACACACGGCGGTAATAGGGCCTGATGGAAAGATTCTCGAGATACAGATTCGAACGCATCAGATGCACGAGGAAGCTGAGCTTGGCGTTTGCGCGCACTGGCGATACAAGGGCTCTGACGTTGACGGCGCCATGGCCAGTACTTACGAAGAGAAAATATCCTGGCTACGGCAGGTGTTGGACTGGCACGAAGAGACTGGCGATGCCACGGCCGTGGCCGAGCAGTTCAGTTTTAATGTGGCTCAGGATCGGGTCTATGTGTTCACGCCCCAGGGAGATATCGTCAACCTGGCGCAGGGTGCTACGCCCCTGGATTTTGCCTATCACGTGCACACAGAGGTGGGACATCGCTGTCGCGGTGCCAAGGTGAATGGCTCTATCGTGCCGCTGACCTATACCTTGTGCACCGGGGAGCGCGTTGAAATTCTGACGAGCAAGCAGGGCGAACCGAAGCGAGACTGGCTACAGCCGGGGCTTGGTTTTCTTAAAACGTCCCGGGCGCGGGCGAAGGTCCAGCACTGGTTCAAGAGTCAGGCGCGTGAGGAGAACATTGCCGCCGGCCGTCACCTACTTGAGCGGGAATTCAGGCGCCTTGCACTGACCAGCGTCGACTACAAGCGTGTGGCAGCCAAGGTCCAGATGAGCACGGTCGACGACATGTACGCGGCGGTTGGCGCTGGGGATTTGTCGTCCAGTCAGGTGCTTAATGCAGCCCAGAGCCTCGTAGAGGGCCAACCCCAGCCGCATTTGAAGCTGGCACGGGGTTCTGCTACGGCGCAGCGCGGGCAAATTCAGGTGCGCGGCGTCGGCGACCTGATGACCCACATGGCCGGATGCTGTAAGCCACTGCCGGGCGATAGCATCACCGGTTTTATTACCCAGGGGCGCGGTGTCAGCATTCATCGAACAGACTGCGCACGGATGTTGAAACTGCACGAGGCCTCGCCCGAACGCGTTATCGAAGTTGAATGGGGCGCATCGCCCAGCGCAAACTACGAGGTCGATGTGGCGATAGAGGCCTATGATCGACAGGGCCTGCTGCGCGATATTACAGAGCTCTTCGCCAGCGCGCGTACCAACGTGCTTGCTATCAACACGCAAAGCCATAAAAAGACGCACACCGCGACCATGCGGGTCCGGGTAGAAGTCCCTAATATTGGCGCTCTGTCGAGACTGTTGGAGCGGGTGAACTCCCTGAAAAATGTTATCTCAGCCGTGCGTCTGAGCGATAAGGCCTGATCAATGGCTGCGGTCTATACCCTGAGTGACCTCCTGCGCGTCATGCAGCGCCTACGTGATCCTGACGGCGGCTGCCCCTGGGACCTGCAGCAGACCTTCGAGAGCATCGTGCCGTCAACGCTTGAAGAATGCTACGAGCTAGCGGCGACGATTGAGCAGGGCGATTATCCGCACATGGCTGAGGAACTCGGTGATGTGCTGTTTCAGGTTGTGTTCTATGCTCAGATGGCCACCGAACAAAAGCTATTCAGCTTTGAGGATGTTGTCGACACCCTGGTCGATAAGCTGGTACGCAGACATCCCCACGTATTTGCCGATGGAAAAATCGAGGGCCGTGTGAGCAAAACCAGCAGCGTTAGCGACGTGAAAGATAGCTGGGAGAGCATAAAAGCTAAGGAGCGCAGCGAGAAGAATCTGCCGGGTCTATTAGACGATGTGCCCGTGGCATTGCCAGCGCTACCCAGGGCGCAGAAGTTACAGAAACGCGCCGCGCGCGTCGGTTTTGATTGGGCCTCCTTCGATGGTGTGATTGCCAAGCTGCGAGAGGAGCTCACCGAGTTACAAAACGAGCTAGAGCGCAATGATACAGAGCGCGCGGCGGAGGAGCTTGGCGATCTGATGTTCAGCTGCGTTAACCTTGCCAGGCATCTCGGCGAAGACGCGGAGCATGTTTTGCGTCGTGCCAACAGCAAGTTTGAGCGTCGATTCAGGGCCATGGAATCATCAGCGAACAGCGGTGAACAGGCCTTGGCAAATCTCGACTCAGAGCAGCTTGACGAGTTATGGCGTGAGGCAAAACGGCAGGACTTGTAACGCCTCTGGGGGCTGTGTATCGTTGCAGGCCCCACGAAAGCCCCCTTCCTATGAGGATATTCCTGGATGCGATTGATTCTGTTAGGCGCCCCTGGCGCTGGCAAGGGCACTCAAGCCCAGTTTATTTGCGACAAGTTCTCTATCCCTCAAATCAGCACCGGCGACATGCTGCGCGCCGCGGTGAAGGCGGGCACGGAGCTGGGTCTCAAGGCTAAGGAGGTTATGGATTCAGGGGGTCTTGTCTCCGATGACATCATCATTGGCCTGGTTAAGGAGCGAATTGCTGAAGAGGACTGCGCAAGAGGTTTTCTCTTCGACGGCTTTCCCAGAACGATTCCCCAGGCGCAGGCAATGGTTGAGGCTGCCGTGTTGATTGATGCGGTTCTCGAGATTGCTGTTGATGATGAAGAGATAGTCAGCCGCCTCAGCGGGCGTAGAGTGCATCCGGGCAGCGGTCGCATCTATCACGTGGAACACAATCCGCCAGCGCGGGAGGGTATTGATGATGAGACCGGCGAGCCGCTGGTACAGCGCGACGACGACCAGGAAGAGACTGTGCGAAAACGACTCGAAGTTTATTACGCACAGACCTGCCCTTTGATCGATTTCTACGGCGATATGAGCGGTGATGACGCGCCATCCTATTATCGAGTGGCTGGTGTTGGCAGCGTCGAAGAGATCAGAGACAAGGTGTTTGACGCCCTAGAAGCACAGGGATAGCGTATTGCTCTGTGTCTTGTGGCGACGCTCGATAATTGCTATTTTCTGCTGAGCTCCAATTCAATAACAACTCCGGAGAGAAACACATGGCGGCACCTAAAAAGAAGGCTAGCGCAAAGGTTAAGGCGAAGACTAAAACTAAAGCCAAGGCCAAGGCCAAGACTAAGACCAGGGCGAGAAAAGCACCAGCCAAGAAAGCCCCCCCGAAGAAGACAGCACCTGATGAGGCCCAGGCAAGGCCAGCACCCACTACGCCGGCGCTGGAGCGAGCCTCGTCCGCACTTGAAAAACTACAGAAGGCTATAGCCAAGGAAAAGAAGCAGCTGGAAGCTGCTCGAAAAAAAGTGCTGAGGTCGCGCAAGAAAGCGACCCGCAGCAAGGCTGCCGGCGATAGGCGTATTGCGAAGTCTGCCGCTGCTGCTTCGGCGCGGAAGTCCGCTCGCGTCAAGGCGCTCAGAGAGCGCATCGCCAAGGCAACTGATCGGGTGGCTGAAACGCGGATCAAGGCACGCCTGAAAGCGGAACAGCTGGCGGCCAAGGAGAAGGTGCTTCAGAAAAGGGTTGAGCTGGTTGCCAAGGCAGAGGTCGACAAAGCCAAAGCGTTGGCAGCGGAAGCCGAGCGATGGGCGAAAAAGCGGGCAAGAAGTGATTCTAAGAAGCTTGCCGCGCTGGAGAAGAAAGTCGCTCGCCAGTTACGCCTGGCAGAGAGGAAGGCTGAGGCGAAGTTGAAGGCTCTGCTGGGTGATGCGGCACCGAAGAAAACGGCGCCCGCCAAAAAGAAATCTACCGCCGGAAAAAAAGCAGCCGTCCGTAAAAAAGCCGCCCCCAAGCGTAAGGCTGCCGCGAAAAAAGCGCCAGCAAAGAAAAAGGCGCCAGCAAAGAGAAAAGCGGCTGTAAAGAAAAA
>JBCDJG010000027.1:0-63813 GCA_038748065.1 Pseudomonadota bacterium
TCTGGTCACTGCTATGAAAAATCTGGTTCTCCGCACGATATTGTTCGGGCTGACGCCCATGTTGAACCGGGCCGCCAAAAAAAGCCCAGCTTTCAAGGAAGAAGCGAGCCGCTACAACTGCGTGCTGCAGATTCGCGTGAAGAACAATAGCGTCGGGCGCTATTTTCGCTTTCAGGATGGCAAGATCACGTCCAAGTCAGGTGTCAGTGATGCGCCGGACATACAGCTGGTATTCAAGAATGTCGATGTCGCGCTGAAGATTCTAAACCCGAACGCGGAAGACCTTTATAAGATTCACGCCGCGAAAAACTTCCTCATGGAAGTGGTCGGCCCCGATCCGCTGGGCAACTGGATTCTGAAGCTCATGCAACGCATGACCTACGAGGGCTTCAACTACGGCGAAGCCATGCCCGATGGCTGCATGCGTTACACCACAATTACCAATGGTGGCCCCCTGCATGTGCACGTCCGTGACAGCAAGATCGTGCGCATGACGCCCATCGAGTTTTCTGAAGAAGACGCCCCGAGCTGGACGATCAAGGCCAAAGGCCGGGAGTTCAGCCCGCAGCGCAAGACGACAGTGGCGCCCCATGGCAGCTCCATGAAAAGTACGGTATACGCCGAGAATCGCCTGCTCTATCCGATGAAACGCGTCGATTTCGACCCCAACGGCGAGCGTAACCCGCAGAATCGAGGTATCTCCGGCTACGAACGTATCAGCTGGGACGAGGCTCTGGATATTGTCGCCGGTGAGATTAATCGACAAAAACGCGTACACGGCCCCGGCGCTATTTTCCTGCAGCACTGTTCCCATCACCAGTGGGGCAACGTTGGCTACTACCTGAGCGCGATGATGCGCTTTGGCAACCTGATCGGCTTTACGCGCATGGCCATGAACCCTGATAGCTGGGAAGGCTGGTTCTGGGGCGCCCTGCATCACTGCGGGTTCTCGCACCGGGTTGGCATCCCGCCCAGCTACGGCACGCTGGAAGACTGTCTGCAGGAGGCGGAGCAGATCGTCTTCTGGTCCAGTGACCCGGAGAGTACCAACGCGTCTTATGCGGCCTTTGAATCGACCCCGCGGCGGCTCTGGGCCAAGGAGTTGGGCTTCGATTTCGTCCACATTGACCCGCACTACAATCCCACCGCTCAGCTGCTGGGTGGTAAGTGGATGCCGATCAAGCCGGGTACCGACTCGGCGCTCGCCCTGGCGATCATGTATGTCTGGGTCGAGGAGGGGCTTTATGACAAGGAGTATGTAGCAGACCGCACCACCGACTTCGACGAGTGGAAGGCTTATCTGCTCGGTGAAACCGACGGTCAAGCGAAAACCCCGGACTGGCAGGAAGGCGAGACCGGCGTGCCGGCCCGCGATGTCCGAGCCTTGGCCCGTACCTGGGCGAAGAAGAAGACCTATCTCTCCTGTGGCATGAGTGGCACCGGTTTCGGGGGTGCCTGTCGCGGCGCCACCGGCCAGCAGTGGGCGCGCAATATGGTGATGATGATGGCCATGCAGGGCTGGGGCAAGCCGGGCCGCAACATGGGGGGGCTGATTAATGGCTCGCCCGTCGACCATCAGTTCTACTTTCCCGGCTACGCTGACGGCGGCATCTCAGGCGACCTGAACTTTACCGGTGATGCCATTAATAACTATCAGCGTATGCCCCATGTGCTGACCACGAACCCGGTCAACCAGCAGATTCCCAAGCAGCGTATTCCAGAGGCGATTATCAACGGCCATGCCGAGGGCTACTTGTGGGATGGTTTCTCGCAGGAGGCCCAGTTCACGCCGATCAGCTATCCGGCGCCGGGCTTTTCGCCGATCCACATGATTTATCGCTACGGCTCATCAGCCTTCAGCACCACCACCAACTCCAGTCGCTTCGCCGAATCCTATCGACACGACAGCATCGAGTTCGTTGTAAACCAGTCGGTGTTCATGGAAGGCGAAACGCAGTTCGCCGACGTGATCCTGCCGGCCTGTACTAACCTCGAGCGCTGGGATATCGGTGAGTGGTGCAGCGCGGGTGGCTACGGCATGCACAACTTTGAAGTACTTAATCACCGTGTGATAGCCATTCAGCACAAGTGCATCGAGCCGCTGGGCGAGTCCAAGTCGGATTACCAGATCTTCAACGATATTCTGGAGCGTCTCGGGCTGGGCGCCGTGTTTACCGAGGGCTGCAGCGAACTGGACTGGGCACGTCGGATTTTCGACTCATCGGATGTGGCGCAGCATGTCTCATGGAAGGAGTTTCTCAAGAAAGGCTATTTTGTGGTGCCCAGCGAGTTGGAGGAGGAACTGCGGCCGCCACTCAGTATGAGCTGGTTCGCTGAAGACCGGCGCAAGGATCTGCCGGAGCCCTTCCCGCTGCCATCGCAGTATGCCGAGGAGTTCGGCTATGGCCTGCAGACGCCCAGCGGCAAGTTTGAATTCATTCCTACCGTGCTCAAACGCAACGAAGCGAAGCACCCGGACCGGCCAGCGCTGAACCGCTATTTCCCCTCCTGGGAAGGGCCGAAAACGGCCGAGCTGACATCGAAATTCCCGCTGCAAATGATTGCGACCCACAGCCGCTACAGCTTCCATACCTTCTCCGATGGCGCGACAGCGACCAACCAGATTGCCGATCACCGGCGGCTGATCGATGGCCACTACTACTGGCTGGCGCGGATCAGCGAAGAGGACGCTGCGGCTCGCGGCATTGAGCAGAATGACCTGGTGAAGGTGTACAACGACCGCGGCGCGGTTATCTGCGCCGCGGATATTTCTTCCCTGGTCAGCCCCGGAGTCATCAAGAGCTACGAGGCGAGTGCCCGGTACCAGATGATGGAGGTCGAGGGCGAGTCCCTGGAAGTTGGCGGCAGCCTTAACATCCTTACGCCGGACCGGCCCCAGACCAAGGGCACCCATTCCATGAGCCCCAACTCGACCCTGGTCGAGGTGGAAAAGTATGCGCACGCCGAGGCGCTGTTCGAGAAGCTGCGCGCGGCCTGACAGGAGAGTTAGAGCATGGAAAACGCCAACACAGAAACCCCCGCGCCCGAAAAGTGGAACCTGATTATCGACGTCGAGCGGGGCGTGGATTTCGTCAACGCGGTGCTGTCTGCCAAGGATGAATACGTGGGTAACGACCACCCGGGCTATTGTGCGCCGGTATCCGAAGCCAATCCGGACATCATCACGCTGGAGACCAAGTCGCGTGGTCAGGCGCCAATGGTGGACGCGGTCAATATGCTGCGCATGTGTAACCACTGCGACAACGGCCCTTGCACCAAGGTCGGTGGCGACGCAGTGCATAAACGCGACGATGGCATTGTTATCATTGATCCGGTCAAGGCGAAGGGCAGGAAGGACCTGGTGGAAGCCTGCCCCCACGATGCCATAGTGTGGAATGAAGAGCTTGAGCTTCCGCAAATCTGGATCTTTGATGCTCACCTGCTCGACCAGGGCTGGCCGCATCCGCGCTGTGTACAGTCCTGCGCCGCAGGCGGTATTGAAGCGGTGAAAATCACCGACGAGGCGATGCAGGCCCGGGTGGCGGAGGAGGGGCTGGAGGTTGCGAACCCGGATATCGATACCAAGCCGCGCGTGTACTACAAAAATCTCTACCGCTACAATACCTGCTTCATCGGGGGAACCGTGGTCGCCACCGCCGATGGCGTCGAAGACTGCCTGAGTGGTGCCAGCGTAACGTTGACCAAGGACGGCGAGGAACTAGCCACCGTCGCTACGGATGCCTTCGGCGAATTCAAGCTCGATAAGCTGCCGCCCAACAGCGGTTCCTACAGCGTGCGCATCGCGCATCCTGACTATGCTGAAAAGCAGGTAGATACAAGTGTAGGAGATAGCGTTTACCTCGGCGTTCATTCGCTGGGCTGAGACTCCTACGGGTCGGCAGGGCGCTAGAAACTCAGGTCCAGTCCGAAGCCAAAGGTCTGCGGTGCGCTCACGGTATTGGTTGGCGCATCACGGTAGCGAATGCTGCCGGTACCGGTACCCACGGTCGCCAGAAGCGCTGAGCGGGATGTATCCTCGTCAAACAGGTTGGTACCGTAAATGAATACGGTGAAATTACCGGCCGCATATCCCAGGCGGGCGTTCGCCAGCGTCCGGCTACCCACTTTTTCGGTCAATCCCGGGCCGAGCTCTTCTTCCTCCAGGTTCAAGACCTGGGTGTGCTGCGAGTCCGTATAGGCGATGCTGGCGCTGGCGAACAGGCCGGTATCATGGGTGTAATTGAGTCCCACGGTAAAGCTGACGGGCGGTGCCGTTGGCAGTTCGTTGCCGGCAAGGTTGTCAAATGGTAGGCCGGGCGCCGCAAAGGGGAAGTCCTTGAACTCAGTTTCCAGCAGTCCCAGCGAGGCGTACAGGTTCAGATCGGCGGACCAGCGATATTCCGCGCTGGCCTCAAGTCCGTAGATTTCGGTTTCGCCGGCGTTGACGGTTTGCGCATCGGTAAACGTGCCTGAGGGCCCGGGCACTGTGACCTGCTGATCCTCCAGGATGCTGTAAAAGGCATTGGCGTTAAGAGTCAGGCGCCGCTCAAACCAGGTAGAACGCATCCCGATTTCAACGTTATCGAGGTACTCTGGGTCGTAGGCCCTGACCTGCTGCCCCTCGGTGGTCAGCTGCAGGTAGGTGCCGCCTGCCCGGTAGCCCCGCTGTGCACTGACAAAGACTGCCAAATCGTCGTTGAAAGTGTAAGTGACCGCAAGGCGCGGAAGAAAAGCGGAGAATTCGTCGGACTGATCCGGGCTGTCTACGATCTGCGAGGCCCGTAGCACGAGTTCCAGACAAGGCACCTGTTCACTGGAAATCTCCAGCGCCTCTTGTACGAAGTCGGGCAGCGTAGCGATGCAGTCAATGGGGCTGACGCTTTGCGTCTGGTTGACGTTGCCCGTGGTCTCATAACGTTCAACGTCATAGCGCGCGCTGAAGTCGAAGGTCCAGTAATCATCCCTATTGAAGCGCGCCTGAATGTAGCCGGCATAGTTTCTGGTTGAGGTATCTCGCGTGGAGCGCCCGGTGACCAGTGTGTCTGGCGGATCGATGGGAAAAAAGACCTCCTCCGAGAGTGGCGAGAAAAACTCTGTTGCTGCGTCCTGGTCGTCCTCGAAATAGTAAGCACCGACCGATCCTGACCAGCGAGCCAGATCGTATTCGAAGCGCAGCTCGGCTGAGTAAGTATCGGTGACCTGGGGAATGATGAATGACTCGTCTGCACTCGCCCCGGATGCGCCGGGGTTATCAGGATCGCCCCGGGTACGCAGCAGGTCATTGCGCTCGTAGGTGCCAATCGCCCTCAAAGCCCAGACGTCGTTAAGTCGCAGGGACAGGTCCGCGATGACTCTTGTCGTCTCGTTCTCCCGAAACTCCGGATTACTGAAAGACACAAAATCGTAGAAATCAAAATCCGGGAAAGCCGGATCATTGGTCGCAAATTCGGAGAACACGACGCCATTCTGTGGCGCTGATTCGTTCTTGTTGTAATCAACGGTCAGGAGGGCACGCAACTCGCGCTCGCCATCCGGCGTATACAGCAGCTTGCCGCGCAGCCCGAGGTTTTCGCCCTCATCGCTTGGCTCGCCGGTGAAGGCGTTGGTGATGTAGCCGCGCGTCTCCTGCCAGTCTGCAGAAAAGCGGGCCGCCAGCGTATCGGCTATCAGTGGGCCAGAGATAACTCCCGCCATTTGGTAGGTATCGTATTCGGCGGCACGCATGCGCAGGGCGCCCTCGCGCTCGAAGCTTGGGTCCTTGGTGCGCATTACGATTGAACCGGCCAACGCATTGCGCCCCTGCACGGTAGACTGCGGGCCGCGTAAAACTTCAACCTGGCCGATGTCCCATAGGCTGTCTATCCCGAAGCCCAGAGCGTCATTGCTGGAGGGTGCGCCATCAAGGTAGACATTGGAGGTTACGCCCTGACCGGCGCCGCCAATGCCGAAGCGCGAGATGCCGCGTATGGAGCGCTCCTGCACATTGGGGGTGCGCTGCAGGAGTTCGTCGAGGCGAAAAAGACTTTCATCGTCGATTCGCTGGCTGGTGAACACCTCTACAGAGACTTCCGCCTCCTGTAGAGTCAGTCCGCGTTTGGTGCCAAAGACGATAACCTCTTCAATTTGATTGTCTTGGTTCGCACGATCCGAACTATCGACAAACTGGGCAAGTCCGGGGCTGCTGATGAGTCCGCCCCCGACTGAGATGACGGCAAAAGCCAGGCTTGCTCGGCGCATCATGCTGTGGCGATCGCCGGCTCCGTTTTCGCTGGTGGCAGGGCCCATACGCTGTTGGGGTCGCCGTTCACTGCTCGCGCCTGGACGCCGCGCCCGAGCAGCAGGAAAGCGAGAGCCAGCGCTATTGCGAGGGTATCAACGATGACCAGCGGCCACTGTCCCTCTGCTACGCTGCGCCACAGGGGCATGTTGATGAAGACGGCGTCGGCGATTGGTATGGCCGCCGTGAGGGCTGCGCAAAGATAAAGCAGATCACGCGTGCCGGCGGCGACCGGTCTGAGGTAGCACCAGGCGATGGCCAGAAAGAAAACACCGAAATAGGCGTACTCGGTGTAATCCGGCCTGTCGACGTGTGACATGAGCGCGCGACTCGCGAGGAAAGCGGCAGATATGCCAGCCATGGCGCCGATGCAGACACCGCTATTGAGTCGCGCCATGAATACGGTGCCCCGTGTCTGCTCGGCGCCACGACGCTTGCGGCGGGACTCCACCCATAGCAGGTTGCCCGAGTAAAACAGGAAGGCGCCGGCAAGGCCCAGAATGAAGTAAATCCACTTCAGGATGTAGCCGCCGTAGCTCGCGAAATGCAGCGATATCAGCCCACTGTAAAAGGTGCCGCCAAGGCTCGCCGTTTCGGGGTTGGCGACAGCCAGCACCTCGCCGGTACTGCTGTTGATGGCAACACTGGCATTGGGATCGAGCGTATCGGTATGCGATTTGCCGAGGACCACAACGCTTCCCTGGCTGTCACCAATGTGCTCAAAACGCAGTTGCGTCGGGCTCATCCCCGGCATTTCTCGCTCGGCGATGGCCAGTAGCTGTGCTATTGGCAGGCTGCCAGCGCGCTCGCCGCTGGGTTCTGGGGTCGCTACAACACCCAATTCGGGGCCCAGCATCTCGACCAGGTCCTCCTCGAATACCAGCACCTGAAAGGGTGCAATGATGTAGAAGCTGATGGCGAGCAGTACGCTGCTCCACGCGAACATGATATGCCAGGGCAGTGAGATGACGCCTACAGCGTTGTGTGCGTCCAGCCAGAAGCGCTTCTTGTTCTTGCCTTCGCGTAACGCGAAGAGGTCCTTGAAAAAGTTGGGCAGAAAGATCAGCAGCCCGGTCGGTGACCAGGGCAATGCCATAAATCATGCAGACGATACCCAGAACCTGCAGGCCAAAACTGGAGGGAAGACCAGCGGTGTAGTGCAGCCTGTAGATGAAGCCGGCGAGATGGGCGTTTTCTTCGCCGGTATTGAGGCCGGGGCTGTTGTCGACGGGCAGCCGGAAGAAGGTCGAGTCAAAGGTGCCGTCTTCCTGCCGATAAATCCAGCGTGCTCGATGTTCGGGGTGTTCCGCCTCGGCCAGGTAAATGCGCAGACTGTCGGCGGCTTCGGGCTCCGCGACCAGCACGCGATCCATCAGTTCCTGCGCCAGGGCAGGCTCCTGCACCTCAAGCGCATGGCCTGAGTAGCTGTCCCAGGCTTCCAGCTCGTGCATGAATACCGTTATCGCGCCGGCATAAAAGGCGATAAATAGCGCAAGGCCCGTGCCCAGACCGGTCCAGGTATGCACGTCGAGAAAGGTTTTCAGTGTTTGTGCTTTCAAACCGCAGACATCCCGGCCAGTTTGAGCAGCTGGATCATGCCGAAGCCGCCGCAGGAGGCCGCAACCAGGATAAGGGCGGCCAGCCAGGTTCGGGACAACAGATAGCTGCCACAGGCAACGCCCACCCAGGCGGGGAATACCAGTAGCAGCATAGGCAAGGCCAGGCCTGTTTCCCTGGGCAGTAGGGCGAGCAACAGGCCAATCATGGCGATTGTTGCGGGTATCGAGAGGAGAACCGCGACGAGTGATCTAGCCAGCACGATTACGCCTCCACAGCAGGGCGATCCAGGGCGTCAAGGAACATACCAGGATATAGAGTGATAGCAGGGCATAGACGCCCGACCAGTAACCGCCTGGCAAGATCGTGATCGAAAACGCGAGGCCAAGGCAGGCCAGTGCGACGAGAAAAACCAGCACCCGCTGCACGCCCTGCATGAGGCGCACGCCGACGTGGCTCAGCACGCCGGCGGCGATGGTCAGGATGAGGCTGAGGGCGAGCATGGGGTGCGGATACCACTTTTCCGAACGGTCACGGTTGCAGTCTAGCCCAAATGAGAATGGTTTGCATCTACCCTTACTGCTCGCAGGAGGGGCTCCAGGTGTTTCTCGTAATGCCGCCAGCGCCCAATAGAGCTGGTGTAGAGCGGCTCCCGCACCTGCCAACGACTGGGTGTTTGCACGATACGACGGCTTTCATGGAATGCCAATACGTCCGGATCCCACGCCAGTCCGGCAAGCGACACAAGCCGCCGCGCCTGCGCTTCCAGGTTGTTGACAGTGTGGGCGTAGTCGGCGTCGATCATGTTGAGGCCAGCGGCGCTATGCCAGTGCGCCATGAGCCGCAGATAGCCCCGCCAATAGTGGGCGATATCCTCAAGATCTGTAGCCCAGGTCTGTGCGGGGTTGAAATTCTGCGTGTAGATCGATAGGGCGCAATCTCGTATATCGCGCGTGCAGTGGATGACCGCTGCCCCGGGTAGCGCGATGGCGACCAGCCCCAGTTGCCAGAAATTGAGCGGCTGTTTGTCGACGACGCGCGTGACCTCCGCGCTCGCGCGCGCCCCTGCGCGCGCCAGATAGTCATCGCCGAGCCGCAAGAGCTGTTCGTTTGTGAGGTCTTGAGCGCAGCGCGGCCATACCTTGCCTGGATCACCCAGTCGATCGGGCGCACCAGTGGCCAGGTCAGCCAAGACGTGGAGTTCCCCCGCGCCAAAGCATGCCGGATGTGACGCTAGCATCTGTTCGGTCAGCGTCGTGCCGGAGCGTGGCAAGCCGACGACGAATACCGCGCGCTCGCTGTCGCTGCACGCGGCCCATGTCTGGCGTTGCCTGAAAAAAGCGGGCGAAAACACGTTGATCATCTCGTTGATGCTGGCGTCAAAGGCTTCGCGATTGAAGCGCCCGGAGGTTTGCGCGCGTGCTGTATTGGCCGCGGCGAAGGCCGCGAACGCGGCATCATAGTCTGACTGTTGCTGGAAGGCCTTGCCCAGTCCGTAGCCTACCGTGGCACGTTCCTTCGGCCTGAGTTGGTGCACCAGGCGCCGAGCTTCGTCGATCTCGGCGCTGACATCCACATGCATACTGAGACCCAACAGACTGGCCAGCGCCTCGAAGGCATCGGCTTGCAGGTGACGGGCAGCGCGATAGGCCGCTGCTGCCTCCACCGGCGAGCCAAGGTCCTCCTGCAGGCGACCGTAGTGAAAGTGAGTGATAGCGTCAGTAGGCGCAAGCTCCAGCGCGCGCAGAAAGGCCTGTCTGGCATGAATGATATAGCCAAGATTTTGCTGGGCGATGCCGAGCAGGCGATGAGCCAGGGCGTGCTTCGGGTCGGCGGCGGTGGCGCGCAGCAGGCACTTCAACGCGTCTTCCAACTGGCTGTTGCTGTCGAGGATCTGGGCCAGGCCAATCCAGGGCGCGGCAACTGAACCGTCAAGTTTGATGGACTGTTTGAACGCCGCCAGCGCCTGCGTCAGATCGCCCTCGCGTTTTGCCGCCAGACCTCGCTGGTACCAGGTTTGTGCGTTTGGTATGTTCGCGGCTGGCATCGAGTAGAGCAGGCTAGCGGATACCCGCACCGCCTCAAAGCGAATAGCGCATAGTCAGCACCGCCGTTCTTGGCGGGCCCAACACCGCACTCCCCACCAGGCGATTGACTGTATTGTTGGAGGTATTCTCAACATACAGTTCATCCGTCACATTCAGCACGTCGAATTGCAGAGAAAACTGATCGGTCAGCGGGTAGGCCAGATTGATGTCGGTAACCGTGTAGCTATCGAAAGTGACGAGAGGCCCTTCGCGCTCGTCAACGTAGCGCAGGCCAGCACCCAGCCGTAGCTTATCCAGCGCGCCGCGCTGCACCGTGTAATTCAGATAGAAGCTGCCCGTGAGATCAGGAAAAACGGGCTGCTGGATCTCGTCATCGCCCTCGGTGACATCGATGTCCGTATAGCCCAGGTTGAAGGTGATATTGAGGCCCGGTAGAGGGTTCGCAACGCTTGAAAACTCCAGGCCTTGTACCTCGACCTCACCCGCGCTGACAACAAAAAACTCCAGTGGGCCGTTGTTTGGGTCCTGCAGTGCAACGTCGTTACGCCGGGTATGGAACAGTCCGGCCTGGAAGGTCAGGGCACCGTCCCACAGTGAGCCCTTGGCGCCGACCTCAAAGCCTTCCGATGTTTCTGCGTTCACCGGATTGTCGCTCCGCCTGAGGCCGAACTGCGGGACAAAGGCCTGGGCGTAGCTGGCGTAGAGGTTGAGATCATCCGAGGCCTCGAAGGCGGCGCCGAGCCTGACGGTGGTTTCATCGTCATCGAAGGGTGTTTCCAGCCTGTCGCCCCCGCGGAAGTTTATCGTCAGCTGTTCGAGGTCGTCGTAGCGAATCCCCGCGACAATAGTCCACCGATCGCTGGGGCGGATGGCGGCCTCGGCGAAGATGGAATAGAGCTCTGACTCATTGATGGTAAAAGGCTCGACCGGGCCGGAGCCGCCGTCACCGAAGCGCGGCTCGTCGAGGGTGTCCAGGGAGTAGGGCCCTTCGAAGGCGTTACTGTTGAAGAGCCTGTCAAAGGTACGGTCGTCGTAGGCTGCGCCAATCACAAAGTCCTGCTGCTGGCCGAAGGCGTCGGTCTGGAATGCCAGTTGGGCATCGAAGAAGGTCGCTTCCGACTCAGTTTCTGCTGATTGGGATAAAGAAAACACGTCAGTATCGTCGGGGCCAACGCCGGGCGTGCCGCTGTAGTTAATCAGCCCGGCCGTGTTCGCGTAGTCGAAACTCGTGTCTTGGTTACTGCCCCTCATTGTCAGCTTCAGGCCGTCGAGAAACTCATGATTAAGCTCCGCATCGATCAGTATGTCCTCGTTGTCGCCCTCGCCATTCCAATAGCCGGTGAAGGTGTCTGTGTCGATTTGCCGCGGAATCGAGCCATCTTCTTCCAGTGGAAAGCCGCTGTTGGGGTTAACGTCATGTTCGGTGTAGGCCACGCTGGCGCGAATCGACGTGGCATCCCCAATATTGAAGATCGCCACCGGTCGCAGGGCAATCGTCTGGCGTTCTGTCTGTCGCGCGTCGAATTCAAACTCGCGATAGGCGCCGCCGATCCGCAACAGCACGGCACCTGAAGCAAGCTCGCCGAGGTTGGTGTCAAACTCACCGCCGATGCTGCCATACTCATCAACACGTAGCGTGAAATCGGTGAAGCGGCCCGCTTCCGGGCTCCGGGTAATCGTATTGATAATGCCACCGGCACCGACCGGCCCCGTGGAAATTGATGCGGGCCCCTTGAGCACCTCATAGCGCTCAACGAAGACATCGTCGCGGGCGCCCGCTCCGCGGAAATTGTTCTGTACGCGGTTATCAACCAGGGTTGGTGCCTCAAAACCGCGCGAGATGAAGTTAGTGGTGCCCGTTCCCTGGCGGTCTTCAGTGCGCGTGATGTTGGGCAGCGTCGTCAGTGCTTCAATCGGCCGAGTGAAATTGCGCTCGTTAAGGAAATCGCGATCGATCACGTTCAGGGTGAAAGGCAGCTCCGTGGGGGCAATGGGTATACGGTCAACAAGCGATTGTTGAAAGCGCCCGAAGACAAGCACCTCCTCCATCACAGCGGCCGCTTGTGCGTCAACGGGTAGTGCGGTAGTTGGTGCAGCGGTTTCTTGCGCGTTGGCATGCACGGCAGCTGCCACCGCGATAGCCAGAACTGTCTTGCCCTGCGCGGTCGCGTTTTTGTTATTCACGTTTTCCCCCTCAAAAAGCTGCCAAAGGGTGAGATGGCTTCACTCAAAACATGTACTCAATCGACGCTCCAAGCGTTCGCGGCTGTCGCATGTTGTATTCGCCCGTGGCGCGAAAACCACCTGTGCCATTCAGCACGCCGCCATCCGCAAAATTCAGGCTTTCCGGCGCATCCTCATCCAAAAGATTTGTCGCGAAGCCGGTTAGCGTAAAGCCTTTGTAGCGGTACCCCAGCCGTGCATTCATCAGGTAGGCCTCGTCGATTTCCTCCGAGATGCCATCGCCCAGCTCGGTCTCACCGAGATTAAAAACGTCGGACCAGGACGCATCACGATAATTGAGGCTGATACCGCCAAATACGCCCTGCGGCCTTTCGTAACTGATGCCGACGGTGAAAGTCACCGGAGGTGCGCCATCCAGTTCATTGCCGGCCAGGTCAACTGGCGGATCGGTAAACGCGTTGAAGAGGAACTCATCGATGTCGGTTTCCAGGAGCCCTAGCGTGCCGTATATGGCCCAGGTTTCGCTCACGCGATAGTCTGAGGAGAGCTCAAGGCCATAGAGGCTGGTTTTGCCGGCGTTGACGACGATTGAAAACTCGCGGCTGTCCTGCACGGAGATCTGCTGGTCTTCATAGTCACTGTAGAAAATCGTGCCGTTGAAGGTCAGGCGCCCGTCCAGCCAGAGGCTACGCCAGCCCGCCTCATAGCTGATCAGGAATTCCGGATCATAGGTCACAACGATGGTCTCACCCTGGTCGTTGATCGCCAGTCCCGCGCCACCCGCTCGATACCCGCGCCGCACACTGGCGAACACCGATGCATCTTCGCTCAGGCGGTACGTCGCGGCGGCGCGCGGCAGCCAAACGTCATAGTCGTCTGATTGCAAGGGCTCAGCAGGTCGGTTGAAACCATCTGCCGCAATGTCGCAAGGCTGGGGTGTGGCCAGGATAATTATGCATTCGGGAGGCTGAATTGATGCGACCGTATCACTGCGCTGGAATTCGTAGTCCTCCGTGTCGTAGCGCAGCCCCACATCGAAAGCCCAGTCGGCGTTTGGCTCAAAGCGCCACTGGGTGAACAGCGCCATGTTTGCCGTCTCTGTGTCGGTGAAGGCCTCCGTTCTGGCCAGGCTATCAACTGGTTCCACGGAGACGGGGAAGTTCTCGCTGATGATGAACGATCCGCCGATAAAGGCATCCTGCGTTTCATCAAAATAATAGGCGCCGAGCAGCCCTGTCCACTGCTCGAAATCAAAAGCCAGGCTGAGCTCTGCCGTATAGGTTTTGGTGGTCCCTGAGAACAGTGAGCCGACCTCACCGAAGGAGCTGGTTGAGCGGGAACCGTTGATGCCGTCGGAATCTGCATCCTCATAGGTGCCCAGGAATTTAAGGGTGGTAGCCTCAGACAGTGCATAGCTGATGTCAGTTGTCAGCCGCAGGGTTTCGTAGTCGTTCTCGCGCAGAACACTACGGAAGGTTTCCAGGCTGTTCGGATCAAAGTCCAGGAACCCGGGGTCGTCGGCTCCCAGCGGTGCACTGACACGCCCAGGGCTCTGGCCGACCTCGCGCTCCTCGTACTGCATGATCACTTTGGCTTCCAGCTCAGTTAATCCTGCAGGCCGGTACAACAGACTGCCTCGGGTGCTGAGGCTGTTTCGGTAATCCGCATCTTCACCATCAATGGCATAGTCAACGTATCCGTCGGTGTCCTGGTAGTCAGCACTTAAGCGAAAGGCGAGTTCGCTCTCTATCAAAGGCCCGGAAATCACGCCGGCATATTGCCGGGTGCCGTACTCAGCGGCGAGGATGCGCGCACCACCTTCCCACTCGAAGCTTGGCAACTTTGATTGCACCACCACGGCACCGGCAATAGCATTGCGCCCCTGCACGGTCGACTGCGAGCCCCTCAAGACCTCAAGCTGCTGGACGTCCCAGATAGACTGCCCGCCCTCACCCATTGCACGACTGGAGGACGGCACGCCATCCAGATAGATATTGACGGCCGCACCTTGTCCAGCATTGTTCGTACCGTTGCGGCTGATGCCCCTGATAGAGATATTAGTAAGGGCGTTGAAACGCACGGTGGTGTTCGCGGCCCGGGATACCGCGTCGGCGATGTTGAAGACGGCCTCATTGGCCAGGCGCTCGTCGGACATGAGTTCCACGGAATCGGTGAGCTGTTGCAGTGTCAGGCCCTGCTTGGTGCCGATAACGATAATTTCCTCAATATTATTTTTAGCTCTCTGCGCATCATTGCTGTCTGACTGAGCGCACACCTCAGCGCACAGCACCGCTGCGCCGAGGCATACTGCCGACGTTATGTTAAATCTGGGCATGTATTACTTGCTGCTGCGATTGAAGCGCTTATTGAATTTGGCGATCCGGCCGTCGTTCTTCGCGGTTTGCTGCTTCCCGGTATAAAAGGGGTGGGAGGCGCTGGAGACATCCAGAGTGACGTAGGGGTAGGTGTTTCCTTCGTACTCTCGCGTCTCATTGGTCGCAACGGTTGAGCCGATGAGAAAAAAGGTATCGGAGGAGGTGTCGTGGAAAAGGACGTCTCGATACTCGGGGTGGATGCCTGGCTTCATGTGTTTAGTCCAACATGTCAGTGAGGCCTGAAAGATAGCTTATCTCATAGCGAATGACAATCGTTCTCATTTAGGGGGTTGGTACTCGGTGCCCCTCTGCAGCGCGGAAGATGCCGGTTGTGGCGACGCACTGACTCGAAAGGAAGACGGGGTCATTGATACCTCGCGCTTAAACGCCCGACAGAAGTTGGCGGGCGTGTCGTAACCCAGCCTGTCAGCAATTTCAGCAACGGGCAGATCGCCGCTGGCAAGCAAGCGCTTGGCCCGTTTGATGCGGTGCAGCTTCAACATCTCGCGATAGGAGAGGTTCTCCTTTGCGAGGCGATTACGCAGGGTGCGCGGCGTGACGTGCAGTATATCGGCGACGTTCTCGAGGGTGGGATACTGCCCCGAGCAATTGTCCAGCAGCTGCGTGATCGATGAACCGAGGGTGCGAGATTCGGTGAGGCGACGGGCCAGATTGTTGCAGGCTTCCAGAATAAGCGCGCGGGTGGTCGGATCGGAGGTCAACAGTGGGGCATCGAGGTAGCTTACCGGAAAGCTGAAGGCCAGGGCTTCCTGATTAAAACTCAGCTGATGAGGCAGACGCTCGGCGTAGCCCGGATTGTCGGGGAAAGGCAGTTGCACGGCGAGGTCACGCGGCAGGTAGCCCGTGCTTTCCTCGAGAAACTTCAGCATGGTGCTGATGAGTATCTGGGCGAAGAACTCCCGCTGTAAGGCCATGGATTCCGGCAGAGAAAAAGAAAAGCGGGCGCGTGCCGGTCCAGTATTCAGCTCGGCTGGAATAGGTAGCAGCGTGCTGGAAAAGCTGTCCATGAGGGTGAGTGCATCGCGTACGCGGTCGCTGCTGCTGGCTGCCGCAGCGACGGCGCCCAGATGGCCGGTGGGCAGGCGTTGGCCCATGTGGAGCCCGAGCCACGGATCATTGCACAGAGCCAGGGCATTCGCGGTCACTTCGGCAAAGTCGGCCAGCGAAATGAATCCTTCGGGCAGGTCGTCACGATCCAGGCATAGCGCGCGCGATGGCGCCAGAGCCTCTTCGCTGACGCCGTAATCAGAGGCCAGGATGTCGAGGAGCGTGGCGACATATCGGGTTTGAACGTGTTGGGGCGCTGACTTACTCATAGCGGTCGCGGCTTTCCCAAAATGATAATTGTACTTGCCTGAAATGAGCTATCACAAGCCCTGCGGCCGCAACTAGTATGTACACAAAATAAGCAAAAGCCGCGTGTGCCGACAGGATCGCTAGCGCAGGTTTGGAGAGTAGAGTGATGAACAAACCCACCCACCTGATCAAAAGCGTCGCCAACTATATTCGCATGCCGCTCCTGTACAACCACTGGTACGTAGCCGGGTTGGCGGAGGAGTTCGGGCGAGAGCCGCTGGGGCGCACGCTGTTGGAGCGGTCCGTCGTGTTTTATCGCACCGAGGCCGGCGAACTGACCGCGTTACAGAACCGCTGCCTGCATCGTTCCTTTCCGCTTTCCGAGAGCAAGTTGGAGGGCGATAACCTGGTGTGCGGCTACCACGGTATTCGCTACAACCCTGAGGGCGAAGTCGTGAAGATACCTTGCCAGACGCAGTGTCCGAACAGGAAATTGCGCAAGTACCCGGTGGTTGAGATAGGCCCCTTCGTCTTTATCTGGATGGGTGAACCGGACCTGGCCGATGAAAGCAAGCTGCCCCATTTGCCCTTTCTGACAGATCCGGAATTTCGCACGATGCTCGGTGTTAACGAGTTGAAGGGCAATTACCTGTTTATGCAGGAGAACCTGAACGACCTGACGCACTTCGCCTACCTGCACCGTGACAGCTTCAATTTCGACGACAGCTTTCTTGATTTGCCAACGACCGTGGAGCACACCGAGGACGGCGTATTCTGTAACCGAATCGACGATGACTGGGACGCCGCGACGATTATTTTGCCACCGCCTATCAGAGAGGGCCTGGTGGGTAAATCGGTGCAGCGCTGGGATGGAGGCTCGTCGATTTCGCCCGGCGTATTCAAGGGTTACGCGCCGATTATCGTCGAGCAGGAGGGCGATCCGGATCACCAGGTTTTCCGGCGGCACGTGATGCACTACCTGACGCCGGAGACGATGACCACCACGCACTACTGGTGGTCCGTATCCAACGATTTTGCGCTGGACGACGACATGTATTACGAGTTTTCCAAGAATCACCTGAAGACCGGCTTTGACGAAGATCTGTGGGCCGTCGAGCATATGCAGAACCTGTTGGACCACGACAAGATGGACTTCCAGGAGATGGGCATTGCCGGTGACAAAGCGGGCATGCTGTTCCGGCGCGTGCTGCTCGACTGGGCTATCGAGGAGTACGGGGAAAGCCTCGGCGCCTCCGCCTGATTCGGTTTCCGTTATGGCGCAGCGATTAAGCGGTAACACACGTGAAGAGCTCAAAGAGTTCGAGCCCGTCTTCAAGGTGATTGAGACGACCATAGGCGGTTTCGTACCCAATTCCATGTTCATTATGTCGCGCAATATCGACTTGATGACGGGTTTTGGTTTCCTGTCCGCCGCAGTGTTTCGCGGAGAAGACGGTGCCAAGCCAAATCCGATCAAAGCAATCTGGGCGGAGCTGCGTTACAAGTTCAAGCAGCGTGGCAAACCCAAGGCGGAGCCGATTTCTTCAGAGTTGCGGGTGCTGGTATTCACCGCCGTGAGTCTTTCAGCGGGATGTCGCTACTGCCAGGCCCACAGCGCCATGCTCTGCGGCAACCGGGATACCTCTGCCGCTAAGCTCGATGACATCCTGGTTTACGACACCAGCGAGCATTACAGCGACGCGGAGCGAGCGGCGCTGGCGCTGGCTTTTGCTGCCGGGCAGACGCCCAATGCGACAACGGATGCGCATTTCGTCGAATTGAAAAAGCACTTCAGCGACGAGCAAATCATCGACATTGTGGCCGCGATCGCCTACATGGGCTTTCTGAATCGTTGGAACGATACCTTCGCCACCACGCTGGAGAAGACGCCACTGGATTTCACCGCCCAGACCCTGGACAAGGTTGAGTGGGAAGTCGGTAAGCATGGGGCTTGAGCGGGTCGCCGGGCATCTAATAAATCTTTGTAAATTAAGAGGAGGGGGAGTATGGCGGATAGTCAGCTAGCGTTGGGCCAGGTTCGTGCGGTCACCGCAGAAGAGATAAATCACTACCAGGAACATGGCGTAGTCCACTTGCCAGGCATTCTCGATACAGAGCTGGTCAAGCGCATGGAGCAGATCTTCATGGAAGTCATGGACGACGATGCGAATGGTCTTGCGAGTCAAGACTTCGGACAACTGGCCCCGGGCCTCGAAGCCGAAGGTCTTGAGATTCTGAGGGAGCAAGACAGCCCAGAGGTTGAGCCAGGCGAAGCTAAGGGGACCTTCAAAGCAGGCTCGTTCAATTGCTATAACTACCCATCCCTGAACAATCTGGGCAAGCACGCGCCTTTCGGGCAGATAGCGGCTGAACTCATGGGCGCAAGCCGTATCTGCTTCTACGGCGATCAACTCTTTTGGAAACAGCCCAACTCGCTTCAGCGCACGGCGTTTCACCAGGACGCCACCTATTTCCACCTTGAAGGCGATCAATGCTGCACGTTCTGGATGCCCATGGAAGAAGTGGACCAGGAAAATGGCATGATGGGTTACGCAAGGGGCTCCCACCTCGGTGAACTGTACAAGCCGAACCTGTTTGTTACCCAGGCCTCTTTTCCTGGCTCAGAGGGTTTACCGCTGCCTGATGTGGAGAGTAATGAGGAAGAATTTGATGTCGTGTATTACCCAGCTGAGCCCGGGGATATCATTGTTCATCATGTCAGGACATGGCATGGGTCAACCGGTAATGCCAGTCCTACGCGGCACCGCCGAGCCCTGACGCTGCGCTATCTGGGCGATGACATTCGCTATCTTGAGCGCCAGGGTACGCCGCCTGACTCCCCAAAGAGCGCAAGCCTGCAAGATGGCGATCCCATTGCCTGTGACGAATTTCCGTTGATGTGGACACGCGAGGAGGGCTTCTTTGCGTGAGCCAAGCAGGCTCACGCAAGGATTTTTCTCGAGACATCAGCGGATAAAGCTCGCTCCCGCGTCTGCCTCGACCACGTTTTCGATATGGCCCAGGCTCTCAATATCGATGCGCACTTTCTGGCCGGCTTTGAGCAGGCCACCGCCCGGCCAAAAAAAGCCGACGCCCGCCGAGGTGCCCGTTAACAGAATGTCGCCTGGCTCAAGGGTGAACGCGGTCGACATGTAAGAAATCTGCGTGGCGATGTCGAAGAGCATGTCGCCCGTATTGAAGTCCTGCCTGACGTCGCCGTCGACGGTGAGCTTAACCGCGAGCTTTTCAGGATCATCGATCTCATCCGCAGTCACCAGGGCTGGCCCCATGGGGCAGTGGCTGTCCCAGCCCTTGCCCATCATCATCGTCGGGGCGGCACGCTGCCAGTCGCGGATGGACACATCGTTCGAGACCATGTAGCCGGCTATGACCTTGGGCACGTCCTCTTTACTGACGCGGCGGCAGGTCTTACCTATGACCACGGCCAGTTCCGCTTCGTAATCCAACTCCACCGATTCCGGGGGTAGGGCGATAGGGTCATAGGGGCCGGCCACGGAGGTGACCTGCTTATTGAAGAGAATGGGCGTTTCGGGGATTTTGAAGCCCGCGCGCTGTTTGATCTCCTCGGGCACTTCATTGAAGTGGTCCATGTAGTTGAGGCCCACGGCGAGTATCTTGCGCGGGTTGAGGATCGGACTTTCGAGATGCACTTCCGACAGCGGGATGAAAGCACCGGCGCCAGTGACAGCATCACGCGCGCGGTCCAGCATGGCATCGCCGCCCTGCAGGAGTGACACCATATCGGTGGGCAGTTCTGAATCTGCGGCGTTCAGGTCGACAATTTGTTCACCGTCGATTGAGCCGATACGGGTGCTGCCTTCGTGCGTAAACGTAATCAGACGCATCGTTGTTCTCCTTCTTATCTGTTATTTGCCCAGCGCACCGGCCAGTTTGCCCATCAGCCATAGGGGCGTTCCTTGTATTGCGCGCGGCACGGTACCTGGGTTGCGAGGACCCTGCCGTTCCCGCGTTGAGACCTCTGACTCGGCTTCGCCGGCTGCCAGTCGAGCGATCCAGTCGCTGGGATCGAAGTCCACGCCGATAGGGTTTTCGATAAAGTCATCGGATTGGATGTACTCGTTGGTTGCAGCGATGGAATCAAAGACGTCGACCTGTGTCTCCACAAGGTTGCCGTCCGGGTCCTGGTAGTAGATGGATATGGTGCCGCCGTGGTGAACACTCCAGGCTGGCGCCACACCGACCTCTTGCATGCGCTGGTAGGTATCGAGCAAGTCTTTCAGGCTCGCGAAGGTGAAGGCCACGTGATCAACCGTGCGCAGGAAGCGCAGCCGCGGTAGCGTAATCGGGAACTTGCTGATCGCCAGGCGGTGATGCTCATCGTCGTACGTCAGGAAGGCGATGATGGGCGCGCGGTGCACGATCTCCGCCCCAAGCAGACGCTGATAGAAGTCGATCATGGGTTCAAAGTGGCCCGGGCTGGTCCGCATCACCACGTGCGCCAGCTTGATCGGTTTGGCCTGTAGAGCTGCCGTCATGGCTGATCTCCCGTGTGCATTGCAGGTTTCTGGAGTATGGAAGACAGCACGTGATTCAGGGTCGCAGCCGGCTCCGGCACCTCAGTCGCGCTGCGCCAGCCGACGTGTCCGTCAGGGCGCACGAGTACGGCACCACCGGCAATACCATAGAGCTCGGCAATGCTCGCGCCAGTTTCTTCCAGGTCATGCCCGATGGCGAACACCTGGATCGGATAGTCGCAGCCGGTGGCTGCGCTGCGCCACGCGTCCGCCTCGCCGTCAACCAGGAGAGTCATGTGACCCTCAAACAGGCTGAGCAGTGACTGTTGCTCGCCACGCGACCGGACCCAGCAGTGCGGAGCGCGGGCGCCCGGGCGAGCGTTCGGAATGTAGTCCAGCTCCGGGTTGTCCCGCGCCGGTGGCTCGCTACCGTCGGTAATCAATGCACCCTGCTCATAGGTGAACCCCAGGTCCAGGCCCAGTGCCCCGAAGTGAGCGCGCTCGCGCTCTGCGACGGATCGAATCTGCTGCGAGACCTCTTCGAAGCTGTGTTCACCGCTGCTGACTTGTTCCGCCTTCGCCTTGGCACCGGCGCCGTTCACTTCGCCGATCCCCATTGCGTTACGCGCGCTGAACTCACAGTTAATCAGCGCTACCGGCTGGCGTTCGCTGCCATAGCTGTCGAGCAGTGCCTCGCCGGCCTGGCCGCGCACAACGGCGGCGAGCTTCCAGGCGAGATTATGTGCGTCCTGCACGCCTGAGTTCAGGCCGTAGCCCCCGGTAGGCGGAAAGCGGTGCGCAGCATCCCCCGCCAACATCACGCGGCCCTTCCGATAACTGTCGGCAACCTGAGCGGACATCGTCCAGGGCTTCACTGAGCGAATATCGACGTCGATGTCATCACCGACGGCGCGTTGAATGATAGCCCTGCAGCGTGCGTCATTGAATGTCGACAGATCCTGCCGGCTTTCATCCCACATGGCGTGAAAAACCCAGCGCTCGCTGCCGTCCATGGAAATCATGATTCCGGGCTCGTCAGTATCAACAGTGAAGTAGAGAATGGCCGGGCGATCAGCCAGCCGCTCGCCAAGGTCCGCATGAAAGTAGATGCCGACCACGTGGGCGAGGGCCCCGAGGCCGCTCATGGTGATATTGGATTGTGTGCGCACCTGACTGCCTGCGCCGTCACAGCCCACCAGCCAGTCGGCAGATAATGAGTGCTCCCCATTCGCCGAGCGCAGTATCGCCTGTATGCCGTCATCCCGTGCTTCAAAAGATAGGAGCTCGGTACCGAAGCTGATTTCGCCCGGGCCCTGTTGCGCCTTTGCCAACAAGACTGGCTCGACCCTGTCCTGGGGACAGGAGGCCGGCACGGCAGGGCTGATGTCGGCAAAGCGCGCTATTTGCTCCTCCGTCGGGCCTGTTCGGATACTTGCGAACTCGCGCCCCAACATGTTCTCTACCCAGCGCACATTGCTCACCCACTCGAAGCCCAGCGAGTTCGCATAAATGTCGGCATCAATGCCAAGCTGTTGGAACAGCTCCATGCTGCGGTTGTTCACCACATGAGCCTGGGGATGGTTAGTGGTGGAAGACTCACGCTCAACCAGCAGAGACTCCACGCCATAGCGAGACAATAAAGCCGACAGCATGAGGCCAACCGGCCCGCCACCGACGATAAGAACGGGAATATGCTGAGAGGCACTCATTGTTTTGCAGGTTCCTTTATGCCGAACGCGGTGATGGCGAGCCCGAGGATGGCCGCGGAACCGGTGATGTAGAAAATGGATTCAATGCCCGATGCGTCCGCGACGCCGCCCGCAACGGCCGGCACGATAGCGCCGCCAACAATCTCGCCCAGACCCGCTACGAGGCCTGTAGCAGTCGCGGTCATATGCAGGGGCACTGAGGCATGCATGAGTGGCCCAATAGTGATAGCGATCGCGCCGGACACGGTGAAACTGACGGTGAACAGGCACAGGGCCAGTACGGTGGTCGCTGGCTTGCCGAGAATAATCAGCCACATGGCGGCGCAGGCGACGGCCATGGCCAGCAGCAGAACCGGCTTGCGGCCCAGCCGATCAGACAGTGCCGGCACCAGCAGCATGCCGATCACGCCGCCCATGCCCATGGCCGACATGACAAAGCCCATGTTTTGCATGCTGAGCCCCAGGTGGTCCGTCATATAGCTGGGCATGAAGGCCGACAGGGGATGCAGGCTGGAGAAAAAACAGATCATGGCGAGTGCGCCGAAGACAACATTGCGAAACGCGAGCACGCTGCGAAAACCTGGCGCCTCTGTGCTTTGCGACGCGGGTGCCGGCTCCTCTGGCGGACGCAGTGTTTTCTGTAAGAAGTAAGCCAGCACAAAGCCTGGTACAGCAATGATGGCGAAGACCCATTCCCAGCTCACAAACTGCAGTAGCGTGACGGCGACGATGGGTCCCAGCCCCAGTCCAACCAGGGGCGAAGCCATTTGTTGAATGCCAACGACTAAGCCGATACGCGTCGGTTTTGCCGCATCCATAGTGGCGACGATGCTCGCCGGCACGAAGCCGCCTTCGGCAAAACCCATGAGCGCACGAATCACGATAAGACTCGTCAGCCCCGTTGCCAGTCCGCTCATGGCAACCAGCGAAGAGAAGAGAATGACCGAGGTCACAACGACGCGGCGGTGGCCAACCCGGTCGGTCAGTTTGCCTGCGAACAGAGAGGCAATGCCCCAGGTAAGGGCCAGTACGCCCGAGATCAAGCCCAGGTCCTGGTAGTTGAGCCCGAGGTCTTCGGCAATCGCCGGGAACAGTGGGGCGATAATGAAGCGATCCAGGCCAACGAGGCCAAAGCCAATCGCCAGCAGGCTGACCGCCTTCAGCTCGTAGGACTTTTCCCAGTTCGATTGTGTTGTTTCCGTTTGAGCACCAGCGCTTAGGGACATGCTTAGAACCTCGAATAGTCTGCGCGACGTTTCTCAAAGAATGCGGATATGCCCTCTTTACAGGCCGGGTGCTCCAGTATCTCGATGAAGCGATCCATCTCCTCCCGATTGGCGCGGCGGCTGGCATCCCGGTGTGGCGCCTTGAGCAGTGCTTTGCCGCTGACCAGCGCGACCCTTGGCGCGGCCGCGAGCGTTTGCGCGCGCTGCATCGCGATGGATAGCAGGTCTTCGTCAGGGACGACCTCGAAAGCGAGGCCCGCATCCAGGCACTGCTCTGCGTTAAACCACTCGCCAGACAACAGCAGCCAGAAGGCCTTTTGATGGCCCATGAAGCGCGGAAAAATCTCGGTGCTGCAGGCCTCCGGCACCACCGCCAGTGAGCTGAAGGGGCACTTGAGTTTTGCGTTTTCGGCCATGATCACCAGGTCTGCGTGCCCGAGTACGGTGGCGCCCCAGCCGACACCCATGCCATTCACCGCCATGATCAGCGGCTTGGGGAAGTCGATGAACGCGTTAAACATTTTCGGCACGCTGTAGTTGAACATGTGGGCGATCTCAGGATCGCTGGGATTAGCCAGCGCCTTGACGTCCATACCGGAGCTGAAGATCTTGTCCTTGCCGGTCATGATCAGCACGCGGACGCTATCGTCCTGCCCCGTTTGCTCGAGGATCTCGATCAGCTCGGTAATGATGGCCGGGCTCAGGGCATTCATCGCCTCGAGACGGTCCAGCGTCAGCGTGCGGACGAAGCCTTCGTTTTCAATCTTCCACATCAGCCTTTCACCTCTGCAGGAAAACAGGCATTAAACTTATTGCCGTCGGGATCGCGAAAATAGGCGCAGTAAAATCCGGCGGCCCTGACGCCGGGTTCGCCCTCGCAGCTTGCGCCCAGTTCCAGGGCTTTTTTGTAAATGCGATCTACGGCATCGATGGATTCTGCGGCCAGGGCCACCATACTGCCGTTGCCGAGGGTGGCGTCATTGCGGTCGATTGGTGTACAGACGCCCAGAAAGGGCTCGGTCAGGCTCTTGCCGTAGAACGAGATGTGGCCGAAGTCCATGAAGCGCTCCATGCCGAGCTCGGGCATCAGGCCGTCGTAAAAGGCCTTGGCGCGTTCGCGATCGTTCGTGCCGATCAGGATGTATGCAAACATAGTGTCCTCGTTTGTTTGATCGTGGCTCAGTGAGAAGCAATGCTGTCGTTCGACGCGATAGTGGCGCCCAGCTTGGCGTAGCGCTGTTTGGTCTCCTCGCTCCAGCCGTCGATCTCGTCTTTGTTGCTGCCATAGGTCAGGCCGCGCTCGACGGCCGGTCGTGCACGGACCCTGTCCACCCAGGCCACGACGTTGGCGTGCCCGGTGATATCGATCTTGCTCCACTTCCAGCCACGCACCCACGGATAGGAGGCGATGTCGGCAATGGTGAAGTTGTCGCCGCAGATGTAATCGCGACCCTCAAGCTGCCGATCCAGCACGCGCAGCAGGCGCTGGGCCTCATTGTTGAAACGCTCAAGCGGGTGCGATTTTTGCTCGGCGGGAACGTCTTCCATGTATCGCGTATAGGACAGCTTGTTGCCGAATATGGGGCCCACGCCAGCGGCCTGCCAGAACAACCACTGGATGGCTTCCCAGCGCGTCTCATCCTGAGGTAGCAGGGGCGAGGGATAGGTCTCGGCCAGGTACAGTAGAATCGCGCAGCTTTCCATGAGCTTGCGGTCTCCGTCGACCAGGCCGGGTATGCGCTGGTTTGGATTAATGGCGGTGAACTCGTCGGTGAACTGGTCACCGGCGCCGATGTCGACGTGTTTCACTGTGATGGGCGGTAGCTCAACGCCAGCCTCAATCAATTCTTCGAGCATGATGCTGACTTTCCAGCCGTTAGGCGTTGCCCAGGTCCAAAGTTCGATGGCCATATCAGGTCCTCCAAGCGAAATACGGGACCAGCTTAACGCCCTGCCAGAAATTGTTTAATATGAGTTTTTCAAACACTTTGTGCACCATATTGAACAATGTTTCTGTACAACCACATGGCTGTATTTGCCTGCATCGCCGAGGAGGGGAGCATCACTGGCGCCAGCCGGCGACTGGAGCTGCCCAAATCCTCCGTCAGTCTCAAGCTCAAGGAACTGGAGGAGCAACTCGGCGTCAGGCTGTTTCAACGAACCACCCGCCGCCTGACACTGACGGAGCACGGGAGCCTGTTTTTGGAACAGTGCCGCGAGATGATCGAGGCTGGCGATGCAGCCACCCGCACCATGCAGGGGCTGCAGAATGAACCGCGCGGAACGCTCAAGATCACTTGCCCCTACGGCATGTCTGACGGGCGCATTCCACAGGTAATAAAGCTGTTCAGTGAGCGCTACCCGCGAATCAAACTGCAGGTGCTGGCGCGCAACGAGCGCGTCGACCTGGTCAAGGAAGGGATTGATATCGCGCTTCGGCTCGGTGTGTTGGAGGACTCGTCTCTTATCGCGAGAAAGGTAACCACCTGCACGCGCTGGCCATTGGCCAGCCCTGACTACCTTGCGCGTCACGCTCCGCCGGTTGCGCCCGACGATCTCGCCCGGCACCGCTGTATTGTGTCTGCCTATACGCCGCGCTGGAGCTTTACTCGCGGTAAGCAATTGCAAACGGTGTCTCCGTCGCCCTTCATCAGGGTCACCGACGTGGGTATGGCGAAGCAGCTGGCCATTGCGGGGCTGGGTATCTGCATGTTGCCGGATATGATTCTGAATCGGGAAATCGAAGACGGTCTTCTGGTGCCGCTGCTCCGCGATTATCCGATGGAGCGGCGTGACCTCAACCTGCTGTATCCCAGCCGCAAGCTGCAGAGTTCGTCGGTGAAGCGATTTATCGAGACCACCCTTGAGGTGTTCTCGAACCCGCAACAGGCTGGTTTCATCGCGGCTCAATAGGGGTGCTGTCGCAGCCACGCAATGTACTCTTCAAAGGCGCCTTCGATGCTGTCGTGGGTCGGCCGCCAGCCAAAGTCTTCCTGCAGCAGATGGCCGTTGAAGCCGTCATCGGGTCGGGCGTCGCCATCGAGTTCATCCGGGTCTATGCCGATGCGCTCGCGCGAGTCCGGAGCAACGCGATATAGAGCCTCTAGCTGTTCTCGGGCGATGTTGTTAAATCCGCTGGACACGTTGTAAACAGGGTGTGGCACGGTTTCAGCCAGCATGGTGGTGATTATTGCGCTGGCGCTGTCCTTGACGTAGCTGGAAGCTGAGTCCGACAGCAGATTCCAGAACGCTGTTATCGGAAGGCCCAGATAGGCCTTACGCCCGCTCAGCTTATCGATCCGACCCGCTGCGGTATGGGCCACCAGGCTGAAAGGACTACCCATTGCCGTGTAGCCTGGCCCCCATTGAATTGGGAAGCGCAGTGCCACGACCTCCAGCGCTTGCGCTTGCGCGCTGCTTGCTAGCCCGGACGTGGGTGCTGGCATGGGAATCGAGTAGTCCAAGGCCATCATTTCAACCGTACGCTTGACCGTCGTTTCAAACTCGGGAATGTGAGGCAGTCCAAGCGCCTCTTCGATGGTGCCCGTATAAGAAACTTTAACTGGAAACCTTGCCTGTTCATTGAAGGGCGGCTGTAGGCCGCCATATATGGCCCGCGAACTGGCGAGCACAACACGTCGCACGCCGGTCGACTGCGCGCCCTCCAGGCAGTTCAGGGTGATCGGGTAGATGCTGTTGCTGGCTGCACGAGTGCGCGCGTACTGGTGGGCATGGGCGAGCATGACCAGGCCATCAAATTCATGCCTGGCGAAGAGGCCAAATACGTCGGCGCTGTTATCGAGGTTGACGTACTCAACCTGAATCAGCTCGTTAGCCTGGGCTAATGACTCACCGGCAGGGTCATGGCGTTTGCGGCTGGTAACGACGACCGAGATACCCTGTGCTGCAAAGGCGCGGGCAGCATTCAGGCCAACAAAGCCTGTGCCACCCGCGATAACAACGCTTTGCACAACGCTGACCTAGAAGTCGTAGCGTAGCCTGACGCCGTAGGTTTCAGGTAAGCCCGGCACGATGCCGATAAACTGCGGCACCTGTGTATGGTTGAGGCTGACCTGGTAGGACTCCTCATCGCCAATGTTCTCGATATAGGCCATGACCGACAGATCCAGGTTGACCGGTCGATACATGAGATAGGCGTTCCAGAAGGTATGATCGGTCGCTTCCTGGCCCTCCAGGAAGTTGGCCGACAGCCAGCGCTCGCCAACGTACTGCACGCTGACATTGGCATCTAGCTCTCCGGCGTCACCGAAGTTGAAGGTGTGGGTATAGGCCGCTCTGCCAGTCCACTCCGGCGCCTTGGTCATCGGGAAGCCGGAGCAGTCGATGAACAGCTCGGGCGTCACGCCTGTTGGGGGAGGCCCCGGAACGATTTCGCCCGTTTCAGTGACATCGCAGGTCGTTGGCGCTGTAACGGCCGCTCCCTGGAAGTAGCTGAACTCATCATACTCCGCATCGAGGTATTCGAAGTTGAGGGCAAAGAAATCCTGAGCGGTGGCGGCGAACTGAATGTCCATACCGATACCCTGGATGGTGGACTCGCCCGCGTTGACCGTGTTCAGCCCGATAATACCCTGGCGATCAGGGCCGACCAGATTTTCCTGCTTGTCCTCGTAGTCCCAGTAGAACAGGTCCGCGTTAAGCTGTAGCCGTCCGTCCATAAAGATATTCTTCGCGCCCAGGCTGTAGGCGGTCAGGTACTCGGGGCCGTAGGAGCTGTCGACCGCAGGGAGACCACCCGCTTTGAAACCGGTGCTCACGCTGAAGAAAACCATCGAGTTTTCGTTGACGTCGTACTCGACACCCACCTTCCAGTCGACGTTGTCATCTGAGATTTTGTCTTCACCCGGGCCCGAGATTTGACAAACCGCGAGGCCATTGATGATCTCATCAGCGATTGCGGGAGGGCAGGCGATGGCTTCCGAGAGGGTATAGCGATTGAAGTTGGTTTTTTCCTGCTCTTCATCGCTGTAGCGCAGGCCGCCAATCAGGCGCAGATTGTCTGTCAGGTTCCAGGTGAGTTCACCGAAGAGGCCGATGGCATCCGTCTCAATGTCGGCACCCAGTTGCAGATTTTGCACAATCCCCTGGTTGATGGCGTTGTAAACAGTCTGTTCTTCGTTGAAGAAGTTAGCCCCAACCACCCAGGTAAAGTTATCCGTGTCGCCATTCAGGCGCACCTCCAGCGATGTCGTTTCCGAGGTCTCGGGTACGTCTTCGCCAAACAGCCGGCCGACACCGAAGAGCACGGAGGTCTGTGAAATATAGGACTGTTCTACGTCCTGGTAGGCGCCGAGGACGGTCAGGGTGGCGAAGTCCAGATCCCATTCAAAGGTGGTGCTGACGTCCCAGAATTCCAGATCCTGGTCACCGCGATCGTTCTTCACGTCGTTGATGCCGTAAATGAAGTTGGTGCCAGGGGGGAACGGGGGCGTCGGTGCGGGCCCCTGCACCGGTGCGTTCTCAATCCAGGGGAAAGCGATATCCGGGAAGACCAGGCCATTTTCCTCGGCGCCAGACAGGAGCAGATCATTGACGCCGGGGAAGATGCTCTCCCAGGGATCCGGTGAGCCTACCCAGGTCGATCCGATGCCATTGCCGCCGTTCTCAGCATACTGCCCTTGAAAGCGCCACTGAATGTCGTCTGTAGGCGTCCACAGGAAGCTCGCACGGGTTGCCCAGCGTTCGTCCTCAGCGGTGCCGTCAGACATGTAACCATCGCGTTGCGTAACGAAGGCTGAGAGGCGTGTGGCGAAGTTCTCACCCATCGGGATATTGATCGCGCCGTCGAACTGCACCTTGTCGTAGTTGCCTCCCTCGACCGTGGCGAATCCGGATATTTCGCCCAATTCCGCGCCGTTGGTAATCAGGTTAATCGCGCCGCCCGTGGCATTCCGCCCGTAGAGTGTGCCTTGAGGGCCCTTGAGTACCTCAACCCGCTGAAGATCAAAGAACTGGCTCGACATCGCCGTGACTCGAGGTATGTATACGCCGTCCTTGCTGACTGCGAGTCCCGGCGAAGTAAAGCCGGAGGCTGCGTCCGAGCCAACGCCGCGAATCTGCAGCTGCAGGGCAGGGCCGGCGTGGCCGACCGTCAGAGAGGGTACCTCGCGTGCAAGGGTAAACATGTCGGTGACGCCACGCTCCTGCATTTGCAGGCCGGTCATCGCCTCAACGATGAGCGAGGTGTCCTGCAGACTCTCCGCCCGCCGGCTCGCGGTAACAATAATTTCCTCGAGGACGCCGCCCTGGGCGTTGGCTAATGGAGCGAATCCAAATTGGCTTGTGGCAGTAACGGCAGTAGCAAGAAGAGTGCGCGTGAACACCCGGCGGGTATCAGTCATATCCAGTCCTCATTTATTGTTAGGCTCAGTCAGGATGCGATAAATATGTACCATGCCAAAATAGATGTCAATAAAATATGTCGCCATGCACAAATAAATTATGCCAGCGTCCGAGGATATGCCGTGCTTATCTTCCGGAAATGAATATTTATATGCCCCGAGGGAGATGTTGCCGCGGGTATGTGAGGCTTACTATGCGCCTCGTATAACACCGTGGAAAAACGCCGGGAGCACACGCTATGAGCCTATCTGCCTATCCGAAGCGCGCACTAACAGAAGAAGAGCTTGCGACCTATCAGCAAGACGGCGTAGTTATGGTCAAGGGCCTTGTTGAGGACAACTGGCTGCGACTCGCCGAGGCGGGGCTGGAAGGCGCACGCCGACAGTTATCGCCGCTTGGCGTGGACATGTCTGACCCAGACAGTGGCTATGAGACTGACCTCTTCATGTGGAAGCAGGTCGATGAGTTGCGCGACCTCATCTACTACGCACCTTTCGCGCGCTGGGCACAGCAGATTATGGGCAGTAGCGAGGTGCGCTTTTTCTACGACCAGATGTTCATCAAGGAAGTGGGTGCGAATACGCCCACGCCCTGGCATCACGACATGACCTTCTGGCCTCTAGAGGGAATGCAGATGTGCTCCTTCTGGATTCCCTTTGACCCGGTCAGCAAGAACAGCAGCAGCTTGCAGTACGTGAAGGGTTCGCATCGCTGGCCACAGCGCTTCAAGGCCATATCGCCGGATTACAACGAGGTACTGCTGGCGGAGGAGGGTATGGATGACGTGCCCGATATCAATGCCGACCCGGACCGCTATGATGCCGTATGCTGGGACATGGAACCCGGTGACGCGCTGATCTTTCATCCGCTGACCTTGCACGGATCTGCGGGAAATACTTCGCGTAGCCATCGACGCCGGGCCCTCGCCCTGCGCTGGATGGGTGATGATGTGACTTACCACCCCAGTCCGACGCGGATGTTGTTTCCCTTTACCCATAGCAGCACAGAGGGTGGTAAGGTGCAGGGTGCCTCTTTCCCGATTATCCTACCGGCGCACGACCCGGCGGAGCGAGCCACGCGCGCCACGGGCCCTGAGGATGTAGACTTTGAGAGCCTGGCCGAGGGCTTGCAGGCGCGCGCTGAGAGCGCAGAAAAACTGGCTGGCCGAGGTTTCGACAAGAGCGCGCTCGAGCAGACCTGGTAGCGACTGCTGCGCTTATGCAGCCATCGGCAAATTACGACTCGCTTATGAAATCAGCGCCGCAGAGTGCGCGCCATCGACCGGCAGGACAACGCCGTTAACGAAAGATCCGGCGTCGGAGGCCAACAGGATGATCGGGCCAATCAGCTCCTCAATCTGTCCCGCGCGCCGCGCTGGCGTCCTTGCCAGAAAGCCCTGGCCATGTTCTGACTCCAGATAGTCCGAGGTGATTTCCGTGGCGAAATAGCCCGGAGCGATGGCGTTGACGCGAATACCGTACTTGCCCAAATCCAGTGCAGCCGTGCGCGTGAGCTGTACGACAGCACCTTTGGAGGCAGCATAGGCGGTCTGGCCCGGCTGTGCGCCCAGGCCAAGAATCGATGCGATGTTGATAATACTGCCCGGCCTGCCGGCCTCCACCAGACGTTTGGCAGTCTCCTGGGCAACCTTCCAAACGCCTTTATAGTTGGTCTCAAGCGGATAATCGACACCCTCATCATCGACCTTCAGGAAGGAGCGTGCTTCAGCGACGCCCGCATTATTGATGACCACGTCGATGAGGTCGAAGCGCTGCTCGGCTGCGTCGAGCGCGGCGCGGATACTGTCTCGATCGGTCACGTCCAGGGACACGGCGAGCGCCTGCCCGCCGGCTGCCATGATATCGTCGACCAGCGTCTGCAGGCGATCGACGCGACGCGCGCCAGCCACGACCTTGGCGCCCGCTGCGGCAAGGCCGCGAGCGACCCCTTTGCCAATGCCACTGCTGGCCCCTGTGACCAGTATGGTTTTGCCTGCTAGAGAGAGCTTGTCCAACATGTTTGCGGTCCCCGCTTAGTCTGAAGTCGTAATGAATCGCCGAATCGCAGCATTCACTACGCGGGGATTCTCGATGTGTGCAAAGTGATTAGCCTCGACAAACTGCACGCTGAGGTCACTGGCATAGTCTGCGCTGTGCGCGTATTCCTCCATATGCTGCCCGGGGTCGTACTTGCCCTGCAGAATAAGGAGGGGCATGGTCATGCTGGCGAAGAGTTTGTCCTGGCGATCTTGCATCTCTATCCGGAAGTTGTTCTGGCCGAAGTAGCGGCGCACCGCCTCGGCAACACCCTCAAACTTGAACTCGTAGCTAAGGCGCCGTTTGGTGGAGGGCGTCAACCCTGCCTGCATGACCCGGTCGTAGATCATGTCGATGATGAAGGGGCTTTTGAAATTGGCCTCACCCATCTTTGTGGCGAACAAGTCGTGCGGTGGCGCCGGTTCGCCGTGGGGTTCGTTGAAGGACTGTTGCATGCGCACGTAGCGCGCAATGCGCCCGGCCAGCGCGGGCACGCTGGTCATATGATCGGCAATCACGGCGCCTCGGTCATGCGCAACCAGCATGAAGTGATCAACTCCCAGGTGGTCGAGTAGCGCCGCGACTTCCTCTGCCTGGGTGCCTGCGTAGTAGTCAAGCTCAATACGCTTATCGCTCTGACCGTAGCCCTTGCAGTCCAGCGCAATAACGTAGTGATCGCGGGCGAGGTCGCTAATCTGGTGATGAAAGGCCCACCAGCTTTCGGGCAGGCCATGCAGCATGACAACGGGCGTGTTAGCGGGATTCCCCGCTGTCACAAAGTGGAAGGTCACATCTGCAGCCTGTGCATACCAGTGCGTGGCCTCGGTGCCGTCCTCCAGCCATTCGATTTCCCCGTGGAGGTTGGCGGTGTTTGGCGGCCTCTGCACCTCGGGATAGCGTAGCTCGCTGCTCAGGCTGGGTGCCGGCGTTGGACGGCCGCGATGAGTATCCGGAAACAGCAGGCCGCAGAAACAATTCAGCAGGTGAATGGGCGGCGGAGGGGGCGATTGCCGGAGCATGAACTGGAACAGCAGATAGGTGGCCAGTACAACAAAGGTGATGATGCCGAGAACAGTCATGATGCTCGCCTCCAGCGCTCAGGCTGTGAAGCCTGCGAGTTCAGATAATGAGGGCCCAGGGCGCGGCGGCAGCGGTGGCAGCATCACCTCCTCGCTGAATTCAGGGCGGGCGTCGAGCTTCGCATACCAGGCAGCGACGGCTGGATGGAGTGCCTGCAGTGGGTAGCCTGCAGCCAACAGGCGTGCAGAGTAGATGTACCAGGCAATATCGATCACTGACAGCGCGTCGCCGAGCAAATAATCACTCTGTGAAAGGCGCCGCTCGAGGTCGTCGTAGGCGGCTTTGAAATTGTGGATGGCGCTGAGCGCCTGCTCGTCGCTAATGCCGTTGTTTTTAATGATCTCGCGGAAGAAGGCGAGTTCCACGGCCTTATGCGGGTCGCTTTCGCCCTGCACCGTGCCAGAGCCCTTCGCTTCGTAGAGCGCCAGCGCGTCCTCGCCGCGCACGGTGCGTTCAGGGGGAAAGACAAAGCGCAGCGACAGGGTACGCAGATCAAGGTGCAGTTTGTCCTCCGCCACGAGCAGGGCCTCCGCCTCGGCGTTTTGCGCATCAGGAATCAGAGCAGGTGACGGAAACTTCTCCTCCAGGTAGAGGAGGATATCGTTGCTCTCGATAATGACCTGCCCATCATCGACCAGGACCGGGACCAGCCCCCGTGGGTTGATGCCCATAAACCAGTCCGAGTACTGCTCGCCCTCGGCGAGGTTGACGTGATGCAGCTCGCAGGGGATGCCCTTGAGCTTGAGGAAAATGCGCGTCTTCTGCGAGCAGGATGAGCCGATAAAATGCAGCAGATGCAGGCCCTGCCATGACAGTACTTCCTCGGTCTGGATATCACTTCGCTGTAGCATCACCATTGTTGGGTATCTCCCCTATTGTCACAGTTGTCACAGTTGTCTTACTTGTCCTGGCTGTCTGGTTTGAGAGCCAGGCCGGGCCGACCCCTCAATCGCGATTGGGCGCAGGCAGCCAGCTCAACACTTCAAAGCGCAGCTCACAGAACCAATCGCATTCGCTCGGATATATGCGACGCAGCGTCATGCCACCGGGCGGCGGTGAGGGGTGAATGACACCATTCGTCGCTACGTATTCGTCGTAGGCTGCAAGCATCGCTTCCAGCTGCTCTGGTTGCTGCTGCGCGAGATTAACTGCCTCACCCGGGTCTTTCGCCATGTTGAAGAGCTCCCACTGGCCGCTTCCGAGAGGCGGCATAATGAGGCTTGCCTTCCAGTCACCGTCGCGCAGGGCGCGGCTGCCGAAGAGCTCCGTGCCGAAGCCCTGGCGCGGCGCTGCATTTTCGCCCTGCCAAACCGGCACGAGGGAGACCCCTTGTGGCAGCAGCTTGCCGACATAAAGCGGGTCACTCGCAGGATCAATTCCGGCCAGTTCGAACAGGCTGGGCGTGATGTCCATGACATGGCCCATGGCGGCGCTGTGCTGACCGGCGGGCACGCGTGGGCCGGCGATGAGGAAGGGGGAGCGAATACCACCTTCACCGACCTGGCCTTTAAAGTAGCGCCAGGGCGTATTGGAGACATGCGCCCATTCCTGGCTTTGCACAGCAAAACCACCGGGTTTGCCAAAATCTGTAGGTGACAGGCTCCAGTTCTCCGACAGCCACTCCACCGTATTGCCAGGGTAGACCAACGGTGCAGTCGGGCTGGCGCCATTGTCCGAGAAGAACAGGACGTATGTGTTATCGAGATCGCCGCGCTGCCTTAGATGTTCGATTACGCGGCCCAGTTGCTCATCCATGAGCTCCACCATGGCGGCAAAGATCTCCATGCGGCGCGTGGATTCTGCGCGCTCCTGCGGATCACGCTCCGACCAGGGCTCGCGATGCAGCGGAATGATTGGCGGAAAGTTCGGTAGCTGCCACAGTTTCAAATCTTCGGGAATGATGCCACTGGCCTTCAGCTTTCTTAGCCGCGCCTCGCGAATCGCGCCCGGGCCTGCGTCGTAGTCGCCTGCGTAGCGATCTAGCCAGTCATCGGGAACCTGCAGTGGGTCATGGGGCGCGGTATAGGCGAGGTAGCCAAGGAAAGGCTTGCTGCGATCGCGCGCTTCCAGGTACTCGATGAGAGTTTCGGTGTAGTTTATTGAAGAGTAAAAATCAGCGGGTAGGGTGACTGCCGCGCCGTCCTCCAAATAAATGGGCGTTTCGGTGGGGTTCAGGGCGCGCAGGTCGGCGAAGTGACTGGCTCCGCCGGGCATGAGGCTGTAGGAGCGTTGGAACCCACGCCGATGCGGGCGCTGGCTCTCTTCAACGGCAAGGTGCCATTTGCCGGTCATGAAGGTCTCGTAACCGTGGGATGCCAGCCCTTCGGCCAGTGTGACCACGCCGTCGTGCAGCTGGGCCTCGTAGTTCACGCCGGTTTGGTTAGGCGCGGCAATGCCGTGCATGGTGCCGACGCCCGCCGGGTGATTGTCCAGACCGGTGAGCAGGCTTGAGCGGGTCGGCGAACAGGTGGGCGCAACGTAGAATTGGGTCATCAAGGTGCCGGCCTCGGCCAGCGCATCGAGGGTCGGCGTGCGAATCTCGCTTCCCAGTGGGCCGATGTCGGACCAGCCCAGATCATCGGCCACCACGATCAGGAAATTAGGGCGAGTGTCCTGCGCCAGTGATAAAACTGGCAGCCCGCTCGCCAGCGCAGCGAGCAGTAAGAGTGCTTTTATCATGTCATGCCTTGTTTTATTCATTGAGCGAAAGATCATAACTCAATGCGAACTGGCCTAGAGTCTCTTTGGCTTTGTCCTCATCACGGGTGGCGACCTGCAAGCGCGCGACCAGGCCACGCTGTTTGTCGTTGAAGCTGTCGACGCTTGCTTCAATACCTGCTTCAACTAGTGCCTGCGTGAGCACGCGATTGCAGGCCATGGTTCGCAGGTCGGGTTTGAAGATTTTGCCGACTGCGGTCATGGGCATGCTGTCGAGAATTTCCAGGTGTACCGGTACCGCCGCTCGCTCTGGAATATGCGCCCGGGCGTAAGCCTTGAGAGACTCCATATCAGTGTCCTCGGTCACTGTGATGTAGGCGCAGGGTAGTTCACCGGCGTAGCTGTCAGGCTGCCCGACGGCGCCGACCAGTGAGACCGCCGGATGCTCTGACAGTGCGTCTTCAATTGCCTTGGGGTCTATGTTGTGGCCGCCGCGAATAATCAGGTCCTTGCTGCGCCCCGTCATCCAGAAATAACCCTCGGCGTCCTGGCGCGCGAGATCGCCGCTGATCAGCCAGTCGTCAATGAAGGCATCTGCATTTTTTTCCAACTGTTTGTACCCGGGAAAGACGTTCGGGCCGCGAAACACGATGACGCCGGGCTCGTCGATCTCGCAGTCGCGCACGTAACGCTCGTCGTCATCGAGAATCACGCACTTCATGGGCTGGTAAGGCACGCGAATACCGATTGAGCCGACGCGCTTCTCGCCGAACTGTGGATTGCCGGCGCTGAACAGCGTCCCTTCGGTCATGCCGTAGGCTTCGATGACGTTAACGCCTGTTTGCTGCTGAAACTCGCTGAAGACCTGCGGCGCAATGGGTGCCGCACCGCAGATGATCATCTCAAGGGAGCTGATGTCGGCCTCGCCCGCGGGACTTTCAAGCAGGGCAGAAACAACGGTGGGCACCGTTGCAAACCAGGTAACCGCGTACTTCTCGACCAGTGGCCAGAGATTGGCCACGACACCTTTGGTGCGAAAGCCACCGGCGGTCAGCATGACCGAGCAGCCGCCACAGGTGAACATGTTCAGACCGGTGTTGAAAAAGGCATTAACGTGAAACAGCGGCAGCCCGGCGATGGTGACGCTGGTCTCGTCGAAGTTGAAGTAGTCCACCATCATGGAGGCCATATGGACCTCATTGGCCTGGGTGTGCCGCGCTAACTTGGGGGTGCCCGTAGTGCCGCCGGTATGGAAGTAGGCGACGATGTCTTCGGGCGCCACCTCGCGACTAAAGTCGAGCGTATCTGCGCTCGCTGTTTGCAGTGATGCAGTGAACTCCCGTACCGGGATGCCGGCGGGTGTCTTGGCGGGTACCGTAGCGTGCTCTCCATTGGCGATGTACAGGATGAGCGATAGGGAAGGCACTTCATCAACAATGGTCCAGGCCTTGTCCCAAATTGTGTCGGTACCCGATGGGCCCAGCACGACAAGCGCCTCAGTGCCGGACTCGATCATAATGTCACGCAGCGCCTGCGCTTCCAGCATGGGATTGATAGGCCCCACGATGCCGAGTGCCTGTGCCCCCCACAGCGCAAAATGTGTCTCTGGCAGATTGGGCGCGATCACCGAGGTCACCGCGCCTGGCGCGATGCCTGCGTGATGTAAGGCGTTAGCGGTTTGATGAATGCCCTCGAGCAGCTCGCGGTAGCGGATGATGCGCGGCTCTTCATCGACCTCTGCGGTCGCCTGGTACTTTATCGCGGGGCGCTCAGCATATTTGAGTGCGCTCTTGCGAATGAGGTCGTAGGTATCAGTGCCCCGCCAGCGCGCCTCGGCGGGTGTTTGTTCAAAGGCCTCAATATCGGCGAGAGTACGAATCTTCATGGCTGCGTCACCCGGCTCACTTCGTAAAGCGATTGGGTACGCGCCGCCAGCGGACCTGGTCGCGGCCGCCGTAAGCTTCAGCGCTGAGGTAAAGCTCGTCACCCTCAAACTGGTAGGCACGGGTGGCGGTGTTGCCTACGTAGGCCGGGAAGAAAGCTTCCTCTATGTGGTGATGAACATGGGTGCTATCGGCCTCGAAGGGGCCGCAGTAGGCAATGTAGCCGAAGGCGGCCAGCAGGAAGGGCAGGGCGAAGTCCTGCTCAGCCGCACTGAGGTTTGCCATGCCCTCGCTCTCCAGCTTTTCCTTCAGATGATAGCGGGCTTGCCGGTCGGTTTGGTTCGGCCTGCGATCGACGGTCATCAGCGTTGCCGAGACCCAACCTTCGGGGGTGTAAATGATGTGTCCGCGCGCATCGGCCCCGAGCACATGGTCGGACACACCGGTTTCCAGGTTGGTCACCGTATAGTCCAGTAATGACCATGTACCGACAAACTGTTCTGCGAGTGCGTCCACCTTTTCTCCTCGTTTCGTCTATGTGAGCCTACGCCGCAGCAACCATGCCGGGCAGTGATTTGCCGGAGAGGTAAGCCTCCCAGGCGTGCAACAGTTCCCCCGGGGTGCCGGTGCCGAAGACTACGCGATCCGGTTTTGCCAGCAGTGCTTGCGCGCCTTGCATGGCACTGGCCAGATAGCCGTCCGGGTCTAGCAAGGCGGTTTCGCGCTCGTTGCCGCTACCAATGCGGCATAGACCGCCGGTGGCTGTTGCGAAACCCAGGGCTTGTGCCAGGGCCAGGTCTGGAGCAGCAAGCTCTGTGGTTTCAGCGAGCACCAGCACAGGTGCATAGCCGATGAGATCGTCCAGACGCTGCTGGCCTGCAGTGTTGGCGATCCAGGGTTCTGGCATGACGCATCCCGCTGAGGCGGAGGCCCAGATGCCACTGGTGATATCGGGCAGGGGAGGGAAAGGAGGTGGCTTCCCGGCCTTGCGTTCACCCATCAATCGGGCGTCTCGTGCGGCTGCCGCTTCTTCGTCCGCGACGCAGACGATCCTGCCCATGTCGATAGCATCGCGCGTAATCTGCGCCACATGGGGTTCACGTTCGCCCTGCAGGGTATCCAGCAGTTTTTCATCGGCGCCGCTCTGGAGCACAGCGTTGAGCTTCCAGGCAAGGTTGCAGGCATCGCGGACGCCAGAACACAGTCCCTGACCAAGAAAAGGCGGCATCTGGTGCGCCGCATCGCCAATTAGCATGACACGACCCTGGCGCCAGCGTTCGGCAATGACGCCATGAAATTCGTAAATGGCGCGACGTTCCAGCTCGACCTTGTCAGGATCAATCCAGTCGGCCAGCCACCGCTTTATGTTCTCGGCCTTCACGACTTCGTCACGATCATCCTCAGGTTTGAGCATGAATTCCCAGCGATGGCGTCCCGGGCCAGATCCTGCGGATGTGACGGGCCGATGCGGATCGCAAAGCTGCACGGCCGTATGATTGAACTTTGTCATTGGCGGCTTCAGCTTGACGTCGACCACCATCCAGGGCTCTTCGAAACCCATGTCGTACATGTCTACACCGAGCTGTCGCCGCACCGTGCTACGGCCGCCGTCGCAGGCAATCAGGTAGCGGGCGCGGACGGATGCCTGGCCCTCTTCGTTACTGAGTCTGGCCACGACGCCATGGTCGAAGACTTCAAAGCCCGTTAATTCAGTGCCGAGCGAAACCTCGACTGTGCTGAGTTCGTCGAGCCTCGCCCGCAAGGCCTGTTCCAGGCTGGGCTGGTGGAACATATTGGCAAAGGGGTAGCCGGTTGCCCCGAGCTTGGCGGGCGGGTAGCGGCAAACTAGCAGTTCACCTTCTCGATTGACGAATTCGTAGCCTTCGGAGGCGACGCTCGCTGCCTGAACCGCGTCGGCGACGCCCACCAGGTTGAGCTGCCGCAGCACTTCCTGATCCATCTGGATAGCGCGCGGGTTTTTGTAAACGGCGTGATCTCGTTCCACCGCCCGCACGCTCAAGCCGGCCTGGCCGCAGAGTGCTGCCAATACAGCGCCCACAGGGCCAAGGCCGATGATGAGTACATCGACCGGTTCACTCATGAGCGGGTCCGGGTAAACGGTGCGCGCAGGGCTTGGTTGCAGTTCCTGCTTGTGTGCAGTGCATGTTAGGGGCTCCCGCTTTATGTCGTTATTCAGGTTTGCGGCCTCAGGACAGTAAATATGAACCGCGACAAAAAAAATGTCAACAAAATATGGCGCATATCATATTTAATGTGTAGACTGCCCTGCATCCTCTAAAAATAAATCAGACGAGGTCGCTATGAACCAAGCTACAAATCAGCCGCGCGCCGCCGACCTGGCTTACCTGCGTTTTGCCGCGCCTGATCTCGATCTCATGACGACTTTTCTTAGTGACTTCGGCTTTGTCGTGAGCCCGGGTGAGACGGAAGCGGGCACACCCTGTCTTTATAGCCGCGGCACAGACGGCGACCCCTATGTACACGTGGTTGAGCAGGGTGAGCCGCGTTTCATTGGTGTCGGTTTCTTGATGTCTGCTGCTGAAGATATCGATTTGTTGGCGGGCATGGCGGGCGCATCGCCGATTGAGTCGGTGCAACTGCCAGGCGGCGGTCGGCGAGTACGCTTTACAGATAGCAATGGTTTCGAGGTCGACGGTATCCATGGCTGGGAGACCAGTGAGCCTGAGCCACCGTGCCAGCGTGTTCCGGTCAACTGCGGTGAGAATCGTCAGCGGACGGAGCAGCCCGTGCGCCTGCAGCCCGGGCCCGCTCACGTGAAGCGAATCGGCCACTGTGTGCTGTTTGTAAAGGACTTTCGACGCGGCGAGGCCTGGTTCAAGGAGCGTTTCGGTTTGCTCACCTCGGATGAAATTTATCTCGACGAAGATAACAAAGCGCAGGCGCTGGGCGCCTTTATGCGCTGCGACATGGGCGATATGCCGGTCGACCATCATACGCTCTTCCTGATTGGTAACCCGGACAGGGCGCCCGGCTTACAGCATGCGGCTTTCGAGGTGCACGACTGGGATGACCTCATGCTTGGCCACGATCACCTGCACGGCGGTGAGTACCGGCATCACTGGGGCATCGGTAAACATTTGTTGGGCAGCCAGGTGTTTGATTATTGGAAGGACCCCTACGGTCATGTGTTGGAACACTTTACGGACGGTGATCTGTTCAGCGCTGCCGTACCACCACACAGCGAGCCGGTGGAAAACCTCCGGGCCGTACAGTGGGGCGCCCAGGCGCCCGCGGCTTAACTCCGGTTAGAGGCGGAATCGCAGCATGAGTGAGAATTTTGATACCCCTGTATTAATTGCTGGCGGCGGGCCAGTGGGCCTGGCGCTGGCGCTGGAACTGGACCGGCTTGGTATTGATGCGACCCTGGTCGAGCGTAACCTGACCACCACGCGACACCCCAAGATGGATATCACCAACGGCCGCAGCATGGAAATCTTCCGGCGGCTGGGTGTTGTAGACGAGCTTCGAACCGTGGCCGTGCCCTCTGATCACCCGGTCTCCGTCATCTGGTTGAGCAACCTTGTTGGCGACGAACTCACGCGCTTTGACTACCCCAGCGTAGATGAGGCCCGGCAACGGTTGCGGGATAAAAACGATGGCACGATGGCCCTCGAGCCCAGCATGCGTGTTTCCCAGGTGCTGCTGGAGCCGGTATTGAAAGAGATGCTGGAGACGCGCTGTGATCATATCGATGTCCGTTTCGGCTGGGGATTAGAAGCTCTCACGCAGGATGAAGACGGCGTCAGTGCAACCATCAAGTCGACCGAATCGGGGGAAGAGCAGACGATACGTTGTCAGTACCTGGCCGGCTGCGATGGCGCAGGCAGTGTTGCGCGCAATGCACTGGCGATTCCCGTCAACACCATCACGCCCCTGGACGTACTGGAGTCTGAAGACCGCACAGACTATCTCGATGACTATCGCGGTGAGCCCCCGGCGGATGCGCCGCGCTCTGAGCCGCGCTACATGATTCACTTCCGCTCGCCTCGCAAAGACCTGTTTGAGCGCTTCGGCATCGCCTGGCACCTGCAGTGCCCGGTGTCCTGGAGCGTGATTGCCCAGGATGATATCGATACCTGGACTGTTCACTTCCCGCCGTGGCTCTACCCAAACCTCGACGAGGAAGAAGACCCGAGAAAGATTCTATATCACCTCTTCGGCACTGAGTTTGAATGTGAGGTGCTGGTCAACAATCGCTGGTATCCGCGCCTCGGTCTGGCTGATAGCTATGGAGAGGGCCGGGTCTGGTTGGCGGGTGATTCCGTGCACCAGGTGATACCGACCGGGGGCTATGGCATGAACTCAGGCATGGGTGATGCGATGGGCCTGGCATGGGTGCTGGCCGCCAACGTCAAGGGATGGGGTGGCGAGACACTGTTTAAGGCCTACGAGAGCGAACGCCGGCATGTCGCCGCGCGGAATCGTCTCGCCTCCGGGCGTCACTCCGCCATACGCCTGAAGATTCGCCAGGCGACCCCTGAGAATCTGACCGAGCAGGGCCCGGAAGCCGACGCCGCGCGGGCAAAACTCGGCGATTACATTCAGGAGCTGGGCAACCTAGAAAATGATGCCTGGGGCATCGAGTGGGGCTACCGCTACGACGACTCGCCGGCCATCTGTCACGAGTCAGGCGAGGCGCCGGCCTACGAATGGGAATACTACGAACCCAGTACCTGGCCGGGCGTACGCCCGCCGAATGTGTTTCTCCCCGACGGCCAGCCGCTTTTCGATTTGTTTGGGCTCGGCTTCACGCTGCTGAGGTTTGAACCCTTGCCTTGCGAGCATATTTTAGCGGCCGCAGAGGCTGCAGGCGTGCCGCTGGACGTGGTTGATATTGAAGACCCGCACGCAGCTAGCCTGTACCAGCGCAAGCTCGTACTGGTCCGGCCAGACCAGCACGTGGGTTGGCGCGGTGACGAAGCGCCAGCATCGCTGGCAGACGCTAACAACATCATTGATCGCCTGCGCGGCGCCTGAGGTCTGACTATGGATAAGCAAGCATTCCAGACACTGGTCGATGGGGCCAACGCCCATTTAAAACCTGCCAATCGCCACCAATTGGTCGGCTCCACCGGGGGCGGTAAGCCTCGATTCGAGGTCTATCATTCAGCACCCTCCTTGTGCTCGCACAAGGTGCGCACTGTGCTGGCTGAAAAGCAGCTGGCTTACATGTCACACGATATGCAGATCATGCCTATTGGCAAGGCGATTCCGCAAAACTATCGCCCCGGCTATGTGCGCATGCGCATGCTAGGTGCGCCTGGAGCCGCCTTTGCCAGTGGCTATACCGGCGCCTCTTCGGTCGAAACCGAGGGCTTCGACCCCTGTGTGGTGCCGACGCTCGTGGACCACGAAAAACTGCAGGTCGTCGTCGACTCGGCGCGAATCTGTGATTATCTGGAAAGCGAGTGCGATAGCGGCACAACGCTGGTGCCCGCAGGTATGGAAGCTGAGATCAAGGCACAGATCGATATCATTGATCGCGCACCCCATGTAGCGGCGCTTTATGGCGCAAACCCCGATGGCGACACCCGGCCGCCGGGGCTGGCCGGGCGCATTGAGGGTGTGCAAGAAAGAAAAAACCGCTGCTTGCGGGCGATGATGGCGGAGGTGCCGGACGACGAGGAGCTGCAGGCGGCCTACCAGGCCAAGATAGCCAAGGAAGAAGGCTCGGACACCTTCGTGCACACGCCCGAAAAAATGCGCGAGGCCTATGCGGCCATGGCTGTGCACGCGCAGGATCTGGAGAATCAGCTTTCCTCCCATGACGGTGACTGGGCGTTCGGTGATGCCTTCACCATGGCAGATGTCATGTGGACCTGCAGCTTGTACCGCGTTAAATGGCTCGGCCTCGCCGATAGCTGGGAGCAGGGCGGCGGCCTGCCGCGCGTAGCGGACTATGTTAAGCGAGCCTTCTCTCGTCCAAGCTTCCAACAGGCCGTGGTGGCTTGGCCGCGTGCTTACGCACCTTCCCCGCATTTCCCGGAAAGCGATTCACCGGGTAAGCACTTCGAGTTCGCGCGCCGCATGTTTACCGGCGTCAGCATGCGCGAAGCGCTGTTCGGTTAGGCCACGCGAAAACTTTTTTGAATAGGATGCCAAGGGGGCAACAGACATGAGACTGCTGACTTTTACGCACAACGGAGCCACGCGCGTGGGCGCCCTGCGCGATGATGGTGTTATCGACCTCAATGCGGTCAACAGCGATATTCCCATCGACATGGTGAGCTTGCTGCAGGGCGGTGACGCGATGATGGATCTTGTCGGGGGTGCCGTGGAGTCTGCCGCCGAGACACTCCCACTGGATGCTGTCAAACTGGAAAGCCCGGTGATGAACCCGCCCAAGATCCTCGCGGTGGGCCTCAACTTCATGGCGCACTGGAACGAGATACCCGACGCCATCAAGGAAGCGCGGGCCATGAAACTGCCGGAAAAGCCCTTTATCTTCAATAAGCAAAGCACCTCTGCAACCGGGCCCTACGACCCTATTGCGCTGCCGGCTGAATCACCTGAGCTCGATTACGAAGCCGAACTCGGCGTCATCATTGGTAAAACCTGCCGCCGTGTGAAGAAGGAGAACTACCTCGACGTGATTGCCGGTTATACCTGCCTCAATGATGTCACCGTGCGCGAGTGGCAGCGGCACAGCCCGACCTTCACCATGGGTAAGTCCTGGGATACGCACTGCCCGATGGGGCCGGTAATGGTGACCCGGGATGAAATTGATGACCCCCATGCCCTCAACGTTCGGCTCACGGTCGATGGCGAGGAGCACCAGAACTTCATTACGGGCGATATGATTTTCAACATAGCAGAGCAGATCGAGTACCTGTCTACGGCGTTTACGCTTCAGCCCGGCGACGTTATCGCCACTGGTACTTCAGCGGGCGTGATCCTCTTCAGACCCGGAAAGCCCTGGCTCACCGAAGGCCAGAAGGTGCGGGTGGAGGTTGAGGGGATAGGCTTTATCGAAAACACAGTCGAGAAGGACGCGGGCGAGAGCTACGTCCGCTAACAGATCAAGCCGGCGGGAAGCCTATCGATGAGCGAGAACGAAAGCTACAAGATCATTGGTGCGGAACTGTCACCCTTTTCGGTGAAAGTGCGCTCCTACTTCCGTTTCAAGGCTATCCCGCACCAGTGGATACCTCGCAGCCTGGAGGTACAGGCCGAGTACGCCGATTTGTTCAAGGTACCGATCATTCCCCTGGTTGTTTCACCCGAGGGGCAGGGCATGCAGGACTCCACCCCGGTGATTGAGCGTCTGGAGGAGAAGTTCCCCGATCCCGCGATTCACCCGGACGACACTGTTCTGTGATTCCTGTCCTGTTTGCTGGAAGAATTTGCGGACGAATGGGCCAATAAGTGGATGTTTCACTATCGCTGGGCGAGGCCGGTTGATCGCGATAGCGCTGCGCTCAAAATTGTGCGAATGATGAAACCGGGGCTGGATGAGCCCGAGGCCGAGATCACGGCGATGGCGGATCAGATTGCAGAGCGCATGGTCGGGCGGGTTTGGTTCGTCGGGTCCAGCGAGGAAACCGCCGGGCAGATAGAAGAGGGCTTTCAGCATGCCATGGGCCAACTGGATGACCACCTTGCTGAGCGCAGCTATCTGCTGGGCGAGCGACCCAGTTTTGGCGATTTTGGCTTGTTTGGGCAAATCTATAACGCGATTACCGACCCCACACCAGGCGCGCTGGTTGGCGCACGCTACCAGCATGTTTTAGCCTGGGCGCAGCGCATGCTCTGGCCCTGCTGCGACGGCGAGTTCGAGCCCTGGGAAAGCCTGGCTCCCACACTGACGCCCTTCCTTAAGGATCACGTTGGAGCGCGTTTCCTGCCCTGGACGGTAGCGAACCAGAACGCCATTGTTGCCGGCGAAGAGAGCTTCAGCGTGGAGCTGGCCGGGCAGACCTGGTCGCAAAAACCGCAGAAGTATCATGCCAAATCGCTCGAAACCCTGCGTGATCGATACGCGGCCATAAGCGACCGCAAGGCGCTTGATGAGATCTTGAGTTCAGTCGACTGCCTGGCCGCTGTGGTACGGCCGACATGAAACAGCCTCTGGCGTCTCGCCCCCTTCAGCTGGCTTTCAGTATCAGGTTTAATGTTCCCTTCGAACGGAGTAGGGGGCAATGAATATGGCAGGTGCAGTAAGGGCGCCGCGCAAGCGACGCACGCAGGAGCGCGCTGAGGTTACACGGGGCAAGCTACTCGATACAGCGATTCGGCTGTTTTCAGAGCGTGGCTACGACGCGGTTTCCGTACGTGAGATTGAAGTGGCTGCCGAGGTGCAGCGCAACCTGCTGCAGTACCACTTTGGCGGTAAAGAAGGCATGTGGAAGGCTGCTGCCGCGGAATGCCTGACCAACATCCAGGGCTTCAGCCAGGAGCGGCAGGACTTGATGAAAGACCTGCCCGTGCACGAGCGCATCGCCTACCAGATTCGCAGTTATGTGAGATTCAGCGCGCAGCAGCCGGCCTTCAATCGCATGATGATGCAGGAGGGCAAACACGATAGCTGGCGTTTGGAATGGCTAAGTGACACCTACCTCAAGCCCGCAATGGAGCATTTGCGGGAGATCGTGCTGGAAGATGTCGAGATTGAAGAAGAAGAGTTCATTCACTGGTACTACATGTTTGTGAGTGCCGGTTCCTTTATCTTCTCGATGGCGCCAGAAGCGAAGCACATGTTTGGTGTAGACGTGAGTGACGAAGGCATCATCGACCGCCAGGCCCAGCTGATGGTGGAGTTTCTGCTGAGTCGTCAGAAAGAGTGAATATCAAACCGGTCCATATACGGAGGCCCCCGCTTTGCCAGACATGACCCTGTATTGCATGCCCAGAGCCTGCTCCCGCGTCACCATGACAGCACTTGAAGCAATCGGCCTGCCCTACGAGCGGCAGGTCATCAACATCTTCACGCAGCAACAGAAAACCCCCGAATACCTGGCGATTCATCCCGGCGGCAAGGTGCCGGCGCTGTCTGTGGATGGCGAGGTTTTGACTGAGAATGCATCCATCCTGCTTTACCTGCATCAGACCTACCCGGAAGGACAGCTATTGCCTGAAAGCGCAAACGCCGTGCAGGCGGCGCAGAAGGTCTCTGAGCTGGTGTGGTGTGGCGGCACTTTGCACCCAATTATTCGCCAGGTGCGCATGCCGATTCGTTTCACCGACGGTGACCCCAGCGGTGTCCGTGAAAAGGGTGTTGAGATGCTGACCGCCGTGCTTGAACGCATAGCGCCGCGACTTGCAAGCCAGGACTGGTGGTTTGGCGATCGCTGGTCGATTGTGGATGTCTACTTCGCCTGGTGTTGCATGGTCGCGCAAAGCGGCGGCTTCCCGCTGGATAAGTACCCTGCTGTGCTCGGCCATCGCGAGCGGCTGTTCGGTATTGAAAGCTTTGCACGCGCCGTTGAAAAAGACGAGGCCGCCATCGCCGAACACGGTATCGAGTTTCCCGGATAGAGCATTTAGCTATGAACGATCATCGACTTGCTTATCACATGGATAGCTGGATCGCCCTGGCGATTACGCTAGCCGCTTTAGTGATTGCGATTGGCTTGAGCCATCGTTCGGCCAGAGTGAGGGCCTATTCCACGGCGCTGGCGGCGATCGCCTGCGGGCTGACCGTGCTCTGGCTTTTCTTCACCTTCAGCACGGGCATCATGGAAAATCCGAGGCCGGCGCTGTTTCCAACGGACGGCATAAAGCCGACGGTACTCTATGTTCAGGCAGGGCTGTTTGCGTTGGCCTGCGTATTCCTCATAGGGGTCAGTCGTTGGCAGTTGCGGTCGACTAATGAGCTCGATTTGCCACTGACGAATAGCACCGATAAGTTTGGCCGACTTTCACGCTGCCTGCATTGGACCACGGCCATCCTGATCATTGCGCTGGTTCCCATGGGTATCTTTACCTCCATGATTCCGGAAGATCTCGCCTGGCGTCAGGGCTACTACGTGGTGCACAAGACGGTCGGTATCGTGGCACTCATCCTGTTGGCGGTACGTGTGTTATGGCACCTCTTTGGCTCGCGCAGGCCCGGCCTCGATAGCGACCTGAAGCCCTGGGAGCGCTTCCTTGCGCACGTGGTACATGGTCTGCTCTACGTTCTTATGCTGATGCTGCCCATTACAGGTTTCGTGATGTCTACCTATGGCGGCAAGCTGTCACACTTCTTTATTTGGGACTTGCCGCTGTGGTGGGGTGAAGACCTGGAGGCCATCAAGCCCTGGGGGCTGTTTCATAAGCTTGCTTTGCCCTTCCTGTTCTATGCCATATTCCTGGCCCACGTGCTGGGGGCCCTGAAGCACTACTTCATCGACAAGCACCGGGAAAGCATTCACCGCATGGTGTCTTAGCACGTCATTGATGGTCAAGCGGGATTGATCCAGAAGTGCCTTGAAGGTGAGTGGCAGTCGCTCAGCCCCTGAAAAACCTGAAGGCTGGTTATTCAGCGGCAGCCAAGAAGAACTTCTATGGCACTCTCGGCACTGTGCCCCAGGCTTAGCAGGATTCCCATAAGGGCGAGCTCTACTAGACTGAGACCTCGCCCAAGCGCCTGTTCAGCTACCGGCACCGTGTCCGGCAAGGCTGGCGTCCTCAGCAGCAGGCCCCCTGCCTGCGCCGGTGCAAGCGCAATGGCGCCGTGCTCGCAGTAGTCGTGAAGGCTCGCTGACCAGGCGCCTTGGCTTATGAGGCACAAACGCTCAGCGTCTAGCTCAAGGTCGAACTGGCCCAGATCGATGGCATCGATGTTGACAACGCAGCGCCCTGTGCAGGCGCGCAGCAGGAGACAAACAATCTCTGCGCCACTGATACCCGAGGGCCAGACCGGGGATGTCAGATTAGCCGGCGGCTGCTCCAGCAAAACGCCGATATCGCAGCCGCCTGCGCCCAGGCCATGGGTAACGATGGTTTCTGGGCCTCGCTCAATCACACCGATATCGACCTCCGGATTTCGCACCACCATCAGTGCCGGGTCTACGGCCCTTGCCTGTGACGCAGTCGACCATAGCTCCCCTGCGACTCTCAGGCCCCGCGGGCCTGCTACCGCAGGGGCATAGCCTAGTTCCTGCAAGCAATACTCTGCCCTGGCGAGTAGCTCGGGCGTCTGCTTTGCGCTTACTGCTACAACCAGAGGCATACGATCTTTCTCGAGATTGGGCAGCAGAAGGTCTATCGCCGCCATGGCCTCGTTGCGGAACTGCCCGCTACCGCTGGGTACCTTCAGGAAACCCGGCGCACAGTTAACCTCAATCACCGTTAACGCCTGATCGGTAAAGGACTGCCCTATGTCCCGAGTGATGACGTCGAGACCGAGCAGGTCAATGTCAATCGCCCTGGCGATTCGCTCCGCGAACTCACGGTTGTCGGGATGCAGTTCATCATCAACGTAGTGGGCGAGCCCTCCCGTTGACCAGTTCGCGTTGGTGCGCAGTTTCACTCTCTGGCCGCTGGCGGGCACCGAATCGGGCGACAGGTTCTGCCGACCCAGGGTTTGCAGCTCTTTCGCTCCCAGCGTCAGGTTGAGGAAGAGCGGGCCGCTGCCTTTCTCGCCGCGGTCGGGGTTTCTGTTCTCGATCTCAACAAGCTGCGCAATGGTGTGCTGACCGTCGCCGACCACGGCCGCGGGCTCCCGGTGCAGTACATGCAGAACTTTGCCGCCAACCAGCGTAATCCTGAAATCCTCTCCTTCGACGTAATTTTCCACAAACATCATCGGTGGCGGCTGGCCGCTTTGTGCAGCAGCGGCAAGCTCCTCGTAGGCCAGGGCGAGGTCCTGGGCGTTCCTCAAATCGCAGATGACGCCGGAACCTCCGCCGCCGCTATCCATCTTTATAACCACCGGGTAGCCGATGCGCTCACCCGCAGCCACGGCCTCCTGGGCCGAGCTGACCCGCAACTGACGGGTTACCGGGAAACCCAGGTCTGCGAGAAACTGGCTACTGTGCAGCTTGCTGAGCGAAAGCTTTATACCTCCGTAGGCCGAGTTGAACCCAACCGTGCCGTTAAACAGCCTTTGATACCGCCCGAAGCCGACCTGTATCTGCTGCTCCTGCCCGGTGTAGCGATCGAGATAGGTCCACTGGGCGTTGCGCCGCCTCAGTTCGTCCGTAATATCGGCGATGGCGCCGTTACGTGGTCGGTGGTGCGCCGTGGATACGAAATGATCACATAGCCCCTTGGGGTCATGGACTGAGGAGCCCATCAGGAAGGGCTGGCGAATGGCCTCTGGCAGAAGTGCTACTGTCGCCGAAAGAGAAACCTCGAGCGCCGCGAATTCAGCACGGTGATTGAATTCTGGTAGCGCGATGTGGAAGACCGACCCGGTAGTGTCACGAGTGACTCTAGCCGGAGCAAAGCGCGCACCTGACCGGCGCAGCAGCGCGACGCAAAGCGCAGCAGCAACCCGGATCAGTCCGGGCAGCCCAGCCGGCTCGGGCTCGAGATCTGTCGGTTCGCTGCCCAGGCCAGCCAGGAGTTCAGTAGCGGCCGCGGACAGATCATCCTCGTATTGCGCCAACAGGGAGCGATCCTCGGTCGTTAGCCCGGTCGATGCGCAGACACAGGATTGTTCGTGAAACAACGAGGGACCGCCAATTTGGCGAATGGCGAGAATTCTCATTACCGGGGCTCGCGCGGCAAGGGGGCCTGTCACTGAAGTGTGCCACAAAAATTCCCGCAAAGGCGCCACAGGCTATAGATCCTGCAGCCCCCCAGATTAAAGACAACGAGGAATGGTGTTGCAAGTACTGCACAGAGAGCGATCAGTGAATGTGGTGGCTCGCATCCATGAGGGTAGCTGCTGACCATAGCGCTTTTATTTGTCTTATTGTTTACGCCCCATCTTTGCCTGTTTTCCGATGAGGTTCTTGGCCACATATTCGCGCCTTTGAGGGCATTGGGACGGTTTATCGTCCGTTGAGGGGGCCCGCCTAGTCCGGCCTCCAGTCGCATTGCACCGCGACGTCGCAAGAGCGTCAGGAGGCCAGTTACACGCCATGACAGGTGAAACCACTGTAGTATCCAATCATCACCCCGACGCACCGTCGGTCCCCGTTGTCCCTGTGGACCATGGACCTTCGGGCCAGGGCCGAGCGGGTACGGTCAAGCTCGACCAGCACCTGCCAGTAGCTAACCCGGCCAAGGCGGTTGTACCGCCGGCCCGCTACTCAGGGCGCCGCGTGGTCAGCCAGCTCACTGCGGGCGAGAAAGAGGCGGGCCTGGCAACCCTAAAGAAGCAGAAAGTCACCAATACCACGCTCAAGTGGGCAGCGCCCGCGGCGGGCCTGGGTGCTGTCGGGGGTACTGCCGCAGGCATTTTCGGTGGTGCCGTACTGGGTGCCATGGTGGGAGGCCCGGTGGGCGCCATTGTCGGCGGCGTGCTGGGGGGGCTCTTTGTGTTTTGCTCCGCCACGGGAACCGGCGTGGCCATTGGCCACGGCAGGGGTAAACAACAGGCCAAGCAGATTACCCATGACACCCTGTTGCATCGCTATGATCCAGACGGCGAGGCCTTCGATGGCCTGATGAATCGTCTGGATGGTGATGAGCAGGCGATCCATAATGCGCTCTCGGCTGGCGGCCTGCTGGCTGATGAAGATATGGGCATCGAGCTCCCGAAGAGCGAAGCCGAACGCTTCACCCCCCAGCAAAAAGCCCGTATCCGCTCTAATCTCAGGAACCTGCTGGATGCCCGGGTCAAACTGGAACTGCCGCTCACCAAGCGATTCGCGGAGGAGGCTGTCCTGGTGGCTGCCCGGATGGAGGCCGCAGGCGTCGGCGAGGTTTTCCAACAGCACCTCGAGGCGATGCTAAGCATGCGGCTGGCGGCGCACGGCGGCCCCGATGGCGCGTTGCCGCTTGACGATCACTGGCTGGGCGACCTCAAGGCAATTTCGAATATGCTGATCAGCCCGATGTCGGTCGCCACGCAGCAGCAGCTCAACTTTGACCCCGAAGACAATCCCGGTGTCCTCGAAGGCATGACGCAGGGCATGGCGAAGGTGGTGACCGCGGCGAGGCATAACTCGCTGGTGTCACCAGATTTTGTGGCGAGGCTGCGCAGGGAGTTGATCGACATCGCCGCACGCCAGGACCTGACGGCCGACCAGAAAAGAGCCGTGATGGACACGGCCGGCACACAGTTTGCCGCTGCTCTTCGCAGCACGACCGGGCCCGCCCGTCGCGGGGGAGATCGATTCCGCGACTATCAGCGTGCAGTGCTGCAGAACCCGGCCTTGCTGTCGCAAACGCTCAATGGCCTCGCGCGCATCCATACAGAGGTTCAGGCGCACAACGAACGCGCTGCCCAGGCGAGCAGCGATCCCAAGTCTGCCGATCTCCACACCCTGGACGCCCAGCGCTTGTCCGATGAGTACATGAAGTACATGGGGCGCGTGCTGACCGCCAAGGGCGGTCGCTCGGGCTACGAGACTTCCAGCGATGCTTTTATCGACTCGCTGATGAGTATCACCCAGGCCAACCTGCCCGGCGAGCATGAGGATGTGGCGATTAATCTCTACACCACGGCCCTGTGCCGCGACGTGGACTCTCACTTCGCTGTGCGGAACACGCGCGCCGCCGCGCTGGCAGGCCTTGCCGTGGAATCCGAACGTGTCCTGGTGTCACTCAAGCAGGGCAGTGCGGTAGTTGGCCAGGGCGACAAGCAGAGGAGCATCAAGATCAGGCCGGAAGACCATGCGTTGTTCGCTGATCGTTACCGTCGCAGCGTCGCCAACCACATCTTCGTTGCACCGGAATCACGCTGGAAAAACCGGCAGATACACGACCTGGCCGCCCTCATGTCGCATCACCTGTACATGGCCCAGGGCTCCAACATTTCAAGGGGTGAAAGCGCGGAACAGAAATCCAGTGTCTATGCCAAGGAGCGCGACCTCGACTACCAGGCAGACAAGGCGGTAGACGACTTCTGGAACCGGGCGCTCGACAAGCGTGCGACTGTGGCGCAAACCGCCGGCATGCTGCGCCGGGCCATCCAGGCGAGCTACCGGCACGAATCAGTCCGGCAATCCGGGGGGCAGATTTTCGCGGGCGACGGCGGATCTCACTACGCCGAAGGTTCAGGCATGAGTTTTGATGAGCGCTTTGCTGCAAGGCTGCAGCTGTCACTGAAGGAGCGTTTTGCCGACCGTCCCGAAGAGGCCGCCGCGGCTTATGACAAGCTGATGGGCGAGAAGGGAGCGCTGCGCGCGCTGATGATGATTGGTCACCTGCAGGCGCTCGATGAGCGCGGTGGCGGTCCGGAAAATATCACCCGTGATGCCGCCAAGGACTTCTATGAAACGGGCATTGCGCAGTCGATTCGCCAGCTTGGCGCAGCGGCGGGCAAGGAGCCCGAGCTGGTAGAGGCTGAGATTGAATCGCTTGCCGCGGCTGCCAACGAGGCGGTTGATGCAGTGCCCCGCACCTTTACCTGGCAGCTCGACTTCAGCCGCCTCGGCAACAATAACGAGGGCGTGCAGAAGGCGCTGACGGAGAAGGCCGGGCTGGACCCGGACACCCTGACCGAGGCCTGCAACCAGATGAACTGTGATCTTCCCAAGCTGATTGCCGCCAAGGCGGGTAGCGAGGCAGCGCATGAGGACCTGGCCCGGCGCCTGGGCCTGGATGGCGACCCGATCGCGGGGGGCCTGGATGACGATGATTTCGAGCCTGAGGAAGTCGACGCGGAAGCACTTGCCCCGGCCAGCCTTACCGACATGGAAACGGCCCAGGCCTTTGATGCACTGACCCGCGCCGGTGCGACCGAGCGCGAGGCGATGCAGTGGATACTGAACGGGCTGGTGGATGCGACGCTGGTGAAGCAGCTCAACGCTGCGGCCAACGACGGCAACTTCGAGCGCGGGCAGGACGCCAGCATCGTAGAGAGCCTGCGCCAGACCATGGGTCAGTTCGATCGAGAAGAAGCCAAGGCCCTGGCCCGGCTCACCATGCGGCAGTTCTTTACCCAGATAGACGGCTCAAACTTGGGCGTCGTCGGTGAGATGGAAATCAAGCCTGCGCTTAACGATGGCGACTGCTTCTATCATGCGCTGGAGAGCCAGACAGGCAAACCGATGCAGGAAATCCGCAATGCCCTCCACGGTCGTGCTGACGCGATTGTGACGGGCAACCAGGGAGCTGCACGGGTGCAGGATATTGATGTTTACCGGGTGGCCGGGGCTCCTATACCCCAGCTGCTGTTGCAGGAAGATGTCTCCAACGGCGTGATCGCCAAGCCCGCCGCCATCGGCGGCAGGGAAAGCTGGGCCTCGGAGTTTCACGCGGCGCTCGCCGCCGAGGAGTTCCAGCGGCCGGTGGTGGTGTTCAGCTTCAACCGTGCCACAAGCCAGGTGGATACCCGGTTTTATGGCGCCGAGGCCTATGGCGGCCAGCCCCCGATCATGCTGTCCTACGACGGCGTTAACCACTTTGACGGCGTCGGCCCAAAGAATTCCACCTGGGTGTAATGGGCAGGGGGAATGAAAGATATGACAGGCTCAAATGAATCGATGGATCTGGAGTCAGTACTGGCGCGCTACGAGAATGGCGCGCTACTGCCCAGGCAGGAGATTTCACACCTGCTCACCCGCTACGGCGAGCGCCTGGGTATCGACAGTCTCCAACTGGACGAAGCCGGAACCGCTGGCCTGTGCATCGACGGCCGTATCAATGTGGCACTGGCGCATTTGCCCCAGTTTGCAGGCCTTGTGATCATGCTGGAGATGACGGATCTGGCCGTGTCAGACCCGCTGCTGCGAAAGCGCCTGCTGCAGGCCAACCTCGACTGGTCCAGGACGGCGGGCGGCAGTTTTGCCGCCATTCCAGGCCAGTGCCAGGTCGTTCTGCTGCGCCTGATCCACTTGGTGGACGACGACCTGGACCGCATTGATCATGAGTTGGCGATGCTGGTTGAGTTTGTTGGCGAATTGAACGACGAGTTGGAGACAGAAGCGCTTGTGGGTGAGAGCCGGCCCGGCACCGATGGCCTCGCCATCGGCCTTATACGCGCATGAGGGGGTATAAGGTGAAAAGAACGCGAGGCAGCCATGGACTTTCCTGAGCAAGTTACCAACGTATTGGACGATCTCGCCAGGGCCTATGGGCTGGTTGATCTAGACCTGGACAGCCAGGGCCGCGTTAGCCTGCGTCGCCACGAGGTGGTGCTTACCCTGAGCTACAGTGACGTGCCGCTTGAGGGCCTCACGATTTTTGTTGATCTCGGCACGCTCCCGATGGAATCGGCGCCCGCCCTGAACTACCTGCTCGAGCTTAACTACCTGGCCTGGACAGCCAACCTGATGAGCATAGGCCTGGATGCGTCCGGCGACCGGGCCATCGGCCAGTTCGTGGTTCCACTTTCCTGCATCGAGCGGCAATCGCTACAGGCTCAATTGACCGACATGATCAAGGCCGCACAAACCATCAGGCAACGGCTGGCTGCAGAAGACTACGTCATCCATTGATGGTTCATTTTATGCTCAGCTACATTTCCCTCATGCGCCCGGCGAGCGACTGAAAGCGTAGCGAAACTGCTATCACCGACAAAATCACTAGCGCTAGTGCCCATGGTGCAAATACCGGAATCTCGGCGGCAAGATTCGTGTTCGCATCGCCTGAGCCTGGCGGATCAATCGGACCCGGTGGATTGATCGGGTCACCATCAATAATCAGGCGCAACACATCCACGTCGCCCGCTTCTACCACACCAAAAGTCTCAACGCTGAAACCTTCGTCCAGGCGCTCCAGCGACAGATTTCCTGTGAAGCTATCCAGCCCAAACGAAACGTCTGTCACGATCAGGTCGAAGGTGTGGTGACCCGCCGGCGGCACAATATCGAATACGATATCGATATCGCCTGCAATGCCGGTATTGAAGGCGTTGATGGATGCGTAAGTGCCCTCATCACCGGCGTTGAGTGCGGTTGCGCGGATCAGGCCATCAATGTGCAGTTCCAATCGCCCATCGGCGCCCGCTGTCAACAAACCGCCGGTTTGCAGGTGGCTGCCGGCATCCAGGTCGATCACTGCGTCCAGCGCTGTCGGGAGGCCAGCAGGCTTTGTGCCCAGTTCGATCTGCTGAGATGTGGAGTAAAGACTGCGAGTCAAATTGAGCGCAGCACTCAGGCTGTTACCAGGTGCGCCAACACCATTGGCGCCGGTCGGGTCGTCAGAAGGGAACGCAAGGGTGCCAATGGCACTGCCTTGCGCGCCATTCAGTGTGAACTCCGTATCAACCAGATTCAGCGCTCCCGTGGCATTAAAGACTCCCTCTCCGCCAATATCCACGGCGTGCAACTGCAGGCGTCCATTCGGCACCGCGACCGTTGAGCGCTCAATGGTCAGTGTTGCGTCTACCAGCACACTGCCGGCTGCTGCGCCCGTCCCAACGGCCCCGCGGCCGAGAAAGTCCACATCAGCGCTGACTGTGAGACTGTCAATATCGCGAAAAATGGCGTCTGCAAACACCTCTTCGCTCTCGAACTCATTACCCGACACGGATCCCACATCGATATCGGAACCGACCGTCAGTGTGCTGATCCGCTCAATCAGGACCGTGGCCCTGGAATCGGTCGTGGCCCTTGCGCTCGCGCCAGGACCTGCATTCGCTTCACCGTCAGCGATATCGAAGTCACCTCCGGTTTGCAGCGTGTTCACGTCTCGGATCGTCAAGCTGGCATCTGTACTGGCGGAGTTATTCTCCAGGGTGAAATCTTCTGCGTCTGCTCGGGCATTACCGACAGAGAGTGCACCACCCACGCTCACCGTAGCAACCCGCTCTATGGTCATGGCGGCTGTGCCGGAAGCGTTGGCCGGCACCCCGAAACTGGAACCCAGACCGCCTATGCCAAAATCGTTCGCGGTCATAAGGCTGTCAGAATCGGTCACGGTCATCTCGCCATCGGCATCGTTGAGAGGGCCTCCGGCGGCAAGTCCGCTGGTGGTACCTATTTGTATTTCGCCTTCGAAAGGAGCCGCACCGACAACGTTCAGATTGACTCCGCTCAGGGCAAGGCTGCCCGTACCCAGCTGGTCACCGACCACCAGGTTACCCAGCGTGATCGAAGCAGGCGCATCTCCGGTGGCGGCACCGCCATTTCGAATGCGCACCAGATCGGTAGCGTCAGGGACAGCGCCCGCCGACCAGTTCGCCGACTGATTAAAGGTGCCTGAAGCAACAATCCAGGCGGCGACCGGCTCTGGCGCAATAACAAGCCCTGCAGGCGCGATCGGCCCACTCATGTCTGCGGTCAAGTCGCTGGGCATGATGTTAAACGGCCCCACGGAGCTCGCAACGACAGCTACACGCACACTGCAACCGCCTCCTCCGGTATCTGGTATGCTCGCCGCGGTAAAGGCCACGTTGCTGCTGCCGGGAACAGCGGTCACGCTGCCTCCACAGGAGGTGCTGTCCACAAATCCGGAATCGACGGTAACACCGACCGGCAGAGTGTCAGTAAAGGCCACATTGGTCGCACCACTCGCGCCGACTCGAATAACGTAAGCCAGGAAAAAAGGCTCATCAACAATGATGTCGCCCAGCGTATCCTGGCTAAAATCACTTATCTGGGCATACAGCCCTGAAGGTAGCACCGCTAGCGTCAGCAAGGCCAAGGCGTGCCTAAGTATAAGGTGTGACCTCCTCCAGAGCGCTTTCGTGTACTTCATATGACGGGTCGTCCTTTTGGTAATAATAGGTAGTATCGAAAGCTAGGACGGCAACTCTCCGCCAGCCCACTTGGCGTCGATGATTACCGATGGGGGTACCACCAGAAACCGATAGAGACCTTTGGATGCCCGGCCTAGAACGCGTCACCTCTGATCAAACGTGCTGCGCTTATAGTGTCGGACGTGAGTCACGTGTGATAATCGCCCATGGTAAGGTCTAAACGCTCTTGTCCTCGATTGTACCTATCTTTAAGACGACTATCACGGTGCAAGGATGGCAGTATGGCTATGACCTGAGCCTGGGTAGCCACACGGGTGGCGTCGTCGAGTTTATGCGCATAAGTGATTACTCAGAGGGAGATCAGGCGTGCTGGTTTATTCGCTTCCTGCACACCGGTAAAGCCTACGGCTTTGTCGTCCAGACGATCGCATTGCAGGCCTCTATCTCCGCTTGCCTGTTGGTCTATAACGGCCTGGCGCCGGTTGATATCACCGCTGCTAAGGGGGCAACGTCAAGTGGCAAGGCCCGGGCGCAAGTGCTGGCAGGTTAACCCCCGACTGCGCCGCCACCTGCCCGGGTAATAGCGAGTATGGCCGGGCGCGGCGGCAGGGCCACATCAAAATCTGGCCATCGCGTGCTTGGCTTGGCGAAGGTGCTGCCGCGTTCCTGGGCAGGGTGCTGGATTGACGCGAACATCGTCTCGCCATCGGGTGTAAATTCGGGGCTGCACAGTTCAGCGCCGCGAGGACAGCGAAAAAAGAGCGCCGGCGCGGCGCGGCCTGGACCGTCGGTGGGCGTGCACCACAGGCCATCAGAAAAACCAAAGCTATCCATGCCATCGCTAGCGATCCATAGGCGGCCCTGCGGATCGAAGGACAGGTTGTCTGGGTTGCTCAGCCAACTCTCTGCGGCCATAGCTGGCCCATAGTCGCCTTCGTTTTCACCGGCCAGATCTTGAGGGCCACCCTGTAGCAGAATGTCCCAGCCGAACTGCGCGTCCCAATGGGCGCTTGCGCCATTCTGCTCTGGCGGCAGTATTTCCAGGATGTGGCCCGCGGTATTACGAGGGCGGGGGTTGGCGGCATTGGCTGCTGTCTTGCTCCTGTTCTTGGTCAGTGCCACGTAGACGCTACCTGCGGGGCTAATCGCTATACCCTCGGGTCGGTCCATGGGAGTCGCACCCAGAAGAGTGGCAGCGCGCCTTGCATGGATCAGCACTGTGGCCTGATCAGGAAAATCGTTGGCAGCGCTTAGTGGACCGTCGCCGTGTCGCAGCGCCAACCAGCGGCCGGTGCCATCATCGTTGAATTTTGCGCAGTAAAGGGTGCCTTTGGACAAGAGTCCTGCTGCCGGCTTTTGTGGCCCTTCGTAGATGCCCTGGGAGACAAAGCGATAGAGATATTGGCTCTCGGCGTCATCCCCGCTGTAGACCACAACGGGGTGGCCGGGTACTGCGACGACGGTAGCGCTCTCATGTTCGAAGCGCCCCAGCGCCGTGCGTTTGACCGGTGCCTGATCAGGCTTGCGCGGGTTGTACTCAACGATCCAGCCGAAGCGGTTCAGTTCGTTGGGCTCTTGTGCGAGGTCGAAGCGCTTGTCGACCTGGCCCCAGCGGAGGTAGACCCAGTCCGGGTCTTTCACCGCGAGATCATTGGGGATGACATCTTCAAGCCAGGCGCCTCGAAAGAAATCACCGACGTTCTCTTCAGCGATGAGCACTGTGCCCCAGGGTGTTTTACCGCCGGAGCAGCAGCCAATGGTGCCGAGAGCTTGAAGACCTGAAGGGTCCTCCCTGGTCTGCATCAATGAATGACCCGCAGCCGGGCCATCGATATGGATCGATGTGCCGGCATGAATCCGGCGCGCGTAGGGGCTGTTGCGGACCACACGCCAGCCATCCTTTTCCCGCTGCACCTCGACAATGCTATGGCCCAGTGAAGCCATCTCGCAGGCGACCTCGTCATCGCTCAAGCCGTTGAGGGATGCCTGATCCCCGGAGTATCCCGGGAACATCAGGTGCGGCAGGGAGTACTCGTGGTTAATACCTAGCAGGCCGCGCTCGCTGCCAGACAGGGGGGTATAGGCCAAAAAGTCATTGTTGTAGCCGAAGAGGTTTTTCTGCGCTTCGGCGCCAGGCGGGAGTGCGGTTGTGCGGCTTCCGTCCAATCCATCGCCCCAGGCCAGCAGGATCTGCGCCTGATAGCCATCGGCCAAAACATGGCTGGCTGAGCGGCCGTTGGCCAAAGGTTTGAAGCTTGGCCTGGGATAGGAGGAGGCGATGGCTTGCCCCGGTGCAATTGCCACAGCCGCTGCGGCTCCTGCGGTATAGCGGAGAAACGCGCGACGCTTGAGATAGCGACCCCTAATCTGATCGTAGTGCTCATTCATACTCATTTACCGCTTAGGGTGTCGTCCTGCTTCAAGCCACGACAGGCTAGCACGAGTGCCCAGAACTCGGCGAAGTCATTAACCACCACATCAGGTTGATAGGGGTAATCGACCGTGCCAGGAAATATCTTGTTGAGCCAGGGCAGATCCCACTGAGCGCCATTGAAAAATACGCTGGTGACGCCCGCAGTCTTGGCGGCGGTTGTATCGGTGGTCGAATCGCCAACGTACCACACGGCCGGGCCAGGGCGTGCGCCGAGTTCCTCGGTGGCGCGCTCGATCTGGTCAGGATGGGGCTTACGCCGAGCCGTGTCATCACCGCAGACGGTGGTATGGAACAGGGAGGACCAGTCCTGGCCATCCACGTGAGCCAATTCATGGGTGAAGAATTCCCGATCACGGTTGGTGATGATGCCGAGCGGTATACCAAGGCCCACCAGGCCGGAAAGCATATCTCGCACCTTGGCTTCGAAGGGCAGGGCTTTACCGAAGTACTTGCGATAGTGGCGATTGAAAGCCAGGTGTGCCTTGCGTTTGGCTTCACTGTCATCACCGAAGAGCACTTCAAAAATATCGGTACGCGAAATCTTTCGGTCAGCCTTTACCTTGGGATGGAGCCTGCGGTAGCTGCGCACATAATCCACGAGACGTTGGTCCTCGGGCGACTTGGATTTCGCCGGCGCGACCAGGCCCTCTATCAATCCGAGTTCGTCCAGTTCCGGGAGCAGGTCGTCGACTGCGTGGTACATCGCATCCAGCGTATCCACGAGAGTCGCGTGCCAGTCGAACAGTATGATCTCTGGCGCGGTGAGGCTGGCGGCTGCAGGATGCCATGTCGGCTCTTCGCGGGGCGGTGGAAGCTGTCGCGCTGGCCGCCGCACTGGCCGGTGCTTGGTTATTGCGGCCTCGGGTAGCGCCTCGGCCACTAAATCCAGCAATTTCTCAAAGTCATCGATAGTGGCCAGCGGCCGACCCCCACGGCTGTCATTGGCATCGAACAAAGCCGCCAGTTCCTCTTCTCTTACAAGGCTTGCGTTGTAGAAAACCGGTGTCAGTCCTGCGCGCCGCGCGGTGATCATGTCGGTAATGCTGTCCCCTACGTACCAGACAGAAGGGCCAGGTTCACAGCCCAAGGCGTTGCAGCACTCCCAGAGTATGTCGGGCGCCGGCTTGTAATGTGCCGCTTCATCGCCGCAGCGCGAGGCATCGACGAGCGGTGACCATGCGCCATCGTCGAGCTGCGCCAGCTCGTTATCGAAAAACTCGCGGCTCCGATTGGTGGCGATGCCCACCCGGATGTCCGCCTGGCGCAGCAGGCGCAAATAGTCTGCGATGCCCTCTTGGTAGGCAGTGACCTCGCCATAGAAGTTGCGATAGCTGGCGTTGTAGGCCGTATGCGCAACCCGGCGAGCAGACGGGTTCTCGCCGAATAACGCGTCGAAAATTTCCGTACGCGAGACACGCCGCTCCGCCAGCACACGGGGGTGCAGCTTGCGAAAAATGCGGATGTAGCGGATGAGCTTTTCGTCATCGACACTGGCGGCCTGGTCCTCTGGGACCAGTTGGTCGATCAGGCCGAGTTCTTCAAGCTGCGGCAGCATTTCCTCGATGGCCTGGTACATGGCGTCGAGTGTGTTTACCAGGGTGCCGTGCCAGTCGAAGATGATGGCGGTCGGTGCCGGTAAGGGTGTAGCCTCTGCGGTCTTCAACGAGTCGACCGTTGTTGGAGAGCCAGGCCCCCGAGAATAAGCCCCAGCCCTACCAGCGTCGAAGGGAGAATCTGCTCGCCCAGGACAAAGTAAATCAGCACCAGCGACAGCGGCGGTGCCAGGAAAATAAGGCTGGAAATACGGATTGTGCTGTCTGTGAGGCGCATGGCCTTCAACCATAGCAGGAAGCTCAGGCCCATTTCAAAAACACCTACATACACGGCGCCGACTGCGCCTTGCCAGGGTATCGCTTGCAACTCGCCCTGCCAGAGGCAATAGAGCAGAAGGAGCGGCAGTGCCATGGTGAAGTTGAGAAACAGGGAAACGCCAGGGTCCTCAGTATCGCGTGCAGAATAAACCCAATAAAGAGCCCAAAGCAGGGTGCTGGCCAGTGCAAGACCGACCCCCAGAGGGTTGGCAAACTCCAAAGCAAATGGCGCGCCTCGAGTGGCGATCACCACAACGCCGGCATAACTGACCAGGGCTGCCAGTATCTCGCCGGCACTCAGGCGTTGGCCGAGGATGGGGACTGCCAGGAAGGCGGTGGTCAACGCCCAGGTGTAGTTGATGGCCTGAGCCTCCTGCGCCGGTAAGAGATCGTAAGCGCGAAAGAGGACGAGGTAGTAGAGGAAGGGATTGAGGATGCCGCGTAGAAAGGCGCGCCGGTAATCCTCATGGCGGCAACGGCTCAATGTACTGAGCTTGCCGCTAATAATTAGGTGAGCGCCGAGCAGCAGCCAGGATGCGAAGGACGCCAGTAGCAGTAACTGAGCCGGGCTGAGGTACTGCAAGCTCAGCTTGAAGGCGGTGGCCACGGTGGACCAGCACAGTACGGCACCGAGACCATAGGCATAAGCTCGGGATTGCTGTTGCATATTATTTTCGCTTGCTACTAGAGTTGGCTCAACACGGGCCGCGTGCACCCAGTCTGATAATACTTTCCAGATAAAAGAGCTACGGTAATAATGGTTGCCATGAAGAGATACCCGCCCAGGTTATTGCGTCCGACACTTTTACTGACGTTGGTCATGCTAGCAGCGTCTGTCACAGGCAGCGAGGACAGTCTGCCAGATTCAACAGTGTCGACGCTATCGTGTGTTGAATGTGCAGCGGACGATCGAGAGAATTCGGGTTTGACGGAGGGTCGCGAGACTGTCGTGACTATGCCGAGGACACCGCCGGCCAGAGTGCCTCGCTATCAGGCTGAGCAGAGGCAGGAGCGCCTTGACGTTCGCCGAGGCGCCTTTGATCGAAAAGAAGTCAGACCTTACGACCAAAGCGCCAGTGATCGCTACGGCGAAGACTTTTAGGGGCTGTACCAAATTGGGCTGCTGTAAGCCCGCTCCTGCAGCGTGGCTGGGCCATCGTCGGTAGGCTCAGTGCCGAGTGCCAGTGCGTCCAGCAGGGAATGGCGCGGTGTGGGAATCTGTAACACGCGAACGTAGTAAAATGCTGGCTGCTGAGGATCAAAGTCAGGGTCTGTCCACAGTGCACTCAGGCGGGGCTCGCCAATGCTGTTGTCCCAGCGGCCTGTGCTCACATCGACGGTGTTGCCTATGGCGGGCAGCCGGCCATTAACGCCGATAGTGCGATCGCCGGCCCAGGCAACATCGTACACTTGTTCATAGGCTTCGCCGCTGGCGCCTAGCCATCCCTTGACCACCTGCAGACGATCAAGATTGGCGTGAACTGGGTCCTTCTCTGCGTGGATCATGAACTGCGGCGCGATGCCTGCGTCGCTTGCTGCTGGCAATTCACCCCCCATGGGCACACCCTGCGCGTAGCCGATAGCAGCATAGTCCGCGCGGCTCGCCAGGTCTTCCGGAAACTCCCAGCCACCGAAGACGCGAATTTTCAGGCGGGTTCCGGTCGTCGCATAGGTTTCCCTGCTCTGAAAGGCCTCGAATATGGCCTCTCGCGTGTTCTCGCGCGCCCAGACCGCGGCCAGGCCGCCTGCCTGCATGCTCCAGCCGTTGGCATCGCTTCCGCCGATTCTGTCTTCATTGACCTTGGTTTCCGGGGTGGAATCACGGGCGAACTTGCCCCAGAAGTTATCTTCTTCAGCGGCCGCCAGCCCTGAGTGAGAGTCGGTGGAGCCGATGATGCCGAACTGGTATGGATTCACGCCGATACCTCGTTCCAGCGTGAGGCCCGTCTTTAATGCGCTGCGCATGTAATCGGCGGCGCGGACCTCATAGGGCAACGCTTCCTGCATGATGTAGTAGGGGTAGCTTTCGTAGTCCGCGAACTCATCTTCAGGTGACAGTTCCGGATGTGTCTCGGAATCGCCCTTGTATTGGGTGATCTCGGAGATGGGCTCCCACTTCATGCGGCGGCGAGCGTATTCCGCCGTAAGAGGCTCGCCTTTCAAGGTCTTTTCGTCGTACATGTAGCCGCGCGAAATGTTGGAGTTATGCGGCATGGCGATAAATCGGGCGCCGGTGCGCTCGTTGGTGGCTTCCAGGAAAGTCCAGAGGTCTTCCGGGTATTGGCTATCGTCAGATCCGTAAGGAAGAAACTGCTGGGCAATGTCGGCGCCGTCCGGCGTGAAAACAATGCGATGCAGGTTGGCGCCGACGGGGAGGGAACTCCACTCCCAGCCGATCAGGGTCGTAAACTTGCCGGGCTGGTTGTGCTGCTCGGCGTAGTTCACGATTTCCTGCCATGCGCTGGTTTCAATGGACCCTGTGTCACCGAACACGGACGCGTCCAACACGTTGCCCGGGTCCTTCACGGGGTCACCGCGGCCCGGCTGAGGAGTCACGGGTAAAAAGCTGGTAAAGA